>JAZDNP010000013.1:0-120775 GCA_043799565.1 Candidatus Brennerbacteria bacterium | reverse complement strand
GATCTTCTCCGCTCCGTGCTTCCCGCACGGGACATTGCCGTCCACGCCGATTTCGGATTTCCTCCCCACATCGGGAACGACACTCTTTTCGTTATAAGTTCATATTCCGGTAATACCGAGGAAGCGCTGGATGCGTTCCGGGCCGTCCGCGAGAAACAGAGGCACGTTGCCATAATCACAAGTGGAGGAATATTGCTTGAAGAAGCGCGCCGCGAGGAGATTCCCACGATAGAAATCCCCGAGCATAACCTTCCCCCGCGCCTTGCGATAGGGTACAGCGTAAAGGCGCTTCTCGCGCTTATGGGCGATGCAGGAGCATCCGCCAAAGTGGCCGCAATTTCAATCCCCGAGTCAATTAAGACGGAAGGTAAGGCACTTGCCGAGCGCCTGAACGGCATGACACCGCTCATCTACGCCTCGCGCCGTATAGGTGGTCTCGCATATTACTGGAAGGTAGTGATGAACGAGACCGCAAAGGTCCAAGCGTTCGCAAACTGTTTCCCCGAAGCGGGGCATAACGAAATAGAGGGCTTTGAAAATGCTCCCACCGCGCACATAGCGTGCATCACACTCTCCGATTCGGAAGATGACCCGCGAGTGCAGCAACGTTTGGCACTTTTTTCACGAACATGCAGAGAAAAGGAAATAATAATTTCTCCGCTCACGCTCGTGGGCGCAAACATATGGGAGCGCGTGTTCCGCTCCATAACACTTGCGAACTGGACGGCATATTATATTGCCCGTGCGCGCGGCATTGACCCTTCAACAACGCCATTCATCGAGAAATGGAAGCGGGAACTTCGCAGGACTTGAATCAATTCGTATTTTCCGTACACTCACGAGCAGGGAGGGTTGGCAGAGTGGTCTAATGCGCCGCACTTGAAATGCGGTAGACCCGAAAGGGTCTCGGAGGTTCGAATCCTCCACCCTCCGCACAGAAAATTTCATGTCACAAGAAAACCTGCGCGGAATTTTAATCCCAAAAAACAAAGTTATCCACAGTTCTGAGAAAAATTTTCGTCTATAATGAATGCAGTAGGAGTAAGACGAATGAGCGAGGTTGACGGTCGACAGCCCAACACTCATTTTGCAAATATAAAGTAACTACTGAAACAATGGCAAAAAAGAGAAAGAAAGCAGCGGCAAAGAAGGCGAAGCCCCGGAAGAAGGCAAAGAAGGCTCGCCGCCGCCGATAATCCTTTAGTGGATTTACCACCCCTGACCTCGGTCGGGGGTGTTTTTTATCGGAAAAACCTGCCAGTTCTGATACTATAAAAGATATGTGGAACACACACGGGCGGGTCGTAAAGATTGTGGAGCGGGTAATGCCGGCGGTGGTCTCCATCGCGGTCACAAAATCGGCCGACGCCGTCGCGTCCGACCTCGCAAAACTCACCGCGCATCACGGGAAAAAAGGAGCTCGCGTGCGCACTATCCCTGCTGACAAAATAGACGCACACGGCATGGTTCAGATAGGCGGTGGTTCCGGATTTATTGTGGACCCTCGCGGGTTCATTCTCACAAATAAACATGTCATTGCCGAATCGGGCGTACGTTACTCGGTGACCGCGGGAGACGGAACCACCTACGACGCCGATGTGGTGGCGAGTGACCCCGTAAACGACCTTGCCATCATGAAGATAGATCCCCGCGCGATGCTCCCCACCATTCCGCTCGGTGACTCCGCAACTTTGAAACTCGGGGAACCGGTGCTCGCGTTCGGAAATGTACTAGGAATCCTTAGGAACACGGTTTCCAAAGGAATCGTGTCTGGACTCTCGCGCGCGGTGACGGCACAAGCCGACCCTTCTGCTCCGCCACAGGAAATGCGTGGACTCATACAAACGGATGCGGCTATCAATGTGGGAAATTCCGGCGGACCACTTGTGAATCTCCGTGGATTTGCGGTTGGCGTGAACGCCGCGACTATTCAAGGCGCAGAGAATATTGGATTTGCGGTTCCGGTAAACAGCGCGAAGCGTGACCTTGAGGACCTCAAAAAGTTTGGGCGTATTCGCCGTCCACTCCTCGGCCTCCGCTATCTCACCATCAATGAAGATCTACAGCAGAAAATGGGACTCCCGGTCCCTTATGGGGCCTTTGTCACGCGTGAACATTCATTCGATACGGCGGTGGTGGCGGGCACGCCGGCCGCAAAGGCGGGGATAAAGGAACACGACATCGTCCTCGCGTGGAATGGCGAGAAGGTAACTGCCGAAAAAAGCATCCAGGACTATCTTGAGACCTCCAACGTGAACGAGGAGGTGGCACTTACGGTCTTAAGGAAAGAAAAGGAGATTATCGTGCGGGTAACGCTTGCGGAGCGGAAATAAAACCGACCGCCCGTCGATTCCCCACGCTCACACGTGGGGTTTTCCGTGGGCGGCACCGATAACTAGTAGATATACTCGTCCACCAGCCTCCCTGTCGCGTCAAAAAGAAGGAGGCGGTCGTGATATGGGTCAAATTTGAGTTCCGTTCCCATCCACACGCGCCATCCGTATGAATAGAAATTGGAAAGCGAGTTATAGCGTTGAACGCATCGCTCGTACGTAAAATTATTCAAAAACGCGCGACACGCCACGTCGCGACTCACCGAGAACTGATTCAACTCCGCAGGGCTCGGCACCTCGCAAGAAGAAAGGGAATTGATGAAGTTTTGGCACTCACCCGGAAAGTTTACCAGCTCGCTCCGCGCGGGCCGCGGACAGTTGTTCGGAAGCTTCGGCGAGACGGCGTAAAGCTCGTTTAGATATCCTGTGCACGTATTCAGTTCCACATTCTTCACGTATGAACTCCATGCCGCATAGAACACCGCGGAAGTGTTGGGGCGGATCACGATGCGAGGATGATTTGCGGGTGCCGTACCCGCATTCGCGCCGCTGATGAAAATGGAACCGCGATAGGAACGTATCACCCATCCTGTCACGTCCACGCCGGACGACACCGACGATTCAGCGCGAATAGTAAACTCACCGCCAATACCGTATTTGTCGGGACGCCGCACCGAAGCAATGCGTACTTTATCAAAATTAGGTGAAAGGTCGTCCACGATGAATCCTTCCGGGGGCGTAGGCGTGCGAACCGTGGGTGCGCTCACTATGGGCGTGCTGGTACGCGGGGTTACCGTTTGTCGCGGGGTGCGCGTGACCGGCGCTGACGTAGCGAACGGATCAAAAATACGGGGGATGGAAAGGAGATTGAAAAAATCCGCCTGCGTAATAAGGTAATACACCCCGTAAATCACGAGGAACACCAGCACGACAACGATAAGCCCTTTCCAGTTCATATTTTTCTTTACTCCATCACAAAATTTATGAGGCGGTTTTCCACGTAGATTACTTTCTTCGCTTTTTTCCCTCCCATCGCAACTTTTACCTTCACATCCGAGCGTGCGAGCTCTTCCGCCTCTTCTTTCACTATACCCCGACTCGCAGGAATGGTCGCGCGATGTTTCCCGCCCACCTGCACCACCAGCGGAAAAGTGTCTTCCGTAATGAGCGACTCGTCATACGAAGGCCAGAGCGCCACATGGATAGAACCTTCGTGCTCCGACTGGCTCCACAGCTCCTCCGCAAGATGGGGCGCAAAAGGAGCGAGAAGTTTCATAAAATTCTCACGCACTCCGGAAGAAGCCCCGGATGCCTCCATCTCATTTAAGAGCGTCATAAGCGACGAAATAGCGGTGTTATATTGGAGTGCTTCAATGTCCTCCGTCACCTTCTTTATCGTTCTATGGAGCAGGCGGGTAAGTGGCTCTCGCTCTCCGATCGGCTCGTACCGAAATATGCGCCACACCCGTTCCACGAACCGCACGATACCTTGGATGCTCGCGTCGCGAAAATCGCCGCCCTGCTCAAACGGTGCGAGGAACATGAGATACATGCGGAGCACGTCTGCACCATATTTTTTGATGTATTCGTCCGGGTTCACCACATTCCCCCGCGACTTGGACATCTTCGCGCCTTCCCGGATAAGAAGCCCGTGGGCACGGAATTTTGGGAACGGCTCCTCAAAGTGGAGGAAGCCGAGGTCATGGAATACGAGCGCGATGAACCGCACATAAAGGAGATGGAGTACCGAGTGCTCCGCACCGCCGGTGTAGAGATTCACCGGAAACCATTTCTTCGTCCGCGCAGGATTCCATGCACGTGCCCCGTCATCCGCCGATGCATAACGAAGGTAATACCATGCGGAATCAAGGAAGGTGTCGGACACATCTGTTTCGCGCCGTGCGTTCCCTCCGCATCCCGGACATTTCGTTTCATAAAAATCCCGAGCCGATGCGAGCGGAGATTCTCCCTTTCCTTGTGGACGAAAGTCCTCCACATACGGCAATTCCACCGGAAGATCCTCCTCGGATGCGGCGTGCCAGCCGGGCATTTCTTTTTGTTCTCCTTTTCCTTCCGCGGCACATTTCTCGCAGAATATCATCGGTATCGGCACTCCCCAGTAGCGCTGTCGCGAAATGAGCCAGTCGCGGAGGCGGAACTGTGTCTCGTATTTTCCGCCAACTTTTTTCAACACCTCATCTTTCTCCACGAGCGGCGCGTTGCTCACCGGCAAATCAAATTTCTTCGCGAATTCAAGATCGCGCTCGTCGTGAGCAGGAACCGCCATAATAGCGCCCGTACCATATCCCGAAAGCACATAGTCCGATACCCACACGGGAATTTTTTCCTTGTTCGCCGGATTCACCACGAAAATGCCGGCAGGCACTCCTGTTTTCTCTTTTGCCTCTTCGTTCACGTTATTCCGCCGCTCGAGCGCTCCTTTCACATATTTTGTAACCTCCTTCGACATCTTCCACCCCATGCCTGCCCATTGCTTCGCAAGTTCGGGCGAGACAACGAGGAACGTTGCGCCGAAGAGCGTGTCGGGCCGCGTGGTGAAAATCTGGACGTGGGAAACCGGCAATTGCTCATCGGGAATCGGAAATTGAATTGCCGCGCCTTCGCTTTTTCCTATCCAATTCCGTTGCGCAATCTTCACCTTCTCCGACCAATCTATCTTCTCCAAATTGGCGAGGAGCCGGTCAGCATATTTTGTGATGCGGAAAAACCATTGTTCCAACTCGCGCCGTTCCACCACCGCTTCGCACCGCTCGCACTTCCCGCCCACCACCTGCTCGTCCGCAAGCACGGTTTTGTCCTTCGGGCACCAGTTCACCTCCTGCTTCTTACGGTATGCGAGACCGTGTTTCCAAAGCTGAATGAAAACCCATTGCGTCCACCGGTAATATTTCGGGTCGTAGGTTTCCACCTTCTCCTCCCACGCGAACCCATTCCCGATACCGTGAAGCTGCTCGTAGAACCGCGCCTCCGAAACCTTCGCTTGTTTCATGGGATGCGCTTTTATTTTCAACGCATAGTTTTCGGAGTGGATGCCGAATCCATCCAAACCGATGGGCTCAAATACGTCATACCCTTCCATGCGCTTTTTTCTTCCATAGATGTCTGCTCCGGTAAATGCGTACATATTCCCCACGTGAAGCCCTTCCGCCGAAGGGTACGGGAACATCATAAGGTTATAGAAGGGCTTCTTTGCATTATCCAAATCCGGCTCGTAGGTACGGCTCTCCTTCCAAATCCGTTGCCACTTTTTTTCTATCGCCTCAAAATCGAATCGTTCCGATGACATATTCTTCATATTCTAGCCGACATTCCGCCACTTTGGAAAGAAAATAAAAAGAGCCCCAACTCCGGAGAGTGGGGCTCGTATCGTGCCGCAGATCCATTCCCTGGCTCTCCGTATGACCGCGTCAACTGGCACGGAGATTGAACGCCAAAGGTTTCCAAAAGGATGAGTTTAGATCTATCCTTCCAGCGCTTTTTTGTGTACGCTACTCAAGCGCAACATCGGAAAGCAGTTTACGCTCGCGAGGTATCTGATCCCGCGCCTTCGTCCTGCTACGGTCTCGCCCAATGGAATACGTCCACGCGGGCGACTTTTTATCGGGCACTGGCCAACCGCGATCTGCGCTTCCGTCTCCCGACGGCTGCACGCTCATGGAACTTCTTACAGTAAAATCCTTCCGGGTATTGGCGTCAAGATATCCCAAAAATCCGCTTCGCGTTTCCTTGGATATGCCCCGCCATTTCTTTCACGGAAACGATTTTCAGCTCCGCGAGTTTCTTTACCACCTCCACCACATACGCGGGCTCGTTCCTCTTGCCGCGATACGGCACGGGCGCTACGTAGGGCGCATCCGTCTCGGAGAGTATTTTCTCCACCGGAATCGCTTTGATTATTTCGTCATAGTCACGCGTGAACGTAATGACACCACCAAATGTGAATGAAAAACCGAGTGCGAGGAGGTCTCTCGCTTCTTCAGAAGTGCCTGTGAAAAAATGGATGATGCCGGGGTTGTCGGTGTTGAGTAATGAGTAATTCGCGGTAAGTAGTTTTAAAAGGTCTGGAAATGCGGACCGGCAGTGGATCATAAGCGGTTTCCCCGATTCCTTTGCAAACCGCGCATGGGCGAGGAAAAGGTCCCGCTGTTTTTGCTTCGTCACCTCGTCACTTACACGGAAATAATCCAAACCGCATTCTCCTATCGCAACCACGTTCGGGTCTTTTGCGAGTTTGGCATAGAGCTCGGCATCAAAGGGTTCTTCGCCTCCCGCGGCCCGCTCGCTCGGGTCCACATATTCGGAAGTTGACGCATGGCTCGGATGAACCCCTACCACCGCAAAACAAAGGTCGGGATAGGCGTGCGCAAGCGCCACCGCCGCCTCCGAAGTTTTCCGCGTCGTTCCCACGTTTATCATCCGCACCCCCGCTTCGCGTGCACGCGCCATAACCGCATCGCGATCATCGTCGTACGCGGGAAACTGAGCGTGGGTATGTGCGTCGAGATACGGAAAGTCCATCAGATGCGAGGGAAAAGCGTTTCTGGTTTTTTGTTCGTTCTTATCGCTTCCATTATTTTTTCGCTCGTCCCGGGAAGAAAGGGGGCAAGCAATTGGGCAATACGACTAAGTTCCATCACCAACTCTTCGATAAGCGCACCCCCTTTTTCATCGTCTGTTTTAATTAATTTAAACGGCTCCTCGTCGTTGATACGTTTATCGAGCATTTGAATAAGGTCCCATATATGACTCGTCGCTTTCCCAATTTCAAACTGTTCAATTGAACCGCGAAAATCGTATTTGAGAAGCGGGGGCGCTTTTTTGAGATTATCTTCCGCAAGCTTCATAATGCGCGCGGCAAGGTTGCCGATACCGTTCGCAAGATTCGCATTATACGATTCTTTGAATTTTTCCCACGTGAAATCGCCGTCTTCAAATGTGCTCATCTCGCGCGTGAGCCAATAGCGGAGCGCGTCCGCGCCGTACTTCTCGACAACCTCAAACGGGTCTATCACGTTGCCGCGGCTCTTTGACATCTTCTCACCGTCCGCCGTGACGAACCCATGAATCACAATGTGGCGCGACGGAGGAAGTCCGGCAGAAAGAAGCATCGCCTGCCACATTGCGGATTGCTGACGGAGATTGTCCTTCCCCGCAAATTGAATTGCATTCGGCTCTTCTTTCGTACCCCAATACTCCGCAAAATTTTTCTCGTCGTTCGGCCACCCGAGCGTGGAAACGTAGTTTACGAGCGCGTCAAACCACACATACATTACATGGTCGGCATCATCCGGTACTGGCACGCCCCACGGCATCTTTTCTTTGAGGCGCGAGATGGAAAAATCGGAGAGTCCCGCTTCCACGAACCGCTTTATCTCGTTGAAGCGAAAATCAGGAACCACAAAATCCGGATACTTCGCGTAAAGTTCTAGGAGCGGCTTCTGGTATTTTGAAAATTTAAAAAAGTAGTTTTCTTCCTCGCGTTCATCAATAGGGAGATTGGGATGAATGGGACATTTGCCGTTCTCCAACTCCGACTCCGTTTTCTCCAATTCGCACCCCGTGCAATATTTCACGCGGTATTTTGCCTCGTAGATGTCGCCTGCCGCATCGCACCGCCTCCAAAATTCTTGTGCCGCCGCCATATGGTCGGAATCGGTGGTACGGATGAAGCGGCCTTTTTGAAGGTCCACATTGAGTGCGATAAGCAACTTTTTGAAATGTTCAGCGTTTTCGTCCGCATACGCTTGTGGGTCCTTCCCTTCTGCAACCGCATTTTGGTATATCTTCGTTCCGTGCTCATCGGTGCCGGTATTGAAAAAAACCTCGTAACCTTGAAGTTTGAGGTAGCGCGCGATTACGTCCGCATGCACAAGCTCCAGCGCAAAACCGATGTGCGGCGCCGCGTTCACATAAGGGAGCGTCGTCGTGAGATATGCTTTTTTACTCATTACACCATTCCTTCCCTGCTACGCTTCTCCTCTGCAAGATAATTGAACACTTCCTGTGCCGCGACCGCGATAGGCACCGAGAGAAGTATCCCAGCGAACCCCGCAACATTACCTCCAACCAAAAGCGCCATTACCACCATCACCGGATGCACCTTGACCGCGCGTCCCATGACGATGGGGGTAAGAATATGATTCTCAAGTTGCTGGACAAGGAAGAAGAAGATAAGCGCGTAGAACCCCAACGTCCACGAGTCCCCGATTGCAATCAAGAACCCGACTACGCCAGTAATGATTGGCCCGATGATAGGCACGATCTCAAAGACTGCGGCAAGGAGACCGAGCGCAAGGTAATAGCGCACCCCGAGGAGCCAAAGTCCGAGCGCTACGATAATGCCTACCGCAAGCGAGAGGCCGAGTTGCGCAGAGAACCAGTTCCTTATCTTCTCCTTGAAGCGCGTGAAAACGGAGAGAAATGCGCGTTCGTATGCGTCGGGAAGAATGACCTTCAAAAATCGCTCCGTCCCCTTCTCCTCCACGGTAAGGTAGAAGGAGATGACAATCGTCGCGATGACAAAGAGCAACCGTTCAAATGCGGAACCGATAGCGCCCGTAACGGAGAAGTCCGACGAAGAGAGAAACGCGAGTGCCTGTTCCAAACTGCCGCTCACATTCGCGATAACACTTTGAGGCAACCCTACATTAAAGAGTCCGCGTAGCGAATCATTGAAATGCGCGATAAAACTCCCGAGCTCGGAGATGATAATGGGAAGCACGAGATATACCACGGCACCCAAGACGAGGATACCGATGACAAACACGAGTGATGTACCGAGAAGACGCGGCACCTTGTGGCGCTCGAGGAAACTCACGAACGGATCAAGTCCAAGCGCGATCACGATCGCGATAATGAACATCCCTATCACCTCGCGCGCGAGGATAAGGAGGAGCACAATGCCAGCGAAGATAGCTATGCGCCAGAGCGAGGGCCAGGTTACTTCAAAACGATTTGGCTCCATTACACCTTCAATATATCAAGAAACGAGACATCCTTATAGGGCCCGATAAGAGCGAGGTTCAACGCGTCGTTTTTGAAAAGGTCTTGTGCCACCTTCTGTATTTCCTCCGCAGTTACCGCCTGGATCTTTGCGGTATATTCCTCGGGGGTCTGAAGCGGCACCCCCATCACCTCCTGCCCGCCATAGAAGTACCCTTGGGTATCGGAGGTTTCCAACGAAAGCACGAACTGGCCCGTCACATGGCGCTTGGCGCGGTCCAAATCCTCGATATTTACGGGCTCTTTCGTAAATCGTGCGAATTCCTCGAGCCCCGCTTTAATAACGTCACGAAGTTTTTCGTGTGTCACGCCAGAAGACATCGTTAGAAGTCCATGGTCGGAAAAAAGCTCGGCCTCCGCGCGCACATAATACGCGGCGCCGAGCTCTTCCCGCACCCGTTGGAATAGGCGGGAACCCATGCCGCCGCCCAAAATGTCCGCGAGAAGCGTAAGTGCATAGCGCCGCGGGTCTTTGACATCGAACGCGCGGAATCCCATCACTAAGTGTGTCTGGTCAACCTGCTTAAAACGAATAAGCTCCTTAGGTTCTCTCTGCTCTTCCATTACCTTCGACTTTGCATCTTTCTTCCCTTCGCCAATCATACCGAAGTGCGCTTGTACATCTTTCTTCGCTTTCTCAACATCAAATCCGCCCGCGATGACCACCGTCGTCGCCTGCGGAAGATAGTGCGCGCCGCGGTATTTCAAAAAATCGTCGCGCGTGATGCGGCGAATCACGTCTTTTTCTCCCGCGATGCTCCACCCCGCCGGTTGGTCGCCGTACACCAGTTCCATAAAGAACTCGCCCACGCGGCGCTGCGGCAAATCCTCATACATATTTATTTCCTCAACGATGACGCCTTTCTCCTTTTCTATCTCCTCCGTATTGAATGTGGGGTGGAGATAGAGGTCCGCGACGATATCGAGCGCGCGATGGAACGATTCGTTCTTCACCTTCGCATAATAACTCGTCCACTCCTGGCTGGTGAAAGCGTTGTACTCCGCGCCGAGCCCGTCGAGCTCCGAGGCAATATCAATGGGGCGCGGCCGCTTCGTGGTTCCCTTGAAGCACATATGCTCAAGGAAGTGTGAGATGCCGTTCAGCTCCTTCGTCTCATATTTGGAGCCCGCCTCAACCAAAACCGCAACGGTCGTCGCCAAGCTCTGTGCGTTCGGCACGAGGATGACCCGCACCCCGTTCGGGAGAAGGAATCGCTCAAATGTTTTTTGCATTGTGCTCATGATATGCGAGGAATAGCGTACGTTCAAGCTTTCTCGCGTTCCCATGGGAAAGCAATCCTCTATACGACTGAAGCGTTTCTGTAGCGGGGCGCTCCGTAACTCGCCTGAGCATCTTCCGCTTCGTCGCGGTGCGAAGCACGCGGTGGTCAGGAAAATGGACCCAACCGAGGAAGTCTACGCCCGAGGCGAGAGTGCGGAGAGAAACTTTGTCAGGATGGAGCTCAAGCTTGAGACGCTCCACAAGAAACGCTTTGATTTTAGGAAGAAGACCCTCAAGCCACACACGGTCAGGGGAGAAAACGACAAAATCGTCCGCGTAGCGGAGATAGCATTGTGCTTTGAGCGTATGCTTCACGTACTGGTCAAACTCGTTCATGTAGACATTCACGAGGAGTTGGGAGGTGAGGTTGCCGAGCGGGAGGCCGACGCCGACCGTTCCCGCACGGAAGCTGTCGATGATTCTTTGAAGCAGCCACCGTGTTCTTTCGTTGATACCAGACCGCGCAAGGATACCGAAGAGCGTTGCATGGTTAATGCTCGCGAAGAACTTTTTGATGTCGCACTTCAAAACCCAGCAGGTGCGGATATGATTACAACTCGCTTTGTACCCAAACGCGCGGAATCGGTTGAGGGCTTTGTGCGTCCCTTTCCCTACGCGGCAGGAGAAGGAGTCGGCGATGAACGTGCGGTCAAAGTATGGATAGAGCACACGATAAACGGCATGGTGGAGGAGGCGGTCACGGACCGTCGCCTTGTGGATACTTCTCGGTTTAGGGTCGGAGATATTGAATGCGTGGTACGGTCCGTGGCGGTACGTGCGGCCTAGAAGGTCGCGGTGGAGCGAGAGGACGTTGTCCATGAGACAGAGACCGAATTCCTGAACGTCCAACTTCCCGCACTTGCCGCGCAGGAACTCGCGCCACGCTTCGAGTAAATTCTCGACGCTCGTGATATTCTCAAACATATGTCCCTTGGAACCCCCCCACGACGCGTCCAACTGCCGGTAATTCAGAAATTGGTGGCGGCGTATAAGCTGTGGCAGGAATTTCTCCCCCACATACCAAAGACATCGCGTTATACACTTGGCTCGAAGATTGACACATTACTCCTTGAAATTATCAGCCACTCTTTTGCTGCCGTCTACAATTCGAGAAACCGAGTGTCTGAAATTGGGTGTGCCATATTAAAACTGGATTCTCTGAAATTCTTTCTGCAAGTCGCGTGGGAAATCCGGGCACTCGACATTAGAAAATATGTCGCCATCTCAGAAAAAATTCATGAGGTAGGAATGATGTTGGGAGGATGGAAAAGGGTGAGCGAAAAAAGAACTCCCCAGTATCGTACTGGGGAGTAAAGAAGGATAAGCGTCGAGAGAACACGCAGTTGCCATCGTTCCACCGGTCGTTCGCATCCAAATCGTTCGCGTTGCAGTTCCACTTGCGATCGTCCGAGTTCCAATTCACATTCACCGTCACCACGCGTTATCGTGCGACATGCCGCCCAAACCACCGCCTATTGAATACTCTCTAAGCTGTATCGAATTCCGTGCCTTCACACGATAGCGCGCCACACTAGCTGACCCTCCTTCTTTTCATTGGCAATTCTCTGCTGAAACCTTAGCCGCAGCAATGTTGAAAATTGCTCATCTATAATACAAAAAATCCCCGCTCTTGTGGAACGGGGATTGAGATAAAAAGCAAAAAGCCAAAGATCAGATGGGAGGGTCAGCTACGAGAGAACACGCAGTAGCCATCGCTCCACCGGCCGCGCGCACCCAACGCGCGCGCGTAGCAGCGCCACCTGCGATCGTCCGAGCCCCAACACACATCCACCGCCACCACGCGCTTATCGTCCAGTTTCACATAGAAGATGTTCACATAGCCGTTTGCGAGAAGTAGGCCGTCCTCCCCTTTCGGCTGCTTCGTGAGTAGGTCGCGGATGAGGGCGGCAAACTCGCCGATGGTGAACGGGATGGGTTGTCCAAGCTCGGAGAGGATCTCGGAGTCGTACATGGACCTGGTGAGCTCAAACTTCGCGAGCGTCCCGTGGAACGCCGGGATGGTCTCCGGCATGGCCGAGAGGATCCAGCTCGTGAAGTTGTCCCAGAAGTATAGCTTCACAGGACCGTTCTGTTTCCAGAACGAGTCCTTCGCGAAGAGCTCGGCGGCGATCTCAATGCCGTCAGTAAGGGGCTTGAGCGACTTCAACGTAAGCTTCTTCGCTCCGTTTGCGCCTGCGACGATGAGTTTTGCGGTTTCCTTCATGAACTTTTTGCTCTTGAAGGCCCTTTCGATCGCTTCGTCGCCTGCCTCGCCGAGCTCTTCCTGCACCTCGTTCACGAGATCAATGAAAAACTGCGAGAGGGAACCAGCAACGTGTTTGAACGTGCTTTTCATAGCGATATTCCTTATGTGTGGCTATCCCTCACTTCCAGATTTTCCGGAAGCCCCAGATAACCGTTTTTAATGTTCGTGCTTAAATTATAGCATATAAAATGCTATAATGTCAATGCTAAAAATATCTCCTACTGGAGCTGCTTTTTGAGATATTCCCCCAACACCTTCATTTTCACCCGTTCCTGTTTCATCGTGTCGCGGTCGCGGACCGTAACGTCGTCATTCTCGAGCGAATCAAAGTCCACCGTAACACAGAAGGGCGTCCCCGCCTCGTCCTGCGCACGGTAACGCTTGCCAATGTTTCCGCGGTCGTCCCACGCGACCATCGTATCGGCCTTCAATTCGTCGTAAATCTTCCGCGCCAGCTTCACCAATTCCGGCTTGTTCTGGAGAAGCGGGAATACCGCCGCCTTGTAGGGTGCGAGTTTCGGATGGAGTTTCAAAACCGTACGCGTCCCATCCTTCACCTCCTCCTCGCGGTAGCTATCCATAAGGAAAAAGAGCGCGGCGCGGTCCACGCCGCCCGAGGTTTCAATAATGTAGGGGAGATACCGTTCCTTCGTTTCCTCATCGAAATACGAGAGGTCAACGCCCGAGAATTTCTGGTGGCGGCTCACATCAAAATCACCGCGGTGGTGGATGCCTTCCATTTCTTTCCATTCGTCCCCTGCTTGGTATTCAATGTCCGTCGCCGCACGCGCATAATGCGCGAGCTTCCCTTTCTCATGGTCCGCAAAACGGAGGTTCTTCTTCGCCATGCCGAGCGAGAGATACCACGCCATCCGTTCCTTCTTCCAGTATTCAAACCACTTCATGGATTCCTTGTCCTTCGGCTCCACATAGAACTGAACTTCCATCTGTTCGAATTCGCGCGAGCGGAACGTAAGCCCCCCGGGAGTTATCTCGTTACGAAATGCTTTCCCTATCTGTGCTACGCCGAACGGAAATTTCACGCGCGTGGAATCCATCACATTTTTGAAGTTCACATGAACCCCCTGCGTAATTTCCCCACGGAGATAGGTTTTGAGTTTTTCTCCCTCCACGACACCAAGATACGTTTCCACCATCAAATTGAACTGCTTCGGCGCGGTGAACGCTTTCCCTCCACAATCGGGACATGCGTCCGAGATCTGATCCTCACGGAAACGGTGGTGGCACTTCTTACACTCCACGAGAGGATCGGAGAACGATTCCAAATGACCCGAGGCCTCCCATACTTTCGGGTGCATAAGGATGGCGGCATCAATCCCCACCACATCATCCCGCGACTGCACCACTGAACGCCAGAATTCGTTCTTTAAGTTACGTTTGAGCTCCACTCCCAGCGGCCCATAATCCCACGTGCCCGCAAGTCCACCATAAATCTCACTCCCCGGATATAAAAACCCACGTCGCTTTGCGAGCGCGCCTACTTTTTCAAAAATATCGGGACTCACTTTCTTCATATAGCTCTACGGTACCACGTGCCCTTGGTCAGGCGCCACCGTAGGGTCGTCGCCGAGCACGGTTGAAAGCGCGCCGTCGCGGAATGTAAGGGCGAGTCCCGTCCACATATCGGCGGCTTCGAGCGAGGTACCGAAAAGAATCGTTTGAAAATTCCCCACCTGACCGCTTGTGGGCGTCGCACGAACTTGGAAGATGGCTTCCAAAGGCGCGTTCACCACGCCCTTTGCCGCGGATATCCTGTCTATCGTCCACACCACCTCACGTGTGGATTCCTCGAAAAGAGGCACCGAGTCGCCGTTCGCTTTCACCATTCCCGTCCATTCCACCTCGGGCGGAAGCGCTGCGCGTATCTTCACCTTCTCCACGTCAGTCGCATAGTTCTTCACTACCCAGTGAACAGTGTATTCGGTGGCCGTCCCCGCTTTCGGCGGAAAAGGTCCGGCGTTCAAAATCGCACTTCCCGCATCGCGATAGAGCGCCTTTGCGTCAACGCTCGTGGAGCCGGAAAGTTTTGTTTCAGCGATCGTGGTAGCACTCGTTTTGTCGGCTTGAAGATAGGAAGGCACGGTCGGCGATTCCGCGGTTACGGTGAGCCGCACTGAAAAATTCTTGTCCGAGAGGCGGCGGATAGGAAATGAGGACTTCAAAGGTACTGAGAGCGCCACTTCTCCGGAGGCCCCTGCATCCAAAAGCCGGAACGCCGGAACGTTCGTGGCGTCCCACGTCACGCTCCCTTGATCCACTTTTCCTTGCGTCCCCACCGAACCCGTTTCATACATTTCGCCCGCAAGCACGGCTTTCAGCACCACATCCGCGAGCGCCACGCCCGAGCGGTTCTCATAACGAATGAGGTAGGTGAGAAAATCTCCTGCACGCGCGACATAGGTTTCCACGCCATTCACCGTCGCCGAGAGCACAAGTGGCGAAGGCGCGAGCGCCACTTCTGCATCGGTCGTGAGCACCGTGTAATCCTTCCCAAAAAAGTTTGCGGAGATGACGATAGGAAATGCCGCTGCAGTCTCTCCCGTAGAAGCGATGGAACCTTTAATGATGAGCGTGCCTTTGGAGCGGGCGTTCAAGGCACCCAGCCGCCAGTAATTACTGAGCGAATCGGGAGGTAAACTTGCGGATTCAAATACAAAGTTCGAAGGGTACCGGACCTCCAAGGTCGTTCCCATAAAATCGAACGGAGAAACGTTCTCATATTCCACCTTGAATTCAAACGAGGAATTGCCGATGACGCGGTCGGGAATGTTGGTCGTCACTCTTATCGCGGGTTCACCGAGTGAGAGCGTGGTGCGTTCATCTGTTTTGAAACGGCTACGGCCCCCGGATGTGTAGTCAATGGACGCCTCAATCTCTCTTTCCGTGCCGGGCTCGCCGACTGCAATGAGACGGAACACTTTTTTCACGACCGATCGCCCTCCGATGTCACCGATGGATTCTTCTACGAGCGCATTCCCGCCGTTCAGAGCTCCGAGCGCCGTTATGTTCTCGGGAAGATGAACCGTTATCTTCGCCTCGCGTACGATTCCGTCTATCTCGTTCTCCGCGCTCACCGTGAGATCAAAAGGCACCCCACTCATCACTTCTTCGGGTGCTTCAATGGTAAGAATGATGCCTCGCGACGCTTCACGGGAAAAAAACAAATAGAGCGTACCTCCCACCACCGCGGAGACCGCGAGGACAGCGACCACCGCAAGCACTACCGAACGCGTGATGAGGCGTATCCGCTCCTGGAGTGTAAGAGGGGCGTCCGAAACTTCGGGCGGCTCCGGGAGGACGGGAGGGACGATGGGTTTTGTCCCCTTATTTTTTTTACGCGCACCAAAAAGTTTGCGTTCAAGGTCTTCCAATGCCATTACACGAATAATACTACCTTATCGTTCCTTCCCGCGAAACATGAACGGCAGAAAAATATTCCCTCGTCCGGAACAAAAACGTGGACGGCGGATCCCCGACAATAGGCGCAATGTGCCTCACGGGGATCATACCCGAGGAACACGAGTGCTCCCCGCACCGAAAGCCGCCCTTCTCCGAGCGCACGGCGCAGTTCATGAAAAAGGCGGTGGTCGGGTTCCTCTTTTGGTACGAGCGTGCGAAGCGCAAAGAGCGCCTCAAGTCCTTCGGATAATGCACGGGGAGAGTGCCGCACAGAGGGAAAACGGTCGATGGTCACCGCATCGGCAAGCGTATAACGTTTCTTCTTTACCACACGAACCGTAAGAAGGTTCAGGGGGTCACAGTGCGGTGAGAATTTTGAAACGATGGACCTTCCCGCAACCATACGCGCTTCCACACGCCCCAACCAGAGCGTAAAAAGGTCCACCGCGCGGTCGCTTCCCCTCGGCACACATCGCAAAACAAGCGCTTGAGTAATGAATTCCTTCATTCTTCTCTCTTTTTCGGCGTACGCCAAAACCCGAGCCGAAATTTTCCCCCGAGCATCATACGGGTCTGCGCCTCAAGTGCGGGAACTCCGCTCCACACAAGAAGCGTGAGAGGCAGCAGAAACCACTGCACCACATAGAGAAGTGACGCCCAGGCGTTCTTCCGTTCCCACGCGAGGCGGGGAGAAAGAAGCGTGGCGGAAAGTATCGCGAAGATTACGATGCCAAGCACGCTCATATTGATAAGCGTTCCGGTCACCACGGGGAGATTATACGAGAGCACGGTCGCATTGAAATCGCGCCCACCAAGAATGAGTGGAAACCAGCCGAAGAAAAATATGATGAATGACGATGTTGCCCAGGTATAGAACCCTTCCAAAAGGTTGAAACTCCAAAAAAGCTTCGTACGCGTGGGAAGCTCATCACGCTTCGCGAATTCGCCAAGGAGATACGGAATATTTTCAATGCCCCATGCCCACCGCCGCTGTTGTTTGTAGAGGTTTATGAGCGCGCGGGGGAAATTTTCTCCCTCCACCGCATCCATAGTAACCGGATAAAAAAGCGGAACGGTCCGCCAATCTCCCTTGTAATGCGAAAGGCATTGGAAGAAAATACGCGAATCTTCGGAAACGATGCCGGTGTGCCAATAGCCGATCTCCGAAAGCGCGGAGAGAGGGATGGAGTGTGAGGAAAAAGTAACGAGCTGTTCATGGCGAGATTGCTGCATGAAATTCCAAAAAGTGGTTGTGAAGCCGATGAGACGGGCGAATACGGGCGCACGGTGAAGATTGTTCGTAAAAAGCGGTATGGGTTGGTAGCTCGCGCGGAGCGGTTTCGGTTCCGTGAGGAAGTGATGGGTTAACACGCCGAAATAATCGGGCCCTGGGCGCGTATCAATATCAAAAACCGAAACCATAACATGCTCGTAGGGAATTCCCCGTGCATCGATGAAAGTTCTCACTGTTTCTTTCGCAGCCCACGTTTCGTTGGAACCTTTCCCGGGAAGTTCACCGGGAATGCCGGAGGGATGCCGTGCTATATGAAAACCAGCAAATGCGCTCCCAAACTCCCGCGCAACCGCTTCGGCGGTCTTTTTATCCTCATCACCTCCCCGCTCCTCTGTCGCGAGCACCACAAACATACGTTCCCTGCCGTATCGCGTGCGGGAAAGCGCCTCCACCGTTTCCCGTACAAGTGAGAAAGGTTCCTCATACATTGTGAGCACCACCAGATGATAAGTATCTTCCCCCTTCGCCCATGCTGTTTTCCCTCGATCGAGCAATTTCATCTCCGCACTCCAATCTTTTGCGAGCGTACGTCTCATTCGTACAAAAGAGTAACGAAGGTGGAAAAAGAGATATATGGTCTTCAAAAGCCAGTAGAGGTCGAAGAGCACCACGAACATCGCGACCACCGCGGGAAATTGGAACGAGAACACAAGGAGAACCAAAAGGGTGCTCCACGAAAGTGCGCCCGGCAATATTTCATAGAACCGGCTCATACATTAGAATGCGCGCGCGTTAGTACACGAAAATGCCAAACGTGCTGTCTAAACCGAAAAGTCCTCCTCCCGTCGTTGCGAGAAGCGCCGCGGCGGCAAACAATATAAGGTCGAACTCGTACCCTCCCACGAGTCCCTTCGTCCAATTCACCTTTAACATAGCAACGAGGAGCTGCACCGCCACCAGAACTGCAACGAGCTGGGTGAGAAGTCCCATGATAAGCGCAAGTCCTCCGAACACTTCAAGAACGGCCGCAACGAGCGCGAACGCGATGCCGGGGCGGAGCCCCACAGAACCCATCCATGCCGCGGTACCCTTCAGGTCACGGAACTTGGGGTACCCGTGCGCCACGAGAATGACGCCGAGCGCCACCCGCAGGATAAGAAGTGCCCAGTCATTGAACAAAAAAAGAGGCTGTATCATGCGCCTATTATATAACAAAATGCGCGCCCGTGAAGTGTGGGCGCGCGTGGGGAGATTATCCCCTTCTGAAATAACAAAATATGAGCACACCGAATGGCACCGCGAAAGTCACGCTCACCGCTACCGTCAGAGCTACAAGCGACCGGAAAAGCGGGGAGATTACGAGCATGCCGACCAGCTTCAGTGCCGCCATATGACCTCCTTCTCCGCCGTGAGTGAGCCGTTCCTGCGAAGCACACGCGTGGTAACATTTGTGATATGGTCAAGAAACATGCGGTCACGTGTCCCAGCGCTCGTATGGTGGATCTTCGCGCATTCATTCACCACAAAGTATTCAAGCGCGATGACATTTCGCATCAGAAACACAGCAACACATTTCGTCCGCGTCTCCGTACGCTGACTGAATCTAGAGAGCAAACGTGAGAGCCATTTCACCCTCACGCGTTCTGCCTCCCATTCGCTCGCGCGCCCTAGATAAGGAAGCACGAGAATGACGAGGGGAGCAATGAGAACTCCGAATCCGAACCACCAGAGCGAATAGAATGCGGTCCATCCTATCACCACGAATCCGTTCGGGTACGTGATGACAAAAAACGCAACGACGAAGAGGGATGAAAGCACATACCACATGCCGTGCCATACGGACGACCAGGAAAATTTCATACGACCTCCGAAGGAAAGTGTGATAGATTGTGAATGAACTCGTGGAACACACCTTAGCAATAAACCAACCCTTTTGTCAATAAATGCTGAAATGAAAATACTTGCGATAGAAACCTCCTGCGACGAAACTGCCCTCGCGCTTCTTGAAGTGTGGGGCGGAACACGCGCACCGAAAATTCGTGTCGTGAAAAATCTCGTCGCTTCCCAAATCGCCATCCATGCCCCCTTCGGCGGAGTAGTACCAAACCTCGCGAAACGGGAACATATCAAAAATCTTCCCATCCTTTTCAAGGAATTAGTCCCACGTCCGGAACGCTACGCGCCGGACATTATCGCGGTCACGGTGGGGCCAGGCCTTGAACCGGCGCTTTGGACCGGAATCAATTTCGCGGAAACACTTAAAAATGAATATTTCCCAAATGCCACGCTTGTTGGCACAAACCACTTGGAGGGACATCTCTGCAGCTTTCTCCTCACCAAGTCCCGAACACCTTTGCGGTGGCCAGCTATCGCCCTCATCGTCTCGGGCGGCCACACTATCCTCATTAAGATGGACTCGCTCACCAAGTGGCGCATGCTCGGGGAAACACGCGATGACGCGGTCGGCGAGGCCTTCGATAAAGTGGCACGCATTTTGAACCTCCCCTATCCTGGGGGGCCTGAAGTGGAACGCTGTGCGGCAGAGGGGAATCCGGATGCGATTCCGTTCCCTCGTCCCATGCTCCACGACAAAAATTACGACTTCAGCTTTTCCGGCCTCAAAACCTCCGTTCTCTACTATCTGCGCGACAATCCAAAAACGCCGAGGGCAGACGTAGCCGCATCGTTCCAGGAAGCGGCGACCGATGTGCTTACCGCAAAAACCGCGCGCGCGGTGCAGGAGTTCGGCGCACATACCGTGTTACTCTCCGGCGGCGTTGCGGCGAACCGTTTTCTCCGCGAGCATCTTGCGTCCACAAGCCGTGAGCTCTCCGCAGGTTTCTTCGCTCCCTCTTTCAAATACAATACCGACAACGCAGCGATGATAGGTGTCGCGGGATACTTCGCACATTTGAGAAAGAAACGTTTCCCGCTCCGTGCCGACGGTACGCTCGGGATATGATTTGTTTGACAGTGCGCTCCGCTGTGGTATACTCATCCACGTTGACTGATCCGCTCCAAAAGAGCGGATAAAATTTTACCCATGATGGACATTAAGGCGCTCGGCACCGCAATCCAGCAAATAGCCTCCGAAAAAGGCATCCCGCCGGAACGCGTGATGGAGGCCATTGAAACCGCGATTGCCGCAGCGTACAAAAAAGAATACCGAAAGCGAACGGAGGTCATCCGCGCGAAGTTGGATGTAAAGACCGGCGCTTTGAAATTCGCACAAGTGAAAACCGTCGTGGATCCTTCGGAGGTAAGGATTGTTTCCGAAGAAGAATCGGAATCCTCCCAAAAGGAAGTGCCGCTCACGGAAGCGGAAGAAGAGCTTCTCCCCCGCTACAACTCGGACCGTCATCTTTTTCTTGAGGAAGCCCAGAAAATAAACCCAGACGTCACAGTGGGCGAAGAGGTGGAGTTTCCACTCGAAATACAAGAATCATTCGGACGCATCGCAGCGCAGACCGCAAAGCAAGTAGTGCTCCAGAGCCTGCGTGAGGCCGAGCGTGCCTCGGTGCGCGAGGAATTCGCAGACAAGGAAGGAACAATCGTCTCCGGCGTTGTACAGCGCTTTGAGCGTGGCAATATCTACATTGACCTTGGCCGCGCCATCGGCCTCATGTTCCACACGGAGTCCATCCCCGGTGAACACTATCGTATCGGCGAACGCCTTCGCTTCTACGTCCTTGCGGTACAGGACGACGCGCGCAGACCGGGCATCGTACTTTCACGGAGTCACCCGGAGTTCGTAAAAAAACTTTTTGCGCTTGAAGTCCCCGAAATTTCGGAAGGTGTAGTGGAAATAAAAGCCATCGCGCGTGAAGCGGGAAGCCGCACGAAAGTGGCGGTTGCATCAAAAGAAGAAGGGGTGGACCCCGTGGGATCCGCCGTGGGTCAGCGCGGTACACGCGTCATGGCGGTAACGAATGAACTCGGGAACGAGAAGATAGACATCATTGAATGGTCGGACAATGCGGAAAAATTCATCGGCAATGCGCTTTCACCCGCAAAGGTGAAGCTCGTTGAGGTTTCGGACCGCCGCGAGGCGCGCGTCCTCGTTGCTGAAGACCAGCTTTCCCTTGCGATAGGAAAGGGCGGTCAGAATGTCCGCCTCGCCGCAAAACTTACGGGATGGAAAATAGACGTCCGCTCACAGTCCAACCCCGAAGAAACGCAGGAGGGTGGGTTGTCCGACGTCGCTAAAGAAACGCACGAAGAAGAATAGTCCGACAACCTTCGCCCCGCACTCGCGGGGTTTTTGTTTGAGAAACTCCGAAAAAGCGCCCATAATGGGCGCGATGGATCCCGTTAGAAATCGCGCTCGCAACGGAGTCGCGAGTCCTGTGAGGACCGCTGGCGCGGCTATTTCTAACGGGATGGAATTCCACAATAAAAAAGTGCTGGTAATGGGGCTGGGGAGCCTCGGCGGAGGGATAGCGACCGCAAAATGGTTGGTAAAACATGGTGCAAAAGTCGCCGTAACCGACCTGCGAAACAAGCGCGAACTTGGACCTTCCTTGAAAACGCTTGGCGACACGGCAAAAAAAATTCGGATGGCGCTCGGCGGTCACCGCGAAACGGACTTCCGAACCCATGACGTTATCGTCGTAAATCCTGCGGTACCGCGGGAAAGTAAATTTCTAAAAATAGCGCACCGTGCGGGGAAACAAATAACGAATGATGCAGGAATTTTTTTTGACCTCGCACCAAATCCCGTCATTGCAGTAACCGGGACCCGAGGAAAGACCACCACCACAAATTGGATAGCTCATTTTCTTCGCGCCGGCTCGCGAGGGGTTGCAGCGGCAGGAAATATTCCGGAGCGTCCACTTCTTGAGGACTTGGATCGCCTTATCCGTCACCCCGAAACCCCCGCGGTCCTTGAACTTTCCTCATGGCAGCTTGAACGCGTGGAGAGCGCAAAGCGGGCAGCCGACGTCGCCATAATCACAAACATCTATCCGGACCACCTGAACCGCTATCGTACCATCGAGGAATACGCACGGGCAAAGGCACTCATATTCAAGAATCAGAATCCCGCGCAAGCGCTCGTGTTAAATGCAGAAAACCGTTGGACCCCATTCCTGTTAAAGATGAAGCCGCGCGGGCGGATTTATTTCTTCTCCACAAACCCGCTTCCCGCTCACGCACAAGGACTCTTCTGTAAGAACGGAACGCTTATCTTCCGTGAGGCAGGAGTGGTGGAAATGGTAACCGGACCCGCGATGGTTACGGCGTTCATTCGCACGTGGGGTATGCACAATTTAGAAAATCTCCTCGCCGCGATGCTCGCCACGCGCCTTTCAGGAACGGAATGGCGCACGATTCTCGCGCGCGTACCCACACTCCCTTCCGTCCCTTATCGTCAGGAAATCGTTATTCGAAGAAAGGGGGTTTTGGTAATAAACGATTCGGCGGGCACTTCGCCGGACGCAACCATTGCAGCGCTCCGCCGTTTCGGCGGAAACGAAACCTATCTCATTACCGGCGGCACCGACAAGAAACTTGAATTTCGGGGTCTCGCGAACGTTATAAAACAAACGAGCGCTCCCGCACGCACATTTTTTCTTTCCGGAACCGCCACAAAAAAACTCTTAAAAGAGCTTGACCGTATCCGCTTCTTCAAAGGCGCTATTCCACAATCATTTGAGGATCTCCCCTCCCTCCTCACCGCGCTCACGAAGGAATTGAGGACCACCAGTAAAAAACAAAGCGCTACCGTACTTTTTTCACCGGGAGCCGCGAGTTTTGAGAAGTTCAAAAACGAGTTTGACCGCGGAAATCAGTTTTCCAGGGCCGCCAAGCGCTTGTTTTAGAGTGCGCCGCGTGATACCGTACCAATCAGTAACCCACAATCACCGCCACCAGAAGGGAGGTTCGCATGAACCACAAAACGGATTGGCGGGAATTACTCAGCGGCATAAATGTCCACGAGATTGGCGAACTGAGCGCGCTCCGAAAGCTCTGCGAGATCGGAAGGTACTTTCCTATCGAAAACCTCGATGGAGTGAAGGACCAGAATGATTTCTGGAGCACTCTTTGCGGCCACATCGCGGAGATCACTCACGTGAACTGCGACTATCAGTTCTCGCGAAGTGACCTTGGGGAGATCGAGGGATGGCTGAACGATGGAAAGGACTTGATAGCCATTATGCAAATGGCGCCTCGTCATTTTTTCGTATTTCAGAGGGAACCCTCACACGCCGCATGAGCACTGTCCCGCAACAAACCAGAAGCCCCGCATCATTTTGCGGGGCCTCTTTTTTTAATCGTTCCCTTTTACCTTTACCTTCTTTGCCTTCTGCCTATTCAATCTTGGCATTTTCACCGTAAGCACACCTTCTTTGATGGTCGCGGTGGATTTATCCGGGTCAACTTCATAAGGAAGGATGATGGAGCGAGAAAAACTGCCCCAGAAACACTCTTGGTAGAAGTAGTCCTTTTCCTCAACCGCCGTACTCCGCGCGCGTTTCCCACGGACGGAAACCGACTCGGGCGTAATAGATACTTCCACGTCTTCCGGCTTTACTCCCGCCACCGTGGATTGCACCACGATATTATCGCCGTCCTGATACACATCAACCGTAAGCTGACCATCCGCGTCGTCGCTCTCCATGAGCGCCACAGGTTCGTCTTCTTCCAGCTTCAACGGCGCAGGAGCGCTCTTCACCTTCGCGAGCTCCACAAAAATATCTTTCTCGTCCTTTTCTTGGTCTGCCATGTTCGTATTATACCCAGTACTACAACTCCGCCGCAACTCTCAATGACATTGGTTTACTCTTGTGTAATAGCCTTGGGGTTGTAGTACCGGGTTATACCACTAAACCCTCAATTTCTTCACTTTCTCAAAGTCCGCAAGCACAAAAAATCCTGCGAGCACGAGAAAAAGCGTGGGAATAATGAGGTTCTCGTATTGGAATTGGTAGATAAGGAAATTGAACGCGGCGTGCACCACGGTCGCCACAAGGAGTCCTACCGCGACAAAACGGAGCGGCCGTCCCTTCGCCCATCCGATGGCCCACGCGTATCCGAGGAGCGAAGACGCGAGCACATGGAGAAGTGTGGCGCCCAAGAACCGATAGGTAAGTGTGGAAAGTGCTCCCCCGGCAACAAGCAACACGCCCAGAGATGCAGAAAGCGGGTAGGCGGACCCGGTAATGAATATGTTCTCTACAGTCGCAAACCCGAGCGAGGCCGCTACCATATAAATCATTGCATCCAACGGTTCGTCGAACGCCTTGTCGCGGCGCACCACGAGCCACGCCGCACCGAACTTGAATAGTTCTTCAATGAACGCGAGCAATATCACGAGTACCACGAACTCCCCTTTCAGAAACCCGTCGAACCAACTTTGTACAAGAAAGGTCGGCACGCTTGCCAACGCGCCCGCGGCGAACACCTTTGCAATGAGCGCCCGGGGCTCCGGATGCACCGCGTCCTCACGGAGAAAGAAGAAAAGCCATACGAGCGCGGGAGCGAATGCCGCGACGAGCACCACAAATACGTTCGCTATTTCCATGGGGTTATCATAAGCATCTCGTGCTTTTTCCGATGGAGCTCCTCGTAGAGCGCTTCGGTGACGAACGGCACGAACGGGTGGAGCATCACAAGGCATTCCATAAGGATGGCTTCCAGAAGACGGAATGCTGCGGCGGCTTTTTTTATATCTTCACCCTTCAATGTTCCTTTTTTTACCTCAATCACCTTATCCGCGAATGTATGCCAAAGGTAGTGGTAGGCGTGTTCGGCGGCACGGTGGAATTGATACCCTTCAATATACTTCGCAACCTCCTTCTTCACTTTTTTCACATGCGCGAGATGTTTCCGGTCGGACGCGGCGATACCGCCTTTCGCCTTTTCAAACTCCGGCCGGTAGTGCATCAAGACGAAGCGCCCCACATTCCATATCTTCGTCGTGAAATTGCGATACCCTCGTACCTTGTCTTCGGACAGCTTAATGTCACTGCCCGGCGCAGCACCCACCACGAGTGAGAGGCGCGTGGCGTCCGCGTTGTACTTTTGAATCATATCAAGCGGGTCTATGGCGTTATCCAACGTCTTTGACATCTTCCTCCCCTTCTCATCGCGCACGAGGCCGTGAAGGTAGACGGCACGAAACGGAATATCTCCCAGAAGGCACGTTGACATGAGAATCATCCTCGCAACCCAGAAAAAGAGGATATCATATCCCGTTTCAAGCACATCCGTCGGGTGATAGGTTGCAAGGTCCCTTGTTTCATTAGGCCACCCCAGCGTAGAGAATGTCCAAAGGCCGGACGAAAACCACGTGTCCAATGTGTCGGAGTCCTGCGTCCAATCATTTCCTTTCGGCGCGTCCCCTACCTTTACTTCTTCACCCCGATACCACACAGGCACGCGGTGGCCGAACCAGATCTGGCGCGAGATGCACCAATCGCGGAGATTTTCTATCCAGTGGAAATATATCTTTTCAAAACGCTTCGGGACTATTTTTATCTGCCCACTCTTCACTGCGCGGCGCATAAGGTTCTTGAGCGTCGTCACACTCCCTGTTTTTATCCCGTTAATATTCGAATAAGGAATTTTGAATTCCCTGTTCACATCCACGAACCATTGCTCCTTAATCTGCGGCTCTATCTGTCCCCCGCCGCGACTCGAGGTTGCGATGCGGTGGCGATATCCCTCTTCCGTCTTCACTAGGAGGCCCTTCGCCTTCAATTTTTCCACGATAGCCGTGCGCGCTTTCTTGATGGGGAGCCCCGTAAACTCGCCCGCGATAGGAAGGAGCTTCCCTCGCTCATCGATAATCTGCTCGCGTTCCAACTCACGCCGTTCCGCAATATCAAAGTCGGTTGCGTCGTGCCAGGGCGTGATGGTCATGGCGCCTGTTCCGAACTCCATATCCATCACCGCATCTTTAATGACGGTTGCGGTGACCGGTCCGTTAATCCATTCAAGCGTGAATTGCTCCCCGTCCTTGTACTTCGCGTACCGCTTGTCTTTGGGGTGCACCACGATATATTTGTCTCCAAACTTTGTTTCTGGGCGCGCAGTTGCGATAGTGAACAGGCCATATTTCAGGTAGTAGAGCGGGACGGTTTCCTCTATCCACTCAATCTCATCGTCCGAGACAGTCGTCTGAAGCTTCGGATCCCCAGTTCACAATACGCGCGCCCCGATAGATGAGGCTCATGTCGTACATCCGCTTGAAGGCGGTTTTGACGGCCTCTTCGCGCGTTTCATCCAGAGTGTACGCCTCGCGGCTCCAGTCCACCGAGGCGCCCATCCGCCGGACCTGGTTCACGATGATGTCATGGCTCTCCGCCGCGAATTGCTTTACGCGTTTTAGAAACTCTTCCCGCCCAAGGTCATGCCGCGTCTTCTCCTCCTTCTTATATATGAGTGATTCTACTTTGGACTGCGTAGCAATCGCAGCGTGGTCGGTGCCTGGAAGCCACAGCGTGCGCCTCCCTTTCATCCGCCAGTACCGCGCCATAATGTCTTCAATGACGAGCATCGCGGCATGACCCATATGGAGAGTACCGGTGACGTTCGGCGGCGGGAGCACGATGGTAAACGGTTTCGCGGTTTTTTTTGTCACACCCTTCGCAATGCACGTTTCGGGATTAAAAAAACCCGACGCCTCCCAAAGTTTATAGATGCGCCCTTCCACCTCGTTCGAATCGTATCGGGATTCAAGCATGTGTCCGTAAATTATATTCATTGTACCGAAGAAGGGACGACTTACCTAGCCGCTTTTTTCGTATATTGACAAATATGCGAAAATGATATATAGTTTGGAGAGCCACGTCTACGAAAGGACGTTCCTATGAAGCACCCACGGACGGAGGTTTATGCGGTCATCGCCGCTATTTTCCTTATCGGCGGTAAGCTCGTGTCCCTGACCGGCAATTTCTATGCCGAGAAATGGGGAGAGTCCGCCGCGGTCGTCGGTGCCGCCATCATGCTCGCACTCGTCATTGAGTACGGCGTTGAGCGGCTCTGGCAACACACGGCCTGACCCACAACCTCAAACATTCTCGTAATGGCGGATCTCGTATCCGCCATTTTGTTTTATAATGGCGACCACATCCAACCTCCACCCCCTCTCGTCGTCTACAAGCTCATGCCGAAACCCCGCATAGAGCGATGCGGTGCGGCGAAACCTCTCCAACTTTCCAGAAGTCATGTTGTCTTCCGGCTGTACCCCGGAATATTCCGCCCACGATCCCGTAATCGTCTTAACCTCCACGCATACGAGCGTCCCATCTGGTGATTTTGCGACAATATCCAGTTCTCCCCACGGCTTCCATGCATTTCTTTCCACTATCCGGTATCCCTTCCGCGCCAAAAATAAGCATGCGGCGGATTCTCCTTTCGCTCCAATTTCGGATTTTTGGGTCATTTTTACAAATTATACACCTTTCCAAACGTACAAATATCCATAAATGATACCTAAAAATTGGGTCAAAGTGTTTAATTGCAAACACTTTTTGATATCAAATTTAAAAAGTGTAGGTTTCATCGCATTATCGGATAAGTAGATAAAACCTACATTTGTAGGTTTCATCGCATTATCTGGTTTATCAGTTTTTTCAGGTTTTCCAGGTTTATCGGGTTTTCCTGGTTTCCCAGATTTTCCAAACAAAAAGCCCCCATTCGATGTTTTGAACGGGGACTTGGTTTCTTCCCACAAACTGGATGACCGTGTTTGTTCAAGGAATATCGTCAAGGTTCGGCAGTGGAATATGTTCCTGCCACTTGAGCGTCAGATAAAACTTGAAGCTCGGCCATACCTTGAAGCCGCTCGCTTCAAGAGCACCGTGGAGCGCCCAAAATGCGGACTCGCGCTCTTCTATCTGATTCGAGAGATCTTGCTTCCCAATGAGATCCCACACTTCAATCTCTTCCCGCAAAAGAACGTTGCGATGCTGCAGCAGTTGGCGCTCACTACGCTGGTTCGCTTCTTCCGTGGCGTAGATTACCGCAAGGTCCTCCGCGTACATCTTGAGAACTTGGTCGAACAGGTCCTGATAGCCGAGTTTCGATGGCGCCTTAAGAATGTAAACTCCGACTCGAATCGCAAGCCAATGAAGATCGAGAGTCCCCGCATTTAGATGCATACGAATGTAGGAGCGCCCTTCGGTGTCACGTGAGATGTATTGCGCCAATGCTTCCGCAATCGTGGCGCGAATATCCTTCGGAATCTTGCGCTCTTTCTTCGCCGGCACCTGATGGCTGCGGATCAACATGATCATGGAGATGGCGAATATCGCAATCCCTAAGATGATGGCGGCGATGGGGGAATACAGGTATTCCAACATTGTGGTCTCCTTGGGCTTTCCTTCGCCCTGAATGTTGGTTTGTAAATGAGCTTCACCAAAAGCGCTTTACTTATGGTGTCTTGATTATATCACCAAAATATTATTTTGTCAAATATCGCCTCGGTGCATACCATTGCCTCGTTTTTGCGCTCCATTTCTGCTTTAATTAGTGACGTAAAGAAATCACTCATGGCAAAACGAAAGAAAAAACATGCGAAGCGCGAGATGGAGCGGGGAGATGACGATGGGGGAATGGAGTTTCTCGGGACTCTTCACCCCGATGTAAAACGCTATATTCTCTCCGTTCTTTTCTTCGGCATCACCGTGCTCTTTCTCCTCGCCGCGTTCGGACAAGCCGGGCCATGGGGTTCGGGAGGGTACAAGTTCTTTTCAACGCTTTTCGGAATCGGGTACTATCTTCTTCCTTTAACCACCGCTATTTTGGGTCTCACCTTCGCCACCCCATCGCGGCGACGCTTCGTGTGGCTCACGCTCGGCGGCGCGTTTCTCTTCGTTCTCTCAGGTCTCGGCTTCATTGATATCATCTCCGAAGGAAGCGGCGGACTGGTCGGTGAGATTTGGGGAGCGCTTGAGGGTCCTTTCGGCACGCCCGCATCCCTCGTGATGACCGGTGTAGTTACACTCGCCTCGCTCCTCGTAATACTGAACCGTCCACTCCATCTTCATCTCTTCTCCCACCGCGTAGAAGGGGAAGTGGAGGAGGAAGAAATAGAAATAACGATGCCGGAAGAACTGGAAAAGAAAGGAGTAGGAGCCGCCTCGCAAAGCGAGGCGAGCCTCGCCACTTCGGGGAGGGAACCAGAGGTGCGACACGGTCCTCCCACCATAAAAGGAAAAACCGTATTCCCGAAAATAAAGAATTACGTGCCGCCACCCCTCTCGCTCCTCGTCTCGTCGGTAGAGAAACCAACGATCGGCGACCTCCGCGCGAACGCGAACATCATTAAACGTACGCTTGAATCCTTCGGCGTCTCGGTGGAGATGGGAGAGATCCATGTGGGCCCCACGGTCACCCGCTACACATTGAAGCCCGCGGAGGGGATGAAGCTTTCAAGGATCGTCGCGCTCCACTCGGACCTCGCACTCGCTTTAGCCGCCCACCCTATCCGCATTGAGGCGCCCATCCCCGGAAAATCACTCGTGGGAATTGAAGTGCCGAACAAAGCGGCAGCCCTCGTGCGCCTCGGGAGCTTGATCCAGTACCCCGATTTTCAAAAGGCGGAGCCGCTTACATTCGCACTCGGCCGAAACGTCTCAGGAGAACCTATCTTCCCCGACATTGGGCGCATGCCACATCTCCTTGTTGCCGGCGCCACGGGCTCCGGGAAATCCATCGCAATCCACTCGCTCCTTGTCTCGCTCCTCTACAAGAACTCGCCTGATATGCTTCGCATGATCCTCATTGACCCGAAGCGCGTGGAACTCTCCATCTATGACGGAATCCCTCACCTCATCGCGCCAGTTGTGACTGAAAACAAGAAAGCGCTTGGTGCTTTACGGTGGCTCATAGGGGAAATGGATCGCCGCTACGAACTCCTCCTCGCCGCCGAGGCGCGTGACATCAAGGGTTACAACAACGGCGATCCGAATCCGCTCCCCTACGTCGTCATGGTCATTGATGAAATGGCGGACCTTATGACCACCTATGGCAGGGAGGTGGAAGGGTACATCATCCGTTTAGCACAAATGGCGCGGGCAACAGGGATACATCTCGTCGTTTCAACTCAACGCCCGTCAGTGGAAGTTATTACGGGACTCATTAAGGCGAACATCACCTCGCGGGTCGCGCTCCAGGTTGCGAGCCAGGTTGACTCGCGCACCATCATTGACACTGCTGGCGCGGAAAAGCTCCTTGGAAATGGCGATCTTCTTTTCATGTCCGCTGAAAAATCCAAGCCCGTGCGTATTCAGGGTTCGTTCCTGACAGAAGAGGAGCTGAAGAAGGTCATCGGCTTTATCAAGGAACATAACGAAACGCCCACAGAAGAAGTGGAGCTAATTGAAGAAAACGGCGTCTCCGGCATCCCGACCGAACACCCATTTGAATCGCTGGGTGGAGTGGATGGAGATGACGATGAGCTTCTGGAAGAGGCGGTTATGCTGGTTAAGAGCGCAAAAAAGGCCTCTGCATCGCTCCTCCAGCGGCGCTTGAAAGTGGGGTATGCCCGCGCCGCACGACTCCTTGATATCATGGAGGAGAAAGGCATCATCGGCCCCGGCGACGGCGCGAAGCCACGGGAGGTGTACGATGAAGGTGAAGTATGACCATAGACCAGTACGACGACCAGCGTCTCTCCGAAACGCTCGTGACAGCGATGAAAGTGAAGGGGATTACCGTACCAAAACTTTCTGAAACAACTGGCATCACCGAACGCATCATTGAGCTTCTCCTCGCGGAACGCTTTGAGGAGCTTCCTTCAGCGCCGTACGTGCACGGCTACCTTTTGAAGATCGCGGAAGTGCTGGGAACGGACGGTGAAATGCTGTGGGACGCGTACGGCAAATACCACCGGGAGATACGCCGCGCGGGTTCGGGAGACGCGCTTCCTATAAATCGGTTCGCGCTTCCTAAAATCTCTCGGAGATTAGTGTTGGGAAGCATCATCGCGCTCCTTGTCGTTGGTTTTGTAATATCCCGCTTCCTTTTCGGAGGACAGGTCTTCGTGTTTGAAGTGAACATTCCAAATGATCTCATTGTTGCCACCTCAACCTACGCGCTTGAAGGTCGCGTGCTCTCTAGCGATCAATTGACCGTGAACGGCGTACCCTTTACGCTTGAAAGTGATGGAACGTTCGCTAGAATGTGGAACCTGGAGGAAGGTTTCAATACGTTAAAGTTCGTGGTTACGCGTCCGCTCGAAGGGGAACAGGAATTTGTGAAACAAATATTCTACGAAGCGCCCACCGCTTCACCGGTTGAATAAATAAAATGGTAAAAAAACCTTCGGATAAAAAAGAGGGGAGGGAAGAATTGGAAACGCTCATGGAAACGCTTCAATCCCGCTTCGGGGAAGGAGCGATCATGAAGCTGGGCGATGTAAAACGCGTGAATGTCGCGGCGGTTCCTTCAGGCTCATTTTCGCTTGACCTCGCGCTCGGAACGGGCGGGCTCCCTAAGGGGCGCATCATTGAAATCTACGGCCCCGAGAGCTCGGGAAAAACAACGCTTGCGCTCCACGCGGTCGCGGAGGTGCAGAAAAAAAATGGGAAAGCCGCGTTCATTGATGCGGAACACGCATTAGACCCCGAGTATGCGGCGCGCATAGGCGTGAAAGTGAAAGACCTCATCATCTCACAACCCGATAACGGCGAAGAAGCGCTGAATATCCTGGAAAGCTTGGTGCGCTCTAACATAATAGACATTGTGGTCATCGATTCGGTTGCTGCCTTAACTCCTAAGGCGGAGATAGAGGGGGAGATGGGAGCGTCCCACATGGGGCTCCAGGCGCGACTTATGAGCCAGGCACTTCGAAAACTGACCGCCATCGCCGCAAAATCCAGCACCATCATTATTTTTATAAATCAAACAAGGATGAAGATCGGTATTATGTTCGGAAATCCCGAGACCACGCCGGGAGGACTCGCACTTAAGTTCTACGCCTCGGTCCGCATCGATATCCGCCGCATCGCGCAGATAAAGAAAGGGGAGGAGGTGATTGGAAACCGTGTAAAAGCGAAGGTCGTGAAAAATAAGGTAGCGCCGCCATTCAAAATCGCGGAGTTCGACATTATGTATGGCCAAGGCATCTCGTACGAATCCGACGTCCTGAATACCGCGATAAAGTACGGCGCGGTGACGAAATCGGGCGCGAGCTATTCTTTCGGGAACGAAAAGCTTGGCGTGGGATTTGATAATGTCCGCGAGAAATTGAAGGATGATAAAAAGCTATTGGACACCATCAAAAAAGCCACCTTGGAAGCGGTAGAAAAGAAGGGGGTGGGCGTCGCGATGGATATCGGAAGAGGGGACGAAGAATAACCATGGAACACGGGAAATTTGAAGCTCCCACATCTCCCGAGGACCAGGAAAAGATGGAGCTCCTTGCGCGCGAGGTAGAGGGAATACTTTTTGCCGACAGCGTTTCGCATGACATTACCAGGCACGCCGACGAGGAGGTGAACGCCGAATTAGCCAAGGAGGAGGGCGCAAAAATGCTCAGAAGGTTTGCGGAGCAGGATGTGAAATTTGTTGAAGAAAAATTCGGCGAAATGTTCGGCGACCCCGAATCGTTGAAAACGCTTTTTGACAAGTTCGAAAAAGATTTCCATTGGCCAGTGAGTAAATCACGCGCTATGGTAGGCGTGCTTCGCCATGCGTTGAACGAGATATATTACCGCGCACGCTTTCACGCTCCCGATGAACATGACCCACACCCCAAAGGCAGCACACGCGATACCGCAGAGCGCTTACTCACCATCATAAGCGAGGACTACGGCGCCGAAGCCATGTGCGAAGTGGAACCGCTCGTACGTCTCTATGTAGAAAAAGGAAGCGAACTTATCAAGGAGTCAAAAACACCTTCTGAGAACGCGGGTGAGGAACAGGTGGATGTCTAGGGATTCAGCGCGTAGAAGTTTCGGAATAGCTCCGCAACGAGGATTGGCCCCGTACCGCCGGGGGTAGGCGTGTAGGTAATATCCCCAGCTCCATTCTGGTCAAAATCACCATGGAGCACACCGTCCGCACCACGCGAGTAGCCGAAATCAATGACGACAGCGTCATTTTTTAGTTGGGACGGTTTTACAAGGCCTGCCTTACCGGCACCGAGAATAACTACATCCGCGTTTTTTATTTGAGTAAGATCGTCGCTAATATCCAACGCGATAAGCTTCTTCGCTTTCCCCTCAAACCACTTCGCAATCGGCTTGCCCACGAGAAATCCCATACCGACAATCGCTACATTCAAATTTTCGGTCTTCAGTTTTAGCTCCCCGATTATTTTCTCCACCACACCAGCGGCGGGCGGAAGTATGCGGTCATTATGGAGCCCGTCCACGTCTTTTCCGGAAGGGACGGAACGGATAACATGTTCGCGATCCATGTACGCCGGGAGGGGAAGCTGGAGAATGACACCGCCGCAATTTTTATCACGCCCCAATTCTTCAAGCGCAGCTATGAGCACGAGTTCCGCACACTTTGCCTCAAGTTTCACAATATGGAAATTCACGCCAAGTTCCTTCGCGACTTTTTCTTTTTGCGCCACAAAACTCGCGGATGCCGGACTGTTTCCCACGAGTACCGCCGCGAGATGTTTCGTAGGGGCTTCGGTATTCTTCAAATCCGCGATAATGCTTGCCGCAATTTTTCTGCCGTCTATCACCATGGCCACATCCTAGAAACAAAACGCCCCTGTGTAAATTGCACACAGGGGCGACTGTCACATTGTGTTGTTCCCGATGTCGACAAGATGAAAGAGGCCTTGGTCCGATACGGAATCCAACGGGTGGACGTTCTGCGGCTTTTCCTTCTCTTTCTTTTTCTGACCTTTCTTTTCATCGCTTTTTGGGGGCAGGCCGGTCTGCTCCACAAAATAGCGTCCGCGACCCTTCCGCTGTTTTTTCATGACGCGCTCCTTTCGTTATGTAGGAAATTGTGAAAGAACTTTCGGAAGAAGAAAAAACCTCTTCCGAGAAAGAGGTTTGAGCCGTTGCGCCGCGAATGCCTTCAAGCCCCTTTCTCGTGAGAGGTAGTAAAGAAGCCAAAGAAGAAAGTTGTGGAGCGCGAGCTGAAATCCATATTGCCCTTATACTACCATATGCTTTTTCTCTGTCAATAAAAAAGCGGCTTTCGCCGCTTTTCGATCATATGCCGGGGACTAGAGGTTGAGGGCGGGGGACATCGCGATTTCAATATTGCCCCACATCCTTTTCTCGTTCTTCTCCCTTTCTTTCTCGTCCTCGCATGTCGGACATGCGTTTTTGATGGTGTTGCCGCCGAATGGATCGTGCGCAACTATGTGCGGCACGAATTCCCGATTGTGCTTGTCGCAGTGTGCCATGGGAACCTCCGTAGTATGTGGATGGGTAAAATAGCCACTGGTTTGTAAAGAACCAAAAACCGATCTTTTGGGAAGATCGGTTTTTGGTTCTCTGCAAATATATCTCTTATGCTCCAAACGCCGATTTCCCGTGTGACCGGTTGATAAGAAGGAGGCCGAGAATGAGCGCGTTCGGCGTGTGTTGGGTAAGGTTTAAGATGCGCTTCATGGGATTAATGTGATAGTAACACGTCATTTATTTTCCTGGCAAGACGCACCATATCTCTCTCCTTCATTCCCCGCGTGGTCACTGCTGCAGTGCCAATGCGGATACCGGAAGGATCGGAAGGGGAGCGCTCGTCGAAGGGCAAGCTCTCCTTATTGACGAGGATGCCAACGGTTTGAAGAAGCGCCTCCGCTTTCCCACCGCTCACGCCGTGCTCCATGGTATCCACAGAAAAAAGGTGGGAGTCGGTGCCGCCCGAGACGATCCGCCAGCCAAGGCGGGCAAGTGCGTGAGCTAAAGCCTTGGCATTTTTTACTATCTGTCGCGCATATTTTTTAAACTCCGGTCTATTCGCTTCTTTCAGAGCGACGGCTATTGCCGCAATTTGGTTCATATGCGGGCCACCCTGAATGCCGGGGAATACGGCTCTATCTATGGCTTTTGCATGCTCAGCGCGCGAAAAGATAAGTGCCGCGCGTGGGCCTCGGAGCGTTTTATGCATAGTGGTCGTTACAATATCGGCGTAAGGGAAAGGTGATGAATATGCACCTCCCGCAACAAGTCCGGCAAAATGCGACATGTCCACCATGAGAAGCGCGCCTACCGCGTCTGCAACCTTTCTGAATTGCTTAAAGTCCGCCATGCGTGAATACGCGCTCCATCCCGCGATGAGAATTTTCGGCTTCGCCTTCTTCGCGATACGGAGCATCACGCGATAATCCAATTTCTCGGTTTTCCGGTCCACGCCGTAATGCACCGCGTTCCACAACTTCCCGCTCGCGCTTATTTTCGCCCCATGCGTGAGGTGCCCGCCCGCGTCGAGCGACATACCCATGATCGTTTCACCCGGCTTCACGAGCGCGAGATATACCGCGAGGTTCGCGGGTGAGCCGGAATACGGCTGGACGTTCACGCTCCATGTACGCGGCGACAGTTTAAAAAGTTTGAGCGCGCGCGAGCGCGCAAGTTCCTCCAGTTCGTCCACCGTTTCGCACCCCGCATAGTAACGCTTCGCGGGATACCCTTCGGCATATTTGTTAGTGAATACCGAACCAAGCGCTTCTAAAACATCATGCGAAACGAAATTCTCGGATGCGATGAGGTCAATCGCATTCTTTTGCCGTTTCTCCTCGCGTTCAATGAGTTTTTTGACCTGTTTGTCCTTCATCTGATTCACGCTACATCAAAACAGGGCAAAACAAAACAGTGCAGGTGAAACGACGGCGTTCTATATAAAGAGAAGCGGAACGTAGGCGAGAATGAGCGCGAGCACGATGATGGAAACCACCACCGTTACGAGCGTTCTGTTACGAAACCATTTCATCCCGTTCGAAATAGTAGAATACTCGACCGATTTATGGTCATAAATTGAGATTTTGGTATTTCATATGCATCGTGACGTTATCCCTACGATTTCGAACGGGATTCATGGTTATGAAAATAGATTTGCGGGCGGGGGAACGGGTTCATTAAATTTTAACTCCACCTTCGCCATCTGTGAAGTGTTACGTTGTGGCACCCAAAGGAATCCTTGTTTCTTGATGAGTTCGTAAAGGTCCTTCGTTATCTTCACATCCTGGAGACAGTAATCCTTCAACTTCTGTATCTCACCGTTGCGGTAAAATTCGATCGCTTGAAGCCCGTGCGCCGACTTACCCACGCCGAGATTCGCCTCGGCGAGAATGCCGAGCCCCACGCGCCTCCCAAAACTCTTCTCTATCGCCTCCAAAATGTCATAGTGGGCGATCGATGAAAGCGGAAAATTGAAGTATTTCCCGAGAATGGGAGCGTCAAAACGCTTGGAGGAGAATCCGATGATGAGATGCGCGCGGCGGAACGCCTCCGCCAATTCGGAAAATTCGTGCTCGTCGTATGCGCGATACACATCGCTCGCGTAGGAATAAACGCCGACCACCGAAACGTCCAGGTCTTTCAAGTTTTCCTGTCCTCCGACGTCAGCGAAGGTGTTCTTCGTCTCTATGTCAAAGACAAGCTTATCAGACATGCCTGTCCGCTACTTTGGACGCGGCGTAGCTGTCCGGCTTCGTTTTTACGGTGTAGTTGGATGCGCGAATAATGCCCGTCACTTCCTGAATGAGCGCGCTCGTGGGGCCGTTTTCTCCCACGTCCGCGTGTATCTCAAAATCCCACGACACTTCTTTCGCATGGGTGTTAAGCTCGGTCAATACCTTTTCCGCCACTTCAAGCGAGATAAGAACCTCCTGAATGATGCGGTCGCGAAGCGTGTGAAACCTGCCGAACTCGTGTCGCCGGAAAAAGTAGATGCCGCCGTTCCCCACGCGGTGCACGACAATCGCGGTCACAAAGTCGGCTTTGCCTCCCCCGGACTGCTGGGAATCCGTGCCGATGGTAACCTTATATTTCCTCTTCGGGTCCACTTTGATGAACCGCACGATCTCCCGTACCACCGCGGGGATATCGAACTGGACACCAAGTGAACTTAAAAATGTAGTGGGCATAACAGTGTTTCCACGATACGCCCGAGGAGGGAATGGTGTCAAACAAAAACCCTCTGCCACAAATTGCGTGACAGAGAGTCGTAATCTACTTCTTTTGACTCATCTCGTACCGGACCGTACGGCAACGGCGCAAACCGTATCGATACCACGAACATGGGTTCCGAGACGAGGAGTTGCATACTCCTTCCTTGCATCGCGCTGCGCGCGAAGGTTCAAAGCGAGAAGGGTCTATACCGATTCGGATGATCTCCACGATCTCCTCAAGAGGGATCTTGGTTGGAGGAACGTCCGTCGCGGTAAGGCTTCCGTTCAGAATGGCGTTGGTCTTCTCCTGAAACCAAATGTTCTCAGCTCCTTCAACTCTCCCTTCGACCTCGAGCGCCTTCCATTCATTGTGGCCATTCCACTTATTGAGCTCGCGCTCGCGAATCCGCATCATCCGCACCACGTCATAAAGCTTGATTCCAAGCTGCTGATTCGTGTGGATAAACACGTTCCCCGGCGAACGTTTCTGGATCACAATGGCCGCCTGACACCCATGCGCCGAACGCGCAAACTTACTCATCTGCACATTGTCGGAAACGACGATCACGACGGGAATTGTGTCTCCCTTCGGTCCTTTCATTTCCTCCACTCGCGCATTCTTTTTGAATTCCTCACGCGTTGCGAAGAACTGCGCCTGCTCTTGATACTTCGCCTCGATTCCCATCATAACCCAATTCATAACTCGTTCCGGGTCATCGGGATACTGCTCGTGGAGAAGTTTCGTGAGGTAAGCGAGATCGAACGGACTCGCCACTCCTTTCAGGTCATTGTTCAAAGTGAACGTTAGAATCTTCTGGAGCGCGGGATCTTTCTGAAAACCCAACGCTTCAGCAATGAGAGTTGCGGCGCAATACTCTTCCTTTCGTCCGTTATCGGCCGAAGGATGCTCGTCAAAGCGCCCGCCTCCTACACCGATGAGAAGCGCCCCTTCCTTCTCATACTCCTCGGGTGTGCGACCATCCGGAATTATTCCACCGGTATTCCAGTAGATCACTTCGGCGGCCTCAACCCCAGGGAACATTTCGGCCCCGAACTTCCTCAAGAGCCAGATGCCCACATATTCGTCAATGTGGGGCCGTACATGAGTTACCAGGCGATTGATACGCATGGCACTTCTCCTTGGTTGGTGGCGTGCGAGCAAAACGCTCACACAAATATTGGATTGGAAAGATTGCACGCTTAGGTAGATTCTCTACCCTTCGCGGTTTCATTCTAGCACAAAATATAATAAAAGTCAAGATAAACCAGTGGAGGCCACACTTTCTAGGATCCGGCTTCAACTATACTACGCGGGGAGTTCACCCAAACTTTTGCCTCGTCTCGTTTTGAGCTTCTCGGGCGTTTTCCCCTGATTCCCAGTTAGTAAGTTTGAAGAAGCGTTCCACTCCGCGAGCTTTTAATTCTTCTACTGAATCCGGCTTGAGCTCTGTTAGTCCTTCAACGGCGAATTGGTGGTCGTCTATTTGTTTCAAATGTTCCGCTGGAATTTTAGAAGAGTCAAACTTGTGGATGTAGATACTGCTTTCTGGGTCAAAAAGTTCTGGGTGTTCAAATTCTATAGTTTTCTCCTCTCTGTCTATCTCTGTTTTCCCGCTTGGCCTGACTGCACACGCCACCGCAAAACCATAATCTGGAGTGAGGTAAATTGCATTCAAAAGTTCTCCTTCGGGGACTTCAATATCACCGGCAGTTTGTGCTTGCCGCGCCTCAATATCCTCTAATCTGTGTTTGGATCCGTGATACAACAACATTTTGTGCGCGCTGAGGGATTCGAACCCCCGGCCTACTCGGTGTAAACGAGTTGCTCTACCACTGAGCTAAGCGCGCGTCGGCCCGCCAGGATTCGAACCTGGAACCCAGCGTGTATAAGACGCTTGCTCTACCATTGAGCTACGGGCCGTACCAATCTCAATCGTACGCGTTAGGTCAAAACGAGGTCAAGGAGATGGGCTTCAGACGAAACCCTTTCACCATCCGCTCAAACTCCGCCTGTTCTATTGTTTCTTTTTCTATAAGGGTCTTTGCGATTTGCCCGAGCGCTTTCATATTCTTCTTTACGATCGTCTTTGCGGTCTCAAGTGCTTTCGCAATAACTTTATTCACCTCCTCGTCAATCATCGTCCCTACCGTTTCGGAATAATCCTTCTCCGAGCCGATCTCCCTGCCTAAAAATATGAGTTCGTTTGCTTTTCCGAAGGCGCGAGGACCAAGGCGGTCGCTCATACCGTAACGGGTGACCAATTGATGCGCGACGTCGGTTGCCTGGCGGATATCGGACGAGGAGCCGGTGGAAATATCCTTGAACATAGCGAGTTCCGCCGCGTAGCCGCCGAATGCGACCGCGAGATCCGCAAGGAACTGCGATCTCGTGCGAAGCCGTCGCTCCTCGGTGGGAAGCTTCAAAGTGTAACCTCCCGCCATGCCGCGCGAAACGATGGAAATCTTATGGACCGGATCGGCGTCTTTGAGCGCGGCGACCACGAGCGCGTGCCCCGCTTCATGGTATGCAGTAATCTCCTTTTCTTTTGTGGAGATGATGCGGCTCCGGCGTGCGGGTCCCAGCATCACTTTTTCAATGGAGTCCAAGATGTCGCCTTCTTTCACTATCTTGCGATTCTCTCGCGCTGCAGATATCGCCGCCTCATTCATGAGGTTCGCGAGATCCGCACCCGAGAATCCTGGGGTACGGATGGCCACCGTCTTAAGGTTCGCGCTCGCCTCAAGCGGCTTGCCCTTCGCGTGAATCTTGAGTATCGCCTCGCGGTCTGCGATGTCCGGCATATCCAGAACCACGCGCCGGTCAAAGCGGCCGGGGCGGAGAAGTGCGGGATCCAAAATATCTGGTCGGTTCGTCGCGGCCATCACAATTACATTTGAGTCGCGCTCAAATCCGTCCATCTCCACAAGTATTTGGTTCAAGGTTTGCTCCCGCTCATCGTGGCCACCACCCAACCCTGCACCACGTTCGCGTCCCACCGCGTCTATCTCATCAATAAAGATGATGGAAGGAGCCGCTTTCTTCGCGGTTTGGAAAAGGTCACGTACGCGCGAGGCGCCAACCCCTACAAACATCTCAACAAATTCGGACGCGGAGAGGTGGAAGAAGGGAGCATTGGACTCGCCCGCAACCGCACGTGCAAGGAGCGTTTTTCCAGTACCGGGCTGACCCATGAGAAGCACGCCGCGGGGGATTCGCGCCCCAATGTCCAAAAACTTCTTGGGGTGGCGGAGGAAGTCTATTATCTCTTCAAGCTCTTGTTTTGTTTCTTTGAGTCCTGCGACGTCGTTAAACGTTACCTTGTCGCGCAATGCGGAGAAAAGCCGCGGCGTAATTTTGCCGAACGAGAACGCCTGATTCGCACCGGTTTTCGCCTGACGGAATATCCACCAAAAGATGGCGAGCATGATGAGGAGAGGAAGGAATGTGGGAAGAATAACGCCGAGCCAATACGCCGCACCTCCTTCACCCTTCACGGTGAGCGCCACCGCGCGGAGTGCCTCGTCCGAAACGCCATAATTTTTGAGCGTTTCCGTAAGTCCAGATTCCGCTTCCTTTTCGGAAATGCCCGTACTTCCGTCCGTGAACGTCACTGACAGTTTGCTCCCTTGCACCTCTATCGCTTCCACCTCGCCCGCCTCAATACGCGTCGCGAGCGCATCAACCGAAAGCGCGGCAACATCCTTCTGCTCGCTGCTCCAGAGCGAGATAACGGTAGCGAGAAAAAGAAGAAGCGTAACGCCGAGAAGAAAGTGCCGGGTAAGTTGTCTCATGTGTGTACCACTATAAACGACCGTGAAACAAAAACAACACCGGGGAGGTGCTGTTGATTTGTGGCAAAACAAAAGCTCCTATTTCTTCAACTTAAGAAGCACGCGTCGCTCCGTGGGCTTCACGTCCTGCACCGTGAACATGTAAGATTTCCCTGCGGCGAGATGCTTTTTCATTTCTTCAATACCGCCGAATTCCGTGACGTGAATTTGCCCCTGAAGGTCCTCAAAATTCACCAAAGCGCCGAAAGGATTCGTGCTGTATACCGTTCCCTTCACTTCGGTACCCACAGGGTACCGCTCGGATGCGGTCGTCCACGGGTCATCCTTCAAGGCCTTCAGCGACAACGAAATTCTTCCGTCTTTAATCTCTACGATTTTTGCCTTCACGCTCTCATCCACCTTCACTATCTCTTTGGGATTTTCCACCATACGGTGGTCCAATTCCGAAACGTGAATGAGGCCTTCTATGCTCGGATTGTCGGTGAACCGCACAAACACGCCGAAGTCCGCGATGCCGGAGACAATCCCTTCCACAATCTGCCCTTCGCTGTAATTCTTCACAAGCTCGCGCGTAGAAACTTCCGAGGCCTCCCGCTCCGAAAGAATGAGTTTCCCGGTGCGCGGATTTGCATCTATAAGTTTTACGGAAAGTTCCGTGCCGATAAGCGCCTGAAGCGCGGTACCAATCTCCGACCGGTCATCAGAAACAACGCGGGGATAGTGCTCGGGCGCAAGTTGGGAAACCGGGATGAACGCGGGAAGACCCTCCAATTCGGCCGTGAGTCCGCCTTTGTTTGCTCCCGTTACCTTTACCGTGAGCGCCTCTCCTTTGTCCTTGAGGTCGGAAACGGCTGCCCACGCTTTTTGCCTTCCTGCTTCGGCGATAGAAAGTTCCACGTATCCTTCGTCGTTATCAACCTCCACCACCTTCGCGTGAAGCGTGGATCCCGCTACGAGGTCTTTTACCGCACCCTTCACGCCCAAAAGCTCGCCGCGATAGACGACTCCCACCCCATGGCGGCCAAGGTCAACTAAAAGCCGGCGCGCGCCTTTCTCAATGAGCGTCCCTTCCACAAGGTCGCCGATTTTAAGGACGCCGAAAGCCGCGGTTTCGGTTTTTACGAGCTCCGCGAACCTGGATATCGTGGGTTTTATGCTGTTCGTAGGCATAACAGTACCTAAGCGTACATTGAAAGCTGAGAAAAAATCAAGTATAAATGGTAGGCAATGGTCATTACCTATCAAGGAGAGGGCTATGTGAAAGTAACGGCGGGGTCTCTTTCCTTCCTCGTGGATCCCACCGATGAGCGCTCCTTCCGGGGCGCGAAGTTTGTTCTCATCACGCAAAACCCGTCCCCGCTTCTGAAAGGAAAAGACACGACCTCAACGCTCATACTCCGCGAACCGCTCATAATCAACCACCCGGGCGAATATGAGGCGGAGAGTGTCCGCATTACCGCATACCAAACGGGCGTGAAAGAGGACACCGCACTTATCGCCTATCGCGTTCTTATGGAGGGCATCACGCTCGGTTTCCTGGGCCACCTTTCGGAACTCCCCGACCAAAAATCTTTGGGAGGGTTCGCGGATTTAGACATTCTTTTTGTTCCTGGTGGCGGCGCGCCATGGCTTAAAGAATCGGACGCGGCAAAGATTGTTCGTCAGTTGGAACCAGGACTCGTGGTACCCATCCTTCTCACCAAAAAGACGTGTGAAGCGTTCGCAAAAGAGCTTGGCGCAAAAACGCCTACTTCTTCTGAAAAACTCGTGATAAAAAAGAAAGATATCGTTTCAAAAGCGTGTACGGTCGTGTGCCTCTCGGTGTAAACCACACCATGACGCTCTCTGCATCATTCGCCAAAGCCCGCCTCTTTCTTCGTACGCTTCAGCGTGCGCCCGAACCAGTGCGGAAAAAATGGCAGTTCGGTACGTCTGCGGTAGCAATGATACTCGTTTTTGCGGGATGGGTTCTCTACCTCAATATCTCGCTCTCTCCTCCGAAAGTGCCTGTGGAAGAAACGGCGAAGGAGGGTGGATTTTTTGAAACGCTGGGGAAGGGCTTCGGCATCCTCGGATCGACGGTTTCGGAAGAGTGGGCAAAAATCCGCGACATGAGCGGCTCGTTATGGAACGGTTTAGGAGCACAGATTGCGAACCCCTCCGTTTTCACGTTCGTGCGCGAGGAAACTGTATTCGCTCCAACGCCCTACGAGTCCGTCGCACCGCAAACGCTCCCTATCGGTCAATAAACCTATGGCACGCATCATTCACCCAGAACCAGAACAAAAACCGAAATCACGCCCGATTGAGGCGCGGCCCATTACAGATGAACTCCGGGAGTCCTACCTGGACTACGCGATGTCGGTCATTGTGGCGCGCGCGCTTCCTGACCTTCGGGACGGAATGAAACCGGTGCAGCGCCGCATCCTTTGGGCAATGTGGGACTTGAGTCTCACGCATGCCGCGAAATTCAAGAAATCCGCGAACGTCGTCGGTGAGGTGCTCGGGAAATACCACCCGCACGGCGACATGGCGGTGTACGACGCGATGGCGCGCATGGCACAAAACTTTTCACTGCGCTACACGCTCGTGGACGGGCAAGGAAACTGGGGCTCGGTGGACGGAGATCCGCCTGCGGCTATGCGGTACACCGAAGCGCGCCTTTCACGCATCGCGGAAGATATGCTTCTTGATATAGAAAAGGAGACGGTGGTGTGGCGCGACAACTACGACAACTCGCGGCTCGAACCGTCATATCTTCCCGCCAAACTTCCGAATCTCATTGTGAACGGAACGGTTGGCATCGCGGTAGGTATGGCGACCTCCATTCCGCCTCACAACCTCGTGGAGATTGCGGATGCAATTATCCATCTCTCCAAACATCCGGACGCGACCGTGGAAGACCTTATGAAGTTTGTGCCCGGCCCCGATTTTCCGACCGGCGGCATCATCTACGACCGGAAGGCGGTACAGAGCGCATACCAAACGGGAAGGGGCTCCATCACCATGCGCGGGGTCGCGGAAATAGAGGAGGGAACCCATTCGAAATCCTCAGGGCAGGCGCGTGGAGCGTTTCATATCATCATCACGGAAATTCCCTACCAGACGAACAAGTCCGATCTCGTAATGAAGATGGCCGAATTGGTGACCGAAAAACGCATTGAGGGGGTGCGGGACATCCGCGATGAATCGGACCGCGAGGGACTCCGTATCGTACTGGACCTCAAAACCGACGCCGCGCCGCAAAAAATCCTCAATCAACTCTTTGAGTTCACCGAGCTCCAAAAGAATTTCTATTTCAATATGCTGGCGCTCGTGGATGGCATCCAGCCCCAAATCCTCTCATTAAAAGAGGTGCTCGCGGCCTATTTCACCCATCGCACGGACATTATCCGCCGGCGCACCGCATTTGACCTCGCCCGAGCCGAGGAACGCGCTCACATTCTGGAAGGTCTCGTAAAAGCGCTTGAGTCCATAGACAAGGTCATCGAGACCATCAAAAAGTCAAAGGATAAGGATGATGCGCGGACGAATTTAATGAAGAAATTCGGATTCACCGAAGTTCAGGCGAACGCTATTTTGGAAATGCGCCTCCAGTCACTCGCTGCGTTGGAACGCGAAAAACTGGAAGCCGAACTCAAAGAAAAGAAAAAAATCATCGGAGAGCTCAAACTTATATTGAAAACGCCCGCGAAAATCGCGGAAATCATCATCCACGAATTGGAAGAATTGAAAACCCACTTCCCCGATGCGCGGCGCACAAAAGTCGTTGCTTCGGGACTTAAAGATTTCAACGAGGAGGACTTGATTGCGAAAGAAGACATTGTCCTCGTGCTCACGGAAGACGGCTACATCAAGCGCCTTCCTCCCACCGCATTCCGTGCGCAAAAGCGCGGCGGAAAAGGACTCATCGGATTCGACTTGAAGGATGAGGATCAGATACGCGAATTCACCACCGCCACCACCCACGACAACGTGCTCTTCTTCACGGATAAGGGTCGTGCGTTCCAAACGAAAGCGTACGAAATTCCCGTCTCGTCGCGGACCGCGAAAGGGAGGTCTATATTGAACTTCCTCTCCATCCCGCAGGGCGAAAAAGTGACCGCGCTCGTTGCTTACAGCGATGAGGAGGCAAAAGATGCATTCCTCATGATGGCGACGAAGAGCGGCATCATAAAAAAGACGCCACTTCTCGACTTCGCGAACGTTCGGCGCTCCGGCATCATCGCGCTGAAGCTTAAAGGTGACGATGCGCTTCGATGGGCAACGCTTTCTTCGGGCTCCGATGAATGTATCTTGGTAACCGCGCGCGGTCAGTCCATCCGTTTCAAAGAAAAAGACGTGCGAGCCATGGGACGCAGCGCGGGCGGTGTCGGCGCCGTACGGCTGAAAAAGGGGGACGAGGTCGCAGGGCTTGATATAATCAGGAAGAGTGAAGGTGGCGCGAAAGAGAAGCTTCTTGTCGTTATGTCGCGCGGCTACGCGAAACAAACGCCCCTCAAGGAATACAAGGTTCAGAAACGGGGAGGAGGCGGCATCAAAACCGCGAACGTGACGGAAAAAACGGGACACGTGATGGCGGCGACCATCGTAACCGGCGAGGAAGAGGAAGTGCTCGCGTTTTCTTCCAAAGGACAGGCACTCCGTACAAAACTTTCGGACATCAGGGTTGCGGGCCGCGCCACGCAGGGAGTGCGCATTATAAATCTTGAGTCCGGCGACACGCTCATTGGTCTCGTATGTCTCTAATATAAAATGAACTTTACGAAAAATCAGCTCATCATCGCGGGAATCACCGGATTGGTCGTGGTGGTGGGAGTGCTTATTTTCACCGGAGCTATCCCGGGTCTCCGCACCACCGGGCCAGAATCCATCGCGGCGCAGATTTCCATATGGAATGTAGGGGATAGCGAGGGCGCGTTCGCGGCCGCGTTCGCGGAATTCAACGCAAAATACAAGAACGTGGCCTTTTCCTACCGTTCATTCCCAAACGAAACCGCGTACGAAGCGGCGCTCCTTGATGCACTCGCGGCAGGAACGGGCCCAGACATTTTTGCGGTTCGGAACGATAAAGTGCTTCGGCACCTGAATAAGATGGTCCCGGCAGTAAACGCAATTACACTCCCCGAACTCCGCGCGCGCTTTCCACAAGTAGTAGAAAAGGATTTTTACGGCGCGGAGGGCACCTATGCGCTCCCTCTTTCCATCGATACCTTGGCGCTCTTCTACAACCGGGACCTTATGGACGACGCCGGAGTTGCAAATGTTCCCGCCACATGGAACGAGGTGCAAGCCCTTGCCCCCACACTCACCAAAAAAAGTGAAATCGGCGCCATAACACAGAGCGGCATCGCGCTCGGCGGAAATGCATATGAAATTGAATCGGCGGTGGATGTGCTCTACCTCTTAATGCTCCAAACCGGAACAAAAATGACGGATGAAGGGCTCACGCGCGCTACATTCGATTCTTCGGAGGGGTTGAATGCACTCCGCTTCTATCTCCAGTTCGGGAATCCGAAGTCCGCTTCGTATGCGTGGAGCGGCGGGGAATCGGCACGAACGCGTTTTGCAGACGAAAAACTCTCGTTTCTTGTGGATTACGCATCGGCCATCCCTTTTATCACCGCGCGTAATTCGTTCCTGAACTATGCCGTGGCGCCCGTACCGCAGCCCACAAATGCGAGTGTGTCGCTCACCTACGCTTCTTACTACGGATTCGCGGTTTCCCGCCGCGCGAAGAATCCAGGTCTCGCATGGGAGTTTGTGAAGGGAATGACGACTTCGGAGACCGCAGCTCGTTCTTACGCATCGGCAACCGGCAAGCCGCCCGCGCTTCGCGGGCTCGTGAACGCATACGAGAACGACCCCATCATGCGCGTTTTTGCGCGCCAGATACTCATCGCCCGCTCATGGCCGCAGACGGACCCCGATGCGATACGCACATCGTTCACACATCTCATAACGTCCGCCATCGCCGACCCTGCCCGTGCCGCAGACGCGCTCCGCACCGCGGCCGCCGAGGTTACGTCTGTTATGGGGCGCGGCTCTTTGCGATAAATAAGGTATAGTAATATCAAGAATATGCGCCTGACACTCGTCGCGATAAGTTTCATAACAATTTTTGCATCGCTTATCCCGACTACGCCGTGGATCCACGATACCCTCGGTATCGGGACGGCACCCGCGTATGCAATCAATATTTGGGAGGGGGCGCGGTGCAGCACAGACACGGCTGCGGCTCGCATTACCACCGGAGGACCGACAGGACCGTGTGATTTTTGTGATGCACTCGTGGTCGCAAAAAACATCATTCTTCTCCTTCTTGAGTTCGCGACTATCGCGGCGACCATCATGATAGTGGTTGGCGCTCTTATGATGATGTTCTCGGGCGGCTCGGAAGAACGGTTTGCGACGGGAAAACGGGCCATTTTGAATGCGGCCATCGGCCTCGCTATCGCGCTCGCATCATGGCTTATCGTGAACATCGTCATTCAGTTCCTCGCGCCGGGGGATACTATTGTTCCATGGGCACAGATCAACTGCTCGTGATATGATAAAAACAATGAAATTCGGGTTGTTAGCGGCCCTTCTTCCTCTTATGCTTATGGTGCTCCCTACGGTTGCTTTTGCCGTAGTAGGGAGTGGGGATGTTTCGGTGGGATGCGCCCCCGGTGCCATTTGTCTGGATAACCCACTTGGCTCTACGAGCACTCCTATTCAGCTTTTGGAACGGGTGCTCACATATCTTCTCCAGCTCGGAGGAGTTATTGGAGCCATTATGATAATTATCGGCGCATTCCAGATACTCTTTGCGGGCGGTGACCCGGAAAAATTCATCACCGGCCGACGCACCATTATCTATACCGCCATCGCCTATGGTATACTCCTCATGGCGAGAGGCATCGTCGCCATCATAGAAAATTTCTTAACCGGAACCCCGTAAAAGGTCGATGAGTTACGCGTGTACATAGAAATCCCATGAACACAAGAAAAATAGTTTCCGTAGTTGCGGTGGGAGTTGCGCTCGCAACGCCGCTCATCGGCTTTGCGCAAGTGCCCGATACCGTCCCAGAAGTTATTACTCTTCTTACGAAAGCGCTTGGTATTCTTCAGGCCGTCTTCTACATTGTCGCGGCTATCTTCATCATCATCGCGGCGTTCAAGTACTTGACCGCTCAGGGCGACCCGGAGAAAGTGGGGGAAGCCCGTCAGATGGTCATCTACGCGGTTATCGCTATCGCGGTTGCGCTCCTCGCGCTCGTCATTGGCAACATCGTAGCAAACTTCATTGGTGCGGATAATCCCGCTACGATAACGCCGCCCACAACGTTCTAGTCCGAAAGACAAAAAAACCGCTCCGATTTGAATCGGAGCGGTTTTTGTTTGCAAAAAGAAACCCCCGCAAGCTTTCGCTCGCAGGGGCACATCTATAATCTACTTCTTCGCTCGGTACTCCCTCGCGATTACCACCGTCCCAGAATCCGCCGTCCATAACACAAGGTGGCCTCGTTCGGTGGGACCCAAGGGGCCGCCGTGCCAGTACGCTTTCACGTTCGCCGGAACCTCGTAGGTCTTCCACTTCCCAGTGCTTGGTATCGCAGTGGTCATTGAGAAGGGCTTGTTCCCTTCCAACTCCCACGAAATGCGCGCGCCGGTCATGGAATCCCAGTTCTGAACCGTGAGCGTGTCCCGCTTCACTGGAAGAGCGAAGCGAACTTCACGGAGCGGCTTTTCTTCCGCAACAACCGCTTCGTTCTTGCTCTCTCCCGAAATACGCGAGGAAATATATGAAGCAACCCCGAAGAGGACCGCGCATATTAGCATGGCCAAGATCGTGAGCTTCGCATATTTGTTCTGAAGAACAGAGTACGTGCCCTTCCCTTTGAGATGCGTCATGATCAGTCACCTCCTTTTTTCTGGGTAAGCGCCCCTATGAAACCGCCGAGCACGCCTGTTTCTCCCTCGACCGACAGTACCGACTTCTTGATGGACGGATCGAGCGAAACATCGGCTGCATTCAGAGCTTCTTGTGCGGAGGCACCAAGATTTTTTGCTTCCTTTGCCATCTCGATCTTGTCGGTGAACGCTCGCCTCCGTGCCTTCGCCTGCTGTTCCTTCTCGAAAGCCTTCTTCGTTTCCTCCGAGAAATCAACGTCGGCAAGCGCAAACGCGACGATGTCGATACCGTACCGCTCTTCATATGCCGAACGGTCAGTGGGACGACTTCTCTCTTCATCAATGATCTTTTTCACCGTCCGCCAATGGCTCCGGTAGTACTCGAGAAGGTCATCCGAAAGCACCTCCTGTGGCAAGTCACAGTCAACCACGTTAACTTGCTCGCTAATTTTCTTCTGAATTTTGGCGCCACACATGGTTTTGTCATGATTCAAGTGTGGAGGCACCTTCATGCGGAGTGTAGCATTGATGAGGTCCGCAATGGCGTTCCGATTCACAATGAACTCTTCCGCATTGCGGGTACCGCCAAGCGATCCGAGCTTCGCCTTAATCGCTTCTTTGATGCCGGACGTTACGATATCCTCTGACATCGTCACGAAAACGTTCTTCGCCCCTCCCATGTCTGGGTCAGGGCGATACTGGAGCGACCCGTTGCATTGGAGCGGGAGACGGTCTTTGGTTGTGAAGCTTACCACGGTTGGAATCTCGCTCAACTCAAGTGAGATAAGCTCAATCTTGTCGATGAGGGGGATCTTGAAGTTCAAGCCCTCACGAAAGATGGCGATTCGCTCTCCGAACCGCTCGACTACGCCAAAGTGATATGCGGGAATGATCGTCATGGAACTCATAATAAGGAACACTGCGCCCGTGAAAAGGGACAGAAATATAGCGATGGTAAGTAGCATGGTGTTACCTCTTTAAACAGTGAGTGGATTGTTTAGTTTCTAAGGTTAATTTTAGCATAAAAGTATAGAATTGTCAAATAAACTCCGGTGTGCGATAATGGCTCGGAAAAGGGCAGGTGGCGGAATGGTATACGCGCACGGCTTAGAACCGTGTCCCGCAAGGGGTGTGGGTTCGAGTCCCACCCTGCCCACCAAAAATAAAAGACCCCATACATCGGGGTCTCAATCCATGAACTTTCGCGCGAATGCGGGCGGTTCGCCATTTTCTGGCAACGCTTCAGCTGACACCGCCGCTTTCCCGACAACATCGGGACTATAAGAAGGCGACGCAATCGTCGCGACAGGCAACGTCTCCACGAGCAACATCTCGCGGTAGCGCCAACCGAACCGCGTGTCCGGGAAATGGGAGTGCTCGGTGGAACGATAAAGCCTCCATTCCTCGTTCGGCCACGGGAACCGGAACACCGTTTCCCATTTCTCAAAATGAAGATTGTGAAGTTTGAAAAACTCCTCATTCACTACCTTCAGCACCGCCTCCGGCGTACAACCTTCGCAATAGACATATGCAAAGCCTTCACGAATCTCGAAGCGGAAACGTTTGGCGAAATCCAGTTTGCACTTGTCCTGGATTATCCAGTAGAAACCCTCCGCTATTTCCTGCACCCATCCTTTATGCGCGGGCATATGGCCTCCCTTGGTCAATTTGTGAAAGAGATGACTCCACCGTACGCCCCGCGTGCCGCAAGGTCAACTAGCGCCGGCGACCGTGGAACGATTTGTGTACCTCGCGAAGCTCTTTGTTGGTCAAGTGAGTGTAGATCTGCGTCGTCGCAACGTTCGCATGCCCCAAAAGTTCCTGCACCGAACGAAGGTCGGCGCCGTTCACAAGAAGGTCGGTGGCAAATGAGTGCCGCAGTTCGTGCGGATGGACGCGTTCCGCGATGCCCGCCTTTCTCGCATGAAGTTCCACAAGACGTTCTACCGCGCGCGGAGTGATGGGACCCAACACTTTCCCCGCACGGCTCAAACTCACAAAAAGTTTTTCCTCAGTGTCGGGACGCTTATCCAAATATTCTTTCAATGTTTTCTTCGCACGCTCGGATATAAACACCATGCGCACTTTTTCGCCCTTCCCGCGTACGGAAAGTTCTCCCCGGGTAAGGTCAAGGTAGCGGGGGAGTGCGCAGAGTTCCGAAAGCCGGAGTCCGGTGGAGAAAAATGTTTCCAATATCGCGCGGTCACGGAACGCACGGAGGTCGTTCCCTTTCGGAGAAGCGAGAAGCCGCTCCAGCTCGTCGTAAGAAAGCACCTTGATATCGCGCCGCGCTATCTTTGGCAACTCTATGGTCTCGGGCGACAGCACTTCCATTCCCCGTCGAATGAGATATTTTAGGAAATTACGGAGCGCGATGACATAATAGCTCTGCGTCACCTTCTTCAAGTCCTTCCGCGCAAGGGTAAGTCGGAACTTCCGAACCACATCCTGCGTAATGGCGCGGGCCGTTTTCACTCCCGCCTCTTTAATGAATACAGCAAGATACCGACCGTAGTTTTCCTGTGTTTTTCTTGAGTGTCCCTTTTCTATTTCAAGGTAGTCCAGGTATTCTTTCACCAGTTTTTCCATCTCGGTCATAGAACCAGTATACCTTCTCCTGTCGCAAAACAATGATTTTCAATCGGAAAAATCCGACTAAAAATCACTCGTCCGTTTTCCAACAGAAATTTCTATCGGAAAACGGGCGGTAATTATTGACACCTCAAAAAATCACTGCTAGAATGCCTTTCGCATGCTCTCAAAGAGACAAAAACAAACGTCGGTGAAGGAACACCAGCGGCACGACACGGATACAGGTTCGGCCGAGGTTCAGGTCGCCCTTTTGACGCGCCAAATCAAGGCGCTTGCCGACCATTTGAAGAAGCACCAGAAGGACCACCATTCTCGCCGAGGGCTCCTTATGATGGTGGGAAAACGCCGTAAATTCCTCGCATATGTGAAGCGGGAGAATGAGCCGGTTTATACGAAGCTCGTGAAAAAGCTCGAGCTCGCCTGAAAATGGCCGTTCCATACTCCGATCAGCGGGTAGCGATATTCGTGGATGTCCAGAATGTCTATCATTCCGCGAAAAATCTTTATCACGCGCGCGTAAATTTCAAAGAACTCCTCCGGGTGGCGGTGGGAAACCGTCCTTTGCTTCGCGCCGTCGCGTACGTGGTGAAAAGCGACACCGCGCTCGGTGAGGAATCGTTTTTTGAAGCGCTGAAACAGACGGGATTTGAGCTTCGCTTGAAGGACCTTCAAATCTATCCCGATGGGTCCAAAAAAGCGGATTGGGACATCGGCATGGCGATAGATGCGGTACGTTTGGCTTCCAGCGTTGACGCCATCATTCTTGTTACCGGCGACGGCGATTTTGTGCCGCTCGTGGAATACCTGAAGTGGGGACTCGGGCGCCAGGTGGAGGCAGTCGCGTTTCGGAGAAGTGCCTCGGCGAAACTCAAAGAATCGGTCGACCGATTCACCGACATTGAAACCATTCCACGTATTCTTTTGAAGATCCGGGAGCGGAAGGAGAAAGGAACGGCGCGGCAGGCGAAATAAACATTTCATGAAACTCAACAGGAAAATATTTGAAACAGAGCTCGGAGGAGACCTCGTTACATTGGAGGTTTCGGAAATTGCACACCAGGCGAACGGTGCAGTCATCGGAAAGCATGGCGACACGATAGTGCTCGCTACCGTCGTCTTAGGAAACAAGGAAACGTCCGGCGATTATTTCCCGCTCACGGTGGATTACGAGGAACGTTTCTATGCGGCAGGGAAGATACTCGGAAGCCGTTTTGTGCGCCGCGAAGGGAGAGCTACGGACGAGGCCACGCTTTCCGCACGCCTCATTGACCGCACCATTCGTCCCCTTTTTGACGCCCGTCTTCGCCGCGAAGTGCAGGTAACCATTACCATTCTTTCATACGACGAAGTGCACGACCCCGATGCGCTCTCGCTCCTTGCGACCTCCGCGGCGCTTTCCATTTCCGACATTCCCTGGAATGGCCCCGTAGCAGGCGTTCCTTTCATCGAAAAAAACGAAGACGGCTCGCTCCGCTACCACGCGCTCTTCGCGGGTCCGAAGGCAAAGGTGAATATGATTGAGTTTGAGGGAGTTGAAATCGCGGAAGACAAAGCAGCGGAGCTTTTTGTAAAAGGACAGCGCGAGATAGATCGGCTTATCGCATTCCAGGAGAAAATTGTGGGCGAAATCGGAAAGCCGAAAATGGAGAACCTCGTTTCCGAGCACGACGGCGAAACCGTTCGCGCGGTGCATGAGTTCCTGAAAGACAAACTCGCAGCGGCGATAAAAGAAAAGAAGCTTGAAGAGTTGAAACAGTTGCTCATGGCGGCGCTCGCCGAGAACGAGACAACCGCACCGCATATCGGAAACGCCGACCAAATATTTGAGGATGCGGTGGACGCCCACGTGCGCGAAGGAATAATGGCGCGTGATGAACGTCCTGACGGGAGAAAACTGGACGAAGTGCGACCTCTGTATGCGGAAGTCGGACTTTTCAAACGTACGCACGGTTCCGCGCTTTTCATGCGCGGTGATACGCAAGTGCTTGCGGTGGTCACGCTCGCAAGCCCCGCAGGTGAACAACTCGTGGAAAGTATGGAAGGCATCACCCATCAGCGCTTTATGCTCCACTACAATTTCCCTGGATTTTCCACAGGTGAAGCAAAGCGCTCGCGCGGCCCCGGAAGGCGCGAGATAGGACACGGCAATCTTGCCTCAAAGGCGGTAAGAAACCTAATTCCTCCGAAGACGGAATTCCCGTACACCATTCGCGTGGTTGCCGAAACCCTTTCTTCCAACGGCTCGTCCTCCATGGCTTCGGCGTGCGCAACATGTCTTGCACTCATGGATGCGGGAGTGCCGATGAAAAAGCATGTGGCGGGCATCGCGATGGGTCTTATGACGGACGGAAAAGGTGCTTTCAAGGTTTTGACCGACATTCAAGGACCGGAGGATCACTACGGTGACATGGATCTTAAAGTTGCCGGGACCGAAAACGGCGTGACCGCGATACAAATGGACACGAAGATAGTGGGCATCACCGAAGACATATTTAAGGCGACAATCGCGGATGCAAAGAAGGCACGTCTTCATATTTTGAAAACGGTTACCGGCGCGCTTGCGGCGCCCCGCGCGGAACTTTCATCGTTCGCGCCCCGCATTCTTACTCTCACCGTTCCGGTAGAAAAGATCGGGCTCGTCATAGGACCGGGCGGGAAAACCATCAACGGCATGGTGGAGACCGCGGGCGGCGACGTGGAAATCTCCATTGAAGACGACGGGAGCGTGTTCATCGCAAGCGTGAATGCGGAGCACGCAAAAGCCGCATATGAAATGGTCTCAAGTCTGGTAAAGGACTATGAGCCCGGCGATGTGGTGGAGGGCAACATTGTGAAAATACTGGAATTCGGCGCCATTGTGGACCTCGGGGGTGGGCGTGACGGCATGATACACGTTTCCGAGCTTCGCGAAGGATTCGTAAAACAGGTAGAAGACGTAGTACATATGGGCGACAAGGTGAAAGCGCTCGTGGTGAGGGTGGAAGGCGACCGCATCGCGCTTTCCCTGAAGCGGCTTGAGGGAAAGTAAAAAAGTTTTCCACAGAAGCGCCGAATTCAGAACGTGCTATAATCCCTCCATATGGAAGGATCCTCATTTAAGCCACAAATAGGGACTGGAGAGGGGGAGTCACCGCTCGCACCCCGTCCCGTGACACCTCCTTCTCCGTCGCTTGAAACGCGCACGTTCTCTTCCGACCTCGGCTCAATTCGAAGCACGGGAGGTTCCGAACCTGCTCCTTACACGCCATCGCCCGTAAAACCCATTGTTCCTCCTCCCGGTATTGCGGTGAGTGGGACATTCCCAAGGGTAGGCGGCGCCCCTCCGGTCCCACCGGTAGGTGGCATGCCCCCATCTTTAAGCATCCCGTCTTCGCCGATCATTCCGCCCGCAACGCCTAAAACGGGAGGTAAAAAAATCTTTGTTGCGGTTCTTTCGTTTCTCATTGTGGTCGCACTCGGTGCCATCGGATATTTCTTCGTCTATCCACTTTTTATGGGAGAAGTTCCGGCAGTAACGCCTCCACCCGCGGCTCCCGTTCTTCCCGAGCCGGAAAATTCCGGAACTTCGGGAATCCACCCGTTTGAAGAATCAGCGACTTCCACCGGAGAAGCTCCCGAAACGCCTGTGGTAGATCCATGGAGCGGCATTCAAGGCGTCTCTTCTCACGATTCACTTTTCACGACAAGAGCCGACACTGTCACCGAAGTTATCCTTACCGCGCCAACGCTTCAGGCTTTTAAATCCGCGCTTCCTTCCGGCTCTGTCGCCACGCCTCTCATGAGCGAAGTGGTCGTTAAGATGCCGTCCGGGAACATACTTCCATTCTCAAAACTCGCAACCCTCATTGCGCCGACCTTCTTTACCTCCTCTCTCCTTTCTTCATTCGACGAGGATGCCACGTATTTCACCTATGCGGAGCCCAGCGGTACCTGGTTCGGCATGGTGGTCCAGCTCAGAGCGGGTGCGCCCATAGGACCAGTACAGGACGGGATGGGCACGCTTCAAGCAAACCCCGACCTAGCGAACTTCTTCCTTGAGGACCCGGGTGAGAAGGGGGTGTGGGTTGATGGGAGCGTGCGCGAAAAACCGGCATCCCAGGTGTCATTTGAGGCCCCCGGAGCTACTTTTTCCTACACATGGTTTGGTCGGAATCTCCTCCTCTCTACGAACCTCACCGGTGCCGAAGCCGCGGCGGAACTGCTCGGTTTCTAGGGAACGCCATAATACGGGCTTTGACATCCGCCTCTCGGCGGACTATTTTTAACGACATGAATCCCGTTAGAAATCTTGGTAGCATTACCATAATGTTTATGAACCTCCAAAAGCAGAAACTCGCAAACACAAAGCGGTCGAGCATGCTCTATTATTTCTAAACGGGATGAAAGGAGATGATCGCAAAAAATTGGAAGCGAAGCTGAAGGAGAAAGAAGAGAAGCTTGAGGTGCAACTCGCGGACTTCAAAAAGGATTTGAATTTCGGCGACGAAACCGACCACTTTGAGGAGGAGGCGGATGAGGCGGAAGAGTTTGGAACATGGATAGGGCTGAAGCGTGTCCTTGGCCGCCAACTTGCGCGTGTGCGGCTTGCGCTCGCGAAAATCAACATTGGAACCTACGGCGTCTGCGAGTCGTGCGGCAAAGAGATGGAACCGGAACTCCTTGCGGTGGATCCGGAATCATCTCACTGCAAGACCTGCAAGCAAAAGAAAGTGTGACCACAGTTCCTAAGCTCTTCACTGCGGAGCTGGATGGCATCGATGCGAACGCGATCGAGGTGGAGGCCGACCTGAACGTCGGCCTCCATTCATTCACCATCGTCGGACTTGCCGACAAGGCGGTAGCGGAATCAAAGGAACGAGTGAATTCGGCACTCAAACATATCGGCGTTCGCCCTCCCACGCGCGAGAACCGGCGCATCACCATAAATCTCGCTCCTGCCGATATAAAGAAAACTGGCTCACACTTTGATCTCGCGATTGCGCTCGCGTATCTTCTCGCGAGCGAACAAATAAAACCGTTTGATGCTTCTCGCAAACTATTTATCGGAGAGCTGTCACTTGACGGCGCACTGCGCGCGGTCACGGGCGCTTTGAATATTGCGCTCTTCGCGAAAGAACACGGGTTCAAAGAACTTTTTGTTCCGCAAGAAAACGCTCCAGAGGCCGCCGCCATTCCGGATATACGCGTATTCCCCGTCGCTACGCTCCGCGATGTGGTGGCGCACCTTGAGGGGAGTGTGCTTATTCAACCGCTTCCCAAAACTCAGCTCATCCCACGCGCAAACCAGAGCAAAACATCATTCGCAGATATTCGCGGCCACGAAACGGCAAAGCGCGCACTCCTCGTCGCAGCGGCGGGAGGTCATAACGTGCTCCTCTCGGGTCCTCCGGGCACCGGGAAGACGATGCTCGCGGAGGCGTTCGCAGGGATTCTCCCTCCACCTACCGACGAGGAAATGCTCCATACCACAAGAATATGGAGCGCTGCGGGCCTCACCGCACAAAATCCGCTCGTGAACTTTCGCCCGTTCCGAGCGCCGCATCACACCGCTTCCGCAGTCGCAATACTCGGAGGAGGCACATCTCCGCGTCCCGGAGAAGTTTCTCTTGCGCATCGTGGAGTGCTTTTTATGGATGAATTCCCAGAATTCCATCGCGATGTTTTGGAAGGACTTCGTCAGCCTTTGGAAAACGGAGAAATTCAGATTGCGCGAGCGAAAAAAACACTGATATTTCCTGCACGTTTTGCGCTCATTGCCGCAATGAACCCATGCCCGTGCGGATACTTTGAAGATCCAGTCCATGAATGCCGTTGTAGCGCCGCGGAAGTTTTCCGCTATCAGCGTAAAATTTCGGGACCACTTTTAGACCGGATTGATATCCAACTTCAGGTACCGCGCATAAGCACCGAAGAGCTTCATGCGTCGAGCGGCAGCGAGAGAGGGAACGATGAACGTTTCCGCGCGCGCGTCCATGCCGCACGCGATTTCCAAGCGGAACGATTCAAGGGTAATGAGCGCCCGCTCTTCTCAAATAGCGAGATGAGCTCAAAAGAGGTGGAACAATTCGTAACGTTGGAAAATGATGCCGATATTCTTTTGAAACGCGCGCTCGATCGCTCTCTTCTCTCACCGCGCGGTTACTACCGCGTTCTCAAGGTCGCGCGCACTATCGCTGACCTCGACCGTGCCGCGCAGGTTTCAGCACCTCACCTCGCTGAAGCACTCCAATATCGTGTAAAACAGGAATAATATGGGGACTCGGCTCGGACAACATTTTCTAAAAGACAAAGACATACTCGCTCACATCGCGCGCGAGGTCTTAGCGACTGATGGCGAAAAACTAGTAACGAGCGACTGCGTAGTCGAGATTGGCCCAGGGCATGGAGAGCTAACCGACGCGCTTCTTGGCGCGGGCGCAAAGCAGATAATCGCGATTGAGCGGGACCGCACACTTGTTTCGTTCCTCCGCACAAAATACGAAGGGCAAAAAAATATTGAAATCATTGAAGGCGACGTTCGCAAGGTTCTTGCTCCGCTCGCCGCTAGCCACCCGTCCCTTGTGGCGGGTTGTTCTATTACCGGAAATATTCCTTACTATCTCACCGGTTTTCTTCTCCGCCTCATCGGCGACCTAGTGGTCAGTGGCGGCCTATCAGTCGCAAAAATCGCTCTCCTTATTCAAAAAGAGGTCGCAGAACGTGCCTGCACGGCACCGCCTCAAATGAATCTTCTTGCGATGACGCTCCAAGGGTGGGCAAAGCCGAAAATTGTCTTTACTGTCCCGCGCGGAGCCTTTTCGCCACCTCCAAAAGTTACATCTGCGCTCCTTACTCTCACACCAAATTCCAATATTTTGCCGGCGTGGACACCTCATTGCTTTGAAATTGCAAAAATCGCGTTCCGACATCCCAGAAAAACACTTTTGAACAATATCCGTGAGGGATTTTCAACCACGGAAGAGCACGCAAAAACACTTGTACGCGCACTCGGAGTCAAAGAAAATGCGCGCGCCGCTCTTCTCACACCCGAACACGTCAAAATGCTCGTAAAAATGGTGTATAATTGATGGGAAATGAGAAGGAAAACCATCGCGATACTCGTCCTCGCGGGAGGATTGGTTGGTGCATTTTCTATTACTCGGCTTGCTGCCACTTCAGTTAGCAGCAACGAAGCTCTCACTATTTCTGCGGGAGGAGGGAACGGTTCCGCATTCGCCTACGGAGAAAGCGGCTCCGCCCTCCAGGGCTTTTTGGGAGAGGGCGCTGATACGAATCTTACCGAACTCGTTGCACAGCGCTACGGCGAAGAAATACTCAAGCTGAACCAGCCAGGAAGCGACGCTAGAGCTATTGCGCTCCCGCCGGAAGGCACGGTGGAGTCCATCATCGCAAAAGTTGTGGAGATTCCTTTAATTTTCAAGACATACACGGTACAGGATCTCCGCACCGCGCCGCTCAAAGACAAAGAGGAGCTTGCACGTTACTTCGTCGCTCTCGCGCAAATTCAAGCCGAACGTTTTCGGAATGTGAATGAGTTTCTTCTGACTGCGGTCGCAAAGTTTGTAAGCGAGGGGGATGAAACACCGCTCCGACTACATCGCAACGCAATGGCCGCCTACGCGGGCGACCTTCTTACCATTACCGTCCCTTCGCCGCTCGTTCCATTTCACCTTGGACTCATGAACTTATGGCAAAAGCGCGCGACGATTGCAAGCCACATCCTTCAAAGCGGGGAGGACCCGTTGAAGGTTGTAGCCGCGGTAGATTCGCTTTCCATAACCGCGGACGAGGAAGATGCGCTTATGGTAACTCTGGTAGCAAATCTGAAAAGCGCGAATCTTTAATTCATGCGTATTTTCTTCAAAATTTTATCCCTACTCGTAGCCGCGATGCTCATTGCGCCTTTTGGCACCATTCCCTCAGTTTTTGCACAAACGGCGGGTGACACTTGCCTTGATTGGAAAATAAGCGGCACAAGAAAGAGCGATGGGATTTTTTCGGAAATTGTAGTGCCGGTAAATTTTCTTTTCCCGTACGAAGACCCTGAAGTTCCTCCAGCGATCGGCTCTCCGGACTTTGAGTATTACAAGAGAATCTTTACGTTCCCCATTTTCGCTTGTAACCGCCGCGTATCTCCGGTTGCCCCTGCTCCTATAAGCACCGGCGAAACTCCATCTACTGCAAATGCGGTGAAGCAATGCACTGTGGACGCAGCGGTTGACCAAATAGGAGATAAGGCCTTAGGCGCGGTTAAGGATTTAGGAAAAGGTGCGGTTAAATTACTGGGGAAAGAGCTCGGGATTAAAAATTTAGCGAGTTTGGGGCTTGATTTGGCCATTCCTGGCTTGGGTAGCGCACTTAGCGGTATTGGAGATGCGCTCGGGCTTGGCGACATCTTCGGCGGGGGAGGAGGGGGGCCACAGCAAGTGGAGGAAACGGGCAAGCAACTTAAAGAAACGGAAAAGATACAGTTTGGAAACTGCATGAAGGCGATTAAAGATGAGGCATTTAAAATCGCGCTTGGAAAATTCCGGAAGCGCCTTTTGGATCGCATGACCGACGACATTGTCGGTTGGATATCGGATGGACGCGACCCCAAATTCATCACAAACTTCGGCGACTTTCTTGAGGAAGCGGGGCAGGCGGCGGTCGGCGACACCGCACGTGAACTTGGCCTTGCGGAACTCTGCTCGCCGCTCCGCGCTCGCATACCCCCACTTCTCGCTCCCATCCCAAAATTTTCGGAAAGTGCGAGCTGCACGTTGGATGATATTGTAGAAAATATCCAAGGATTTTATGACGACTTTTCTGCGGGTGGACCGCTTGCATACGCAGAATCGTTCAGTCCTAACAATAATTTCGCTGGTTCACTCTTTGCCACGCAGGACGAGGTTATGCGCCAAACCGCAAAGAAAAAAGGGGAAGCGGCCCTTCTTGCATCCGCGGGTGGTGGCTACAAACCAGTCGTCCAGTGTTTGGAATGGACCGCGACAAGTTTTGCGCTTACGTTAAGCGGCCGCTCAAAGGAAACTAGGCGAGCTGTGAACAGTAGTGATTTCGACTATCCCAACCCACTCTTTCCTCCGGCGTCGGGAAGTGCGGCGTACGAAAGTGTTGCGAGCGCCTTGGGAGGCGGCTCCGTCGTCTTCACATGCTCTCGTGAGGAAATTACCATTCCACCCGCAGGCACGCAGCAAATTGCAGGCGTAGCGCTCATCGCCGACACTCAACACCTCGCAAGTGCAAATGACCTTTCAAAATACTCCAATGCGGTATTTGATGCCGCAATAAACCGCATCATCAAAGAGGGGGTGAAGGGGCTCCGTGGAAGCCCGACCAGATTGCGCAGTGAAACCACCACGGGACGGGCCCCGACACAATACACCGACGCTGATCCATTCAGCGGCTACGGTTCCGAGTTCACATCTTCTACAAACTTCACCGCACAGCTCAAAACCGAAATCCGACGGCAAATTCCCGACATACGCACCAAAGTGGCGTCCGCAAGTACAACACTCACTCGCCTCATTGCGCTCAATAAAGAACTTATTGCGACTTCCACGGCCCTTTCAGTAGATTGTGAAATTCCTCACAATATAAACTCCGGCGCGGCATGCGGCAGCACTTCCTCCACGCTCATTCTCGCTCAAATTCGTTCCGTCCAGTTCACTACCAACCGGACCAATCTCACAAAAACGCTTGAAGGAACGGCAGATATTGAGCGGGAATTCAATGCTAATTCCAATCTTTTGGAATCCGAGCTTCAGTCATTTGTGAGCGCGCTTGGTACCACACAGAGCTACCTTGCGACCACCATCGTGAGCCAGCTAGAGCTTGAAACGCTCCTTACCCAGCAGCTCACAACGACCGGCCAGGCCCGCCAAGCCTGCCAGCTCGGTTCCTACTCATGCAGTTGGACGCCGCCACCGTCTTCATAACCGCATGAAATTGTTTTCCTCATATTCTCGCGTGTTCTTCTTCCTCCTTATTGCAGGAGGAATACTTGCGTTTCCACTCGCAGCCCACGCACAAACATCCTTCCTCGGCGATCTTTTTAATATCGGTGATATTGCCGGTTACGTCATAGGGAAAGCGTTTGGCGTGGTTGCATACATCATTGGGTTCCTCGGAGGACTCGTGCTGAATCTTTTTTCGTGGATCGCGGGGATCATGATGGATCTGAACCTCCAAGTGTTCGACCCGCAGAACAAGCTTGTTGAAATCGGATGGGAGATTATGCGCGACCTCGCAAATCTCGGGTTCGTGCTTATTATTATCGTCATCGCTTTCGGTGTAATGTTTCGCGTTGAAAAATATGGAAGCCAGAAGCTTTTGGTCCGGCTCATTGCGGCGGCAATTCTAGTGAATTTCTCGCTTGCGATCGCAGGCGCGGTGCTTCAGTTCACGAACGTTTTTACCGCATTTTTCCTCAACCGGATTCCGAGTCCTAACGGCCTCGGCGCCGCGCTCGCAGGCGCATTCAATCCCCAGCGATTAAACGACCCGCAAAACTTCGAAAGTGCCGCAGGCGCCATCAGTACTTTCGGCGCAGGACTTTTCAATCTCATCGCCGGCCAAATTTTTAATGTCGTATTCGTATTTTTGAGCGTTGTGGTCGTCGGCACTTTTGCTATTATGCTGCTGCTCCGCTACCTGCATCTCACCTTCCTCGGTATTACCGCACCCATCATATGGCTCTTCTGGGTCATGCCGAACCTCGGAAACTACTTCCAAGATTGGTGGAAAGATTTTATTAAGTGGGCCACTTTTGCACCCATCGCAACGTTTTTCATCTACCTCGCATTCGCGGCACTGGAAGCTATGGGAGGAAAACCTGCGCCCGTTGCAGATGGTTCCAATTTTTTTGATGCGGGCCTCATAAGCATCATGTCCCAAGGTGTTCAAATGTTTGTACTCGCTGGCATTATGCTTGGTGGACTCATCGTTGCGCAGAAAATGGGAGTTGCGGGAGCAAATATTGGTATGGCCATCGCAAACAAAGCTAAGACTGGTGCCCAAGCGTGGGCAGGTAGACAGGCAAAACAAGCTGGCGCTCGAGCGCTCGAGTCCAAGCTTGGAACCGGCCTTGCAGGCAGGCTGCAGCGGATTCCAGGCTTTAAGCGCATGGGAATGGCGTTAGGCGGTCAGGCAGACGTTCTGCGACGCGGGCTTGTCGATGATGCCGACAAACGGCTCAAGAAATACGGGGATGCGCATCTTGCTAAAAACCTGGATACGCTTTCCGCTCCAGAGAAAGTCGCCGCTATGGAGCGCCTCGCGAAAAATGGCACGGTGGGACTCATTCAAAATCGCACTACTGGGAAACCTGATGTACTGGGTAATGTGACGCAAAAGAACAAGGAGGTTTTCGAGTCGTACTATGGAAAGGAATCGCGGCAGTGGAAAGGGTTTGAGGTCGCCGCAGGTATGGATCTCGCATCTGCCGATATATTGAGATCTGGTGATATGTCAAAGCCGGAGGATAAAAAGAAACTCGACGATGCAATGGCGGCGTGGATCGAGAAACTCAAACCGGATGAAATCCCGAAGCTCCCAACAAACGACACTTTTGGAAAAGCGATCATCGAACAGTTAGGGGCGGGCACGACGAAAGAAATGAGCGATGCCTTCCGCCAAGCGCTCGTACATGGAATCGCAGTGAATGTACCTGCCGACGTCGCAAAGCTCTTCCGGAACGTCAAAGGCGCAGGGTTTGAACGACTCGATGTGACGATTGATGCGGTCGGAGCGCAACTTATCGCTGAAGGGAATGTGAAAGCAGCAGACAAGCTCGCTAAAGTGCAAAACCAAATTGCTTCGCTCCGTCTCTACGACACAGGGACCGCGGCGGCGCCCGCAACACCGGCAGCCGCACCGCCTCCACCACCATCACCACCTCCTAGCACGCCGTAAAAGAAATGCAGAGAATGTTTACCGTATCGAAAAATAAATTTCTTGAACGGCTTGATGCTCTGCCGGAGTCAATCCGCAACCTTGCATTTTCTCTTGAAATAGGCGGGGTGTTGCAGTCAATCGCGGATGCTCACCATCTTGACCAAAAAAAAACCGATAAAGTTTTGGCGCTCACCGCCGCGGTGTTCTTCGGGTTCATCCACCGCACCGACCTTGCGCGAGAGATCGAACAAGGCGCGAACCTCGATACAAAGATCGCTCAATCTATCACCGAGGAAATAGGGAGAAAGGTGTTCTCCCGAGTTGAAACAGAACTCGATGAGTTCTACCAGCCTGCCCTTGCGGGAGAAGATGTGCGCGAAACGAGGGAATCGTCATCTCCTGAATCAAAACCCAGGGGCTTAGGGACTCCTTCATTTCTCAGATTCAAGGACCGCCCCTCCTCCGTATTGATTCCCGCCTCGGCAGGAAAAGGGGCATCTCCCTCAAACGCACCGTTCGTCCTTCATGAAGAAAAGGCACTCTCGGGTGAAACGAGAAAGGAATCAATGAGGGGATTTTCGCTTCCCTTCGGGCTTTTCAAACCAAAACAAGGGGAGTTCGCCCCGGCACCTCGTGCAACCATAGAAACGCCCTCCGACGCTAAAGCTCCAGCGAGCAAACCAACCAAAGAGGAGGGGAAGGTGGTACATTACAGCGAATACCGCACCAATCTCTCGCCCGGTACGGGCGGAGAATTCATCAATCTGGAAACGTTCGGGAAAACTTTGGTGGCACCTAAAGTCGCAATGTCGCCGCTTATTCCTGAGCAACCCTCTACCCAGACTAAAGAAACGCCACTTCAGATAAAAAAGAGCGAGTCCCTTCCGCCTCTTCCCAAAATAAGTCCGCTGTCCTCAGGAACAGGCGGGCTACCTAATGTAGAAGGAAATGTGGTAGACCTTCGTTAATGCGTTATGGCAACATTCCAAATTCCGCAGTTCATTGATGAACAACCAAAGGTGGTGGGGTTCCTCACGCTCCCCCAATTTCTCTATCTCGCCGCCGCGGTGGGGATAAGCTTCGCCTCCTTCTACGTCTTCACGTTCTTTCTTTGGCTCCTTATCACGCTTCTCGTAGCCGCAATAGCTATCGGATTGGCATTCATAAAAATCAATGCCCAACCGCTCCCGGCAGTGCTCCGCTCTGCGCTTGCGTATTACTGGAAACCGCGCGTGTACACATGGTCGCGCATGCTCCCCGAAACTACGCTTCCCGGGGTCGCAGAGCTCCAAAAAATTGAAGCGCTTCGGAGGAAAATGGGGATAGAAGAAACGTTGAGATCTCTCGCACTTCAAATCACAACGGGAAAGATTTTTTCTCGCCTTCCCGAAATGAAAAAACAGGAAAAACAATACGAGGTCGTTACCTATCTCACGGGAGAGAAAAAAGTCGCGAAGCGGGTGGATTATAAGACGTAACGCCTATAAACTGTGTCTATGCAGAAGGAACCCACCACGCCGACCCAAGCGCTCGTTGATATAAAGGAGATACGAGATGGCGTACTGTATTTAAAAAGTGGGGGGGTGCGCCGTGTACTCATTGTGAGCGGTGTAAACTTTGACCTGAAATCCGAGGCGGAACAGGGACTTATTCTCGGAAGTTTCCAAAGTTTTCTCAACACCTTGGATTTTTCGGTCCAGTTCTTTATCCACTCGCGCAAAGTGAATGTGGACGCGTACCTTGCTTCCATGCGCACACATATGGAGAAGGAACCAAGCGAACTTTTAAAGATACAGATAGGCGAGTACGTGGAATTCATCCGCACGTTTGTGGAGGAAAATGCCATTATCTCAAAAACTTTTTTTACCGTAGTGCCGTACGAATCCATAATTCCCGCCGGTAAGGCAGGAGGGCTTTTGTCCCTCTTCAGGAAAGCTGCTCCTGGCTCAACGTTGCACGAAGAAAGCTCGCAGGAAACTCTTTCTCAACTTGAACGGCGCGTAAACCAGGTGATAGATGGACTTTCTCAAATAGGACTTCGCGCGGCACCGTTGGAAAATGATGCTTTGGTGGAACTCTTTTATAACCTGTATAATCCCGAACTCGTGGAGGGAAAGCGGGTGGTAAGTAAAGAATAACAATATGGAGATAAAAACACCGAAAGCGTACGAACCGTCTTCCGAGGATATGGGAAGTGTTATTGCTCCTGCCGGCGCTGAAGTGTCGTCCAATTATCTGAAGTTGGGCGACTACTATACAAAAACTCTTTTTCTCTTCACCTATCCACGTTACGTCGCGAGCGGCTGGTTCTCTCCACTAATCAACATGCCGGAGATGCTTGATATCGCCATCTTCATCCATCCAACCGACACCGGTACGGCGCTTAAGAACCTACGCAAAAAAGTGGCGCAAGTGCAGGCGGAAACAATGGAGCGGGAAGAGAAGGGGCTCGTGCGGGACCCCATGCTTGAAACGGCATACCGTGACCTAGAAAGCCTCCGCGACACGCTCCAACAAGCGCAGGAAAAACTCTTTAAGGTTGGCGTTTACATCACGCTCTACGGGAAATCCGTGGAGGAGCTTACAAAACTGGAGGACAAAATACAATCTACTCTTGAATCACGGCTTGTGAACGTGAAACCGGCGCTCTTCCGGCAGGATGAGGCCTTCCTTTCGGCGCTCCCTACCGGACTGGACAAGCTTTCCATTAATACGCCGATGAATTCCGGCCCTGTTTCTTCGCTTTTTCCGTTCGTCTCGCCCGATCTTACCTCCGACAAGGGTATTCTCTACGGCATTAATCTCCACAACCAATCGCTCATCATTTTTGACCGCTTCTCGCTGGAAAATGCGAACGCGGTGGTTTTTGCAAAATCAGGTTCCGGCAAGTCGTATGCAACAAAACTAGAGATCCTCCGCACCATGATGCTCGGCACCGACGTGATCGTTATAGACCCGGAGAACGAGTATCAAAACCTTGCGAACGCGGTCGGCGGAAGCTATTTTAAGATTTCCCTCACTTCACCAAACCACATAAATCCTTTTGATATTCCGCTTATTCCGGAAGGGGAAGAGCCTGCGGACGTTTTCAAATCGCATGTTCTAAACCTTACCGGCCTCGTGAAACTCATGCTCGGCGCGGTAACGCCCGAAGAGGACTCACTTTTGGACCGCGCCATCACCGAAACCTACGCATCCCGCGACATCACTGCGGAAAACTTCGGCAGTATCAAAGAATTGAATCCTCCGCTTTTGGGAGATCTTCAAACGGTGCTGACGAACACGGATGGCGGACGCGGTATTGGCCAACGTTTGGAAAAGTTTGTGAAGGGATCTTACGCCGGATTCACAAACGCGCCGACCAACATTGACGTAAAAAACCGCCTTATCGTTTTCTCCATCCGCGACCTAGAAGAGGAACTTCGCCCTATCGCAATGTACATCGTGCTGAACTTCGTGTGGAATCTGGTGCGCTCCGAACTTAAGCGCCGCCTCCTCATCATTGATGAGGCGTGGTGGATGATGAAATATAAGGACTCCGCGTCTTTCCTCTTCGGCCTCGTAAAGCGCGCCAGGAAATACTACCTCGGCATCACCACCATTACGCAGGACGTGGAGGATTTCCTCCGGTCAGAATATGGGCGCCCCATCGTCACCAACTCGTCCATCCAGCTCCTTATGAAACAATCGCCAACCTCAATTGATGCGGTAGCGGGCGCATTTGACCTCACCGACGGAGAAAAGATGCTTCTCCTTGAGGCGGGGGTGGGGGAGGGGCTCTTCTTTGCGGGACTCAAACACGTCGCGGTCAAGATCATCGCCTCCTACACCGAGGATCAGATTATTACCACGAACCCCGAGCAAATGTTGGAGATAAAGGGGTTGAAAAGTAATCAATGATCATTGATCAATAATCATTTTATGGACGGACCAAAATTCAATCTAGTGGAAATTATATTCGGGAGCATGATTGCGCTCCTCATTGATATTGTAAGCGCCTTCGCCGATCTTCTCGCGGGCGTGGGGGGGTTCGTCATCCAATCCCTCTCCTGGCTTCTCTTTACGCTCTGGTTCCAGCTAAAAGGCGCAACTGCGAGCGCAAATCTTGTTCGCCGATTCCTTGTACCAATTGCAACGCAAATCATACCGTTCGTTCCCACCCAAATATTCACTTTCCTTGCCTCGGTCTACATGGAAAACCACCCGGAGAAGTTCGGCCTCGTGACTACCGCAGTTACATTGGGTAAAATGGACGTGAAAAAGCTGAAGGATGTGAAGGAAACACGAGGTACATTCGCGGCGGCGAAGGAAGCGCGTACCATGTACCGCACCGCGCGGGAAGAGGTTGAGGGAAACGATGAGAAAAAAGGGCTAACGAAGGAAGAACATGAAGCGCAAAGTAAAAGGATTCAGGAAAAATGGGGAGCAAAGAAAGCGGCATGAAAAAAAACATTATCATCACTTTAGCTGTTCTCGTTTCCATTGCAATCTGGTACGCGGGAGTCTCCGCGCAGACATCATTAAGCCAAGCGTTCATTACATGGAAAGCTTCCAACTTCTATCCGGCCTTTTTCAAAGGAAAAGCGCTCCCTTCGCTTACCTCTCCCATTTCAGTCGCAGTGGAAGCGACAAAGAACGGGGTGTTGTTGGACCTTTCGCAGACGGAGATATTGTGGGAAGTTGATGGAAAGTTCATTGGTGGCGGCCGCGGTGTGAAACAGGCGACATTTACTGCGACAAAAGGGCCCGGTGATGCGCACTTTGTACACGTTTCCGCTTTCCACGGCGCGGAAACAATCGAAACCTCGCTCCGCATCCCGACTGTACAACCCATCCTGGTTATCGATGCGCCTTACCGTGGAGGGAGAGGGAGCGGCGGCACGATGACGCTCCGTGCCGTGCCATTCTTTTTCAACCTTTCCTCGCTTTCGGACCTTTCTTTCGCATGGACCGTGGATGGAATGCGTCAAAGCGTCGGAAGCGACACGGAACTTACCGTCTCCGGAAGCTCCAACCTCGCCCCGCGAACATTCTCAGTCTCTCTAGAAGCGCAAAACCAGAGAAACCTTCAAGAAATCGCGGCTACGCGTGCACAATTTTCTATTGAACCATGAAATATCAACCTTTTTTTCCGATAGTTTTTGCGATAGTTTTTGCGGTCGCCTTTCTTGCGGGAAATTTGCCCGCGCTTGCGGCATCCTTTGATTTGCCCGATATTCAGTGCCCGACAGGGATTTCCTGCGTTTCCGACAACAATATTGGGATTGAGGCAAATCCCGCAGCTTATATCGCTCGTGTATATCAGATAGCACTCGCCATTGCCGGCGTACTTGCGGTAGGTATTATCGTCGTCGGCTCGCTTTTTTACACATTCGCGGGAGGAAGCACCACCCGCCAGCAAGAAGGAAAAGACATGATTACGTCGGCGATGTGGGGTATCGTACTTCTTTTTGGCTCCTATCTCATTCTCAACACCGTAAACCCGCGGATTACCCAAAGATTTGGAGAAATTGCGGGACCAGAAAGAATCCAGCTCGGCGGCATTGAAAAAGAAGGCGTGTCCGCTGACCAACTTATCCCCGGCGAGAATCAAACACTCCCAATCACCGACGAGGAACTCCAAAACGCGTCAACCACAAGAGCGCGTGAGTTTGCATACTGCACCACCCTCGTGCCCGCACCGTCTCCCGCGCAACTACGCGCGTGCATCATTCGCGCCAGTTGCACGAACTGCGCCGAGCTTAACGGAGTTTTCCCTATGCAACCGGGGAAGTGTCGATGGGGCGGAGAGCCATCAAATTGCATCGTGAATCCGAAAACCAACTCCGCTCTAGCACGATTAAACACAACGATATCGGGAGCAAGTGGTATCAAGGTTGCGGATGCGGGGTTGTTCGGGAGAGATATTGTCATGAAATGGCGAATCATTGAGGCATACCCGCCCACAGCTTCTTTTGAGTCGGCGGGTCATTACAACGGGTGTAGCGTGGATGTGACCGTCATTATTGATAACCGGAGATACCTTTCTGGCACGGATTGCCAATACCTCGCGCAGTTCACCTCTGCGGCGGACGCGGCGGGATTCGCAGTCACGAACGGATACCAACAGTGTAATGGCGCGCGGTATGAAGCCGGCGCGGGACACCTCCACCTCAGCGCCAAGAGTTGCCCATAGCTCATCATGAAACCGCTTTACAAAATTCTCACCGTAATCGGAATCGCAATAGTGGTCGGCGTAGTAATCTATTTCCTCTGGTGGCTTTTTATTGCCGAACCTCCAGCTAACGTCCCACCGGGGAATGGCGGCGCTCCAACTTCCACATCAACTGAAACTAATAACTCTTCCTCGCTTTCTACGCCGACCGTGATATCCGACCATACGGCGTTTGATTACTGGCTTGTCCCGGAAACCGGGGAAGTTTATTACATCACTCCTGAAGGTTACGTCTACGCGGTAAAAGACGGACCGGACCTTGAGATATCCCGCCAAGCCATCACTGCTCTGAACCGCACAGAGCCGTCCGCCGATGGACGTCGTCTCCTTGTTTCCTTCGGAAATCCTTCCTCTCCCCAATGGGCCATTTTTGATACCGTTGATTCGGTATGGCGTCCGCTTGCTCGAGAGATAACAAATGCAGGGTGGGGAAGGAACCCGAACGAGCTTATCGCAACGGTGCGGAGCGGGAACGACGCAAACCTCTCCTTCGTGGACATATCAAAAACACCTCTTATTTATATGGTGGTGGTACGCGATTTCCGCATGGAAGATGTAATATTCGTGACCTCCAAAACTGGAGACACGTTTATCCTTGAGCGCCCTTCTTCGCTTTTTGAAAATCGCGTATGGAAACTGGAGCCGTCTTCTCGCGCGTTGAACGTGCTTTTCACTCCCACACAGGACCTGTGGATTGTCCCTGCTTCCACAGCGCGCGATTCGTTTTTGAAATTCACAAGCGAACAGGGAACTTCGCTTCTTGATAGTTCGTTCGGAGGATCCGTAGCTTTCCCTTTTTATACATTCCCCGACAAATGCGCGGTAAATAACATGAAGCTTTTCTGCTTCGTACCGAAAGAAGGTCCGCCAGAGCACACCGACGCCATATTGAACAGTTACCTTATGCAAAAAACTAGGTCGGAGGACGTTTTTGTGCTCGGTAGCATCGCAACCTCAACCCGTTCAATTGAGGACGTCTCATCTCCGTGGGGAAGTGTGGGTGAAACGACATTTGATGCCTCGCGCGTTCGCGCGAACGAAAACGCGGTCTATTTTATAGACCGCTACACCGACCTCCTCTACCGGCTTGAACTTGATTAGCGGAAATTAAGGAATCCGCTTGATAATTACGCGGCGCTCTTTCCCCGTTCCCACGCTCTCCGTAACAAGCTCGGGGTGAGTGGCAATTTCTACGTGCACCAATCGCCTCTCGTATCCGTTCATCGGCGGAAGTTCCACCTCCGTCTTTGTCGCGACTGCTTTTCGCGCCGCCGCACGCGCAAGTTCCGCAATGAGACGTTCACGCTCTTTTCGGTAGTAGTTTACATCCACCACATACGGAGGGAGTTTTTCGTGCCGCATCATAAGATTCACCACATGCTCCAGCGCGGGAAGCATGAACCCGATTTCCTCACGCGTAAGACCATCGCCAATATGGGTGCCGATTTTCCGGTGTTCCTCCTCCACCTCTACTCGTACCTCGGAAAATCCCATCCGGGTGAGTAGCATTGTTACTTTTTCCACAATTTGTTCCATATTATTTAGCGATAGTTTCGGGAATTTCTTTCTTGATGCTTTTATTGATAACGAGTTGTTGGCCGATGGAAAATACTGTTGACGCGACCCAGTAGATGCCGAGCGCGGAAGGGAGTGAGGTAAGCACGATGAGTGAGATAGCGGGGCCCATCACAAGCCCAAAAAACTTTGTCATCTTTGCCGAGGACCCTTCCGTCCCCTTACCCTGCGGCATAAGCCGCGCCTGCACATACTGCAACCCTGCGGCGAGAAGCGCTATTACAATGCTCTTCTCATCTAGATTTATTAACCCAAGAAAGGTATGCGAGTCAAATAACACATTCCCGAGCTCTCTGGTAAATATCTGAAAAAGGGCGATGAACACCGGCAATTGGAGAATGAGAAAAAATATACCGGAGAGGGGGTTTACACGGTGTTCTTTGTAGAGCGCCATAAGTGCGCGCCCCTGCGCTTCGTGGTCACCTTTGTGGTTGTCTTGGATCTCTTTTACCTTTGGTTGAAGCGTTTGAAGAATACTCTGATCTTTCGCGCTCTTCCAAAAAAGAGGGAGAAGGACTATCCGAACCGCGAACGTGAGAAGGATGATGGAAATACCGAGGTCGTGGAGTGGCACGGTTTGGTATATCCACACCAACACCTCAAAAACGGGGTTGTAGATGTATGCGTGAAAAAGATTACTCATAAGGGTGAAGGACGTTCTTTATTTCTTCTACCAACCTAGGAAATGGGGCCTCCGCTACCTGTGCGGTCCCGACTATCATTATCGCGTTTTTCGGCGTTATACCCGCCTTCGCGAGCCCTGCCCGTATCCGTCTCCGAATACGGTTCCTCGTGACCGCGAGAGGTGCCGCCTTCCGCGACACCGTGATGATCACTATTCTTCCCTTCTTGCCGCGAGGCACTCGCCTCGCTCCGCGCGAGTCGGAGCTGGCGCTCCGCACCCTAAGGAGCGGAGGGGGGATGACCATTTTAGCGTGGGGAGAGGCGCCGCCGCCCCTTTCTCCTCCGCCGGCGCAGCAATGCACGTCCGCTTGAGGTCTTAGTGCGAACAAGAAACCCGTGGGTTTTCTTTCGCTTTCGGCGGTTAGGTTGGTAGGTAACGCTCATATGAGGGAATGGTACTATGGAATTCCGGAAAATTCAACGTTTGATACGTTTGAAAAATTATCAACACACTATGCACCTCCCACGCACATTCGCATTGACGCGAACGTCTTGCTCCACGTGTAGGTCGCGAGTATTATGTGGGTACCATGAACCCGAAAGAACTCTGGAAGGCGACTTTGGGGGAGATAGAGCTCCAAATCTCCAAACCGAACTTTATCACCTGGTTAAAGAATAGCGAGTTGGTAGAACGAAATGAGCGCGAGGGAGTGGCGCTGGTGGGCCTCCCCAACAACTTCGCCAAGGAGTGGGTAAGGAATCGTTACCACAAACTAATTTTGGGATCGCTCCGCAATTTAGACAGCTCCATCCGAAATGTTGATTATGTGGTTTTGACGGGCGCACGCGAAGTCCCCGCGCGCGTGGCAACCACTAAAATCCCTTCCGCAACTCCTTTGACCGAGGAGCGGTCACAACTTCCCATTACTGAATTGAAAGTGGATCCGGTCACAAACCTTAATCCGCGCTATACGTTTGAAAATTTTATTGTCGGCTCTTCCAACGAGCTCGCGTATGCCGCGGTTCAAGCAATCATTGGTGCGGTAGGGAAAAAATATAACCCGCTGTTCCTCTACGGCGGGGTGGGGCTCGGGAAAACCCATCTCCTCCAAGCGGCCGGCAACGCCATCGCAAAACACACAGGTGGAAGAAACCGCGTGTTATATGTTTCTTCCGAAAAATTTATCAACGACGTAGTCTGGTCAGTCCGCAACAAACGGATGGAGGATATGAAGAAAAAATACCGGGACGTGGACGTGCTTATTATCGATGACATCCAGTTTATTGGAGGAAAAACCACCACAGAACTTGAGTTTTTCTATACATTTAACGCCCTTTACGAACACTCGAAGCAAATAATCATATCCTCCGATAGGCCCCCTGCGGCAATTCCCACACTTGAAGAACGGCTCAGGTCGCGCTTTGAGGGCGGTATGATTGCGGACGTTACCTACCCGGATTACGAGATGCGCCTCGCTATTCTACGGGCAAAAGTTCAGGAATTAGGCGTTCAGTTGGATGATAAAATTCTCACCCACATTGCGGCGAAAGTTCAAAAAACATTCGCGAGCTTGAAGGGGTGCTGAATAAAGTTCTTTTCCTCCATCAGCACAGAGGAGGAATTTTGGATCCAAAAAAATTGGATGAAATTATAAATGAAACTACGCAAGTAACGTCAAAAAACGTGAGCGCTACAGATGTGATAAGGACCGTTGCGGAATTCTTCGAGGTTCCGGTTTCCGACCTTATCAATCGGTGCCGTAAACAAGAAGTGGTGGAACCACGCCAAATTGCCATGTTTCTTCTCCGTGATGTATTAAAACTTTCTTACCCTCACATTGGGGAGAAGCTGGGGAAAAGGGACCACACGACAGCAATTCATGCATATGAGAAAATAAATCGTGAGATTAATCAGAACCCCGCGTTGAATCAAAAGATAATGCTTATTAAGGAACGTGTGTACAAGTAAACAAACTTTTCGGAAGTTATCCCCGCAAAATATTTTTCTTCCCCCTTTTATCCAGTATCATCACTAAAGAAAACCCAAGTAAGGTAAACGAATTAAGGAGCTTTCCACATATCCACATCCTCTACTTCTTCTCCTACTCTTCTTATTAATATGAAAATAGTAGTACTCAGAGACAACCTTCTTTCCGGACTTGCTGCGGTAGAGCGCGCAGTGGGAGGAAGCGTAAACCTCCCTATCTTAAAAAATATGCTCATCTCAGCGCGTGAAGGGAATGTAACGCTTACCGCGACCAATCTTGAGCTTGCAATTACGCACGAAGTTTCAGGCAAGGTTCTTGAGACCGGAGAGGTGACATGCCCGTTCGGCATCCTGAACACCATCGTGAAAAATGTAGGGGCAGAACGGATAACCCTGGAGCGAAGCGGGAGAAAGCTTATTCTGACCACCGACAATTACGAGGCGCAAATTCAAGCGCAGGATCCGAAAGAATACCCCCTCATTCCCTCTGTGGCTGAGAGTGCGAAAACGGCAGTGTTCAACGCGAGCGTGCTTGCGGATGCACTGGAAAGCGTAGTAGTGGCGACCCAGTACACCGATATTCGCCCTGAAATAAGCGGAGTTCTTTTCCGGTTTCACGAAAACGGCGTTACGTTCGTTGCGACAGACAGTTTCCGTCTATCCGAATATGTTTTAGTGAGTAAGGAGCTTGCGGTGCACGGAATGGATGCCATCGTGCCTCTTAAAACAACCGAAGAAGTTCTCCGCATTGTTCAAGGAAAAGGGAAAGACGCCTTGGTGGAAGTTACGGTGGACGTGAACCAGGTGCTTTTCAAAACTGCCACGACGCGTATCATCTCGCGCCTCGTTGATGGGAGATTTCCCGAGTATCACGCGATCATTCCGAAGGAAGTAAAGAATGAGGCAACCATCGGCCGCGAAGAGCTTATGCAAGCAATCAAACTGACCAGTTCATTTTCCGGACGCGCAAACGACATTACACTTACCGTTTCGGAAAATAAAAAATCTTTAGAGCTTTCCTCAAGTGATGCAACGCTCGGAGAGAATAAATATCATATTCCCTTGAAGATGAAAGGAGAAAAGTTTTCCGCCGCATTCAACTGGCGCTACCTTTTTGACGGATTGAAAATTTATAACGGTGCGAATGTGGTGTTGGGTGTAAACACATCCGATCGTCCGGTGGTGATAAAAGATCCAAGCGCCACCCACCTTACCTACGTGGTGATGCCCATTAAAGAATAGCTACTCTCCAGATTTGAAGAAGACATTGGTTCGAGAAGCGCTCACACCGCTTCTCGTATATGCGCGAACTTCCACGGAATTTTGGAGTTCGAGCGGTATTGGAATGGTGTACTGATAGTGATATGTATTTCCCCACACATTAACCGAGTGGATCAGGCGCCTATTGAAATACAGCTCCACTTTTGAGAGGTCTTCGTCTCGTGCGCGTATGGTCGCACCAACCGAAAGGGGGCCATCCAAAAACGTGCCATTTGCGGGGGTTAAGCTTTCCACCGACAACTCTCCCTGTTGTGTTGTTCTGGTAGGGGCGATCTGAGAAGAAGACCCGGAGAATGCCGCACCCTCCGGGAGTGGGGCGTTATATAGGGAGAAATTTGGCATGTTGACACTTGCCCATGAGATGACGGACTCTTCCCAGTTCTTGAATTGTGAATCGTTCCCGGGATTCTCCGGGATAGGCCCTAACGGATTTTTTCGGTCCACGTAGTAGAGAATCGAGTGTATCTGTGGGAAGGAGCCGCCCGGTCCGGAGGCAACCACGTTCCACTTCCCATCAAGCATTGGTTTGGAAGGGGTAGAGAGCGGTGCGGGGCGCGTAAAAGGTTCGGGAGGGTATTTTAAGAGGGCCTCTTTCATAAACGCATTCCATACTGGGACTGCAGCGAGAATGCTGGAACCTTGGCGTATCATTGCCTGGTTGTTGTTGTTTCCTGCCCAGACGCCTACGGTAAGAAATGGAGTGTATCCAACCGTCCACGCGTCGCGATGGTCCTCGCTGGTGCCGGTTTTAAGCGCAACCTCGTAGTCGGGGAATACGGTGAGAGCATTCGAGCTTCGGAAAATAGGATAGCGGAGGTCAGAGTCGGAGAGAATACGCGTGATAAGGTTTGCGGCGCTCCCATCGTCCACCCGCTTGGTGGTGTCGTGATATTCTTCGATTACCCGCCCCGACGAATCTTCCACGCGGAGCACGAGAGCTTGTTCGTGGCGAACCCCGCTTTGTGAAAGGGTAGCGTAAGCATTCACGAGGTCGATAAGTTTTACTTCACCGCCGCCCAACGTGAGGGAAAGCCCGTAGCGCCAACGTTCCTGAAGTGTAGTGATGCCGTACGCGTGCAATTTTTTTAAAACATCGTCAAAGCCCGCAAGGTACAATGTTTTTACCGCGGGGATGTTGAGTGATTGCGCGAGCGCGTCCTGCATCTTTACGGGACCCCTTGTGGCGCCGTCGAAGTTTACGGGCCGATAGCTCGTTTCTGGATCATCGCGAACATCAAATTCCGTAGAAACGTCAAAGAGTATGGTGTCCGGCGTGTATCCCTTTTCGAACGCGGTAAGGTAGACGAAAGGCTTCAACGCGGAGCCTGGTTGGCGGAGACCTTGAGTCGCGACATTGAAGTTCCCCTCAAATTGGCAGCTCGTTTCGCCGATAGAACCCGGAGCGCACCCTTCCGGTTCTGGCGGTGAAAAGTAGTCTTTGGAGCCGGCGACGGCAAGTACCTGGCCAGTTTTTGGGTCTTGCGCGACCAATGACGCGTTTGCGCTTCCATAAAGCTCCACGTTTCTTGCGGAGCCGTCTTTTACCGCGATCTCCGCGAGGTTTTGGAGCTCGACGTCAAGAGTGGTGATAACTTTAAGTCCCCCACCCTCAATAACTTGCTCCCCATAACGGCCCACGAGGTATTCCTTCACTGCGAGCGCGAAATGGGGGGCGGCGATGGTGCCGAGCGAAGGAGGCGCGAATACGAGCGTCACCTTTTTCGTTTCATCGCGCTCTTTCATGGAGACTAACCCGAGCTCGGCCATGCGGTCCAGTACGTAGTCCTTGCGCGCCATGAGGTCGGCGATATGCGAACCCCAGGGAGAATAATACGAAGGAGCTTTGAGAAGCGCCGCAAGCGTGGCTGCTTCCGCGAGCGAGAGAGCGCGCACCGATTTACCGAAGTAGGTTTGACTTGCCGCTTCAACCCCGTAGGCGTTGGAGCCGTAAGGGATCTGGTTCAGATAAAATCCGAAAATCTCATCCTTGGAATATTGATCCTCAAACTCCAGCGCGAGGATAAGTTCTTTAATCTTTCGGATGTAAGTTTTTTCGGACGTGAGAAACGCGTTCTTCGCAAGCTGCTGGGTAATAGTCGAGCCGCCCTGTACGGTGCGACCCTCCTGGATGTTGGCAATAAAAGCACGGAGAATACCGCGCCAGTCGAACGCGGGTTGGTGGTAGAATTCCGCATCTTCTGCGGCGAGCGTGGCATTTTTAACGTGAAGAGGAACCTCTTCAAAAGCGATTACCGTGCGTTTCTCGTTGCCGTGGATTTCATAGAGAAGGTGCTCACCAGTCCGGTCGTAAAGCTTGGTGGACTGGCTAATTTGGCGTTCGCGGAAATTGTCGGGCGAGGGGAGGGATTGAACCGTGAAAAATGCCCATACCACACTGCCTACTGCCATCGCGAGAAGGAGTGAAGATCCCCAAAAAACCAACCACGAAACCTTCTTGCGCCGCTTTTGTGCTTTTTGGAAGATTCCCATCATGTCTTCTCAATAGTAACGATTTTTCTGCTTGAAAGAAACAAACAGAAAGCCTCCGCGCTTTCGCGGAGGCACAAAGCCGCACGTGGGAATGCTCCCGCCATTATACTTCGTCGGGACTTTCTAAGGGGTCTTTTACTTCCGGGATTTCCTCCTCTACAGGAAGGGGAGAGAACGGACCTTCCCCGTCCTTTTCAGTTTCGTCTTCTGTCCCCTCCTCGTCGGTGGAAATGCCGTCGCCGAGGTAGGTCATGCGGAGCAATGTGTCGGTCATGTGAAAAGAAGCATGATAAGCGACCTTTTTATAAATGCGTGACTAGTATAGCCAGAGATGAACGCGTGTCAATACTTCAAATTCGGCTTTGCGGTGGCGATGGCTATTGCAAGCGCGTCGGTCGTGTCGTCCAAACCTTTCGTATCGGTAAGTTGAAGTATCCATCTCGCCATTTTCGCGACTGCGGGCTTGGGAGCGGTGCCGTCGCCCGTAACGGCGCGCTTCACTTCATTGGGGGTAAGTTCAATGATGGGTACTCCCATCTTTCCCGCCGCGAGAAGGATGACCCCCCGCGCTTCGGATACTGCCATCGCGGTGCGCTTGTTCGCGGAAAAGAAGAGGCGCTCTATACCGATGCGGTCTGCATGCGCGTCTTTTAGGAACGCTGAAAGAGCCGATTCGAGTTCGGCGAGGCGCTTAGGTGACGCGGCGGGTGGAATCTCCCACGTTCCCATAGTTTCACAACGAAGCGCGTTTCCGTTTGCGGTAATGAGCGCGTATCCGATGCGTGCATACCCCGGATCAATGCCGACGATTCTCATTGAGGTTGTTCAGGCGTTCTTTTTTCGGAGAGGGAGCGTCACCACAAATGTGGTACCGCGTTCCGCCTCGGAGGCCACCTCTATCGTACCCCCGTGGCCCTCCACAATATTCTTCGCAATGTAGAGTCCGAGACCACTTCCGTTCGGCTCAACTTGGATGGCGTTCGTCCCGCGCTCCAATTTTTGGAACAATTTCCGTTCTTCTCCTTTGGGGATGCCGATGCCGGTATCCGAAACTGATATCCTTACTGATTCCGCTCCTTTTTTGATCCCTACGGTCACTTTTCCTCCTTTCACGTTATAGCGAACGGCGTTATCAAGGAGGTTCAAGAACGCGGTACCGAGGCGGGAGGGGTCAAGGGAAAGGGGGAGAGTCGCAAGTCCTTCGTGGTCGAAATAGACGGAGACCCCGTACTGCTTCGCGATGGGCGTAATAATGCCGATGAGAGTCTCAAGGAGGTTCACGAGGTCGGTTTCTTCATATTCAAATCCAAACTTTCCCTCTTCAATTTTTGCGGCATCAAGAAAATCATTGACGATCTTAAGGCATCTATCGACGAGCGAAAGAGAATCCTTCACCAGCGTTCCCGTTCCTTCGTTTTTCTCCGCTGCCCCCCCAATACTCTCCAGGGACCATTTTAGTGCGGTGAGTGGAGTGCGAAGTTGGTGCGCGGCAATGCCGACGAACTCATTCCGTGTGGAAAGAACCTCTTTTGAGCGGGTTTCATCGCGAACGAGCTTCACGAATGCAGTCGGATTTCCCGACGAGTCGGCGATGCGGATGGTGTGCGCAATAAGCTCTCGATGCGGATCTTCAAAAGTGAGTGCCACAATCTGCGGCCACGTGCCCGTTTCGGAGCGTTCCACGCTTGCGGGAGCGAGTGAAGGAAAGAGAATTTGCGCGAGGAGGCGATAGTGAGGACGCTCTACCCACCCCGGGTCAATGTGAACGCCCCGCACCTCTTCACGGCTGACGCCAAAAAGTTTTTCCGCCGCGCCGTTGAACGAAAGAATGCTGAAATTTGCATCGTAAAGCATCGCTGCGTCGGGGAAGCCCGAAAGGACCTCCTCAATGGGAGTTTGGAAAAGTGTTCCGGTTTCCGCGCGCTCATTTTTTAAAGACCGGAACGAGCGGAATAGTGAATGTATTTTTTCCCACATAGTTTTTATTTTTGCCGCCAAGATTCCATCGTTCCCCAATCGAGTCCTGTCTGTATATCCACGCGGAGCGGTATGGAAAGCTTTGCGACCGACTCCATATGTTCACGAATGATGGGGCCGAGCGTGTTTAGCATACCGCGCGGCATTTCGAAGAGCAATTCGTCGTGGATGGAGAGCACCATACGTGCATCGTGGTATCCGGGAGAGGAGGTAAGAATTGAGGCTTGTATCATCGCAAGCTTAATGATGTCAGCGCCGAACGATTGGAGAGGCATATTAATGGCGGCGCGTTCCACTTCTCCCATATATCCGCGTTTTCCCGCGGCGGAGAACCATCTTCGTCGCCCGTTTTCATTTGTCACGTACCCTTGCGTCTTCGCCTCCTCCTTTACACGCTCTTGCCATTTTCTCACGCCGGGGAATTGGCGGAAGTATTCCTCCATAAAACGTTTTGCCTCGGAAAGAGGAAGGCCGCTTGATGCTGCAAATGCGCGCGCTCCCATGCCGTACACGATGCCGAAATTGAGCGTTTTTGCGGTGCGGCGCATGGAGGGAGTGACATCGGAAGGTGGGACGGAAAAAACCTTGGCGGCAGTCAGTCGGTGAATGTCCTGCCCTTCTTTGAAGGCGCGCCTCAAGGCCTCATCGCCCGATGTGTGCGCAAGGAGTCGAAGTTCGAGTTGGGAATAATCAAATGAAGCAAATATGTGGTCTTTTGGTGCTATGAACGAACTTCGGAGCGAAGTGGCCCACTTTGATCCTTGGGGAATATTTTGGAGGTTGGGGCGTTCCGAGGAGAGCCGGCCGGTCGCGGTGCCGGTTTGGAGAAAGGTAGTATGAACCCTCCCGTCGTCTGCTCTCGCCGCGGAGAGCGGCTCCACAAAACTTGAAAATATTTTGAACGTCTCTCGATATTCCAAAAGGAGCGGTATGAGAGGGTGGGCGTTCCCGAGTTCCAAAAGGATATCCTTTCCGGTGCGACGCTGACCGGTGCGTGTTCTTCGTTTTTTCTCGGTTCCTAGTTTAAGACGCTCAAAAAGCACTTCGGCAACCTGACGGGGAGAGTTCACATTGAAAGGACCCCCCGCTTCCCGGTAGATGCGCTGTTCCAAATCTTTTAATTCCGTGCGCATGGTGCGGCCGAGTTCCTGCAGCCTTTTCTCGTTTACGGAGATTCCCGTACGTTCCATTTCCGCAAGAATTGGCACGAGCGGCATCTCAATTTCCTCAAACACGTACGCAAGCCCATACGTGGAAAGTTTTTTCTTGAGGAGGCGGTAAAGCGCGGCATCGGATGGCTCATCGGACCGAAGGAAGCGTGGTATGAGCGCTTCGCGGGAAAAGTCCGTTCCTTCGGGCTCCAACATCCAGCCCGCAACGGAGAGGTCAAAAAGGGGGCCGCGTATCTTTATTGAATCGTTCCTGAGCGCCTTCAATATTTCCTTCCATCCGTACGCGACCTTCTCCTCTTCTTGGGAGAGAAGCTTAATGTGTTTTTTCGCATCTTCCGCGTTTTTTACGAATACCGTGCCGGGAGGGAAAGCAGGATTTTCTACTCCGTCCGTATCAGGTGCTGTTGGTTGGTGCATAGCTTCGTCAGCAAAACTTTTTACAAGGCTTTCAAACCCCATGCGAGAAAAATATGCCGTGACCGCGAGCTTCGGGACTTCCGTAAACCTTCCTTCTTGGAGCGCGATTTTAATCGGAACGGCGGTATCGATGGTCGCGAGCTTTCTCGAAAAAAACGCTTCTTTTTCGTGTTTGGCCATTATTTTTGTGAAGCGTGTCTGAATGCCCGCGTGTTTCGCGGCCGCCTCCGTTCCTTCTTTCCCCAATGCTTTATATATATCCTCCAGACCACCATACGTGCTTACGAGTTTCAACGCGCTTCCTTCGCCGACTCCCGGGACGCCTTTAATGTTGTCGGAGGCATCCCCCATGATTCCTTTAAGGTCGGTAACGTGTTCGGGGCCAAAACCGTAGCGTTCCCGCACCGCCGCTTCATCATAGATAAAGGTTTCCGATACCCCCTTTTTAAAGGTTTCTACCGCGATTACTGGGTCTTTTACGAGCTGCAGCGCATCAAGGTCGCCTGTGAGGATTTTCACGTGGTTGCCTTCTTTCGCAAAGCGTGTTGCAAGCGTGCCGATGATATCGTCCGCCTCCATCTTCGGAACTTCCACCACGGGAATGCCGAATGTACGGAAGAGTTCTCTAGCTTCAATCAATTGGGTTACGAGCTCGTCGGCGGCTTTGGGGCGGTGAGCTTTGTAATCAGCGAACGCATCCTTGCGGTGGGTCGGTTCTGGACGGTCGAATGCAGCAAAAATATGCGTAAACTCTCCCCGCCCCACCACCTTGAGAAGAATGCGCGCAAGGCCGTAGAGCGCTCCCGTCGGTTCGCCGCTCGGTCCGGTAAGCGGCGGAAGTGCGTGGAACGCGCGATGGATGAGCGCATGCGAGTCTATCAATAAAACGCAGTTTGTATTCTTCATACTGATTTGAATGTGAGTATGCGGGACGCCGGGTCGGTCCGCACGTGGCGGAACGTAACGCGCATAAAGTTCTTGGGAAGCGCCCGCGTGATGCGGTCAGCCCATTCGATAACGAAAAGATTCTTGGGGTCCAAAAATTCCTCCTTGATGCCGAGTGGCGCGAGATTTTTTACGCTTCCATCCTTTAACCGGTACGCGTCTATATGGAAGAGGTGGCGGTAGTGGCCCTTCTTTATCGCGTATCGACGGATGAGCGTGAATGTTGGGCTCGGGAGATTTCGTTTTACACCAAGTGCGCGTGCGAACCCCTGCGCAAATGTGGTCTTCCCGCCGCCCAAAGGGCCCTCAAGCGCGATTGCGGTGGCGTGGGGGAGGCGGGGAGGGCGGAGTGCGAGTTCTTTTGCGAGCGCCCCCGCGAGGAGATGGGTAGTGCGAAGCGAAGGGGAGACGATACGCATGAAATTACTAAATAAGGGAAGGGTGCGGGGGAAGTCCGAGGTGTGTATACGCGTCTTTCGTCGCCACCCGTCCTGCGGGGGTCCTGTGGAGGAACCCCATTTTCATGAGAAACGGCTCGTAGACGTCCTCAACTGTCCCCGGGTCCTCGTTCATAGCAGTGGCGAGCGCTTTGAGGCCCACCGGACCTCCGTTCCATTTTGTGATAAGTATGCGGAGGAGCTCGCGATCCGCTTCTTCGAGTCCTATTGGGTCAATTTCAAACATTCCAAGCATTGCAGTAACGGCGGCCCCGTCCACCATCCCTGTACCGTGCACCTCCGCATAATCGCGTGCGCGTTTCAAAAGACGGTTCGCGGTGCGTGGAGTGAAGCGTGCAGCACGCGCAAGGAGCGCGCGGCCTTCTTCGGTGAGTGTGACGCCGAGTATGTTCGCGGAGCGCGCAAGGATTTGCTCAATATCTTTGGGTTGATAGTAATCGAGCCGGAAGGTTGCGCCGAAACGCGAGCGAAACGGCGAAGAAAGAAGATTCACGCGCGTGGTTGCGGCGATGACGGTGAACGGAGGAAGGTCGAGCGAGAACGCGCGTGCGGAAGGTCCCTTTCCCATCACGAGATGGAGTTTACGCGCTTCCATCGCGGGGTAAAGTATTTCTTCGGCGAGCTTGTTGAGGCGGTGTGCCTCGTCGATGAAAAGGATGTCGCGCGGTTCAAGGTTGGAGAGAATGGCGGCGATGTCGCCCGCCTTCTCAAGCGCGGGACCCGCAGTCGTGTGGATGTGGGCGCCCGTCTCGTGGCCGATGAGGTGTGCAAGTGTGGTTTTTCCCAATCCCGCCTGACCGTAGAAAAGGAGGTGATCGGGCGCCTCATCGCGGTTTTTTGCCGCATCAATAATAAGGCGGAGATTCCGTTTTACCTTCTCCTGGCCTACATATTCGTCCCATTTTGTGGGGCGGAGGGTAAGCTCAAGCGCCGCATCGTCCGGCGATGTATTCTCCTGTGGAGAAGCTGGGGAAGAGGTGGGGATTGACATTTTATTTTCTTTATGCTAGTATCCTAGTTAGAAGATCGCACTATGAGACCTGTGGGTATACGGATACTTCTGTAGTCCTAGGACGCTTCGGCTCAGGCGGGAGCACTCCTCAGGAAGATCCTTCCTCTTTATGCGTAGCATAAGGAGTTTTGTGAGCCATTCCCTGGTTTACGCCCACAGATCTTACGGTGCGATTTTTATTTTGCGCCGCGCCACAAAAGTGGTCCGGTGACACGCTCCACCTCGTCAAAAGAGGTGATACCTTGGAGAACTTTGAGTGTGCCGTCTTCCTGCATTGTAGTCATTCCCCCCTCGCGTGCCAAGCGCGCGAGGTCTATTTCGGTCGGATTTTTATATATCATTTCCTCTATTTCTTTCGTGATGGCGAAAAGTTCGAATATGGACGTTCGCCCGTGGTAACCGAGATTCTTACATTCAGCGCATCCTTTCGGTTGGAAGACCGTAGGTTTTGCGTATGGGGTGCGGTCCACGCGTGCGGGAAGTTCCGCGAGAAGTTTTTTAATTCGTTCCGCGTCCTCTTTGCCAAGCGGTGAGGGCACGCGGCAGTGCTTGCAAAGTATGCGAACGAGTCGTTGCGCGATGATGAGGGTAAGTGAAGGGCCCAATATTTGTGGTTGGATGCCAAGATCCAAAAGGCGGGGGACCGCGCCTACCGCGTCGTTCGTGTGGAGCGTGGAAAACACGATGTGGCCCGTAAGCGAAGCATTCAAAGCTATCTCCGCGGTCTCTTTGTCGCGTATCTCGCCGACGAGGATGATATTCGGGTCCTGTCGCAGTATCGCGCGAAGGCCAGACGCGAAGGTGTAGTTCGCTTCGGGGTCCACCTGGGTTTGTGATATTCCTTGGAGGTGGTATTCGATGGGGTCTTCTACCGTAATCACCTTTATTTCAGGTTTCCACACGTGTTTGAGGAACGCGTAGAGTGTGGTGGTTTTTCCGCTCCCGGTAGGACCGGTATTCAACACCAAACCGTTCGGTTTTTTTATTTCTCCCTGCACAATTGCGAGGTCGTCCGCCCGCCAGCCGAGGTCTTCCAGGTTTACCTTAAGTGCGTTCGGGTCCAGTATCCGCATCACGGATGTCTCCCCGTATTCGGAGGGGATGAGCGAGGTACGCACCTCAATGTCGCGGTCTTCAAGGTCTATGGTGAAGCGACCGTCCTGCGGTTCGTCTGCGACGTTCAGTTTCAGGTTGGAGAGAAGTTTTACGCGCGTGACGAGCGAGTGGTACACATGTGCCGCAAATCCGTCGTAGGCAATATAGAGGAGGCCGTCAATGCGGTAGCGGAGCGTGCCTCCGCCTTCGCGCGGTTCCAGGTTGATGTCGGAAGCGCGGAGTGCCATAGCGCCCGCGATGACGATTTCTAGCATTTCAGAAGTGAGAGGGCTTTTGAATTCCGCGATGGCGCGCTTCACGTCCTCAAGGTTTTTCATCTGGCCCATGAGATCGCCAAGCCGCGCGTGGTCGATCTGTACCCTCCCGCTTATCTCCTTTTCTTCTGCGGCGACATACTTGTAGTAACTCCATCCGTGCGTGAGGGACGAAAGCGAGGACACCACCGTTTCTACGGTGTACGTCTTTTTGAGACGCTCAAGTATGGCTTTTGCCTCCGGCTTTTCCGGATTGAACGCGGCGACAATAAGCTTTTTCCGTGCAAGCTGGATAGGGACAAGAAGTGCCTCCTTCGCCTCCGCCTCGGGCACCAACTGCATCGCCTTTATCTCGGTCGGTACCTTCACCGATATGAGGTCCAAATAGGGAAGTTTCAGGGCTTCTGCCCGGCGTTTGGCGTCCGCTTCTTCGGCCACCTTCCGCTGCTTGGCGAGTTTTTCTTCAAGTGCCTTTGTTTGGAGCATGAGTTCCTCTATATTGTAGCGTTTTAACGGGGCAGAAACGAGGAACATTTGACTTTTTCGCTATTTGGTGATATAATACAAACAGAACAATTAAAGGAGATGTGTCATGAAACAACTCACTGTGCTGTTTGCGCTTGTCGCTTTCGCGACGATGCTTGGCGGATGTGGGGTCGGAAAGATGGCGACCTCGAAAGAATTCTGGGTGTACGGGTACTGCGAAGACGCAACGCTCGTAATCCGGAATGACGTGCCGCATTCGGCAAAGATCGTGGTCGGGGGTGATCCCACGACCTATATGATTCCGCCGGACGCCACACTGACGATCCCCGGACGCTATCCCGTTTTTTCGCAGACGCATCGGCGCATACCGGTCACCGCATCCATGATGCCGTTTGAGCCTGCGGTTCGTTCGGCGACCATGGTCTGGAATTTCCACAACAACGGTCACTCCCTGAATACTGGCCAATTAGTTCAAGGGAGAGAGGTCCACGCGATACTGGAACTCCAGAATCTGGATCCGAAGGCGAAGACGAACAGGCTTATCTTTCGAGTGGGGCAGTAGATGGATTCATATGTTCGGGAGCCCGCTTCAGATTGAAGCGGGTTTCTCTTTTGTCATTTATAATGGAGGCGTTATGGTCATTCTTCTTTTCGGCCCCGATTCCTACCGCCGCATGGAAAAGGCGAAAGCGCTCATCGCGACCTATCGCGCGAAGTATCCGCTCGCGGACTTGCTCTCAATAGACCTTGAGGAAAATCCCGAAGAGTGGACGAATGCGCGGGACTTTCTTCGCCAGCCGTCCATATTCGTGGACTCCAAAGTGCTCTTCGTGCGCGAACCGGTCGCAGCCGAAGAAAAAGGATGGGGCGAAGCGTTGAAAGAGGCGGCAGAAACGAAGGGAGTTGTGGTGATACTTTCGGCGGAGAAAGACCCTACCGAAACATTTCCGTTTCTCGCGCATGAAGGCGTGGGGCGGCAGGAATTTAATGAGCTTGCGGGGCGAATTTTGGAAGTTTTTGTGATGCGTGAGGCGAAGACGCGGGGAATCGCATTTGAACCCGCCGCCTTTAGTTTTTTTCTGAACTATTTAGAGTCGCTGCCGTTGCGGAGCGCGCGTGCGTCCTCGGAGCTGGACCGCATAGCGCTCGCGTCATTTCCTTCTCCCGTGACGAGGGAAAATCTTGAACGCCTTACCGCATGGCTCCCCTCGGAAGAACTCTATAGTGGCCTTCGGCCTGTTTATGCGGGGGTAAGCCCATTGGAGCGCCTCACCGCGCTTGAGCGTCTCTTCTTGGGGCCCGAGCCCGCGGCGAGGATTTTCAACACCGTTGCATACGCGATTTCGGGGGCTTCCGTGGTTGCACTTGCGGCGTACGATATCGCCGTAAAGAGCGGGAAACTGGAATATGAAGAAGCGCTCACCGATTTTGCGGTGAGCGCTTCAGGGAGTCCGGCGGTTAGCCGCGCGGAAGTTTTTTTGCAAGACGTGATTTAAGCCGGCGCGCTTTGCCTTTTTTGATGAGGCCCACTTTCGCCATCTTATCCAGGGCCTGATAGGCGCGGGAAAGCGCGGCAAGCGCTTCGGCGGTATCCTTGCCCCCCGCCGCTTTCTTGTACAGCTTTACCGCATCGCGTATGTGGGTGCGGCGCGTGACATTTTGGGTGCGGCGCCGTGCATTCTGGCGAAGCGCTTTCTTCGCGGATTTCGTTCGTGGCATACGGTTCATTAAAGCGGACGAGGGGAGCGAAGTCAACTTTTTCGGATTATAATGAAGCGGAATGATACACACACTTCGGGGAATACTTACCGCACGTCACGAACACGCCGCAGTGGTGGATTGCCACGGCATCGGGCTTCTTGTTCAAATGAATCCGCGTGCGCTTGCCGCGCTTCCAAAAACTGGCGAGGAGGTTATGTTATATACGCATTTCTACCTTCGTGAAGAACGAGTGGAACTTTTCGGATTTTTGGAAGCGCAATCGCTCGCGCTTTTTGAGCTTCTGAACTCCGTGGCGGGCGTGGGGCCGAAAACCGCGCTCGGGGTATTGGACGCCGAGACGCCGGAGAATCTTATGGCAGCGATTTTTGAACGGCGCACCGACCTCCTTACCAAAACGCCGGGGATAGGGAAGAAGACCGCGGAACGCATCGTACTGGAGCTTTCGACGAAAATTGCAGCCCCCGCGTCAAAAGAGCGCACCGCGGCCATGGACCGTGACCATGAAGTGGAGGAGGTACTCGTGAATCTCGGGTACGCGCGCGACAGTGTTAAGAACGTTCTCTCATCGCTCCCCGCCTCTCCCCAGGGAATTACCGCCGAGACGCGCATCCGGGACGCCCTGAAAGCGCTCGCGCGCAGGTCATCATGATGTTGATTAAGGAAAAGTATCATTTTGCGTTTGCACACCTCGCAAACCTGCTCTATAGAAATCCAAGCCGCGAACTTACCGTTGTGGGTGTGACGGGCACGAAGGGGAAGTCTACTACCGTGGAACTTTTGGCCGCCGTGTTTGACGCGGCGGGCAAAAAAACCGCTTTCATTTCCTCCGTGCGGATGAAAATAGGAGGAGCGGTTGAAATAAATCGAACGGGGAATAGCATGCCCGGACGCGGGCAGCTCCAGCGGTTTTTGAGAAAAGCTGCCGACCAAGGGTGTCGCTACGCCTTTGTTGAAGTAACTTCGCAGGGGATAATTCAACACCGTGCGCGCTTTATTGAGTGGGACGGAGGCGTTTTTACAAACCTTGCTCCCGAGCATATTGAATCGCATGGGTCGTTCGAAGCGTACCGTGAAGCCAAATTAGGGTTTTTCCGCATGCTTGCCGCATCTCCCAAGCGTCAAAAAATTGCGGTGGCAAACAAGGACGATGCCGCTTCGTTCCTATTTCTTGAAGCAGCGCGGAGTGGGGGAGTAAGGGAAATTTCCGTTTCCGCAAAAACACTTGGGGCCGAGCTTCAATTGGAGAAAGGTTGGATTTCTGCGCCGGTGAACCTTGAAAACGCGGCGCTTGCTACCGCGTATGCCGAGGCGAAAAATATACCCCGGCACATTATTCGAGAAGCGCTCAACGCATTCCCCGGAATTCCCGGGCGGCTCGAATATATAGTGCGAGAACCATTCGCGGCGATGGTGGACTATGCGCATACTCCCGACTCGCTTACGCGCGCGTATGAATTTTTGAAGAGTGAACATAGCGGACGCCTTATTTGTGTTTTGGGAGCCGCCGGGGGGGGAAGGGACAAATGGAAGCGTCCGGAGATGGGACGGGTGGCCGCAACGTTTTGTGACGAAATAATTCTCACGAACGAAGACCCTTACGACGAATCGCCCGAGGGAATTGTGAGGGAAATCATGGAAGGCATTCCGAAGGCCGAGCGGGGGAAGGCACGCATCGTGCTTGATAGGCGCGAGGCGCTCAAAGAGGCGCTCTCCGGAGCGCGCGCAGGCGACGCGGTGGTTGCCACGGGGAAAGGGAGCGAAACCACCATTCATATGGCGGGAGAGGAGGTGATACCTTGGAACGAAAAGAACGAAATAAAAAGTATACTCAAACTATGACCCTTACGTTCTTCGGAGGCGCAAAGTCAGTGACCGGTGCGGAATACATGTTGGAATCCGGCGGGGCAAAAATTCTCATTGACTGCGGGCTTTCTCAAGGTGGTCGGTATGCGGAGGAGGCAAACTGGAAGCCCTTCGCGTATGAGCCGAAAGAATTGTCGGCGCTCCTCGTCACTCACGCGCACATTGACCACGTGGGACGCATCCCGAAGCTCGTGCGTGACGGCCTCGCGTGCCCAATATTTTCCACGCCGCCGACCCGCGACTTTGCGGAAACGCTCCTTTTGGATTCCGAACATATTCTCGGCGAGGAAGCGGAGGATAAGCACCGCCCTCCGCTCTACACCGCGGAGGACGTGGCGCGCGCGGTGGGGCTTTGGCGGGGAATGCGCTACCACGAGCCGTTCAAAGTAGGTCCCTTCACTATTGAATTTTTTGACGCGGGTCATATTCTCGGTTCGTCGTTCATTGCAATCAATGCGGAAGGAAAGAGGGTGGTATTTTCGGGGGACCTTGGAAATAGCCCCGCGCCTTTCATCCTTCCCCGGGAGCCGCTTCCTGCGGATACGGATTTTGTTCTTGTGGAGTCGGCGTATGGAGGCCGGATTCACGATTCCGTTGATACGCGGCGCGAAACATTGGAAAACCTCATTGAAGAGACCTCAGCAAACAAGGGAGTGCTGATGATCCCTGCGTTCGCGCTGGAGCGTACCCAGGAACTTCTCTACGAGCTGAATACATTGGTGGAAGAGGGGCGCATTCCCCGCATCCCTATTTTCATTGACAGCCCCCTTGCGATAAGGGTAACCGCCGTCTACGAAAAATATTCGCGCGATCCGCTTTATTTTAGCCGTGAGTCGATCGCGGCGGCGAAAGGAGGGGATGCAATATTCAATTTTCCTGGGTTAGCCATGACGCTTACGCGGGAGCAATCCATTGCCATTAATGATGTACCTGCGCCGAAAGTGATAATTGCGGGCTCGGGAATGTCGCAAGGAGGCCGCATCCTGCGCCATGAGATGCGCTATCTCCCCGATCCGAAGAGCACGATATTTTTTGTGGGATACCAGGCGAAGGGTTCTTTAGGGCGTATCATTTTGGACGGCGCAAAGGAGGTGACTATCAATGGCGTAAAAATTCCCGCGCGTGCACACACGATGCAGATTTCTGGATATTCCGCGCATGCCGACCAGCCGCAACTTCTTGCTTGGCTCCATGATGCGCGCGGGAAACTCCGGAGAGCGTTCGTGGTGCAAGGAGAAGAGGAGGAGGCGAACGCGCTTTCGCAAAAAATGCGTGATGAACTCGCTATCGCCGCGTATATTCCCTCACCGGGAGAAGTGGCGGTGTTATAATCTCTTCATGGCGACAAAGAAAGCGGTTCCCGAACGGAACCACGGAAATCACCGGCACAGTTTGAAGTACAAGTTTTGTGTTTCGGGTGCAGCGGAAACCGGACACTGCCCTCCCGATGCGCTTGAACGCGCGGAGGAATTGGGGAAGATTATTGCGCAACATGGGCTCGTGCTCATGACAGGAGCTACGACGGGCATTCCTTACTGGGCGGCGAAGGGAGCAAAAGCGGCGGGAGGCACCGTGATAGGGCTTTCGCCCGCGTCATCCAAGGTGGCGCATGTGAAAACCTACCGATTGCCACTGGATTACCACGACGTGGTGGTTTACACGGGGTTTGATTACTCGGGGCGAAACCTGCTTCTCACGCGCTCTTCGGACGCAATCATCGTGGTATGTGGGCGCATCGGAACCCTGAACGAGTTCACCATCGCTTTTGAGGACCAGAAGCCGGTCGGAGTTCTTGAGGGCTCGGGAGGCACTGCGGACCTTATCCGTGAGCTCCTTATGAAATCCCACCGCGGGATGGGAAAGGTGGTATTTGCGAAGGATTCTGAGACACTTGTTACTCGCCTCCTAGACCTCGTAGAATCAGAGGAGGAGAAATATGGAGTCAAAGGTCGAATACTGTAAATAACAATCAATGGGATTTTTTTCATCACTTTTCTCAAAGAAAAATTCTGCACCAGAAGGGAAGCCTATCGGTGAAGTGACTCACTACTTCGGCGGTATCAACGTCGCGATTGTGCGATTTGCGAAAACCGTTGCGGTAGGAACCAAGGTACGCTTCAAGGGCGCTACCACCGACTTTTCGGAATCCATCCGCTCAATGCAATATGACCACCAAGATATTCCTGAAGCGAAGAAGGGCCAGGAAGTAGGCATTAAGGTGGAAGGAAAGGTCAGAGAGGGCGACCACGTGTACGAGGCGTAAGGTTTTGCGCTATGCGTGCACCGGGTCGCGCTCGCCGCGAGTACGCTCGCGGGGGTCGTCATTATGGAGGAGTATTTGCGTTGCCGTACGTGGTGACGCGAATAGGCGCGGGAACGGGCCTTTTTTATTTTATCGTGGTGCATTTCGAACTCATATGAATACTAGAAATATCATTACGCGCACCCTCCTCATAGGTCTTTTTATTGCAATACCACTCGGAACGAGAAAGTTTATCGGCGATGGAGGTGGGGGCATCTCGGAATATGGAAGTGTGTTTCTCTATGGGACGGACCTCCTTCTTATCCTCCTCGCACTCTTTTTGAAGAATGTGAAGTATGAAATTCCCGTGGTGCTCGGCGCATTCGCCGCGCTCGCGTTTCTTTCACCTGCGCTTTCGGGTCTTGCACCGCTTTCGCTTCTCCATGCGGGACGTTTTGCGTTCGGACTTCTTGCGTGGGCGGCTGTCCGTGCGGGATTTGAACGAGGGCTTGTTTCGTGGCGTGATGTTGCATGGGCGCTTGTGGGGAGCGGACTTTTTCAGGCCGCGGTCGGCACGCTTCAGTTTTTGACCGGCGAGAGTGTAGGACTCCGCTATCTTGGCGAGTCGGCCATTACGGCGGAAACGACAGGGGTGGCGCGCATCGCGGCCGAAGGTTCGCGTTTCCTCCGTGCCTACGGCACCATGGCGCACGCGAATATATTGGCGCTTTTCCTCGCGCTCGCTTCGTGTGCTTCAGGGTTCCTTTTCCTGAAGCAGGAGCGCCCGCTTCTCCGCGGAGCGTTGGGAGGTATTTTATTCGTCTTACTTCTTGGTCTCACGCTCACCTTCTCGCGGTCGGGATGGCTTGCGGCCTTCTTCGGTCTCGCGTTCCTCCTTTTCGTGGGATATTCCGATAAGGTATTTCGGCGGCGCGCGGTTTCTCTTTTACTTACGCTCGCTATATCGGCATTCGCGCTTTTTGGAATGTTTTCGTGGGTGGTTATGCCCCGGGCGTCCGTTTCGTTTTCCGAGCCATCGGTGAGTTCACGCCTTGCATATAACGGCATCGCGCTTTCTCTCATGCTCCGGCATCCCGAAGGGGTGGGGATAGGGAATGCGATGGGGCAGGCGGAGGCTGAAGGATTGTATCGGGCACGCGGTCTCGTGCGCGCGTACGAAGTGCAACCCATTCACAATCTTTATCTTTTAATCGGCGCGGAGACCGGCATCGTGGGACTCGTACTCTTCCTCGCAATTATCGCGAGTTCTGTGCTCATACTTCTCCGGAGCGGCATGCCGACACTTGAGCGGGGAGCGATCGGCGCGCTTTTCGTTGCGCTTCTCATTGCCGGTCTCTTTGATCATTTTCTCTGGACGCTTCCCGCGGGGAGGTTGATGTTGTGGGGCGTTTTGGGGATACTATGGGCGCAAGGCCCTCATCGTTCAATGGATAGGACGCTGGCCTCCGAAGCTGGAAATTGAGGTTCGACTCCTCATGAGGGCACACTATGAATAAGGTTGAAGCACTGAAGGCGTTGGAAGTGGAAATGGAACGCGAAGCCGAGCTTCCGTTGCGGGGTGCAAACCTCGTGTTTGGCGAGGGGAGCCCCGATGCGGCGGTGTGTTTCATCGGCGAAGCACCGGGGATGAACGAAGATCTACAAAAACGTCCTTTCGTGGGGCGCGCAGGACAACTTTTGAATAAACTCATTGAGGAACTCGGCTGGAAGCGCAGCGAGGTGTACATCACGAACATCGTGAAGCGCCGCCCGCCCGACAACCGCGACCCGAGCCCTGAAGAAATCGAGGCGTACCGTCCGTATCTTGCACGCCAGCTGGAAATTTTGAGGCCGAAGATTATTGCGCCGCTTGGCCGCTTTTCCATGAACTATTTTTTGCCAACCGGGAAGATAAGTCGTGACCAAGGGAAACTTTTCAGGGTAGGGGATTATCTCGTATATCCCATGTTCCATCCTGCGGCAGCACTTCGGGGCACGGGAACGCTCACGCTCCTTCGCGGAAGTTTCACGAAATTGCCCGACATCCTTACCCGCTACGAAGAGCTTTCTCGGGGCGGGGCGGTGCCTTCCGAAAGCAAATCACCTTCTTCTCAAAAGACCTTATTCTCGCCATAATAAGCGGGATGAGTGCGGCACTTATATATGTGTTCCGCCGAGCGGTATACCGAATAGCGGAATTTCTCCGTCATTGGTACGTAAAGAGCGCAAAGATCTACTTCAATTTTGTGCTGAACCGTCTTGAGCGGTTGGACTACTTTTTCGCGTGGCGTATCACCGCGCGGCATCTTTTCCATCCGCTCTACGGCGACTATTCTATCGTCGGGTACGTACTCGGGTTTATGTTCCGGAGCCTCCGTTTTCTCGTCGCGAGCGCGATTTACGCGGTTTTCTTGGTGGTGGCGCTTGGTGCGTACATAGTATGGCTTCTCATCCCTCCGCTCCTTCTCGTGCTCGCATTTGTACCCCAAAGCCAATGACGAACATTTTCTTTCGCGACGCACGTTTTGGATTCAGTACGGGAGGAGAATTCCTAGTGCGTCTGTTTACCGCGGTATCGTACGCGGCACTCATCGGGGCGGCCGTGGTGCTTCTCACCACCGATGCCGTTTCAGCCCGTGCACTCGGAGTATTTATTGCGCTTTTTCTTATTGACCGTGTGTTCCATTTGCGCGAGGGGGAGCGGACACTCGCGGAATTCAAAGAAGGTTCGGTAAATGTGCGTCAGGCGCTCACGCCCGCCGCATACCGCGTGTTCCAACGTTCGTTCCGGTACGCCCTCGGCGCGGGAAAGAATTTCTCGCTCGTGTTTCTTTCAAACCTTTCCCATCGCTCGGATATCAAGGAGTCGCTTCGCCGGCTTGGCGTGCGCCCGGACGTGTTTGCGAAGGAAGTAGGTACGCTTCTCTCGTCGGAAGAAGGGAAGGGGAATGAGTCCAAGGAGGAACTTTTGAAGGAAGCCGAAACGCTTGCGGTGCGTGCGTACTACGTTGCTCTTGGAACGGAGGAACGGTTCGTGGAGCCGAGGAGCTTTTTTGCCGCGCTTGCCGCACATCCCAAAGCGCCCCTCCCGAACCTTTTTGGGCTCCACGAGATAAGTTCGGAAGATGCGATTGAAGCGGTCGTGTTTGGCCGATTTCGGAGAACATTTTCCGGACTTCGGCGCATCCCCGCGGTTCTCGGAGGTTTTGCGCATCACTCACGCACGCTCCGCAAACGTGCCATGAATCGGGCATGGACCGCTCGTCCTACGCCGACTCTTGACCAGTACAGCATTGACCTTACCAACCTTGCGCGGGCCGAGGAGGTCGGATTCCTTATAGGCCACGAGAAAGAATTTGAGCATTTACTCCAAGTGCTCGCGAGACCAGGGAAGCCGAATGCGCTTCTCGTGGGTGAACCGGGCGTCGGAAAGTCCACCATGGTCGCACACCTCGCGTTCCGCATCATCAAAGACCGTGTACCGCCCGCGCTTTTTGATAGGCGCCTCGTGGAGCTCCACGTGGGGGCACTGGTGGGGGACGTAGCGCCGGAGGAAGCGGCGGGACGTATGAAGAAAATCGTGGAAGAAGTGCTCGCGGCGGGGAATGTCGTGCTTTCCATACCGAACGTGCACGAACTTTTTTACACCAAGGAAAAAAGAGGCATCGACCCCATCAACATGCTCCTTCCCATCCTCGGGAGCGAGAGCATCCCCGTTATCGCGGAAACGTTCCCGAAGGAGTTCAAGCAGATTATAGAATCCCGCTCCGACTTTATGGAGCAGTTTGAAAAGGTGGAAGTGGACGAAATCACTCCGGCGGAGGCAACGCGTTTTCTCACCTACACCTCACTTCTTTTGGAGCGCGAATTCAACATAACGGTAACGTTCCGTGCGGTGAGAAAAGCGGTTGAACTCGCACACCGCTATTTCGCAACGCGGATACTTCCCGGAAGCGCTTTGGACCTTTTGAAGCAGGCGCTCGCGAAAGCTTCAGCGGAGGATGCGCGCGAACTTGGCGAGTCGCATATCATCGCGGTAGCGGAGAGGCAAAGCAAGGTGCCGATAGAAGCGGCGAGCGAGAAAGAGGCCGAGAAGCTTTTGAATCTTGAATCCATCATTCATGAGCGCCTTGTGAACCAGGAAGCGGCGGTGAAAGCGGTATCCCGCGCGCTTCGGGAATATCGGAGCGGTCTTACGCGAAAAGGAGGACCCATTGCCACATTCCTTTTCGTGGGACCGACGGGTGTCGGGAAAACGGAGCTTGCGAAGATACTTACCAAAGTTCAATTTAACACCGCATCCGCGATGCACCGCTTTGATATGTCGGAGTTTCAGACGAAGGACTCCATCCAGCGTTTTATCGGGAATCCGGACGGTTCACGGACGGGTGCGTTGACCGATGCGGTGCGCGCGCTTCCCTATTCGCTCATCCTTTTGGACGAGTTTGAAAAGGCACACCCGGACATTTTGAATCTCTTCCTCCAGGTGTTTGACGACGGGCGGCTCACCGACAGCTTGGGGCGCACCGCGGATTTTACGAATACCATCATCATCGCGACGTCCAACGCCCACTCGGATTTCATCAAAGAAGAAATAGAAAAAGGGAATAAAAGCGAGGATATTGCGCTGGAGCTGAAAAAGCGGCTTACCACCTATTTCAAGCCGGAGCTTATCAATCGTTTTTCTGATATCATTGTTTTTCGGAATCTTATGCAAAGCGAGGTAGAGAAGATTGCCGCGATTCTTATCCAGGAGGTTTCGGATACGTTGCGGGAGGCCCACGGCATCAACCTTACCATTCATGAAAGCGCGGTAGCGGAAGTTGCACGGCGCGGATGGAGCCCCGTGTTCGGCGCGCGTCCCTTGCGACAGGCGATTTCGGAGCACGTGAAAGGAGTGCTTGCGGAGAAGATACTGAGGCGTGAGCTGGTGCGAGGTATGAAGATCTCACTCGTGTATGAAGGCGAGGCATTCGTTTTCCAAAATCATTCTTAAATTATGTTCACCAACATCAATCGGGTAGTGAAAACACTTGTGGCTGTGGATTTCTTCTACAACAGCGCATTCGGCTCGTTCGGTCCGGTATTCGCCATCTTCATCATGGGAAGCATTGAGGGGGGTTCGGCGGCGGTTGCAGGGCTCGCGACCACCACCTACTGGGTGGTGAAGTCGTTGGTGCAACTTCCCATCGCGCGATTTCTTGATAAAACCGACGGAGAGCGGGACGATTTTTGGGCGCTTTTCTTCGGATACTTTTTCTCTGCGTTCGTTCCGTTCGGATATCTTTTTGCGACCGAAGCGTGGCACATCTACGTACTCCAGGGATTTCTCGGACTCACGATGGCATTTGCAGTACCGGGGTGGTATGCCATCTTTACCCGCCACGTGGACAAGTGGCGCATAGGGTTTGAGTGGAGTTTGCAGAGCGTTTTTGCGGTAGGCATGGCCTATGCGTTTGCCGCGGCGGTGGGAGGGTTCGTGGTGGACGCGTTCGGATTCCGCGCGATCTTTATCGGCGCGGGATGTTTCGGCATATTTGCGTCACTTCTTCTTCTCCCGCTTCGGAATTATGTGTTTAGGAAGGAGTCCGCGGAAAATGCCATTCCCGAGCGGGGAGCACACCATCGATAGCCGTATGACCGAAGAAAAGCGAGAAATATCCGCGGGGATGATTATTTATCGGCGCACGAAAGAGGGGCCGAAGTTTTTACTCCTCTACAGCGGCGGCTCCTATTGGAATTTTCCCAAAGGCAAGCTGAACGAAGGGGAAAAAAATTTTAAGGCGGCGCTGCGCGAGGTGGAAGAAGAAACGGGGCTCTCCATCCGGGATCTTCAATTCCGGAGCTGGTTCCGCGTCGCCGACCATTTCACGTATGTCAGAGACCGCCAGAAAATACGGAAAACGGTAACCTATTATCTCGCGGAGACGAAGAAAGCCGAAGTGAAGCTGAAAATCGTTCCGCCAAATCACCAAGGAGAGCGCCACGAAGGATATGGATGGTTTGCGCTCAAGGAAGCGCTCAAAGTCGTGCGGGCGCCGAATCTTAAGCGTCATGTAAAAAGTGCATACGACACCGTCGTTCACCGAAAGAGTACACACTCTCACGACCAAAATTCCCCGCGGCAGGGTCGTAACATACCAAAAGCTGGCCCAACTACTGCATAACCCCCGCGCCGTGCGCGCGGTGGGGAATGCGCTGAACAAAAGCCCTGGGATGCCGAGGGTGCCGTGCCACCGCGTGGTGAGAAGCGATGGTTCGGTCGGTGGATTTGCGGGCGGCACGAACACGAAAATTAAACTCCTTCGAAAGGAAGGAGTGGTAGTGGAGAGAGGGAAGGTGGATTTGAAACGCTTTGGAAAGTGACAAAAACGCCCCTAAATGGGGCGTTTTTGTTCTGTTACTTTACCGACTCAACCACCTTCTTAAATACTGCCGGATGGTCCTTTGCGAGCATGGCGAGTATCTTACGGTCCAACTTCACTCCCTTCTTCTTCAATGCGGCGATAAGGGTGCTGTACTTCATTCCCTCTGCCCTTGCACCTGCGTTTACCCGGACATTCCAGAGCGCGCGGTACTCCCGTTTCTTTTCTTTTCTTCCCTTAAAGCTCCGGCTCCACGCGTGGAGGAGCGCTTCCTTTGCGGCGCGTTCCTTCGCTTTCCGTCCCCACTTAAATCCCTTAGTGAACTTCAGGAGCTGCTCGCGCTTCTTATGTGCAATTTTTCCCCGTTTTACGCGTGTCATGTTAGAGGTATTTTCTCACTATCTTTGCGCCGTCGTCCAATCCGCGCGCCAAACTTTTCCGGCGCATTTGCTTTGAACTTTTGTTTCCGCGCGAGTGGCCGAGCGCCATGGCGCGGCGCATCACCTTTCCGTTCTTCGTCACCCGCACACGGTCGCGGACGCTTTTCCTTGTTTTGGTCATAATATTATTTCTTCTTCTCCACTTGCATCACAAATCCTCGTCCCGCGAACTTCGGTTCCATCGTTATCACGTGCGGCACGGTTATCATAGGGAGGAACGCTTTCAGCTTCATGAGCCCCCATTCCTTCTTGCCCTTTTCCCGTCCCCGCAAAAATATCATAAGTTCCACTTTGTGCCCCTCTTCCAAAAAATCCGCCGTCTTCTTCGCCTTTATCTCAAGGTCGTTCTTTCCGGCGCGAGGGGTTATCCGAACGTGCTTCAGTTCCACCACCTTCTCCGCCTGCCGCTGTTTCTTCTCCTCCTTTTCCTTCTGATAGCGGAACTTGTCGTAGGAGAGGATACGGGCGATAGGGGGGTTCGCGGTTGCGGTAATCTCAATGAGATCCAGGCCCGCTTCGTTCGCTTTTTTCAGCGCCTCCGCAAAGGAGAGCACGCCGAGGTTTTTCCCCTCCGCGTCAATGACCCTAAGTTCCCGCGCGGTGATTTGGTTATTTATTCGGTAGCGGATAGGGATATGGTATTATAGGACTTGAGAAAAGTAAATCCCTATGCAGTTTCCCATCGCCCCTATCGCCAAATATTTGAAATATATCCTCGGCTTTGCCGAGCTTCTTCTCGGTTTCAGGGCGCTTCTTTTATTTCTTGAGGCGAACGCGATAGCGCCCATTGTTGAGCTTCTCTATACGGTTACGGACGCCATTATGGTGCCGTTTTCAGGCATTTTCTCCGATTTCATACTCCGGAACGGGAGCGTCATTGATCTTAATGCGTTTTCCGCGATGGTGGGGTATCCCATCATTCTTTACGCCTTCATTGAACTTTTGCGCATTATAAGCAAGGACGACGAGCCGGGTGCGGCCCAAAAATAAGAAAAAGAAAAAGGCGCTCCGTAGAACGGTGCGCCTCTTCATGATGAACAGTTTCATTTGTGCAACCTTGCGGGTTGCAGTTAAACGAGTGTTTGTAAGCACTCGGTGGACGGTATTGCTTTGGTAAGGAACAACATTAGTATAGCATCCGACTTTCACGGCTACTGTGGATAAGTTTCGGAACGAGTATCTGCGCGCTCAAAAACCTTCGCACGCGAAAATCCAAGTTCGCTCTCTCGCTCCTCGCCACCCTTACTCGCCTGGTCGGCGGGGGTCCTGGCTCGGGACGCGGTTCGCTCACGATTTTCTCGCCCGCTCCGGCCATATTCGCTCGCAGAAACTTATTCCTCATGTTTGTGGTGGGGGGTTGGTGGTGGCGAAATAAAAGAGCCCATAAATCGGGCTCTTTGGTCATCCGCTCTTCATAGAAAAAGACTACAGTTCATTCGGGGGACAGACGAAGAGTTTCCTGATCTGTATTAGGCCTTCTTCCGCCGCCGCCTCTTCATTACTCTTTATAGAAAAAGACTGCAGTTCATTCGCGAGATCGATGAAGAAGTCCATGATCTGTATCAGGTCTTCTTGCACCACCGCCTTTCCATGCTCGGCGGCTTCGGTGACGGCCGCAAACTTGCGGGAGAGGAGCTCAAGAAAATGTGACCCGTGGTCGTTCGTGGACTCCGGGGCATGACTGGATTGGAGCGCTTTCTCAAGTGGCTCGAGGAGCCACAAAGAATCGGCCAAAGCTTGGCCGTTACCTCCGAGCTCATGCTCCTTACCCTCTTTCACGTGTGCAAGGGAGATAAGGGTCTGGAGAAGGTCCTGCACCTTTCCCAGGTCTCCCAGCTCGTCCTCATTAAGGACACCTTCCGGTCTCAACTTGTTGAGCATGGTGGCCGCAAGGGCGAGGAGCCACACACCGCGTGGGGTCAGCTTTTTCTCCGTGATAATGTCGGCAGCATTCATTGCACACCTCTTTAGTTGTTTGAGTAGTTCTCCCCTCGTTCTAGCGGAGAAGAGGGAAGTGCGCAAGTGCAAAACCGCCCAAAGAGGCGGTTTTGTTTTTGGTGGACATGTCCGGAGTTGAACCGGAGTGTAACGCTTTCGGTAAAAAGCCCTCTACAAGCTTATTTCTCTTACGAGAACGAATGGTTCGTAATTTGGCCTTCGGCTACTGAACCGTCTCACCGAAGGCGAGCCTCATTTATTACACCGGTGAACCCCTATGAGGCGTCGGGAACCGATGTCCTACTTACGCGAAAGCGTAAGCGGGAGCTGCAACGTTGTCGTTGGCAGTTTTAGGTTTGACCATGGATTTACGAGCGAATGGTCGGCTCGGCCTGCAAGCTCTCTACTTCACGCGCTAACAAGGCCCGTCATGCCCGTCAGCTATGTGCGCGGCGAAGCTCTCGCTCCACGTCACGCTTTTTAATGACCTCGCGCTTGTCGTGCTTCTTTCTCACTTTCCCGAGCCCCAGTTCTATTTTCACAAGCGCGCGGTGAGTATACACCTTCAAGGGAATTAGCGTCAAACCACTTTCCAATTTCCCCGTCAAGTAAGCGATTTCGGCATGCGAGAGGAGCAGTTTCCGCGTCCGGGCCTCATCGTACCCCTGTGGCGCGTTCCCGGGCTGGAATGAGTGAATAGAGGCCCCCACGAGGTACGCCTCCCCGCCCCGGATGATGGCCTTGGCCCCCGCGAGGTCCATCCGCCCGAGCTTCGCGGACTTCACCTCGTGGCCCGTCAAAACCACGCCCGCGGTATACGTTTCTTGTATATCGTAGTCAAACCGTGCCTGCCTATTTTCCGATAGCGTTGCCATATCAATTTCAGAGTATCACAGTGACTAAAATCAGCGCGAGCGAAAAAAGGCCCATGAGTTTGACTCATAGGCTCTTGTGAAACAAGGAAAGCATACTTCAGCTGAAGAGATCGCGTAGGAAACTCCCCAAGCCGTACCCGCCGGGTTTGTTGTCTTCACGTTCCCGACGCTTCTTTTCTGCGGCACGCCTACTCTCTGATCCATCGCCCATTTCTTCGAGCGCAGAGCAGCTGTGGCGCTTGGCGAACATGTTCTCGGGGATTCTCGCCCCACAATAAGGACAATTTTGTCCAGGATTCAAGCCGGTACTCACGGGTCGTCCCTCCTTTCAGTCGGGTTTTGTGAGTAGACAATTTTAAATCAGCCACCATTCCTTCAGTAATATGACCACGATTTCAGCCATAAGGCAAGGGAGCTAGGGCAGCGAGCGACGTTCGCCTCCGACATGTCCACCAGCGAAAACGCCGCTGAAAGCGGCGTTTTTAGTTTTGTCCTAGCCCACGAGCATTTACTGTGTTAGGTGTACAATGGAAAAAGAAGGAAATGGCAAGTAAAATGATACGCGACCAAGTTCTCCAAACCATCGAAAAACACGTCCCGAAGGACGTGGCGGTAGCGCTCTCCATTCCTGAAGACCCCAAATTTGGCCACTACGCCACGAACGTGGCTTTTGCTTTGGCGAAACAGGAAGGGAAGTCGCCGATGGCGATTGCGGAGCGGATTGCGTCCGCCATTAAGTCCGACGTTATCCGTGAGGCACGCGCCGCGGCGCCGGGCTTCATAAACTTTTTTCTCACGCCCGAAGCGCTCCATGAGGAATTGAACGCTATCGCGAAGGCGAAGAAAAAATACGGCGCTTCCAAAGCGCGGAAGGGTGAGAAAATTCAAGTGGAGTTTGTTTCCGCAAATCCCACCGGACCTCTCACGCTCGCGAACGGCCGCGGCGGATTCTTGGGCGATGTGCTTGCGAACATACTTCAAGCCGCAGGCGCATCGGTGGAGCGCGAATACTACGTGAACGACACAGGGAACCAGATATTCACGCTCGGAAAATCGCTTCTCGCCGGGCTAAACCGTTCCACGGTCGCCCAAGGCCCAGAGAATGAAAATTTATACCAAGGTGAATATATTTCCGAATGGGCCGCGAAACATAAAACGGACGTAAAGAAGCTTCGCGCGGACCCGGCGAAGCTCGGCGAACGCGCCGCGAAGGATTTCCTGAAACTCATACAGCGCGCATTGGAAAAAGAAGCGCACATCAAATTCGACAGGTACACGTCGGAGAAAAACATACACGCGAAAGGGTACGCGAAAAAAGCGCTCGCGGTGTTCAAGAAAAAGAAGGCGGTCTACGAAAAAGACGGCGGGGTGTGGCTCAAAACGACCGCGGAAGGCGACGACAAAGACCGTGTGCTCATCACGAAAAGTGGATTTCCTACTTATTTTCTTGCGGATGCCGGCCACTACCTTGAGACGAAGATGCGCGGGTTCAAGGCGAAGATAAATATCCTGGGCCCCGACCACTACGGCTACGTGGCCCGCATACAGGCCGCGGCGAAGCTCGTAGGCCTCCCGAGCTCCCGCGTGCTCATAACGCAGGCGGTCCGCCTTCTAAGAGGCGGGCAAGAGGTGAAAATGTCCAAGCGGAAGGGGAACTTCGTGACGTTTGAAGAGGTGGTGGAGGAAGTAGGCGCGGACGCCGCGCGCTTCTTCTTCCTCTCCGTGGCGCCCGAGTCGCATATGGACTTCAACCTGGACCTCGCGAAGGAACGCTCCAACAAGAACCCGGTCTACTATGCCCAATACGCCTATGTGCGCGCCAAGGCAGTGGTTGTGAAGGCTAAGAACATAAAAGGGAAACCCAACCTCTCGCTCTTGAATACGCCCGCAGACGCGGCGCTCCTTTTTGCGCTCTCACGCTTCCCCGAGGTCCTTTCGGACGCCGCGAGCGACTACGCCGTGCACCGCTTGACGCAATACACGTCAACGCTCGCCCGTACCTTCCACAACTTCTACGAAAGGGAGCACGTGGTAGGAGAAGCCCCCGCGCTCGCCGCTGCACGTCTCGCGCTCGTCAAAGGGAGCATCATCGTGTTTGAAAATCTTTTCCGCATTCTCGGCATCTCCGCTCCTTCCAAGATGTAATCATCTCGGAAGAGAAAATACGGTCGACTCACCCCGCCTCAATTTTTAACATATGCGGAAAATTGAGGCTCGCGATAGGTACAAGCTGGAGCGCTAGAGCTAGAGGCTGAACAAGGCCACTTCGAACGCCACGAAAATAAAATAGAATGCAACGAGCACGACGCCTTCTAGGCGCGTGAGTTTTTTGTCCGTCTCGTAGAAGCGGTTCAGGACTGCGAGAAGTGCGAGCGTGAACACGAGAATAAGGTAGTAGGAGGGGCCCACTTCCGTGCCGAAGGGTTTGACGAGCGCAAAGATGCCTACGATCGCGGGGTTCGCGATGGTTGACCCGATGAGATTGGAAAGCGAAAGCTCTTCCACGTTTCGCCTCCACGCACGGAACGCGACGATGATTTCCGGAAGATTGGTGCCGATGCCGAAGAGTATCACGCCGATAACGAACGGAGAGATGCCGAAATCTTTTGTGAGAAGCAACGTGACATCAATGATGAAGTGGGAGAGCACGAGCACCGCGCCGAGGCCGACAAGAATGAAAAGTATTTTTTCCGCAAGACCGCGGATAGTGTCGTGGCGTTCGAACTTCTCGTGCGGCCCGCGCACGAGGAGGTACCAGAGCACCAGTGCATATCCTACGACGAGCACGAAGCCATCCAAGCGGCTCAAGAAGCCATCAAGTCCCAAGAGGAGGGGAGCCATGATGAAGATGACGATGGGGAGAAAACTTCCCGCCTTCGCGCCGGTTTGAATGGAGCGGTTCAATATCGCCGAAGCGCCGAGGATGAGGCCGAAGGTTACGAGAACGCCTCCCAGGAGATTGCCGAACGAAATTGCGCGGACGTCCAAAAGAAGCGAGTTTATGCCGACGGCAATTTCCGGAAACGAGGTAAGGAAGCCGAGAATGATGCCGAACGCAAAGATTTTCACCCCCAATGCCTCGCCGAGGCGGCGGACGTTCGTGATGATAAGGTCCGCGGACTTGCCGAGGAGATAGAAGAGAATGATGAGAGCCACCGAAAGCCCCGCCGTTTCCATATAGAAAAATAGTAGCAAGGAAGCGCAATTCTCGCTACAATTGGATTAAATCATGCTCCGCAATCTCAAGGAATTTTCGCTCCCCGCGGTGGAAGAAAAGGTACTTGCGTACTGGCGGGCGAACGATGTTTTCAAGAAAAGTTTGGCGCGGACCGCGAAGAGAAAACCGTTCGTGTTCTACGAAGGCCCTCCTACCGCGAATGGCCGCCCGGGTCTCCACCATGTACTCGCGCGCTCGTTCAAGGACATCATGCTCCGGTACAAAACGATGCAGGGTTTCCACGTGCCGCGGCGCGGAGGGTGGGACACCCACGGGCTTCCGGTGGAAATAGAAGTGGAGAAGGCGCTGGGACTGAAGTCCAAAAAAGAGATTGAAAAGTTCGGCATTGCGGCCTTTAACGCGCAGTGCAAGCAGTCGGTGTGGAAATACAAAGATGAGTGGGAAAAGCTTACCGAACGGATGGGGTTCTGGCTGGATATGGACCACCCGTACATCACGTATGAGAACCGCTATATGGAGGCGGTGTGGGGGATATTGAAGGAGGTATGGAAGAAAAAACTTCTCTACCGCGGCCACAAGGTGGTGCATTGGTGCACGCGGTGCGGTACTACGCTCGCATCACATGAAGTTGCGCTTGGATACGAGACGGTGGAAGACACGTCGGTTTATGTGAAATTCTACGCGCCAAAATTGAAAGCATTTATTCTCTCGTGGACCACAACACCATGGACGTTGCCGGGCAATGTCGCGCTCGCGATCAACCAGAAAACGACGTACGTAAAAGTGAAGGGGGGGAAGGAGATTTATATTCTCGCAAAAGAACGTATCGCGGTCATTCCCGAGCCGCACGAGATTGTGGGAGAAATGAAAGGGAAAGATTTGATCGGTGTAGAATATGAGCCGCTTTTTGATGTTCCTTCGCTCAAGTCAAAGACCTCGTACAGGGTGTACCCCGCGAACTTTGTGACGACGGAGGACGGCACGGGCGTGGTACACACTGCGGTGATGTACGGAGAGGACGATTATCAACTAGGCATGAAAGTGGGGCTCCCTGCGCGCCACACGGTGGACGAGGCGGGGAAATTTACCGTGGACGTGAAAGGGTTTTGGGGACTCTACGTGAAATCGTCTGAGACCGAGAAGAAGATATTTGGACACTTGGAAAAGAAAGGCCTGCTTTTCAAGACCGAGAAATACTCGCACGAGTACCCCTTCTGCTGGAGGTGTAAAACGCCGCTCCTCTACTACGCGCGTGACTCATGGTTCATCGCGATGTCCAAGCTTCGTGCAAAATTGCTTTCGGAGAACAAGAAGATTAAATGGGTTCCCGCAAATCTTCGCGATGGTCGCTTCGGTGAATGGCTCCGCGAAGTTAAGGATTGGGCCATTTCACGTTCCCGCTACTGGGGAACGCCTTTGCCTATCTGGCAGTGCGAAAAATGTGACCATGTGGAGGTTTTGGGCAGTATGGAAGAGGTTCAGGAGCGAGCAGGAGGACGGAATGTTTTCATATTCGTGCGGCATGGGGAAGCGGACCACAATGTCCTCGGCCTTTGCGGAACGGCGGTAGACACCAAGGCGTTCACCTCACACCTCATCAAAAAAGGTGAAGTGGCTGTGCGGCGCACCGCGCTCGCGATGAAAAAAGTGAAGCCGGATTATATTGTGACCTCAAATCTCGCGCGCGCCAAAGAAACGGGGAAGATACTACAGGGAGTCCTCGGCGGTACGCTCGCAGTTGAGCCGGACCTTCGGGACATGGACGGGGGAAAAGTCGCAGGGAAGCCGACGGAAGACTTTTACAAGCTTTTCAACGGCGAGCACGAGATGTTCGATAAAAATCCGCACGGCGGGGAAACGTGGAATGACGTCCGCGCGCGGATGTGGAAGGCGTTCCAGTCAATTGACGAGCGCTATCAAAGGAAAACCATCATCGTAGTAAGCCACGGGGACCCACTTTGGATATTAAAAGGAACACTGGAAGGAGTTTCAGATGAAGCTCAACTTTCACTCGTGTACCCGGAAACAGGTGAGAGGTATAACGTCCGAACTGGCACATTGCCGCGCGACGCCGAAGGCCGAACGGATCTCCACCGCCCGTACGTGGATGACGTCACGTTCGCATGCGCGAAGTGTAAAGGGACGATGAAACGTATACCCGAAGTGTTGGACGTGTGGTTCGATTCGGGCGCGATGCCGTTTGCGGGGGCGGGAAAGAAAGAATACCCGGCGGATTACATCAGTGAAGGTGTGGACCAAACGCGCGGATGGTTTTATACACTTCTTGCGATAGGTGTGCTGATGGGCAAGGGGCGCTCGTACAAGAACGTCATTTCACTCGGACTTGTGTTGGATAAGAACGGGCAGAAGATGAGCAAGTCAAAAGGGAACACGGTGGATCCGTGGGCGATGATACAGAAATACGGCATTGATGCGGTGCGCTGGTACCTTTACTCCGTAAATCCGCCGGGCGAGCCGAAGAAATTTGACGAAGCGGATATCGGGAAAACACTTCGCCAATTCTTGATGATGGTCTACAACTCCTATCTTTTCTACGATACGTATGCGGAGAAACATGCGGGAATAGGAAAGCGGCCCACGGCAAACGGCGTTTTGGACAAGTGGATAATTTCGCGTTTGGAAGAAACGAAAGATACGGCAACGAAGGCGCTTGAATCATACGAAGTGGGGGACGCGGCGCGTACGATAGAAGTGTTCGCGGGCGATCTCTCGCGGTGGTACATCAGGCGCTCGCGCCGGCGCCTTCAGAAGCCGGATCCGTCGGCTGGCGGAGATAAAGATTACCGTGCCGCGTCTGCCACGCTCGGATATGCACTTATGGAATTGACCAAACTTATGGCGCCCTTCACTCCGTTCTTTGCGGAAGCCCTTTACCTATCGCTCGTGCCCAATAAGAAAGGGGAGGTGGAGAGCGTGCATTTTGAATGGTGGCCGAAAGCGGACAAGAAGCTTATTAATAAAAAGCTGGCTGCGGCGATGGATGAAGTAAGACAACTTGCGTCGGTGGGTCTTGCAAGGCGGGCCGAGGCAAGCATCAAAGTGCGCCAGCCGCTCGCATTCATGGTTGTAAAATCAGCGGCGTTGAAAGGAAAGAAAGAGCTACTCTCCATACTTGCGGATGAGGTAAACGTGAAAACAGTGAAAGTGGACCCGAAAGTGAAAGAAAGCGCCACGCTTGATACAAAGATAACGCATGAACTTTTGGAAGAGGGCTGGTTCCGCGAACTCACTCGTACGGTGCAAGGAATGCGTCAGGATGCGAAACTTACACCCAAAGACGTTATTACAGTTTATTGCGAGGTGCCGCCGGAGCTTACCCATGTTATCCGTTCGCGGGAGAAGGAATTCATGCGCGAGGTGAATGCAAAATCGGTGGAATTCGGGCGTGTCCATAAGCATAATGTGGAGCTCCAGACGAAGATAGGCGACTGGCCCGCGTGGCTTGCGATAAGGAGGGTTTAAGGGGTACTGTCGGAACATATGGGAAAAAGGTTTGAAATATTTAAGGCGCCTGCAGAGGAAGAAGGGGAGGAAAAGAAGCGGCAACTCCGCATCCTTCGCATTGTGAACAGTCATATTGTGGAGGCGGAAATCCCGAAGGTTTCGCAGACGCTCCACGTCGAGCTCCATAAAGAGCACCGCATGGACACGAGTGGCGAGACCGAGCGGTATGAAGAAGCACGCGAGGATGTGTGTATGAGTTTTGGCGTACCTGACGACGAAGCACATCGCTATCTTGCGCCCGAGCGCGAAGGGAAACAGCGGGCATTCCGCGCCTTCGTCATTTTTATTGACCGTAAGAAAACAAACCCCGAGTCCGGTCTTCACGAGGCTTTCTATGGAGAAGGACGCACCGCGCATCACGAACTTCTGAAAAACGTATTCGATAACATGAGTGAATACGGTATTGAAGACGCAACGCTTGATGCGTATATCCAAGAGACCGACAAGAGCTCATCCGATTTTACGCTTGCCGATCTTCCGAACGACCCGAACGCCGAACACAGCCCACGCTGGCTCTTTTTCAAAGGATTTCTTCTCGCGGACGAGGATGAAATCGCGCACCTTCCGGAAGGAGAACGGAACGCGCTCAACGAATTTCTCGCGACGAGGAGCGCAGAAAAAGAACACCTCGCCGACGAGGAAGGTGAGGTACCAACAGATACGCTTCGGTGGTTTTTGACGGGTTCAAACGTTCCGTCTAGTCCATCCAACGCTTAACCAAGCGGCCCTCTTTGTCGCGGAATTGGCCGAGGACGATGAAGATGAAGTCGATGGCGATCCAAATACCAAAGCCGCCCGCGGTCAATATCATAAGGATTCCCGTGCCGGTTTTTCCCACGTAGAAGCGGTGGATGCCGAGGAAACCGAAGAAGCCGCAGAAAAGCGCAGCCGCGAGGCGGAGTTTCGGCGAAATCTCCATTGTATTCGTAGTTTCCATTTTAGATTAGCCCAATTTTCTTTTTAACTTCGACCATTTTATTTTCCGCGATAACCATCGCGGCCTTATTACCTTTTGCAAACGCGGCTTTTGCGGTGGGGGAGGAGAGTTTTTTCTTTGCAGCTTGGTAGGGCGCAAGTGCTTTTACCACAACGTCCGCCACGGCGCGCTTGAAATCCGCGTATCCCTTGTCCTTATAGCGCGCTACAGTTAACTGTAGCGCCTCGTCGGTGAGCGCTGAATAAATCGTGAGGAGGTTGGATATGCCAGGCTTATTTTTCTCATCATACTTCACTTCGTGTCCCGAATCGGTGGTCGCATGTGCAAGCTTCTCGCGTATAACCAAAGGTAAATCGTCCATAAAGAGGCATCCGGCAGGACGGGACTTGGACATCTTTTTTGTGGGGTCGTCCAAGCTCATGAGGCGAGGTACCGCCGTGTGGAGCGATTTCGGCTCAATAAAGGTTTTGCCAAATCGGGAATTGAATTTCCGTGCGAGCGTGCGTGTAAGCTCCAAGTGTTGGTCTTGGTCATCGCCCACCGGCACCGCACCCGCGTCGTAGAGGAGTACGTCCGCGGCCATGAGGACGGGGTAATTAAAAAGACCAACGTTCGGATCTATTAATGATTTCCAGTGGTCCATCGCATTTTCGTGAACACTAATCTCATACACTTTTCCTGATTTAGATTTTGCCATATCAGAAGCTTTATCCTTAAACTGTGTCATTCGCCGAAGCTCGCCCATTGGCGTGATGGTATTCAAAATCCACGCAAGCTCACTGTGCGCCGGAATGGATGATTGAAGAAAGAGCGTGGACTTAACTGGAGAGAGGCCTGCGGCGAGGTACGAGCGCATAAGGTCCGCAATCTGTGCCGTTTTTTCTTTTGGCGCGTATTCTCCGGTCAGCGAATGGAGATCCGCGATGAAAAAGAAGCATCGGTATTTGCCGGAATTCTGAAGCTCCACGAAGTGCTTCAATGCCCCAAGGTAATTTCCGAGGTGGAGTTTACCCGAGGGCTGGATGCCGGAGATTAGGATTGGTTTCATATGGTTAGTATAGAGCAGAGTCGCCTCCTCGGAAAACTAAAAACAAAGTGGCCTAGGGAAGCGATTTCCCTAGGCCATTTCCATGATAGGCATCAGAACACTTCGGTGCCGACGTCTGTTTCTGACGAGTCCTAGGCGGTGAGCTTTGAAAAACTTGTCGCTCCACTCAACGTCTAGAATTGCCATTGCGTTCGGACCGAACGTTCTCTATCCGACGGTTAGATGAGGAGCCCGGCTTATTAGGAATTTTCGTTCCCTGCGGGTGTCTTCGCGCTCTCCGCTGATAGGAGGCGGACTAACAGTCTTGGCTCAGCAATTTACTAGTTGCAGTATACCATATGCACAAAATAAGTCAATAGACCAAAACCCCTCATAAAATGAGGGGTTTTGAGGGCTATATCTCTATGACCACAGGCAGAATCATTGGTCTACGCTTGGTCTTGGTGAACAAGAACTGGCCTATCTGGTCGCGGACGAGCGTTTTTACATACTCACCATCCACCGATTGGTAGTGGGGAATGCGTCCGATAATGCCGCGGATGTGCTTCCGAATCTCCTCCAAAAGGCCCTGTTGCTCTTTAAGGTAGATGAAGCCGCGTGAGATGATGTCGGGGTTTTTGAGTATCCGCCCATCGCGCTTAGAGAGCGTGATGATGATAACGAGCATGCCTTCTTGCGCGAGCGTAATGCGGTCGCGGAGCACCACTTCACCGACGTCGCCGACGCCGAGCCCGTCCACCATCACATAGTACGAAGGCACCTCTTCGCCGGTGAGGCGAATGCCGGTTTTCGATATCTCAACGACGAGGCCGTTGTCGGCCACCACCGTGTCCGTGGGTTTCAACCCTATCACTTCCTGCGCGAGCTTCGCGTTCCGCCACCGCATGAAGTAATACCCGTGGATGGGGAGGAAGTATTTTGGTTTTACGAGGCCCATCACCGTTTTCAACTCTTCCTGCGGTGCGTGACCCGAAGAGTGGATGTCCAACATTTTGTGGTGGTAGATGGTCGCCCCCAAGCGTGCGAGGTTGTCTTTCAGGTTCTGCACGCTTTTTTCGTTCCCCGGCACCACCGAAGAGGAGAGCACTATCGTGTCGGTCGGCTTGATGCGGATTTGTTTGTGCTCGCCGTTCGCGACACGCATCAAAGACGCGTTCGGTTCACCCTGCGCGCCCGTGGAAAGCACTAAAATCTCGTGGTCCTTATATTTCCCTATTTCTTCAAGCGGAATAATCGTTTCCTTGTTGAATTTGAAGTAGCCGAGCCGCTGAGCGATCTGCACGTTGGATTTCATGGAATAACCCGAAAGCGCCACTTTGCGCCCGAGCTTTTCTGCGATTTTCACGATTTCGCCCAAGCGGTCCAGGAGCGAAGCGAAGGTGCCGACGATGATGCGGCCCGGCGCGGTCTTGAATAGCTTCTCCAGCTCCGCCTCCACGATGCGCTCCGAGAGCGCGTAGCCGGGAGTTTCCGCTCCGGTGGAATCGAGCATCATGGTGTGGATGCCCTGTTCGCACGCCCACTTCCATGTGTCCAAACCTTTTGGTTTTCCGTCGGTGTCGTAGTCAAACTTAAATTCGCCGGGGTGAAGCACATTCCCCACAGGCGTTTTGAGGATGATGCCGATACCTTCGGGGATGTTGTGGACCACATCAAAAAATCGTGCGGAGAAATAGTTCCCGAGTTTGTGCTCTTCGCCGCCCTTAATGAGCACGAAGTTCGGTTTCGGCGAGTTCGGGAAATCATCCTGACGCTTCATCACAATCTCACGCGTAAGGATCGTGGCGTACATCGGAGGGTTTCCGAGCTTTTCCAAAAGATAAGGTATCGCGCCTATGTGGTCGTAGTGACCGTGCGTGATGATGACCGCCTTAATATTCTTTTTTTTCTCCTCAAGGTACGTGACGTTCGGGATAATGTAATCAATGCCCGGCGTTTCTATCTCGGGGAACTGGAGCCCCATGTCAATGACCACGATCTCGTCCTTGTACTCAAAGAACATCATGTTCCTTCCGATCTCCTCCAATCCTCCTAGTGCGACAAAACGCACCGCATCGGGCGACGAAGGCGCGCGATTGGTGATAACAGGGCGGTGCGTTATTTTCCGTGCGGGACGGGCGGCTTCGTGGAATCCACGCGTCCGGGGGCCCTCACGGCGCGGCGAACCGCGCCTATCGGCGGGCAGGCGTGCCCCTCCCATTCCGCGAGGAGACCCATGTGCCGGTGCGCGGTGGGTACCGTGACTTCCTTCCGTACTTTTACTTACCATCATATTTACTGTGTTTTTGCTTATATTTCGACTTTTTGTTTTCCTACTGTGGGCAGGGAGGGACTTGAACCCTCATGAGATTGCTCCCGCAGGCTCCTGAAGCCTGTGCGTCTGCCAATTCCGCCACCTGCCCGTTTTTAATCTGTCCCGACCCCGACTTACGTCGTGAGTCGTGGATCCTCGATTCGTGGTCGCGCTTTGCGTGGAACGAATCGGGACCATTCCGCCACGTCTCCAAATCACTCATTTATTCCACAAGAAAGCCAACAACACGAGAACACTAACAATATCAATTCGTACGAATACAAGACGCAGGTTCGTGTGCGGGCTTACTTGTGGATCCCTATCGATTACTTGATGAACAAATTAGGAGTAAGGAAACGTTAAAAGAATGATAGCAGAACGCTTTTTAAAAGTCAAGAGGCGCTACTCAATCACCCGGACACGGGCCACACTCCACTCAGCGACATTCAAAAAGCGGTCGGAGGGTGCAACGAGAGTATCGTGTGGAAATCCCTCAAGGTCTTTGGTATGCACGTGCGTGTAGGGGAGTGAAACGAGGAATACGGCGGGGAGATCCTTCGCGAGGTTCGTCTCAACCTGTTCCGCGAGATTCGCCCGAGCTTCCGCGTCTCCCTCGCTCCGTATCCGCTCAAGGAGCGAGTCGGTGGTGCGGTTTGCATAGAGCGAAAAATTCTCTCCCGTGGCGCCTCGGGAGACGGAATGCCAGAAAGGATAGAGGTCTTGCGGATTGGTGAGCGCATGGGGCGCAAGTACCATCTCGTACGCGCGGGGCGCAAGCACTTCGTCGCGGAAACGGACGAGTGGCACCTTCTTTATGGTTACCGAAGGAATGCCCACGGCGCTCCAATCGGCAACCACCATCTCTGCCACTTTTACGAGGAACGGTACGTCAGGCACGGTGAGGGTGAGCGATGCATCTGCGTCGATTTTTGCCCTTGCGAGAGCACTTGTGGCGCTCTCGGTGGAGAAGATATTCCGCGCATCCTCCGCCGTAATCCCAGGGAAATAGCTCTCCGCGTCTCCTTGGAACACCTCATCCGCAATGCGGCCGCGGTTTACCGCGCGAGAAAGCGCAAGCCGGAAATTGGAGTCGGCGAGCAGGTCATTTGCGGTGGCGTTCAGGAAGACCGCGTAGTATCGGGGGAGCGAAACACGCGCAATGCCGGCGCCTTCAAACACCTCATGCGCTTCGGGGAACGGCGGGAGAAATCCGAATCCGTTTATCCTCTTCAAGCGGAACGCATCAAGAAGCTTTTCGGAACTTTCAAAGAATTTGATATAGAGATCGGTGATGAAAGGCGCTTCGCCGAGGTAGCGCTCGTTCGGGACGAGGTGGTATTCGCCGACAAAACCGTCCTTCGCCTTTGAGAATGAAGCGACGCGATATGGACCGTTCCCCACAGGTTGGAGCGCGTATTCGGAGAGATGGAAGTTCTTTATCGGAATCCTTCCCCAAATGTGTTCGGGAATCACCGGGAGACGGAGAAGGAAGTCATTAAAAAAAATGTTCGGAGTGGGAAAGGTGAGTTTTATTTGAAGCATACTCACCCGCTCCACCGATACGCCGCGGAGCGCGGCGGCAAACGAAGATTCGGCTGTGGCTTCCTGCGCTACGCCGATAGTGAAGATCAGGTCGTCCGACGTAAGCGGTTCCCCATCCTCCCACACAAGATTTTCCCAAAGCTTCAACGTGTAGGTAGTGGCGTCTTTGCTCTGCTCGGCCGCGGCGAGGAGCGTTTTCATGGGAGCAAAGAGAAGCGCCGAGAGGTCCTGATCGGCGGGATTTCCCGAGGTAATGGGGTTCACAATGCTTGGTTGGCCCACAATGCCTTCCCGGTAGGTACCTCCTTGTACGGGCACGAAGGTGGAATGAGCGGCAACCGTGACGGTGATGAGCGCGAGCGCGCTCCCTACGAATACTAATGCGGAAACGAGCGCTGTAGAGCGCTCGGTACTTCCCCATGCTTCAATGATGCTTCGAACGAGTTTCATAATGTGCGCACAAAGCCTCCTACGCGAGGAGGCTCATGAGCGCGAGTCCCGCGAAGAGAACGACGGCAACGATGGTCCCATAAAAGATTCCCTTCTCCATCCCGCGCCTTGCGTAATAAGGGGTGCCGCTCCCGCCGCCGCCAAAAATACCCGACATGCCGGAAGAACGCTCCTGAATGAGCACGAGGCCAATAACGATAACCGATGTGATGATTTGTAGTATGGGTTGCATAAGGCAGTTAGTCGCTGATACGTTTTGCGCTCATGTGGAGCACGACATTCACGACACTTACGACAAGCGCCCCCGCAAGGAGCGCCATGTACCCTTGAATGGTAACGGCAGCGCTCACGATGTCAAGAACATAGAGAAGAAGTCCATTTACGACGACCGAGAAAAGACCCAACGTGAGCACCATAAGAGGCCCGAAGAAAAGTTTAAGTATGGGGCGAAGAAGGAGGTTCAACGCGGCGAGAATGACGGCGGCTCCCGCGAGCGGTAGGAATTCATTTGTGATCGCAAACTCGGGAATGAACGCGCCCGCCGCGAAGAGGGCGATCATGTTGGAAACAACGGAGAAAATAATGCGTCCCACTAATCTCATATTCTTTTCCAGTATATGCCTTTCAACCCCTAAAGTACGAGAGAAGGCTGGTGCCGGTCATTTCATGTGGGGTGGGGATGTCCATAAGTTCCAGGATTGTGGGTGCGACGTCTGAGAGAAGCCCTTGGACCACATAAGGGTTCGGCTTCGGAGGATTCTTGCGCGCGAATTCCCGCGCCACGCAATAGAACGGTACGGGACTAGGATTGTGTTTCGTCTCGGGGTTTCCTGTTTGAAAATCAATGAGCACTTCCGCGTTTCCGTGGTCTGCGGTAATGAACATTGCATGGTCTCCTTCTTCCACCGCCGCGAGAAGCCGCTTCAGTTCGCGGTCGACGGTCTCTATCGCTACTACGGTTGCCGCATAGTTTCCGGTGTGGGCGATGACATCAGGGTTCGCATAATTCAGGAGTATGAAGTCAAAACTCCGTTCATTGAGAGCGAGGATGGCACGATCGGTCACCTCCTTCGCCATCATTGCGGGGTATTCGTCCTTATGGGACACCGTACGGGAGGGGATAAGGATGCGAAATTCATTTTGGAACGGTTCCTCGCGCCTTCCGTTGAAGAAATATGTCACGTGGGCATATTTTTCGGTCTCGCCAATGCGAAGCTGGCGGAGTCCGCGGTCGGCGACTGCTGCGCCTAAAGGATTTACCATGGGCTCGGCGGGAAACGCCACTTCCGCGGGGTTATCTCTCCGGTAACTCGTCATGGTGACAAACCTCACATTATCGAGCGGGGAGCGCGGGAACTCTTGGAACGAACGGGAGAGAAATACGTCCGAGATTTGCCGGATGCTGTCTTCCCTGAAGTTGAAAAATATCACCGCGTCCCCGCTTTTCACGGAGGGAGCGCCCGCAATGGTTCGCGGTTCCACAAATTCATCATTCAATCCTTTCGTATAAGCGTTTTGGAGCACTTCCTCCCACGATGACGCGTGTGGTGCGTCGCCCATAAGAGCGCGGTATGCCTCCCGCGTGCGGTCAAAATGGCGATCGCGGTCCATTCCGTAATAGCGGCCGCCGAGAGAAGCGATTTTTATATTGGGAGTGTGGGCAAGAAGTGCGGAAAGACGTGTAAAGAGGGCGCGTGCTTCCCTTGGGCCGCTATCGATGCCGTCTGTAAAAAGATGGAGCGCGACGGGAATGCCAGAATAATTTCCTGCCATGCGAATGAGCGCCTCAAGATGTGCGAAGGATGCATGCACGATGCCGCTTGTAAGGAGTCCGATGAGATGGATGGTGCCGCGCGTATCGCGCGCGTGGTCAAACGCTTCTTTCAATGCTTTATTTTTTGGGAACGTTCCATCTTGAATGGCGCGTGATACGCGCTCCGAATGCTGGTCACTTGTGCGTCCTGTGCCGAGCGTTACGTGGCCCACCTCGCTGTTTCCCTCCTCGTCCCATGGGAGCCCTACCGCAAGTCCCGAGGCCTGGAGCGCCAATCCCGGATAGCGCGATTCTATATCCGCGAAGGTTTCCGGGCGGGCGGCGTGTATGGGGTTGCTTTGGTCGGCGGGACCAAGCCCCCAACCATCAAGAATGACGAGTACGTGCGTACGTCCCATTTGTATTCATGGTAGCAAAAGGGCTGAACCGTTGGGGCGGTCGCCCGAACGATTGCGGCGCAATCGTTTTAGGGAGTATACTAGTGGTGTAATAATCAACAAAGTGTCGAAGGAAATAAAACAAAATTTCACACTCTATGACATTAACACCGATTGTGGTGGCGGGTATTGCATTCATAGCGCTGGTCCTTGGGTATCTCGTTCGATTTGCGGTAGCAAAGCGCACCCGCGCTTCTGAAGAGGAAAAGAGCACACGCGAACTTGAATCGGCGCATGCCGAAGCGAAGGAAATAATCGTCGCTGCAAAGAGCGAAGCGGCGTCGCTTCTTGTTGAAAGCCAGCGGGATGACAAGGAAAGGAAACAGGAGGTTAGGAAATTGGAGGAACGTCTCGCAAAACGCGAGGACGATCTACGCGAAGAGAAAAAAACAGTGGATGGCGAATCCGCGCGCTTGAAAGGCGAGGAGACGCGCCTCAAAACCTTTGAGAGCGATACGAATGTGCTTCGTGAAAAGGCGGTAAAAACACTGGAGGGACTTGCGGGACTTTCACGTGAGGAAGCGAAGCAAAAACTTTTTGCCGAAATCGAGGCAGGATACCGTGACGATCTCGCAAAAGCGGTTGCGAAGCTCGAACACGACCGTCACGACACCCTGGAAACGAAGGCGAACGAACTTCTGACTTCGGTCATCCAACGTTACGCGCGCGATCACATTTCGGAGATTACGACGACCGCGGTGGAACTTCCGAACGAGGATATCAAAGGGAAGATCATCGGGAAGGAAGGGAGAAATATCCGTGCATTTGAGCGGGTAACGGGCGTGGAAGTCATTATTGATGAGACGCCGGAAAGCCTGGTTATCTCTTCTTTTGACCCTTATCGGAGAGAGCTTGCGAAGATGGCCCTGGAAAAACTTTTGAAAGACGGGCGCATTCAGCCGGCAAAAATCGAAGAAAAGGTGGAAGAGGCGCGCGCGGAACTGGACGACCGCGTGAGGAAAATAGGGGAGGAAGCAGCCGCCACGCTCGGCATCTTCGATTTCCCGAAAGAGATTATCGCGCTTGTGGGACGTCTCCATTTCCGCACGAGTTACGGACAGAATGTGCTTCAGCACTCACTTGAAATGGCGCACATCGCGGGCATGCTCGCGGCGGAACTCGGCGCGGATGTGGAAGTTACGAAGCGAGCGGCCCTGGTACACGACATAGGAAAAGCAATCGACCACGATGTGGAGGGGACCCATGTGGAGCTCGGAAGGAAACTTTTGAAAAAATATGGCGTGGACGAACGCATCATCAAGGGCATGGAAGCACACCACGATGAATACCCATACTCAACCTCGGAGTCTTACATTGTGGCGGCGGCCGATGCCATTTCCGCGGCGCGGCCGGGCGCACGGCGCGACACTCTTGAAAAGTATGTGAAGCGGTTGGAGTCCATTGAGAAGGTGGTAAAGGAATTTGAGGGAGTGAACCAGGCCTACGCCATCGCTGCGGGGCGGGAGGTTCGCGTGTTCGTGGTTCCGGAAAAGATAGATGACTTTGGCGCCTTGGAACTTGCGAAGAAAATAGCCGGAAAGATACAGTCCGATGTGGATTACCCCGGCGAGATAAAGGTAACCGTCATCCGGGAGATCCGTGCGGTGGAATATGCTCGATAGAACCGGCCACTCGCGGTAGCGAGCGGCACCATGGCGGTTATACCGGAAAGGAGCGCCCCACCGGGCGCTCTTTTTAAACTGTGGACTTTCAGTCCACGCCGGTAGGTGAGATAGGTAGCATTGGCGCGGAGAATTGTGGTATACTGGCGGGAGAAAGCAAAGGTCGGCACAAGAAACAAACACCAAAAACTTCAATCAATATGAAGAAAGACGGAATAGTTGAGGCGGTTATGAGCGCGGCGGGCATTGAAACCAAGAAGCAAGGTCAGATGGCGGTAGAAGCGGTTTTCGATACCATCGTGAAGACCTTGGGTCGCGGCGAAGAGGTTGCGATCAGTGGTTTCGGAACGTTCCGCATCGCAAAGCGTGCCGCCCGTATGGGGGTGAACCCCAAGACTGGTGAGAAAATCCAAATCAAGGCGTCAACGAAACCAAAGTTCCGCGCCGGGAAAGTTCTCAAGGAAGCGGTACTGTAGTGTCTCCTGTGCGAGGCCTCGCGCATGAGAATCCCCTCATTTCAGTGAGGGGATTTTGTTACTTCAATATTTTTTTGACCTCCACACTCATTTCTATAAAGGCTTGATACGTTTGTCTTACCGCTTCAAGCGAAGCGCGTATTTCATCGCGGATGGTGGGAGGAAGAATAGGTTCCTTTTTGGGGAACGCTTCGGTGCTGGTCGTGGTCGGTTCAGTGCTCGTGGCGACAGGCACCGTACTTGTGGCGTCCATTTCCTCTGGGAGAATTGATGGTGTGATGAGCGTGATAAACAACGCTTCTCCTCGCGCATACGCGGTGGACGCATCATTAAAGTGTGTTTCGGCTTTTGCAAAAAGTGTTGCGAGCTTTTCTGCTCCCTTCACTTTCGCGCGTTCCAACTTTTTCACGTCGTTTTCTATTTTTCCAAGTCGCGCTTCCGCTACTTCAAGGGCCTTCTTCTGACCCGCGACCAAGAGCAACCCTTCCACGTCATTTGCGATGGGCGCGAACGAAGTTTCTCGCCACTCCTTGAAAGATGAGGCGAGCGTTTTAATGTCTTTAAGGTTAAAAGCGGAGGTGGTTGTGGTGAGCGCGTCGAGCGTTTCCTCATAATAGGTTTCGGCATCAGCGAGGGAGCTCTCTACGCGGGTTTTCCATGCCGTAAGCGTCTTCTTATCCGCTCCCTTCAGTTCGGTTGCGAGCAATTTCACTTTAAGCGTTTTTGCCTCCTCCGCTGAGAATTTCACCACCTTTTTGAATGCCTGGATACGAAGCGCAAAATCGTCCGCGAGGTTCTCATCCTTTGCCGATATGAGATCGTCTAATTTTGTCTTGACCTCTTCAAACGCCTTTTGAACGGTAGGGGTTTGGGCATGCGCGAACGACGCCATACCCGAAAACAGGAAAACGGCAACGAAGAATATGGCGATGAGGGAAAGGCGAATCATATGTTTATTCAAGCACACGTTCGAGGAGCGCGTCTATCTCACTTGAGGTACTTTCCGTTTGGAGCGAAGAAAGCTCAGATGAAAGAATTTCGGTATTGAGATGCGACGCCTCCGTTTCACCTATCTCGGTAATGGCGGATGCAAGCGCACGTTCAGTCGCGGCGCGGTAGGTGAGTTCCTGAAGTTCAATATTAATGGAAAGATCGTTCAGTTCCCCCGAGAGGAGGTTTTCATTGAGCGATGCGGAAAGCGTGGGTTTTGCGGGGAGCGAAAAGGTCGCCACAAAAAGCAGTGCCATCGCGAATGCCAAAGCCCCCGCCCATTGGAACGAGTGCCAAGGGCTCAAGGGGGGATTTACCGCCGCCAAAAGTGTTGCCCGCGAGCGGGTTACATACGCCGGATGCGGCGCAATGCGTTTCAGGGCTTTCAGTTGTGTGGCGATGTCGTGGTTCATCCCGTTTAGAAATAGTAGAGTACGCTCGACTGCTCGGCGTTCGCATTTTTTTGCTTTTGATGATTTATAAACACTGTGATAGTAGTACCATGATTTCTAACGGGATTCATGAGGTTTCTCATTATTTTTGGTTCAACTCTTTCAGTTTTTTGATGGCGCGGTGCTGAATGACCCGTACCGCTCCTTCAGTTTTTCCTAGCGCATCCGCGATTTCCTTGTTCGTCATATCGTCCACGAATTTCATGAGGAGCACATTTTGCTGGTCCGGTTCCAAGTTGGTGAGCATCACGCGAACTCGATGGAGATCTATTGCGGTGTCCACCGCCTCTCCCATTCCGTTCGGTTCCGAAAGTATTTCTTCGGGAATCGCTTCCAAAGGAGCGTGCACGCGTGCGGTACGGTAGTGGTCGATCACCGCGTTCGTCGCGATACGATAGAGCCAACTGCCGAAAGGGAATCCTCGCGACTCATACCGGTCAAGGTTTTGCCATGCATTCATGAACACACGGTGAGTCAGATCTTCCGCGTCTTCCTTTTGGTGAGTGCGGAGGAATACGAACCGGTATATGCGTGGCATATAGAGGTCGTAGAGCGTCCCGAACGAAGCCGCGTCGCCGCTTTTTGCTTTTTGAATGAGCTCTTCTTCGTGTTCCCTCATACGCTAAAACGATAGATAGCGCCTATTTGTTTCGTGGAAATGGTGTTTGGCATCATTTGAGTAAGCAAAATATCCGTAGCTTTGTAACGTTACACGTTCCTAGGGCGCGTTACAAGCGGATATGGTGCTAAAACGGCCCTTGGCCGTTCGCACGAACAATCCCCGGCAGTAAGCCGGGGATTGTTTTAGTGCGGGATGAGGGAATCGAACC
>JAZDNP010000002.1:0-35968 GCA_043799565.1 Candidatus Brennerbacteria bacterium | reverse complement strand
CGAGGCGGTGGCTAGACCGATTATGCGCGGCGGCGCATAATTGAGTCGAAGTCGATCTCTCCTTGGGGCTACAAGAACTATGGAATTATCTTGGTTTCCTTTTTCGGTAGCCGCCACACTCCTTTTTGGGGTGGGGATGACTTTCTACAAGTTGCCGGCCGCGCGGAACCATAACCGCTTTGTTGCTACGTTTTGGTCTCTCATGATTCCCGCCGCCCTCGCGCTCATCTTTTTCCATTCATATCTTCCGCAGAGCACCCCCGCCATGGCGTGGACCGCCGCGCTGTGGGGGGTTAGTTTCACTTGTATCGTACTTTTACAGATGTACGCCTTGAGTCACGTTGACACGAACGTGCTGTTCCCTATCACCACCGTCATGAGTCTCGTTATCACGGTGTTCGTCGGTATATTCTTCTTCGGTGAGCACACAACTCTCATCCAAACGCTCGGTATCATACTTGCGACGGTCACCATATTTTTGTTCATCTATAAAAAGGGAAAGTTGCAATACTCACCGCTTTTGATCGGCGTTGGTTCGGGGATTGTTTTTCTCTCCTCTTTCAATAAAGTCCTTCAAAAGATTGTTGCGGAGGGATTTGACATTCATGCTTTTCAAATTTATCAGTATTCGGCCGCAGCCGCATTTGCTCTCCTGATCTACTTGGCCGTTCATCGCCGCGATTGGAACGCACACATTTTTTCCGGTGGGTTTGGCATTGGGAGCTTAATCGGCGTGTTCAGCTTCTTTGGGGGCTACTCTTTATACCTCGCACTTACCAAAGGCTCGTTTCCTCTTATTACCTCAATCCACTCCCTGTATGTTCTGATTACCGCGCTCACCGCCTATTTTCTATTTCATGAGACGCTGACGAAGAAAAAAGTACTCTTACTCCTTATGGCCGTCGTTTCGGTTATCATGATTCGCCTCGGATAGCCGTTTTCCACACTTACTATGGAATCCATTATCCAAACCATCACGCCGCTCGTAGAACAGTATGGGGTGCTTGGCGTGTTCTTTTTGTCGCTCATTGAAGAAATCGTGGCGCCAGTGCCTTCGGCGCTCGCGCTCATGGCCGCAGGATTTTTTCTTATTCCGCACGGACTCTCGTTTAGTGAGATCGCCATTCCCGCGCTTCTTCAGGTGATACTCCCCGCGAGCGTGGGACTTACGTTGGGGTCGCTCTTTATCTATTCCGTCGCATATCTCGGCGGGAAACCGCTTATCGTACGTTGGGGAAAACTTTTTGGTTTGACGTGGGAAAAATTGGAGCGTGCGGAAGCGAATTTCACGAAAGGGAGAGCTGATGAAGCGATTATTTTCACGCTCCGCGCGGTGCCGGTAACGCCGAATTTTCTTATCTCCGCAGTGTGCGGTCTCGTGCGTTATCCCATAAAGGAATTCATCGCGCTCACATTCTTTGGCGGCGTGGTTCGCGCGGTGCTCATGGGCTTTTTGGGATGGTCGGTGGGGGCCGCGTACATCCAATATGCGGAACAACTCTCCACGCTCTCAAACCTCATTGCCGCCTTAGTCGTCGTGTTTTTGGTCGTTACCGCGGTCTTCCTTCTTCTGCGGCGAAAGTTCCGTCTTTAACGCCTAAAACGGCAGGTGGGAAGCGGTTTATTGAGGCCTCCCGGCACTGGATTTTTGGGCGTTTTTTTGATAGAATTGAGGTAAGAAAACGGCCCTGATGTACGGGCGTTTTTGTTGAAACAATGGCCGAAAAAGAGAAACAACCGTCATACGGCGCAAAGGATATTTATGTCTTGGAAGGGCTGGAACCGGTCCGGAAACGGCCGGGAATGTACATTGGTTCCACGGGCGTGGACGGTTTGCATCACCTTGTCTGGGAGGTGGTGGACAACTCCATAGACGAGGCGATGGCCGGATATGCGAAGAACATTACGGTGGAATTGCTGCCCGACGGACGCGTGGCGGTTACCGACGATGGTCGCGGTATCCCGGTGGACACGCACGCACAAACGAAGAAGTCCGCGCTGGAAACGGTGCTGACCACGCTTCACGCGGGAGGTAAGTTCGGCGGCGAATCGTACAAGGTGTCTGGCGGTCTCCATGGCGTCGGTGTCTCGGTCGTGAATGCGCTTTCCACGTGGCTTAGGGTGGAGGTGTGCCGCGAAGGAATTCTTTACGCGCAGGAGTATGAGCGGGGGAAACCAAAAGCGGCGGTGAAGAAGATAGGAAAGGGTGACCGGAACGGCACGAAGGTCATCTTTGACCCCGACCCCACGATATTTCCAAAGATAGAATACGACTGGAAACGCATTGTGGACCACATGCGTCAGCAAGCATACCTCACGAAAGGCGTGCGTATTCTTCTCGTTGATGCGCGCGACGGTGCGCCGCAATCCCACGGTTTCTACTTTGAGGGTGGACTCCAATCGTTCATCCAGTATCTCGTGGAAAACGAGCGCATGCTCCAGAAAGAGCCGTTCTATGTCCATAAGGAAATGGAAGGCGTGGATGTGGAAGCGTCGTTCGTTTACGTGGACGATGTGGAGAACGAGGAGCTTTCGTTCGCAAACAATATTTATACGCCGGACGGCGGCATGCACCTCACCGGTTTCCGCACCGCGCTCACGCGGACCCTGAACGACTACGCGCGGAAAGAGGGGTATGTGAAGGATGCGGAAGACAATTTGACCGGGGACGACGTCCGCGAAGGGCTCGTGACCATCGTGTCGGTGAAAATCCGCGAACCCCAGTTTGAAGGGCAGACGAAAGCGCGGCTTGGAAATACGGAAGCGCGCACGGCGGTGGATGCGGCCGTCTCCGAGGCGCTCAAAGAGTTCTTGGAGCGTTCGGCGAGCGATGCACGCGTCATTATTGAAAGGAATCTCCTTGCCGCGAAAGCACGCATGGCGGCAAAAGCCGCAAAGGATACGGTCCTTAGGAAAGGCGCCTTGGAGGGGCTTACGCTCCCAGGGAAATTGGCCGATTGCAGCTCGCGTGATAGAGAGGAAACCGAGCTTTTCATCGTAGAGGGTGATTCGGCAGGCGGGAGTGCCAAGCAGGGTCGTGACCGGAGGTTCCAAGCTATATTGCCTTTGCGGGGGAAGATATTGAACGTGGAAAAGGCGCGTATCGATAAGATGCTCGCGAACAAAGAGATACGGGCGCTCGTAATCGCGCTCGGCACCGCCATCGCCGAAAACTTTGATATTACGAAGCTTCGCTACGGGAAAATCATTATCATGACGGATGCCGACGTGGACGGCGCGCACATCAGGACGCTTCTCCTTACGCTTTTCTACCGCTACTTCCCGAAGATCATTGAAGACGGGCATCTCCACATCGCCCAACCGCCGCTTTTCCGCCTCGCGCGGGGCAAGGAGGTGAACTACGTGTGGAGCGACAAGGAACGCGATCAGATGCTCAAAACTATGGGTGAGGGAACCGGCGTGCAGCGCTACAAGGGTCTCGGTGAGATGAATCCTTCACAACTCTGGGAAACCACGCTTGACCCTACCATGCGTGCAATGAAAAGGGTGGATATTGTGGACGCGGTGGAGGCCGACCGGCTCTTTGACGTGCTTATGGGTGAAGAGGTGGAACCGCGGAAGAATTTCATCCAGGCGCACGCGACCGCGGTGAAAAATCTTGACGTATAGCGTATATTTTTGGTTTAATACGGGGGCTATGATCAATCGCATCATCACATTCCTTCAGGAGTCCAAGCAGGAGTTGAAACGCGTCAACTGGCCGACAAAGGACGAAACGAAGCGGTATACGCTGTTCGTCATTTTGTTTTCGGTCGTGTTCGCGGCTTTCCTCGGCATCTTGGACTACGGATTTTTGAACGCGCTGGAGTTGGCAATCCAATAAAATGACCGCACATAACGCAAAAAAAGGGGAGAATGTCGCAGAGAAGGCGGTCCGGCGCTGGTATGCCATTCATACGTACTCGGGCTATGAGGACGCGGTAGCGCGTTATTTGAAACAGCGTGTGGAATCACTCCTTATGACCGACAAGATATTTGACGTGGTAGTGCCGAAGGAAGTGAAGATAAAAGTGCGGAGCGGGAAGCGCTACACGATGGAGGAAAAAATCTATCCCGGCTACGTTTTGGTAGACATGGTGCTGGACCACGATTCGTGGGCGGTGGTCAGAAACACTCCGCGCGTTACCGGATTTGTAGGTACTGACCCCACCGTTCCCACGCCGCTCTCCGAGGCTGAGGTGAAGGAACTTTTAGGGCGCATGGGCGAACAGGAAACGAAGTTCAAAGTTGACCTCAAAGTGGATGAGCTGGTGCGCATTATGGACGGACCTTTCAAAGACCAGGAGGGAAAGATATCCGAGATTGATGAGGCGCACGGAAAAGTGAAAGTGCTTGTGCCCATCTTCGGACGTGATACACTCTTGGAGCTCGATTCCCTGCAGGTACAAAAGGTATAAAACATGGCAAAAGCAGTTAAAACAGTATTGAAACTTCAACTCCCTGCGGGTGCGGCAAACCCCGCGCCTCCCGTGGGCACCGCACTTGGCCCCCACGGTGTGAACATCGCGGAGTTCTGCAAGCAGTTCAACGAAGCTACGAAGGAAATGACGGGCGATATCATCCCCGCGGAGATAACCGTCTACGAGGACCGCTCGTTCACGTTCAAGTTGAAGACCCCGCCGGCCTCCGCGCTCTTGAAGAAGGCCGCCGGCATTGAAAAAGGATCTGGGGCAACGCCGAAGGTCAAAGCAGGCAAGGTGACGAAGGCGGATGTGCGCAAGATTGCAGAGCGGAAAATGGTGGATTTTAACACCGAAGACGTAGAGGCCGCAATGCGCATGGTGGAAGGCACCGCGCGGAATATGGGAATCGAGGTGACGGACTAAAAACTCCCTTAACGGGAGTTTTTTAATTCTCGTTCGACGCAGCCGTTCATCGGGCTGTCTCCGGGCCGACGGCCAAGTCTTTAGCCCTCTTCACGGCCGCGCCGAACTCACGTCTCTCGCGGCAAATAACAGGCTCGCTTTCCGATTCCCATATTGCTCCTATTGGTAGTAGAATAAAAAATAATGTATATCCCGACCATCGGACTGGAGATTCATGTGGAGCTTCGCACAAAGACGAAGATGTTCTGTGCGTGCGAGAACACGCCGGACGAGAAAGAAGCGAACAAGAATACGTGCCCCATCTGTCTTGGCCACCCCGGTACACTCCCCGTAGCAAATGAAGAGGCGATAAAAAAGGTGGTGAAAGTCGGTATCGCGCTCGGAGGAAAGATTACGGAACACTCCCACTTTGACCGAAAAAGTTATTTTTACCCCGACCTCTCGAAGGGGTATCAAATATCGCAATACGAGGAGCCGCTTATTACGGGAGGAATGCTGAACGGTGTGCGCCTTACCCGCATCCATCTTGAAGAGGATACGGCGCGGCTTCTTCATGAAAGTGGTCCCTCGGAGGATTCCTCGGGACGACCAGCGGGTACGCTGGTCGACTTTAATCGTGCGGGCGTTCCACTTATGGAACTTGTGACTGAACCGGACGTGAAGAATGCGTACGAAGCGGTTGCGTTCGCGCGGGAGCTTCAGCGCATCCTCCGCTATGTGGGGGCATCCGATGCGGATATGGAGAAGGGCCACATGAGGGTAGAGGCGAATATCTCAATAGCAAAAGAAGGAGAAGGTTTTGGGACGAAGGTTGAGGTGAAAAACCTCAATTCATTCCGGGCGGTAAGGGGAGCGATAGTATACGAACTTGAGCGGCAGGAAAAACTGTTGAAGGCGGGGAAGAAGATAAAGCAGGAGACACGCGGGTGGAACGACAAAACCGAGGAGACCGAGATCCAGCGCTCCAAAGAATCGGCGCACGACTATCGTTATTTTCCCGAGCCGGATCTTCCCCCGCTCGATCTTTCGACATGGGACCTTGAAGCGTTGAAAAGGGATATCCCCGAGCTTCCCGAAAACAAACGTGCGCGATTCGTTGCGGAGTTCGGTTTGGTTTCCGAAACCGTGGAATTCTTCGTGGATGAACCGGCGCACGCCGATTTCTTTGAAGCAGCGGCGTCGGAATTTAAAGCGCGCCGGCCGAAAGGCCCGTATTCGCTCCTCGTAAACTACTTCACGAGTGACCTCCAGGGGTTATTAAAGGAGAAAGGCATTTCGCTTATGGACAGCAAGGTCTCTCCCGAACATTTTGCTCATCTTGTAGCGCTCACGGACGAAGGCAAGCTTTCGAGTCGCCTTGCAAAAGACCTGCTCCGCAGCGTAGTGGAGACCGGAGAAGACCCCGAGTCCCTCATGGCGAAGAGCGGCAAGCGGCTTATCAGCGACGTAGCCGAGCTTAAAACGGTGGTGCTCTACGTAATCAAGGCGAATCCGAAGGCGGTGGAGGATTATAAAAAAGGAAAGGGGAACGCGCTCAAATTTTTGGTGGGGCAGGGAATGGCGAAGACAAATGGCCAGGCAAGCACCGCGGTATTGGAGAAGCTGCTTACTCAAGAGCTCGGTTGATCCCGTTCAAAGCAGGTCGCCCCACGGCGACCGTGGTCGCGCCTTCGGCGGGGCGGCTTTGAACGGGATTGACGCGGATATTCAAAAGTCGTACTTTGTAGGCAGCTGATTCCATGCCCTGGGCGCGAGGAGTGGGTCGCTTTGCTCCATCGCTTCACCTCCCTGCGGTCCTCTCGCTCCGCACCCGCCTGGGGCACCAATTTCCCCTACTACGCAGATCATCGCGTGGTGGGGGATTTTATTTTAGCCAAACAATTCTCGTGTCCTTCCGAAACCACGTTTCCTGCCGTTTCACGTATCGCATGAGGTCATGGGTAAGCCCTTCAATGAATCCCGCGCGTGAAATCTCCTTATATGCAAGGCGAGAGGCCCATTGGTACACGATGCCGAGTTCGTGAACCCGCGTGGCCGGAACTTTTTTTGATTCCTTAAGAAGTCCGCGCCGGAGCCACAAATTGATGCGCGCGCGGGTGCGGCGTTCAAGTTCTTGTTTCGGGAGCATGGTGCCGAGCATAAGCACGAATGCGTCGATGGGTTTTGCGTGCAGCATGGGAACTTTCCCCAACATATCCGCAATCTCCAAGGCGCGAATGAGGCGGCGGGGGTTATTACGGTCAATCTCCTTGGCCCTACGCGGATCCTTACGTACGAGAAGACGGTAAAGTTCGGGAACGGTTTTTTTCTCCAGCCGTGCACGGAGATTTACGTTCGGCGGCACTTCGGGGAACACCACGCCGTCCACCACCGCGCGAACATAGAGACCTGTGCCGCCGCAGAGAATGGGGAGCTTGCCGCGCCGCCATATGGCGCGGATCGCGTGCCGTGCGTCGCGCTGGTATTGATGCGCCGTGTAGGTTCGCTTGAGCGAAGCAACATCAAGAAGGTGGTGGGGGATGCCCCGCATTTCACGCTTGGTAAGCTTTCCCGTGCCAATGTCAACTCCGCGATAGACCTGGCGCGAATCTGCGGAGACCACCTCACCCTTCAGGGCTTTTGCGAGCGTGACCGCGAGCGCGCTCTTCCCCGTGCCGGTAGCGCCTACAATAACGAGAAGTGGTTTTTGTTGTGTAATTGACTTTCGCATTTTTCTGTGGTAGCATATGTCCAGTCACCCCAGTTGGTGCACTTTCGTTGAATGATAACGGATGGATTGAACTAACCAAAGGGAGGTTCGTGTGGGCATACTTGGAGGAATCTTAGTGGCCATCTCTCTTGCCATCACCATTCCCATCGCGGCGAGCGCTGTTCAAGCGCATCAAGAAGAAATCAAACGGTTGGTGAAGAAGGTGTGGGAAGAGAAGTGGGCGAAGGAAAGAAGGATCGTTCGCGCCAAGCAATGCGCGTCGGATATGTGTGGGGATGATCTGTAAGATGCGTCTCGGTTGCGAATAGCGGCCGAGACGTTTTTTCTTGCCCTGAGCGGAGCCGAAGGGTTACCTTTTCCGCGTGGCAATCTCTCCCGCGAGCGTGACGGCAAACTTTTCAAGCGGTACCGTCTCCGTTTCCTTTACATGGCGTTTTCTTACGTTCACCGATTTTCCGGACTCTTCCTTTTCTCCGACAACGAGGATATAGGGAACTTTTTCCAATTCCGCACCACGGATGCGCTTTCCCAGAGTTTCGTCCGCGGGCGAGAGTTCCACACGGATGCGTTTTTCCTTTAATGCCGCAACCACCTTCTCCGCATAACGGACGTGTGCTTCTGCAACGGGGAGCACCTTCGCCTGTACGGGAGAGAGCCACGTGGGGAACGCGCCCGCGTAGTGTTCGAGGAGGAATCCGACCATACGTTCATGCGAACCCAGCGGGGCGCGATGAATGATGTAGGGCATTTTTTCCGATCCATCCTTGTCGGTGTAGGCAAGGTTGAAACGCTGAGGCATATAGAGATCGAGCTGGTCGGTGCCGATGGCATATGATTTGCCGATAGCCGATCGGATATAAATGTCTGCCTTGGGTCCGTAATGTGCGGCTCCTCCTTCCTCAACCTCATATTTCACGCCGGCTTTTTTGAGAGCTTCTCGGGTCATGCGTTCCGCTTTTTCCCACATGGCGTTATCGCCATGATATTTTGCTCGCAAATTTTTAGGATCTCGCACGCCCAGCACTACCCACCAATCCTTAATCCCAAGCGCTTCATAGTAGTAACGATGCAACTCAAGCACTCTGATGAATTCTTCAACGGCTTTTTCGGGTTGCACGTAGATATGAGCATCGTTTTGGCAGAATCCTCGGACACGCATCAGGCCGTGGAGCACGCCCGAACGTTCGTAGCGATACACCTGGCCATACTCGGAGTATCGTACCGGCATGTCGCGGTAGCTGTGCTGCTGGCTTTTGAAGATCATATGCGTGAACGGGCAATTCATTGGCTTTAAGTAGTACGATTCGCCCTCAATTTCAAAAGGAGAGTAGAGGTCGTCCTTGTAGTACGGGAGGTGTCCGGAAATCTTGAAGAGGTCGCTCTTCGTGATGTGCGGCGTTACGACGTGCTGGTAGCCCCGTGTGTCCTCCGTTTCCCGAGCCCACTTCTCGAGTTCGTGACGGATAATCTCGCCGTTTGGAAGCCAGAGAGGAAGCCCTTGGCCTACCTCATCGGAAAAGGTGTAGATTTTCAACTGTTTGCCGAGCATGCGGTGGTCGCGCTTCTTCGCCTCTTCGAGCATCGCGAGGTGAGCGTCCAGCTCCTTCTTAGTCGCGAACGCGAGACCGTAGATGCGCGTGAGCATCGGGTTTTTCTCGCTCCCGCGCCAATAGGCGCCCGCGATGTGGGAGAGCGCGAATGCGTCCGGATTTATCTCCGTTGTGCTTTTCACGTGGCCGCCGCGGCAGAGATCCAGGAAGATGTCGCCGGTTTTATAAACAGTGAGACCCTTCTTTTCCTTCACGAATTCCTTGATGAGATCCAGCTTGAACGGCTGGTCCTTGAAGAGCCTTTTCGCTTCCGCAGGCGTTACTTTGCGGCCGGAGAAGGGGAGCTTCTGGCGGACGAATTCCCGCATGGTTTTCTCGAACTCTTTCAGTTCTTCGGGCGACACCGCTTTCGGAAAGAGGATGTCGTAGTAAAAACCGTGTTCTATGGTCGGGCCTATCCCAAGCTTTGCCTTCGGGTACTTTTTCAGCACCGCGGCGGCCAAAAGGTGCGCGAGCGAGTGCCGGATTCCATCTAACTTATTTTCTTCGTGCATTAGTCTGATTATAACGACAAATACCCCATTTTCCAACGTGTTTTCCATATATTGACAAATCAGTATAAAGTGTGCTATAATGCAACTAGCATATTGTCAGGCCTCCACACCTCACACCCCGTCACAACGACGGTAGGGGAACAGGAACGCAACATGGCAAATGCAAGGAGGTTGCTATGTATATTCTCTGGATTCTCTTGGGCGTCGCTTGCTTGATGCTCTGGAAGCGCCGCTATGCCATCCAGCGTTGGTACCACGCTCGCAACTATCCACGCATCTACCGATGTGCCGCGAACGGCGTGACCGGCATTGTTCTCGCCGAGGACTACGACCGCGTCTCGCTGAAACATCTGGAGCATTTGCGCTCAAAGCGTTTATGGTCAGACGAATCACCCCGCTTCATCGTTGAGCCGACATTCCTTTTTTCAGATCACACGAAAACGAGGCGAAGCCGTCTCGTAGGGGACTCTTTCGATCTTAGAATGTTCTGCATCGGATGCCGGGTTGAGGATAGAACGTTCTATCTGCCTCCCGAAGACGGAGATGTACCGCTGGCGCGTAGGCACGGCCTGGATCTGAATCAAGTCCACTTCTGGGAACGCTTGGACCGCCTCTATACGTTTGAAGAGGCGTATGGGCACATTCACAAACTCGAGTTTCCGCGGCCAGGCCTCGAGATTTTTGATAGGAAAGTGCACAGTTTCGCACTATGGAGCGGCTTGTCTTGTGCAAGAGTGGATTGAAACGTCATCACAAGAGCCCGCAACGATTTCTGTTGCGGGCTCGGTTTTTTCTAATCGTGGCTACATTGACATTTGTCTATGTTTTGTGCTATAACCAACGAAGTCGATTTGTTCTCTGTTGAGGTGATTGGCACGTCACCAGAGATCAGGTCGGCGCACAATGCTCATTCACAATGTTCCTCGCTGGGGCGGTCAATAAAAAGCCGATCTGACAGCCCATAACAGCGGAACGCAATATGGAGGTTCACATGAACCGAATCATCGTTCTTCTTGCGTTTGTGGTCGCGGCATGTGCCGTTACCGCGGAGGCGCAGGTTCTCACGAGCGCGGACAGTTCCTATTTGGAGCAGTTTCGCGGGAAGCTCTATCGCGAGATTGTTCCCAAAGTGTGGCTCGATGTCTGCGCATTGAATCGGGCGCAGTACCCTGATTCCAATCTGGTCAGTGTGGGCGATACCATCGCATTGCCGGTCGGCAAGCAATATGTCGCTGGGCTGGAAGAAGGGAACCACATGTGGCAGGCGAGCGGGTACTTCACCGACATGGTGGTTATGCCGTATGTGCTGAGTGAAGTAGGGACAAGCTTTGAGGAAATTGTTCGTGTCGCTCAACAACCCTCCGAGCGAAGCGCCCTACGCGCACGCGCACTTCTGTTTGCTCTTTCGATAATCGCGTTGCTGGTAGCCGCCATTCTCTGGCTCGACTGGAGCGTGAAGCGTCGCAGGCCATTTGCAACGATGCAGCCGACTTTCAGAGGCGGTTCGGACGAACAAGTGCGCTCTGCCGCGGAGAGGGCGTTGACGGGTACCTTTGGACGCGGTTTCGAGATCGTTGGGCCCATCGAGCGCGGCGTGATCAATGGAAGGCAGACGGTTTTCTTCGCGAGCGGCCGTCATGAGAACGAGACGTTCCGTGGAGAGCCCGGCTACCGTGCGCGTCTGCGATTCCAAGACGGCTCCGAAGCCCTCGTGGTTTCACGATGGTCGTGCTTCAACCCTGTCTGGAGCGCCGAAGGTGTCCGCTTCCGTGGAACCTTTACGCCACAAGGCGGACGTCCGGAGGAGATTCCTGTGATCTCAACCGCGCAGGCAAATCATCTTGGTGGCGCTATCCGTGAAGTGGTGAGTGGAAGAGAGCCGGCCACTCCCGCTTCCATGTTCGTTCCTGATCGGCAACCGGCGCCAATTCCGGCGAACCCTCGCCCTTCGGGAACTCCATCGGCACCAACCTCCGAAGAGCCGAAGCAGGACGGAAAGCTGCTGAAGCTCACGAAGGTGCAGTTCAGCCGCGACAAAGGTCTCAATCTGGAAGGGGACATCCCCATCTCGATTGAAGATCTGAACGCGCTCATCACGAAGGTCCAAGGCGAGACCAAGGACCCGAAGAGCGGTTCGTAGTTTCAGACGTGATTTATACAAAGAGCCAGCAACGATTCTGTTGCTGGCTCGGGTTTTTTCATCTTAAACACCCAAGTGAGACAAATATTTTATTGAGCGAACATGGCGGAAAGAGTTTCAAAATTCATGAATGAGCCGCGTTATGAGCCAGGACCCCCGCCGAAAGGCGAGTTGGGTGGTGAACAGCGTGCGAATGAAGAGAATTTTAACGAGTGGAGGTTGGAGAGCGAGAGGAAATGTCTGTCTCACAACTCCTTCACCTCGTCGCAGATAAGCTTCGGTTCGCCGTCGCGCCATGAGAGCCGGCCGGTCATCACGACCGCGCGATTTTCCTGCCAGATGAGCGGATGTTTCGCGAGCGTGTTTGCGAACACCATCACCTCCAAGTTGTCCGAAAGATCTTCAATGGTGACAAAAAGCATCGGCTCGCCTTTTTTCGTCATAATTTTTTGCACGCCGGAGATGATGCCTGCAAGCCGAAGGCGCGGACCATTTCGGTCGCCGTTTTTCGCTTCGGGATTTTCTTCCACCGCCCTCTTGATTGGCGTCACCGAGCTTCCGAGTTTTGTGAGATATGCGTTGAATGGATGGTCGGTAAGGTAAAGCCCCAGTAACTCCTTCTCCCACAGAAGTACCAAACTTTTATCGGCTGCCTTACCCGCTTTCATGCGGAACGATGCGAAGGTCGCGGTAGGTCCGAAGAGCGACGATTGGTTGGATGACGAGTGCCGCCGCGCGGTCTGATTGAAGCGCACAAGTTCTTCAATGTTATCCAGCGCCTGCCCGCGCTCGACGCCGAGCGAGTCAAATGCGCCGGACTTAATGAGCGATTCCAGGGATTTCTTGTTCATATCGCGGTGCTGGACGCGCGTGAGGAGATTAGAGAGCGATTCATAGGGGCCTCCCCGCGTACGCTCGTCGATGACCGCCGTAACGATATTCGCGCCAAGATTCTTGATGGCGAGGAGCCCGAAACGGATACCGCCCGCCTCTTCGTCCACCGTGAAGGACTCCGCGCTCATATTGACGTCCGGCGGAAGCACGGGGATGGAGAGGCGCTTTGCCTCGCTGACGAGGAATGTGATGCGGTCCAGATCTCCCGAAGAAGTGTTCAGAAGTCCCGCCATGAATTCCACAGGGTAATGCGCTTTAAGATACGCGGTCTGGTAGCTTATCGTCGCATAACATGCGGCGTGGCTGCGGTTGAAGCCGTAGCGCGCGAACGGCGGGAAAAGTTCCCAAATGGCGTTCGCGGTTTTCGGGTCTATGCCGTTCGTGATCATTCCGCTCACTAATTTTTCCTTCTGCTCGTCCAAAAGGGATTTTATTTTCTTTCCGATGGCTTTACGGAGCGTGTCTGCCTCCGCGAGCGTGAAGCCCGCGAGGTCGCGCGCAATTTGCATCATCTGTTCCTGATAGACGCCGACGCCGTACGTGTTTTTCAATATGTGCTCAAGTTGAGGGTGGAGATACCGAATTTCCTCCTTCCCATGTTTGCGGCGGATGAAGTGCGGGATAAGTTCCATCGGTCCCGGGCGGTAGAGCGCGATCATCGCGATAATATCCTCCAACTCGGTAGGTTTCAGTTCTTTCAGGTGGCGCGTCATGCCGCTCCCTTCCAGCTGGAAGATGCCGGTGGTCTCGCCGCGCCGGAGAACTTCGAACGTGGCGCGGTCGTCAAGCGGGAGTTCGTCAATGTTTATTTCCACGCCTCGCAGTTCTTTGATGAGGCGGAGTGTGCGCTCGATGATGGTGAGGTTTCTGAGTCCCAAGAAATCCATCTTCAATAATCCCAAATCCTCCACCGAATGCATCTCAAATTGCGTGATGACCGTTGATTCGCCCTGCGGTGCTTTTTGGAGCGGTACGAAGTCCGTAAGCGAAGTAGGGGAGATGACCACGCCGCACGCGTGCACCGATGCATGGCGTACGGTGCCTTCCAGTTTTTTGGCTGCGTCCAAGAGCCGCTTTGTATCTTCCTCATTCGCGTACGCGGTTTTCATCTCCGGTACCATCTCGAGCGCTTCTTTGATTGTTGCGTTGAAGGGGATGAGTTTTGCGAGACGATCACCCGTACCGTACGGAAGTCCCATTGCTCGTGCGGTGTCGCGGATGGCTGCGCGCGCCATCATAGTTCCGAATGTAATGATTTGCGCTACTTTATCCGTGCCGTATTTCTGGCGTACATACGCCACCACCTCGTCGCGGCGGGTGTCGGTAAAGTCGATATCTATGTCGGGTACTTGGATGCGGTCGGGGTTCAAGAAGCGTTCAAAAAGGAGGTTGTAACGCAAGGGTTCCACGTTCGTGATGCCCAATATATATGAGACGATGCTACCGGCAGCCGAACCACGGCCCGGCCCGACGACAATACCGTGCGTTTTTGCCCAATTCACGAAGTCGGCAACGATAAGGAAGTAGTCGGCAAACCCCGTCTTTTCAATGACGGAGAGCTCCATCGTGATGCGGTCGCGCACTGCCTCGGTAGCATCCGGATAACGGCGCGGAAGACGCTCGGCAACGAGCGTTTTTATGTATTCAAATGAAGAGGTGTGCGGCGCGGGGAAGGGGAACTTCGGGAGTTTGTTCTTTCCGAGCGCAAGTTCCACCGAGCATTCTTCCGCAATGCGGAGCGTACTCGTTAGCGCTTCCGGATACGTGCGGAATATTTCCGCCATTTTTTCTGGGCTCGTCAGCGATACGTCGTAGTCGCGGAGCGACAAGCGGTCCTCATCGTCCAACTTCGTGTTTGTTTGTACCGCGAGCAATATTTCGTGCGCGGTCTTGTCATCTTTTGTAAGGTAGTGCGCGTCTTGTGTAGCGACCAGCGGGATTCCCAATTTCTTTCCGAGCGCCGCGGTCGGCTCCCACAATGTGGGGTCGTGCGGTTGTATCTCCAAATAATAGTCGTCGCCGAAAACTTTTTTGTGCCACGTTGCAGTCTCCTCCGCGTCCGCAAATCTTTTTGCGGAAATGTGGCGCGCGAGCTCACCTGACACACAACCTGAGAGACATACGATGCCTTCGTGGTGCGTTTCAAGAAGTTCGCGGTCCACACGCGGCTTGTAATAAAAACCTTCCAAGTACGAATTGGTGACGAGCGCGATCAGATTTTTCCAACCGAGTTCATTCTTCGCGAGAAGCGTGAGATGGTAGCGCGTTTCGTCCATCTTCGGACGTTTGGAAAGCCGGCCGTACGGCGCGACATACACTTCCACACCGAGAATCGGTTTAATGCCGGCGGCTTTTGCTTTCTTAAAAAATTCCACGGCCCCATAAAGGTTGCCGTGGTCGGTGAGTGCAACGGACGTCATCCCGAGTTCTTTCACGCGCGCGACGAGTTCGTCGATCTTTGTAAGTCCATCAAGAAGCGAGTAGTGCGAGTGAACGTGGAGATGGACGAATTTAGACATAGGTTGGGTGGCGGCGAAGGTAACCTCATTTTAGAAAGTGTGCACGTGATGCGGCAAGGGGGATAACTCGAAAGTCCGAAACAATTCTGCCTTGATGGCAAGCCTGCTCGCAGGCCGGCGCGGCGGCAGGGGGCAATTTGCACGCATATAATAGAATGGAGAAGCTATGGCAAAAGCGAAAATAATCATTGGTATTGATGAAGTAGGGAGAGGGGCGCTCTGTGGCCCTGTAACCGTGGCGGCATTCGCTTTTTTGCAACATGGCACATTCCCGCCGCGCGTGGGGAACGTTCCGCTCCGTGATTCCAAGCGTCTTACGCCGCGTGCGCGAGAAACATGGTTCCGTGCGATGAAGGAAAAGGCGCGTGCGGGCTACGTGGCATTTGTAACGGCGCGCGTAACGCCACGCATCGTAGATCGCGTGAACATTTCAAGCGCGGCGAACCTCGCCGCTACGCGCGCCTACGAACGTTTGATCGCGAACGCCAGACTTTCACCTGCATCGCTCACCGTGCTTTTGGATGGAGGGCTCTATATTCGTCCGCGCGCGGGACTTATGCCTCATCGAACCCGCACCATCGTGCGGGGTGACGAGAAAATTCCCGAAATACAACTCGCGTCCATTGCGGCGAAGGTGACGCGTGACCGTGCGATGGTGCGCCTCCATGCGCGGCACCCCGCCTACGGTCTCGCGGCGCATAAGGGATACGGTACGCGCGTGCACCGAAAGGCCATCTCGCATCACGGTCCGGTAAAGGGTCTGCATCGTTTGACGTTCCTCACAAAATTTCCTAGGATGAATACGGTATGACACGCTTAAGCCATCATTCAAAGTCAAAAGTAGGGAGGCGGCGCTCGCAGCTCGCAATGAAAAAAAGAGCGGTGCTCGTGTGCCTTTCGTGCAAAGGGCCCACATTCGGTCATTGTTCATGTCCGCAGTGCGGCGCGTACGTGAAAGCCGCGAAGCCAGCGAAAAAATAATTTTTCCTTCCCGCTCTTTTCTCTCCGCTCTTTCATTCACATATGGCGACTCGACATCTTATCCGTACCATCGTGCTCCAGTCCCTCTACGAGTGGGACTTCTACAAGCGTGAGTCGGACCTCGTTGCCATCATGGAGCGAAATCTTACGGAGTTCGGGCCCGGCATCGACGAGCCTGATTTTGCGTGGCGCATCATTAAGGGCATTGTGGAGCACCTGAAAGATATTGATGCGACGATTACGCGTACCGCACCGGAGTGGCCGGTGGACCAAATCGCCATCATTGACCGGAACGTGCTTCGCGTCGGCCTCTTTGAGCTTCTCTACGCCGATCACAAGGAAGTGCCGCCGAAAGTGGCGATTAACGAAGCAATAGAGCTCGCGAAGAGTTATGGCGGCATGAATACACCGAGGTTTATCAACGGCGTGCTCGGTACGGTATTTCGCGAATTGGACGAACAAGGAAAGGTATAACCTATGGCACGATTGGAACATCTGGAAGAATCACTCGGCATTGCGTTCAAAAAAACAGCGCTGCTTAAGGAAGCGCTTACCCACCGTTCATATTTGAACGAAAATCCCTCGTGGGGCTTTCGCGACAACGAGCGGCTGGAATTTTTGGGAGATGCGGTTATTGAGCTTTCGGTCACCGAATCCCTTTTTGAAAAATTTCCGGATTATGACGAAGGGCGCCTGACCGGCATCCGCGCTGCTTTGGTGAACTACCAAATGCTCGCTTCGGTTGCAGAAGATATTCGCCTTGGAGGTTTTTTGTATCTTTCCAAAGGCGAGATGCTCGCCTCGTCTTCTACGCGTCGAAGCGGGAAGGACAATGGGCGCGCGCGCGAGGTCATCCTTGCGAACGCATTTGAAGCGGTCATCGGCGCGGTGTATTTGGATAAAGGATACGAAGCCGCGAGGAAAACGGTAACGGCGCTTGTGATGCCGCACTTGGACGAAGTGATGGAGCACAAGCTCTACAAAGATCCGAAGAGTATGCTCCAGGAGCGTTTGCAGGAAGAAAAAAAGACGACGCCAACCTATCGCGTGCTTTCCGAATCCGGTCCTGACCATGAGAAAGTATTTGTGGTGGGAGTTTTTGTCGGCGCAAAAAAACTTGCTGAGGGGGAAGGTCCTTCCAAGCAGGAGGCGGAGGCGAAAGCGGCAGAGCGCGGCTTGGAGCGCTTACTGTCACGAACGGGATGAACCATTTTCTTGAGCGCATCGAACTGCAGGGGTTCAAATCATTCGCGCCGAAGACGGTGCTGGAATTCCCGGCGCGCGTAACGGCGGTGGTGGGGCCGAACGGTTCGGGGAAGTCCAACATCATTGATGCCCTGCGCTGGGTGCTTGGAGAGCGTGCGGCGAGCGAGCTTCGAGGCGCGGCCTTGGAGAATCTCATTTTCGCGGGTACGCCGAAGCGTTCGGCGGCGGGATTCGCGCGGGTTTCGCTGGTGTTCCGTAATACGCCGCGGCTTTTTGCTTTGGACGCGCCGGAGGTGGTAATCGAGCGGAGGACAGACCGTTCGGGCGTCTCAAACTTCCTGATGAACGGGGACGAGATTCGTTTAAAAGATCTTGTTCCTATGCTCGCTCGCGCACGACTCGGGAGCCGCGGACTCACCATGGTGGGACAGGGGCAGAGCGATATGTTTGTGCGTTCCACGCCGCGTGAACGCCGCGGAATGATTGAAGAAGTGCTGGGGCTCCGTGAGTACCGCTTGAAGAAGGAACAATCCGAACGTCAACTTGCCTCAAGCCTCATTAATATGGAGAAGGTGAAGGCGATGTTGGACGAGCTTACGCCACACCTTAAATTTCTGCGGAAGCAGAAGCACCGCTTTGAAAAGCGGAGCGAGATAGAAACGGCGCTCCGCGCATTGGAAGATGCGTACTTCGGCGCCCGCGTGCACATATTCGCAAAGCAATTGAATGACACGGAAGCCCCCTATGCGGAACTTGCCCATAAGCTTAAAGCGAAGGAGGAGGAGGTAAAGAAATTGGAACATGCACGCGATGAGTTCTCGCGCGGCACTTCGCGCGAGGAGGACATTGTGAAGCTTCGTGGTGCGCGGAGGGTGGCCGAGGAGCGGCGGAGAGTGATTGAACGGGACCTCGCACGTCTTGAGGTGGAGGAGGAATTAGAGGCGAAGCGCGCAGAGCAGATGGAGAAGAGTGCGGGTGAACTGAATGTGCTCCTTCGGCGTGCGGCAGGGGAACTGCGCCGCATCCTTTCACTCGGCGACTTTGCTGGTATGCGCGTAGCTATTGAAACGCTCGCACGGGACATTGAAAAGGAATTCACTGAGGAAGAAAAGGGCACATCGTCCTTTGCTGTCCGCGCCGCGGAAGCGCGTGAGGAACTTACAAAACTTGAAAAAGATCTTGCCGCGTACGAAAAAAGCGAGCTTGATTTCCTCGCCGCGGAGCGTGCCGCGACCGAAGCGTTCAAATCGCAAATGGAGGCGCTTGAAGCAAGGAAGAACGAACTTCGGGCGATTGAGCGCGCATATGAGGAAAAGACGTTTGCGCGCGAACGGCTTGCGCTCCAAATGGATGAATTGCGGCACGCGTGGGTGACGACCGGACGGGCGCTTCCGGAACTTGAAACACTTCCGAACCCCAAAGAAACGCCGGATCCAGATGCGGAACGGAAGATGCTCCGTATGCGCGGTGAACTTGCGGCGATAGGAGAAATCGACCAGGCGCTCGTGTCGGAAGCGAGCGAGACGGAGTCGCGCTATGATTTTCTTTCGCGCGAATACGATGACATCACAAAAGCCGCGGAGGACCTGAAACATCTCATAGAGAACCTTGATGAGAAGATACACTCCGATTTTAAAAAGGCGTTCCGCGAGGTGAATGAATCGTTCAATACCTATTTCCGACTGATGTTTGGTGGTGGTAAGGCGCATCTGAAGCTTACGAAGCCGCCTGCCCCGAAACTGGAAGAAGGGGGAGATGGGGCCGAGGAAGCCGCCTCCGAAGGAGGCGAGCCTCGCTCCGACAATGAGTCGGAGAGGGATCCCGAGCTTATGGCGGGAGTAGAAATAGACCTTTCGCTTCCAAAAAAGAAGGTAACCAGTTTGGAGATGCTTTCGGGCGGCGAAAAATCGCTCGTATCCCTAGCCGCACTCTTCGCGCTCATTTCGGTGTCGCCGCCGCCGTTTTTGGTGCTGGACGAGATTGATGCGCCCTTAGATGAAGACAACGCGCGCCGGTTTGCGGAGCTTGTGAAGGAGTTTGCGAAGAAGACGCAGTTTATCATCGTGACCCACAACCGGGCGACGATGGAGGCCGCGGACGTGCTCTACGGCGTCACTATGGAGGACGACGGCGTTTCTAAGGTGATCTCGCTGAAACTGGAATAGGAGATTTGTAAGGTATAAAGTACTGGCATGACATTGGCGGAGCAAAGAACCTGCCAAAACTGTAAGAACCAGTTCACCATCGAACCGGAAGATTTTGCATTCTATGAGAAGATAGGTGTTCCAGCGCCGACATGGTGCCCGGAGTGTCGTCGGCAGCGACAGCTCATGTTCCGGACAGAAAGAGTACTACATAAAAGGAAATGTGATCTATGTCATCGCGATATGGTTTCGGTTTTTTCGTCAAACGTCTCATTTCCCGTGTATTGCGGAGATTGTTGGTGGTCAGATAAATGGGATTCTTTACAATTTGGACGCCCGTACGATTTTACGCGGCCATTTTTTGAACAATGGAAAGATTTGTTCATGTCGGTGCCAAAACTTGCGCTCAACAATACCACTAGTGTCAATTCGGAATACACCAATTACGCGACTGAAAATAAGAACTGCTATCTTCTTGTTTCCGCGTGGGTTAACGAGAATACCATGTATTCAGGTAGAGTCCATCACGATAAGGACGTAGTCGATTGTTATAACGTTTTCAATTCAAGTAGTTGCTATGAATGCATCGACTGCCAAGATGGGTATGCGCTGCGATATTCGAGAGATTCCATCGGGTGCAGCGAAAGCCAGCTTCTTTTTGATTGTCGTAACTGCAGTAAGTGTGTAGCATGCGTCGGTCTCCGAAATAAAAAACTCCATTTTCTCAACAAGCCGATCGGAGAGGAAGAATTTCAGAGTATCGTTTTGAAACTCTCCAGCGACAGAGATTTTCTAAATTCTGTAAGAAAACAGTTTGCCGTGCTACGACTGCATTTCCCGGTCAAATATGCGCAAGTGGTAAAATCGGTGGATTCTTCAGGCGACCGATTGAATGGATGTAAGAATTGTAAATTCTCTTTTGATCTGAGTGATTGTGAAGATTGTACGCATCTTGTAATAGGAGGGAAAAATCGCAACGATTGCGACGTTTCTTATGACGACGAGTCCGAACTCTCTTACGAAGTTATGAGTGCGCATCAAGATTATGGTTGTAAGTTTTCGAGTACCGTTTGGTTTTCAAGGGATGTGGTGTGTTCTCAACATTGTATGTCCTCCGATTCGCTATTTGGCTGCAATTCTGTTCGACATAAGCAATACTGCATCCTGAACAAGCAATATACGAAGGAAGAGTATGAGGAACTGGCACCCCGCATCATTCAACACATGAACGAGATGCCCTATGTGGATCAAAAAGGAAGAACCTATCGGTATGGCGAGTTCTTTCCTCCGGAATTAAGCCCCTTTGCATATAATGAGACCATTGCACAGGAGCACTTCCCTCTGGCCAAAGAACAGGCAATCGCACAAGGGTACCGCTGGAGAGACCCCGACACCAAGCAGTACACAATAACCAAGCTCCCCAAGGACCTCCCCGACCATATTAAGGATGTGGACGACTCCATCCTCAAAGAGACCATCGGCTGCGCCCACGAGGGCTCCTGTCCCCACCAGTGCGCCACCGCCTTCAAGATCATCCCCGAAGAGCTCGCCTTCTACCAAAGGATGAATCTTCCCCTCCCACGCCTCTGCCCCAACTGCAGATATTATGAGCGTCTCTCCCAACGGAATCCCCTTAAGCTCTGGCGCCGAAAGTGTCAGTGCACAGGCACGAAATCGGAAGATGGCGTCTATCAAAATGTTGTCGCACATTCTCACCACGGTGACGGTCATTGCCCGAATGAGTTTGAAACAAGTTACGCCCCCGACCGGAAGGAAATCGTGTATTGTGAGCAGTGTTATCAAGCAGAGGTCGTATGACAAGCGAAACCAAAACGTGCCAAAACTGTAAGCAATCGTTCGTCATCGAGCCGGACGATTTTACGTTCTACGAAAAAGTGAAGGTGCCCGCGCCGACGTGGTGTCCCCACTGCCGAATGGTAAGGCGCCAGCTCTTCAGGAACGAGCGAACGCTCTATAAGACGAACTGCGCGCTTTGTAAAAAGGGCACGCTCTCGATGTATGCGCCGGAAAAGGAATATACGGTGTACTGCACCGAGTGTTATGCGTCCGATAAATGGGACCCACTTTCGTATGGTGTCCAGTATGATTTCGGGAAACCGCTCCTTTCCCAGTTCAAGGAACTGATGCGGGTGGTTCCTCGCCGCGCCCTCTATCAGGATTTCGCTTCCAATAGCGAATACACGAATATGTCCGTCTATATGAACAATTCCTATCTTTGCTTCGGAGGCCATCACTATGAGGATTCGCAGTATTGTGCTCAGAACTTCTATCTCGCGAATTGCATCGATACAGATTTTTCGATGAAGAGCGACTTCTGCTACGACTCCCTCCACCTCCGTCGGTGTAATCGCGTGTATTTCAGCTCATACTCCGAGGATTGCACGGATTCCTGGCTTCTCTTTGGTTGCAGGAACTGCCACGATTGCATCGGCTGTACAAACCTTAGGAACGCGTCCTACTGCATATTGAACGAACAATTCTCTAAGGAGGAATTCGAGAAGAAAGCGGAGGAGTTGAATTTGAAATCGCGGAAGTCGTTTGAAGAGTTCAAAAAACGGTTCGAGGCCCACACGCTTCGGTATCCAAGGAAATACGCGTGGGTCCGGAACGTGGTCAATTCCACCGGCGATGATTTGGAGCAGGTGAGGGACTGCATCCAATGTTTTTCTGCCACTGACGACGAAAATTGTCGTTACTCGTTCTTCGTTCCTACCGGCGCGAAGGACAGCTACGACCTCGACCATGTTGGGCTCGGTACGGAAAATTCATGCGAACTGCACAGCGCATTCGCCGCGAGTCATGTTCTATTCGGGAACCGCGTCTACTACAGCCACGATATCTATTATTCGGACGACTGTTATAACTGCTCCAACCTTTTTGGCTGTATCGGTTTGAGAAAAAAGGAATATTGCATTCTCAATACGCAGTATTCAAAAGAGGAGTACGAAAAATTACTTCCACAGGTCATCGACCACATGAATGCCGTTCCCTTCCTGGATGTGAGTGGCATTGAATATCGATTCGGGGAATTTTTCCCTGCTGCGGTAATGCCGTTCGCCTATAACGAGACGGTGGCGCAGGAGTACTTCCCGCTCACGAAAGAATCGGCAGTCGCACAAGGTTTCTCGTGGCGGGACACGGAAGCGAGGAATTATTCGATAACCATGGAGGCCCCGATGGTTCCGGACAGCATCAGTGATGTGACGGACGACATCTTAAAAGCGGTCATCGGGTGTGCGCATAGAGGAACGTGCGAGGACCAATGTACGACTGCGTTCCGCCTCACTTCTCAGGAGCTCGAGTTCTACCGGCATAGTGGTGTTCCGTTACCGACGATGTGTCCGAATTGCCGCCACGCCGAGCGGTTAAGAAAAATGAACTCCATGCGCCTCTTCGAGCGCTCATGCGAGTGTGTCGGGGCGACCTCCCGCAACGGGGCATACCAGAACGACGCTCCGCATTTTCACGGGAACCAGAAGTGTTCAACTGGGTTTCAAACGCCGTTTTCGCCCGCCCGCCCGGAGTTCATCTACTGTGAACAGTGTTATCAGGCGGAAGTCGCGTAGCGTTGACAGACGGCGAGCAAAAACGGTACATTACTTCTGCATGTTGGCTATCAAATTAAAGAGGATAGGAAAGAAACGCCAGGCATCCTTCCGGGTGGTGGTGATGGAAAAGCGCTCTAAATTACAGGGACGCTTCGTTGAGGATCTCGGATGGGCAAACCCGCGCACCGACGAACAGAAGGTGAACGCCGAACGCGCCACGCATTGGCTCAAAGTGGGTGCACAGCCCACCGACACCGCGTGGAACCTCCTCGTGAAGACGGGAGTGGTACGCGGTAAGAAAATTGCGGTACACGGAAAATCAAAACAAAAAGTGGAAGCGGCGAAAGCCGAAGCCGCACCCGCGGCAGTAGCGGCTCCCGCGCCTGAAACGCCCGCGTCCGAAACACCTCCCGCCTCCGCTGACGCTTCGGCGGACAAGCTCGCGGCATAATTTAAGGAAAGGCCGTTTGTGATGAATATTGCCGAAACGAAATGAGTGACATGAACAAAAGGGACCAGGAGTTTTTGGAATTTCTCGTGAAGTCCATTGTAGACCATCCCGAGGACGTAAAAGTGGAACGGAAGGTAGACGAGCTGGGTGTCTTGCTTACGCTTCGCGTGAATCCCCACGACATGGGGCAGGTGGTGGGGAGGCAGGGGACTACCGCAAAAGCAGTGAGGACGCTTCTCCGCATTGTGGGCGTAAAGGAAAACGCGCGGGTGAACTTGAAGATTGAGGAACCGGAAGGTAGCGTTCGCCCGCCGCGCGAAGAAGGAAAATTTTAGAAAGTGTTGCTTACCCCCCGAGCCACTCTCGGGGTTTGTTGTTGATATAATTGAACCGTATGACCCCTTTGATATTTGCCTGGATTGCTTCGCTCATGTATGGCGTCGAAGCAATTGCGGGAAAGTTGGCCAGCAAACATACCATCCAAAACCCTTGGCTCTTTAACTTTTTTTGGGCACTTTTTATATTACTGTTTACGATTCCCATCGCAGCTTGGCAGGGCATATCCATGCCAGCACAATGGGTGAACATCGCCTTAGCGTCGCTCTTTTATGCGCTCACAAGCGCGCTTTATGTTCTCGCGCTCTACCAAATCGACGTTTCCATCGTTGGGTCACTTTACAACTTTCGCACCGTAATAACGGTAATCCTCGGAGCTCTTTTTGTAGGAGAAATACTCACTTTGACGCAGTATGTTCTTATTCTCCTTATATTTGTCGGTGGTATTTTTGTAAGTGTTGATGAAAAATTTTCCGTTAAGTCCTTCTTTTCTAAGGGAATAGGCATCGGTTTGCTCGGCGTGGCAGCTTCGGCTCTCATGGCAATTTTCATTAAAAAAGCGGTCGCCGAGGTAGATTTTTGGAGCGCCACGTTATGGATCGAAATTTTAGGGCAAGTTTGGATATTGCCTACGATACTTCTATTCAAGAAAGATCTTATTTCCTCGACGCTGAAGCAGTATCTTGTTACTGCGGCAACCGCTATCGCAGGCGTTATTGGAACTCTTGCGGCAATCAAGGCTTACGCGGCGAATGTTAGTCTTTCCTCAGCCATCATCTCATTGCCGTTTTCGCTTCTTATTGCGTTTCTATTCTCCCGATTCGCTCCCGAATTACTAGAGAAACATACTGCAAAGGTGTACGTGGTTCGTTTTGTCTCTGCCGCAGTCATGATTGTGGCGGCATTGAATCTGTAATATCGTATAAACCATGACCTTTCATGTCATCACCATATTCCCCGAACTCATCGAGGGTTATGTCGCATCGGCGCTTCTCGGACGCGCGGTGGCAAAGAAACTTATTTCGATAAAAGCGGTGGATTTGCGCAGTTTTTCGCGCGAGCGTCACAAAAAGGTGGACGACTCACCATTTGGCGGTGGGCCCGGCATGGTGATGCAGGTTACGGCAATCTATCGTGCGGTCGCAAAATTGAAGAAGGGGAAGAAGACACGCGTCATTCTTTTCTCCACGCGCGGCAAAACATTTGACCAAAAGGCGGCGCGGCGGCTCGCGCGCTACGACAACCTCATTTTCATCGCGGGACGATACGAGGGTGTGGATGAACGCGTGGCGAGGCACATCGCGGACGAGGAGATCTCCATGGGGGACTTTGTCCTCGCGGGCGGTGAACTTCCCGCACTTACGGTGATTGAAGCGGTGGCGCGCCACATTCCCGGCGTTCTAGGGAAAACCGAATCGCTGGAGGAGAAAAAAGGTTCATACCCGGTCTATACGCGCCCGCCGAAGTTTTTCCATGGAAAATCCAGACGGGTAAGGCCATGGGTGGTGCCTCCCGTGCTTTTGAGCGGCAACCACGCGAAAATAGCGAAATGGCGCAGGGAGCATGGTCGGCATACATAGTTTCCCACGAAAGCACAACATCAATTCTCCCCGCGAGAGAATTGTGCTTCTCGCTCGGCCTCGTTCGGTCGCCAAAGCGACCGCCGTGCCCACTTCGGCCTGCGCGATGTCTTTCTTAGTGAAACTATGTATTTCTTGGGTTATTTGATGTGAGCTTGCAAGATATTAAGTCTTTCACTATACTTTTGGCGCTACCGAAGTAGCGGTTTTTATTCACGTTATGGCAGAAACAGTTGGAACGCACGAAGAGGGAGTTCTCGAGATGGCAAAGCTCGGGGTTCTTTTCGGCCACACAAAGTCAAAAACCCATCCCAAGATGCGCCCGTACATTGGGACTACGAAGAACGAGGTGGAAATCATCGACCCCGAGGCGACGCTTGCGGGGCTCGCGAAGGCCATCGAGGTAATGCAGGGGGTTTTCGAGAAGCGCGGCACCATCCTTATGGTGGGTACCGCACCCTCGGCGCGTCCGGCCCTGGAAGCGTTCGCGGCCCGTTTTTCCTTCCCATTTGTCACTGGCCGCTGGCTCGGCGGCACACTCACGAATTTTTCCGTCATTACGACGCGCGTGAAGCATTTTCTTGATATGAAAAACAAACAGGCGACCGGCGGACTTTCTAAATACACGAAGAAGGAACAATTGAAGCATGGAGTGGAAATAGGGAAAATGGCGCAGACATTCCGTGGCGTAGAAGGCTTTATAAAACGTCCCGACATGCTCTTTGTGGTGGATGCGCGTCTCCATGCAACCGCCATTGCAGAGGCAAAGATAGCTAAGATTCCCGTGGTGGCCATCATAGACACCGATGATGACCCAAGTAAAGTGGAGTACCCAATTTTTGCGAACGACCGCGCGAAGTCCAGCATTGAATGGGTATTGGGCGAACTTACAAAGGCCCTTTCGCCCGTTGCGGAACGTATCGCGAAGGAAGTGCCCGGCGTTGCTATCAGCTAAAACTTTATGAAAGACGCTATTGTCAAACTCCGTGAGGAGACCGGTGCTGGCGTGATGGACTGTAAGCGAGCGCTCGCGGATGCGAACGGCGACTTGGAAAAAGCCAAAGCGCTCATCGCGGAGCGCGGTCTCGCGAAGGCGGCGAAGAAAGGTGAACGCGCAACCGGTGCGGGACTCGTCTACGCTTACGTGCACCTGGAACGCGTGGGAGTGCTTTTGGAGCTTCGCTGTGAAACTGATTTTGTCGCACGCACTGAAGATTTTCACACGCTTGCGAAAGAATTGGCGATGCAGATTGCGGCGATGGACCCGGAAACTCCCGAAGCGCTCATGGCGCAGGGGTATGTAAAGGATCCCTCGCAAACCATCGAGCAGATAGTAAAGGGGGTGGTGGCAAAAACAGGGGAGAACATTCAAATCGCGCGGTTCACGCGTTTCTCACTCTAATGGTTGAATTCATTCTCCAATTGGTGCTGGTGGTAAGCGGAGGAGTGCTTCTCTATCTTGTGGCGCGCACGCTCCCGCGCCTGGACGAAACGGACCCCACGCCGGGGCCGCGCCATATGTTGCCCGAGTGGGTGATGCATTATCTGGAGCGTGCGGACGAGGAACTTATCGCATTTTTTGAGCGCATTGTCCGGACGCTTCGGGTGTTCCTTATGAAATTCGATAACGTGCTCGGTGAGCGCATGCGGAAACTACGGCGGAACGGTACGAACGGAAACGGCAACGGGAACGGTTTGAAGTCGTTAGAAGACGACATAAAACTTCCCGAAGAGCGGGAGGGAGGGGATGCCGCTTGATTTAGTGGTGGGTCTTCGCGGTACAATAGAGGAAGCAATGCGTCGGTGGCAGAGCGGTCAATTGCACTAGACTGTAAATCTAGCGCCCTTGTGGCTACGTAGGTTCGAATCCTACCCGACGCACAAACGAGTGAAATGTGGACGAGTATCCTTAGGGTACTCGCTTGACTTTAGGGAGCGAAAAGTGGCAATTTGGTTTCAGTGTTCTTTTTCCACATTCACCAATGAGAAAGGCGTGGTTTATGTCACCTACGTTTGATGTGACCTTCGTAGTCATGGGAATTGCCCTACTGCTGACACTTGTGGTGCAATTCTTTCACTGGGCGATAGCGCGGTTCGGGTGGGGGAATATCGCATGGTGGGCAGTGGTATTTCTCTTGGCCTTTTTCGTGATTTTCACAAGCGGGCCGGCGCGCTGGTTCAGTAGCTCGCCATTCCCTCTTGATTCCTTGGAGGTTATGAAGGCGGGTGCGTTGCTTGGACTTGTGGTGGCTCCATTTGTGCTGGCTCACCACCGAAAAGCGTGGAGGAGTTGGCGAGAGCGCATGAACCGCGCAATTCTTATGGTCATGAACGGCGCTTTTGTGGCGGTGTTTCTTATGGCGCTTCTCATCGTGTTGGCTTCAGATTGAAGACAACCTTGGCCGGTCCAAATTGCATTGGACCGGCCGCTTTGTTTTAATAGTGACAGTGCCGCCCTAGCTCAATGGCAGAGCAATCGCTTTGTAAGCGAAAGGTTCTGGGTTCAAGTCCCGGGGGCGGCTCAAAGATGAAAGCAACAAATTTCACACGCGGTATAGTACTTCACGAAGATGTCCGAGTGGCGCGGACGCTCGCGGAGAAATCAAAAGGCTTATTGAAGAGCGGTGCGGATGCGGCGCTCTTTTTCAAGACGCGGTGGGGCGTTCATACGTTCGGCATGAAATTTCCCATTGATTGCCTTGTGTTGGATAACAATATGGAAATCGTGGCGCTCCGTGCGAACTTTGCGCCCAGGCACTTCTTTTTCTGGAATCCGCGGTACCAAAACGTACTTGAGCTCCCCGCCGGTACCATCGCACGAACGGGAACGCGGATAGAGGACGACATCAATCTCATCTAGCGAGTTTATCTTGCTGCACCGTAAGTAAAAGGCATAACTAACACCTCTTACCGCCATGCCTTTCTGCACTTGGCAGAGTTATACACGCGTATAACTCTGTTCTGCCAAGTGTGATATAATATGCAAAATGGTATGAGCGGAAACAGGTTATGGCCAAGAAAAGGTGAAAAGAAAGGGACACCGCCAAGCTCGCTGGATCGGCGCAGAATCTATCGTGATAAATGGAAGCGAAATACTAATCCCGTATCTAAATCAGCACTGCGGCGCTGGTATGGAAACGGTAAATCCATGCAGGAAATCGCAGACGTTCTCGGATGCTCGCTTCATAAAGTGAAGTACTGGATGGAAAAGTACCGACTACCGCGGAGGAAATATAGCGAAGCGTTGTATCTTAAGAACAATCCGAAGGGCGACCCGTTCCGTTTGACGCTGCCCCATACCCTTAAAGAAGCCGAGCTTTACGGGATGGGTTTGGGGCTCTTTTGGGGAGAAGGGAATAAAATGGACCCACGGTCGGTAAGGCTGGGGAACACCAATCCGCTTCTCATTGAGAAATTCTTAAACTTTCTTGTGGCGACATTTCACGTAAGGCGGGAGGATTTCAAGTTCAGTTTGCAGATATTTTCGGATATGAACCCGAGTGTCGCTATGGACTTTTGGGCCAAACATCTTAAAATCAAACGAGACCAGTTCTATAAAACGACCGTGACACGCTCCGGAAGCATCGGCACTTATCGGAAGAAGAGTAAGTATGGAGTTCTCACTGTCTATTATCACAACAAAAAGTTGAGGGATTTACTGGTTGGTCTGTTGCCTGGGTAGTTCAGTGGCAGAACACCTTCATGGTAAGAAGGGGGTCGGGAGTTCAATTCTCCCCCCAGGCTCACGCACGAACGGGACATTTCTAGCTCCCCGCCGTTATCACTACCATTGGTATAGCTGTATACTGGTATAACTCTGTTCTGCCAAGTGTTGATGAATAGACGTGAGATTTATGAGGGATCGGCTTTTTAGCGTCGTTTTGACTTTTGTTGCCACATCGGGTAATTTTAGAAACGATATGGCACAAGGAAAATTCACCGAAAAACTCATCCGCCTCCGCTGCAGCACGTGCAAGCACGTGAACTACACCACCCGCAAGAATAAAAAGCTTGTGGAGCGGAAGATTGAGCTCAAGAAATTCTGCAATTGGTGTCGCAAACAAACGGTACACAAGGAAGCTAAAAAATAGCTTCTTGTGTCCAAAAGGGGGTCGGGGAAAAGCGGGGAGGTTTTCCCCGTGTCGGATTGAACGTAGTGGACACAAAACCGAGGGTTTTGTGAACGCGAGTGAACACGAGCGTTGCATAAAGGAAACCAAGAAATAGAAAATAAAGAGGCCGCTCGGCCTCTTCGTGTTTTTTAGTGGAAATCGTATAGCTTCAATTACTATGCATATGCATAGTAATTGAAGCCATTGGTTTTACCTTCCCAGCTTGCCCGCTTTTGATTTTCGGGGGCGTTTTTTGTTGACGCAGGAACGCGAGTAGGTGTAGGTTGTGGATAGTTATTTCCATGCAGTTTTCACCTCCCACCACCTAAGGAGTTTGCCATGCTGAGTCCGCATCTTAACGACGCGAAGACGATGATGGTCTTCGGCATCGAGCGCGGTACCGAAAACGAGCTCGAAGAAAAAGGAGGGAAGAAGACCCTTCTTCTTGTGGAGTCCCAGTTCGTGCAGAGTTTGGCGCTCGCAATCCCGCGTTGCATATTGGGCGAGTTCGCGTTCGGAGCATCGGTCCGTAGGTCGATGGATCGCGTGGTGCTTCTCCACGTCGACAACGAGCCGGTGGAGAAGGAAAAAACGCCGCTCGCGCGTATCCTCCTCGATGGCACTACGGAGATCACCTACCGATCTTCCTGCATCAAGGTGGCGGTGCCGGTCATGTGGTTCGCGCTTCGCGCCGAAGAATACCTGCAGGAGGCAGGACAGATCAATCTCGCGGGATTCGACTTCGAATTCCGGCGGGAATTCGTCGAAATGTGGAATCGGCTCACGTGGCACAAGGTTCCCGTCCCGGCGTAGGTGGATTTCCCGCAGTAAACGAGCTCTCGTGCAAACATCGCACGGGAGCTTTTTTGGAGGAGAAATTACAGCCTCATTTAGGGCCTATATAGGTCTTAAATGAGGCTGGCTTGAAGTTTTGATTTTCGGGGGTGGGGCGGGATATACTGAATTTGTCAGGGGGCATCGTTCAATGGTAGGACAGCGGTCTCTCCCGATTTTGTCTTCGGCCTTGCCGAAGCGACAAAATCGCGGATCCTCGATTTTTGTGGGAATCATGATATGATTTCTCAAAAATCGGGACAAAACCTAGCACCTTTTTCTGGGAGCTTAGTTAAGTGGTATAACTGGCGTCTCCAAAACGCCGATCGGGGGTTCGATTCCCTCAGCTCCCGCCAACGATTACACAAAAGGTGCTGGACGATTCCTACTGCCCCCGCAGAACAACGCGCCGCCCTTTATGGGCGGTGAGTTGTTCTTGTGATAGGTAGGAATCGAACGGAACTTCCGCGCCTGCGAGCAGGAAAGAGCGGAAGTCCGTGGCTTCGGAGGAGTGTTTTGCTATAGTCAAAACACGGGGGAGAAGGATTCCTACTGCCCCCGCTGATTAGAAAATCAAGCTGAGTATTCGAAGATTAGATTTTCAATCATCTCTTCGAGTCCGAGACTCTCAGAGTCGAGGACCCGAGTGAGCGAAGCGACGAGGGAATACAATCAGGGAGAGCGACGTTCAATTCCTACTACCCCCCTAGCTGAAATGCTAACGCCCAAAGTAATGTTTCACGGCAAAGGCAAAGAGAAGCGGCGAAGTGTCGCCGTACTTATGGGCGGGCCGTCGCACGAGCACGAGGTTTCCATTAAGAGCGGTAAGAACGTGGTGCGTGGATTGGACCGCGAGAAGTATGACGTAAAGCAGATTTACATAAGCAAGAAGGGGGAGTGGGACACGGACATCAGGGACGTTTCTAAGCTCGCAGATGTTGCGTTCATCGCGATGCATGGTGAGTACGGCGAGGACGGCACGGTGCAAGCGCTTCTTGAAGCCGAGAAGATGCCGTTCACCGGCTCAAGCGCCGCGACCTCTGCCCTCGCGATGAACAAGTACCTTTCACTCCGCACATTCCAGGACCACGGGTTCATCGTGCCGCATTCGTTCATCGTTTCTCGCGAGGAATGGCTAAATCCGTCGAAGACGGATCGCCCGGCCGCGGAGCGGCTTAGGGAAACAAACAGTATTTTTGACCGCGCGCGCCACTACGCAGGGTACCCGTTCGTCGTAAAGCCGAATGCGAGCGGTTCTTCGGTCGCGGTCACTATCGTAAAAACTCCCGAAGAATTCCCGCATGCGATGGAAGAGGTATTTGCACACTCACGCCATGCGCTTATCCAGTCGTACGTGCGCGGACGCGAGGTGACGTGCGGCGTGCTTGACCACGGATTTTCCGAAAGCGCATTTGCGCTCCTCCCCACAGAGATAATTCCGCGCGCGAGCCACTTCTTTGACTATGCGGAAAAATATAACGCCGTGGGTGCGCACGAGATAACGCCCGCGCAATTTCCCGCGCCGGTCCTCCAGCATATCCAGCGGACCGCGGTCGGGCTCCATAAGCTTCTCCAGTGCCGCGGGTTCTCGCGCTCGGACTTTATTGTGGACGAACACGGGCACGTCTTCGTGCTCGAGATAAACACCATTCCGGGGCTCACCGAACAAAGCTTGCTCCCGAAGGCCGCTTTGGCGCATGGGATTTCCTTCCCCTCACTCCTGGACCTCCTCATTGAAGGAGCCTTGCGATAGGGGGTTTACGAAACCTCCGGCGGTTGGTACGCTTGAGGCAGAAATCCTTGGAAAGGAGGTGAGGGTCGTGGAGCACATAGATCACAATGAGTGGCAGCGCTGTGTTGAGGGGTGGCGCTCGCTCATGCGTCAGATCAAAGAGGGGCGTTACGAACTCCCCATCGCATGTATCGTGTTCAATGGAACGAACATGCCGCTTCTCATTCGTGGCGTGGAGGTGGTTGGCGACGTGATGATCGAAGTGATCGAAGAAGGGAAGGAACACAGTCCTCCGCTTCGCATCACTCGTACCAAGCCCGTGACGTTTAAGGTCGGAAAGGACCGGAACGGCATGGGGAAAACCATCTTTCTCACCACACTCGAATAAAGGGAGGTCGCTATGGTCCGCCTATCGAAAGCTCGTGCGCGTTTCTCGTGGACATCACTGAGAATCAGCAATTCGCACGAGCTTTTTGTTTACCTTAAGTGAGATCGAAGGGTTTTGTAGTAGAATGAGAAATATGACAAATATGACAAAGGAAGAATTACTGGAAGAACTCATAAAAGACGGATACCTGAAAACCGCGTCGATTATCGAGGCGTTCAAAAAAATAGACCGTGCGCAGTTCGTGCCCGCAGGAGAGGAATCGCATGCGTACGAGAACCGGCCACTTGCGCTCCCCGAAGGCCAAACGATTTCGCAGCCGCTCACCGTAGCGTTCCTTTTGGAACTTTTGGAGCCGAAGCGCGGGGAGAAGATATTGGACGTCGGCGCGGGCTCGGGGTGGCAGGCGGCGCTCCTTGCGGAGCTGGTGGGTGAAACAGGAAAAGTTATTGCGGTTGAACGCGTGAAGCAACTGCAGGAGTTCGCCGCGGCGAACATCGCGAAGTTCGGATTTATTGAAAAAGGAACTGTACGCGTGGTGCACGGCGATGCGAGCGGGGGGTATGCGCCCGAAGCGCCCTACGACAGGATTATCGCGGCCGCCGCGGCATCGGCCATTCCTGAAGAATGGAAATCACAAGTGAAGATGGGAGGCAGAATTGTTGCTCCCGTAGGGGAGGCGATTGTGGTCCTGGAAAAGACGGGACCGGAGGAATTTGAAGAGCGGGAATTCCATGGATTCAGGTTCGTTCCCCTCGTTTCCGGCTAAAACAATTCGCAAAGCGAATTGTTCGCCCGATCAACTGAAGGTTGATTTAGGGCTAAAATACGTTATCCACAAGCGGTTTTTCGGCTCTTGACGGGTATGGTGAGGTAGGGGTAAAATCCACAGGCAAGAATGAAAGTTCACGCAACATATTTTAGGCGGAGAGCCACCTAAGCGCGGACTTGTTCGCGCCGTGTGGGTCCGCCGAAACGGCGGATTTTTGTTCTGCGTCATTTTCAAACTGAATAGCCAGAATGTAGAAATGTAGAAGTGATGAATAAGAAGAGCAAGCGCACAATAAGGGTGGATGGCGGATGCCTTGGCACCATGTGGCGATGAAGGACGCGGCGTAGCGGCGATACGCTTCGGGGAGGTGCGTAGCAACCTTTGATCCGAAGATGTCCGAATGGGGAAACCCCTTCGAGTGAACCTCGAAGACCTCACACTCGATGTGAGGAGTCAACCTGGGGAAGTGAAACATCTCAGTACCCAGAGGAAAAGAGAACAATTGTGATTCCCTTAGTAGCGGCGAGCGAACAGGGATTACCTTGAAATTTATTTCAAGAAAGCCCAAACCTTATCAGTATTCGCAAGAATATTTTTGAGGGGTTGTAAGATATGAACATTTTTTGAGCGTGAAAAGCTTTACGCTCGAGAGAAGAGTCAAAAATTCATTTGCTAGCGGAAGCTCCTGGAACGGAGCGTCAAAGAGGGTGACAACCCCGTACGCGAAAGCAGGTGAACTCTTTCGTTTTTGTCTTGAGTACCTCGAGGCCAACAAACCTTGAGGGAATCCGGGAGTACTATCTCCTAAGGCTAAATACACATGGTGACCGATAGTGAACAAGTACCGCGAGGGAAAGGTGAAAAGCAGCCCGGAAGGGCGATGAAATAGTACCTGAAACCATCCACTTACAAGGAACGGGAGGCCAATTCCGCCGCAAGGCGGACGGCTGACCGTGTGCCTATTGAAGAATGAGCCAACGAGTTTATATACACTGCCAAGTCTAAGGGCCGCGAGGTCCGATGGCGTAGCGAAAGCGAGTCTGAACAGGGCGTTACTTTCTTATCGTACCGCGCGTCACGCAAGTGACGAACGGTGCGATGGGTTAGTTAGCAGTGCGTGTAAGACCCGAAACCGGATGAGCTTGCCCTGGCCAGGATGAACCTCGTAGAAATACGAGGGGAGGTCCGCACCGGTGAATCGTTCAAAATTCTCGGATGAGCTGGGGTAAGGAGTGAAAAGCTAATCGAATTCGGTAATAGCTGGTTCTCTCCGAAATAGTTTTAGGACTAGCCTCATATGTTCCACAACGGTGGTAGAGCACTGGATGAACGGCAAAGGGCGAAAGCTCGGCCGCTCAATCAAACTCCGAATGCCGTTGTGATAAATATGGGAGTCAGACTGTGGGGGCTAAGCTCCATGGTCGCGAGGGAAACAGCCCAGATCGCCGTCTAAGGTCCCCAAATCCATGCTCAGTGTGAAAGGTAGTCAGTGCCCACTAACAGATAGGAGGTTGGCTTAGAGGTAGCCATCCTTTAAAGAGTGTGTAACAACTCACTATTCGAGGACATTGGCGCCGAAAATTTAACGGGGCTTAAGCATGGTACCGAAGACGCGAATGCGTTCGCTTTTTGCGAACGTGTGGTAGGAGAGCATTCCCTGTGCAACGAAGCGGGACTCGTGAGAGCCCGTGGAGTGCAGGGAAGAGAGAATGTTGGCACGAGTAATCACAAATCCTGTGAAAACCAGGATCTCCGAAAATCCAAGGTTTCCTCCGCAACGATGATCGACGGAGGGTGAGGCGGCCCTAAGCGAATGGCGAACGCCGTACGCGAAGGACAGCCGGTTAATATTCCGGCCCTCCCATACCTTTCGATGGGGTGACGGAGTGGAGTAGAACGAGCGCCTTAATGGTTTGGCGTTCATGACCGAGGGCGATGTCCAGGGAAATCCGGATGTCTGCGTTTAATCGCATCCCCAGGGTAGTGATAAGGAGCGGCATTTACCGCTTCAAGTCGTTCGAGCCTGCTTCCGAGAAAACCCTCTAAGGTTAGGGGTATGGGAACCGTACCGTAAACCGCCACCGGTGGATGAGGCGAGGAGCCTCAGGAGAACGGGTGATTCTTCGTTAAGGAACTCGGCAAAAAAGCTAGGCGTAACTTCGGGATAAGCCTTCCCCTTTGCCGCGAGGTGAAGGGGCGCAGCGAAAGTTTCTTTGGCGACTGTTTACCAAAAACACAGCTCCCTGCGAAGTCGTAAGACGATGTATAGGGGGTGACGCCTGACCAATGCGAGAAGGTTAACGATGGGGGTGAGGTGTGCTTCGCACACAGTTCGTCAGTTGGTCAGTTCCGGCCACTTCGTGGCCTGTCGGTTGTCGGGAAACCGATAACTGAAGACCGATAACTGATAAACTGCGTGCGGAGCGCGCTTTGCTTACTGTCCGAAGCCCTCGTCAATGTCCGCGGTAACTATAACCGTGTTAAAGTAGCGCAATTCCTTTCCGGGTAAGTTCCGGAGCGCATGAAAGGCGTAACGACTGGAGAACTGTCTCAACGAAGAGCCCGATGAAAGTGCGATTCCCGTGAAGACGCGGGGTACTGGCAGCTAGACGAAAAGACCCCGGAAGCTTTACTGTAGCTTGGTATTGAGAG
>JAZDNP010000008.1:0-110218 GCA_043799565.1 Candidatus Brennerbacteria bacterium | reverse complement strand
CGGGCTTTCGGCGCAAAATCGTCTTTTGCGGTTGACCCCGTTAGAAGTAAGCCGCCCCTAGGCGGCTGTCGCCGTCTGCCAAAGGCGGAGGGCGGACTTCTAACGGGGTTGATATATCCTTACTTTTTACGTACCCAGTTTTCTCTCCAGTTTTGTTATTTTTCTCTCCAGTTTTTTGACTAAAGCAAAGCGGGGTCAGACCCCGCTAAGCTTTTTTCTTCAAGAAACGGCGTCAGGTACCGTTTCTAAGTGGTTCGGCCCAGCTTACCACAAGTTGAACTTCCATAATCCATTTTCATTCCAACTTTACTTCCATGACTTCTACTTAGTCATTCACCTCTCTTCCCCCGTCCTCAATTTCTATGCATATGCATCGAAATTGAGGACAACAAAAACAGTGTCAGGTACTGTTTTTAAGTGGTCTGCCCCATTAGAAATTAAATTCTAACGGGGTAAACCGGGATTTCTTGTGGTGAGTGAAACCGAACTACTTGTAGTGAGCTAAACCGAACTACTTAAGGTATTTTCCAAACCGAATTTTTTCACTGTTTTCTGAAACCCACAGTATTTTCTATCGAAGTTGAACTTCCATAGTTTATCGCATAGTTTGTCATCCAATTTATCATTATCCAGCCATGGCTTTATAACGAATAATTGCCCCTTCAATTACTTCTTATCTCATGATCCACTTTCATTCCGACTTTTTTCCCCTCCTCATTTCAACCTTACTTCCCCAACTTCTTCTGACCGCCCCTCTTCCTCAATTTCTGTGCATATGCACAGAAATTGAGGACAACGGAAAAAGGGGACGAGAGTGAATTTGTCGCATCTTCAATTTTGATGCATATGCATCGAAATTGAAGAAAACAGCAACGCGCCGTGTGCTATTCCTTGATCTTGAAATGACGCTTGAGATCCGCGTCGCCCTCAAGAATTTCCACCACCATTACCTTGCAGTATTTATCCAGTTCATATTCAACCACGAGTTTCCAAAATGCGTCCGCGAGCGCATTAGGGCATACCCACACGCTCTTGTGGAGCTGGAAGAAGTTAAATTCTTTGAGGAAAGCGCGGAGTCGGTTTCTTGCGGCATTCTCGTGTACCGGTACGTCAAACGAAATTAAGCGCCACTTTCCATCCCACCGTGTCTCCGTTTCTTTGGCACGGACGGAGGAACGGTGAAAAAGCCGGAACCCCAGCAACGTGGCGGAGAAAACATTGCCGTGTTTCCTCACAAATCCCCGCGCCACGAGCCGCTGGAGACTCTGTCGAAGATATTTCTGCTTCTGGTGTTCGCGGATAAACTCCTCAACTGCCGCAGCGCTCGCTCCCCTGAGGTCGGAAAAGAACGCGCTCCATTCCCTGATATGACGCCGTGCGTCTACCGATGTTTTCCCCATGTCATTTATCATACCACATTGTCCTCAATTTCGATGCATATGCATTGAAATTGAGGAAACCGGGGAGTAGCATTGGAGAAATTTTAGCTGTGGATAAGTGGCGTTGTGGGGGAGGCGGGGGCGGCGTAGAATGGTGTGGAAGAGCAACTCGGCATTCCGCGGCATGGCCCCTATGTCACGCGTTGCTCTTGCAGGAATTTTCTCCGTCGTTTCTCTTTGCCGCGCCAAGGTTGTGTGGTGAACCGCCGTGTTAGGCGGTTTTTCTTTTGCTATTGCCATGCCCGGTAGTGAAAACTCGATTGGTCTGCCGAAGGCAGACAGAGTTTTCACCGAGGGCATCACAGAAAACAAAAGCAAGAATATTTTCAAAACGTCGCACCAAAAGTTAACTCTATCGAGTTTCTACTACTGGGCATGGAAAATCAAAATGTGAGTCGGGGTCAGATGCCGCCGGTGCTGGCGGGGAAGTCGCGGTTCTGGAAATTTGCCGCGTGGTTCGTCGGCATCATCGCAGTCGTGCTCGCGGCCGCATCCCTCGCAAGCTATTTGAGCCCCGAGGCGCGCCGCGACCGGGAGTTACAGCGCAACTTGCAACAGGCGCAGAAAGCCATCAGCGGTTTTGAGGAAGCGATGCGCGCCGACACCTACGGCGGCAAGACGCCGCAGGAGACGTTGGATATGTTTGTGGATGCGCTGAAGAAAGGAGACGTGGAATTGGCGAGTAAATATTTTGTGTTTGACCCCAAGAATTCGAGGGAGGAGTGGAAAAACGGAGTTCAACGCGTGAAAGACGCTGGCGGGTTAGAAAAAATCGTAGGGGAGATAGAACATGCTCGCCAAGCATCGGTTTCGCCTGAACTCAAAACTTCATGGTTCTCTGTCTTTAATGAAAAGGGAGAGACAGTTCACGAGATTCTTTTGAAGTTGAACGAGCTCTCTGGAGTTTGGAAAATTGAAAGTTTGTAGCACCCTGCAGTGAAGCGACGACTTTTACTGGTCACTTTCCTGTTCGCATTGTCCGTTGCTACGGCGGATAGGGCTTTTGCATATAACGTCGAAACTCACACCCATCTGACGCGTGAGATTTTTGATTTTTACAATACTCATTTCCCTAGCAATCGGCTGCCTGATGAGTTAAGGGATTTTCTTATTGATGGCGTGCGTCGAGAAGATGATTTCCCGCGACCGATGAACCATTTCTACGACCCGGTTCATGATCGTGGTCTCTCTACTGATTTTGCGATAGATCCTCGTCCCATTGGTAGTTGGCAGAAATCGAAGGAGTGGGCGCAGGACACTGAAAATCAAAACAGACTTACCTATAAAGTTCCTGCGGCGATAGCCTCGATTCTCGACGCGATTCAACAGAGGAAGCTTGCGTTGGTTTCAGATGAGACAGATTTCACTTGGCGGGAGGCGTTAAGGTACTTGGTGAAGGGGAACGAAGAAAGAGCTATGTTCGCGCTAGGTCACGTCTTACATCTCATTGAGGATACGAGTGTTCCCGACCATACGAGAAATGACCTGCACGATGATGGGAGTCCGTATGAAAATTGGACGAGGAAATTTACTTCTGCAAATGTAGATGAAGATTTGTCGGCGCGACTTAGCAGGGGAACCCCAGTTATCCTTGGGACGCTCGAGGCTTACTTTGATGGTCTCGCGGTATATTCGAACAATAATTTCTACAGTAAGGACACCATTGGCATACAAAGTGGATACAGTTTGCCGCAACCCGACTTCGATGTGAATGTAGGAGGTGTCGTTTACGCTGCTAAGGAAGAAAATGGCATTGTCTACCTGTTTAAAAAAGCACAGGGAGGAAGTTACTTCATTGAGAACAAGAATAACATCACGTTGTATGACGACGCTGTTATGAGTGGTTATTGGTCCCGGCTCTCCACAAAGGCAGTTCAGTACGGCGCGGGGGTTATAGATTTATTTTTCAAGGAAGCCGAGGCGGCGAAGAGCGACCCAAATTTCTTCCGCGAGGAGCCGAAGTCGTTCATCGCAACTGCCATTTCAACTGTTCAGGGCGTAGCGTCCGCCGTGGGAGCGGCGGTGAACCGCGCGGCGGCGTTCATGGCGGGTAAGCTGGGGATCGGCCAAGGCCCGGTGGAGACCATTCCAGTTCCCGAAACATCGCCAGCGCCCATCGAGACCGCGGTTGAGGGGGAGCCGGGCGCGTTACCTGCGGGGGAAATCCAGACGGAGTCGTTAGCCGTGGGTGGGCTGTCGCCCGAGGTTGAAAATTCGGTGACGGAGGGAGACGAAGCGGCGCGCCTCGTGGCGATTCGCCACCAGCTGGAAAATATCGCCGATCTTGTGGATGATCTCACGTGGCAGGTGCAGGTTGCCACCGTGGCGAGAAACGTTGCGGGAAGCGCACCGTCGGTAGCCTCGCTCGCCGCTTCGGAGTTCCAGTCCTCATTGCCGGGCTCGCAAGCATCGGCCGCTCTCACTGGCGTACCCACATCGTATGGCGGTGGAGGTAGCAGCGGCGCTTCGCAACCGCCGAGGACTTTTCCGAAAATTCTGATAAATGAAATCCAGCTCGCGTCCGCCTCGAGCACGCGCGACGAGTTCGTGGAGCTCTACAACCCGAATGATTCCTCCGTTGACCTGACTGATTGGTACGTTCAGAAAAAGACGGCGAGCGGTTCTTCATTCTCGACATTCGTACCGGCGTCCCTTTTCGTTTCCAAGGCGGTTCCGGCGCGCGGCTATTTTCTCATCGCGCATCCCTCCTCCACGTTCGCGGCGGATGTGCTCACCTCTTACGGCATCGCCGACAACAACACCGCCGTTCTTAAAAATCCAAACGGCGATATCGTGGACAAGGTTGGCTGGGGGAGCGCGAACGATTGTGCGGGTGCGTGTGCGCCCAATCCCGCGGACGGCGGGAGCATCCAGCGCAAGTTCTCCGGTGGCACCTTCGTGGACGCCGGCAGCAACGCGGCGGATTTTGAATTGCAGAGTTGTCCCAGTCCGAAGGCACAAAGCGGGAGCTGTTCTGCGGCATCTTCGACCTCACCCACAGCGACATCTACAGAACCGACAGCGACATCAACGGAACCTATCGCCACGTCAACCGAGCCGGTGGCCTCATCAACTGAGCCAATAGCGCTGCCGGGCGCGCACGTTCTGGTAAGTGAGATCATGGCCGGTGCAAGCGGCACGGCGGATGGAGAGTGGGTTGAACTTTACAATCCGACCGATCAAGCCGTCTCTCTCGCCGGCTGGTCGCTCAAAAGAAAGGCGACCTTCTTCACCACCAGCACCTTAAACCTTGTCTCGGCCGCTTCTTCCTCAGGCGTGATTGCTCCGAAGAGTTTTTTCCTCATCGCGAGCCGGAGCTGGAGCGGTGCCACGAGTCCCGATCTCCGCTATTCCCAGTCGTCAAATCACCTCGCGCAGAGTGAGGATGTACTTTTACTCTATGACGCCGCGGGCAACCCGGTGGATGAAATCGCTTATGCGAGCATCGGTTTCGGCGAGAGTGTGGAACGGAAAGCGCTTGCGTCGGGCAGCGCGTGCATTTCGCCGCGGGGCAACGGCGAATTTTTGGGGAATGGGTGTACAGCTACGAGCACGGATGCATTTGAAGTGCGCTCGACGCCGAATCCACAGAGCGCGGCAAGTTTTCCAGAGCCGCGCGCGGCCCCCGCGACTCCGGCCGCCGCCGCTTCCGCACCCTTCGTTACCTATACTTCCAGCTCGCTCACGATGTCGTTTGCGTGGGTGCCATCGGCTGATTACGCCAGCGCGACTTCTATGGTGCGCTACGAAATGTATGACGTGAGCAATGTGGCGTCATCAACGTTTCTCACCTCGACCACTTCCACTGAATATTCATACCGTGTGAGCGAAGTCGGGCGGAGTTTCTCGTACGCACTGCGGGCGATCGATCGCGATGGATTAAGTTCCGCGATCGTCGCTATTACCATAGCCGTTCCCAGTTTTCTTGATAACCTCTATTTCTACCGCGACCCGCGCGCGTCCGGTACCGCTTACCTCGCAGAACTGTACTATCCGCGCTATCCATATATTCCCCAGCTGTGGAGTTCCGGGAACGCGTGGCGCATGGCGGTGCTGTACCTGAACCGTACCGCGCCTGCGGAGGAATACTTGAATATCGGCGAGCGGTTGGCGCTGGACCCGGCGCTCACGGGGCAGATGGTGACCGTGAAATTTAAGAATTGTGCCGGTACGCTGGACACACGCGATACCTTTTTGGTGTTTCCGGATGCGTCGTCCGCGTGCCAATCGGCGGGTTCGCTGAGCGGAGACATTTCATCCAACGTATTGGAGGACAACCACGTTGTTTTCACGCTCGCATCGTCTACTGCGGATGTGGCGTTCGCCTCCTCCACCGATTACCTTACCGCCGCGTTCTACGATTTCTGGCCGTATAGCGTCCCGCGCATGTTCTCGCTTGTGGCTGTGGATAAAACCAAGTACTACTTCCGCGATACGCCTCCCGTTCATGCGGCGCCGGTGCTAAACAGCAGCACTACCGTTGATTTTGACGAGCCGAACTCCCGCCTCGTCGTGCGGTGGGAGGCGGCAACCGACCCCGACACCCTTGACAGCGCCCTCGCCTACGAGATCAATTTCTCGCCTGGCGGCACACTTGACGAGATGCGATGGCAATCGGCGAGCCCCCAGCCACGGGCACAGGCTGATAATCTTCCGCCCATTTCCTACAACTATCCCCGCACCGTTTCCCCGGGCGACGCGTTCGCGATAGGCGTCCGCGCGAAGGATGAGTTCGGGGATGTTTCCAATGTGGCGACGAGTTCGTGGGCATACCCGGCAACCGTATTTTCCATCGCGCAGGAAAGCGCTAACGGGTGGAGCGATTCGTGGGGCACTAAGAGACCCTACTACGAAAACGTGTGTCCAGATACTGCATCGCTCCAAAGCATCACTCCTTCACAAGACGTGCAATTCAATCGCGCGGTGGTGCGGGTTTGGGAGGAGCATGTGGAGTATGGGTATGACGCGACCCTGCGGCTCGCGGTGTATGGGGAAGGGGCGGGTGCAAGTCCTGACTTCACGAGGAAAGTGGGGGAGGCCACGCTCGGGGGATTACTCTACCCCTTGTCCACCCAAGACATCACATTCTCCTTCGCAAGTCCAGTATCGCTGTCGGTGGGCGCAAAGTACTGGCTTGTGTTGGATGTTGGAAGTTACGGCGATTCGCGGGCTTATCAGAACCGGTGGCAAAACGCGGTGAACGCTGGGAGCGATGCCTACGCGGGCGGCGAAGCGGGAATAGGGGCGGGCGGCGCGTGTTCAGACCTTGGTTACTGTAGTATCACAACATCTTTCTCCGATGCCACCGCCGACTGGTACTTCAAGTTGGGTTTCAGAGCCCCGTGAGCGTGTCCTCAATCCATTCACGTACGTTAACAAATTGAGGACACTGGGTTTTCTGGTGGGTTATTTAGAGTAGTAGTATAGAGTAGTGGGTGGCGGGTTGACGCGCGTGGAAGGTTGAGGTGGAGGTTGACGGGGGCGGCGGCGTTCTGGTATGCTTTTTCCAGCGTTTCCGGTTTACAAATTACTACTCATCAACTCACGTTTATTCAGGAGAATTTCTCATGAGTACGAAGAATTTTGTTTGTAAGAGCGGAGATTTTGAGGGGCCGGAATATTTGTTCGTTAAAAGGGTTGGGGCGGATGGCGAGAAACATCTATTTTGTCCACGGCCGCACCAATGCGCGACTACGGCGGTTCCAAAAAATGGGTCACGCCGCTCTAATGGTGGCGTGAAAAGAACCAAAACGGTGGGTTTCTCCAATAGGAGAATACTACCGATGAGATCGGCACCGATTTTGAGACGATGAGTATAGAGTAACACGGCGTTCGTGGGTGGATGGGCAGTTCAGCGTGTATAGCCGCGGAAAGCGGGCGAGTGTTCGGCCGCGGGCGGCATGTGAATGGACGCGGACACATGCGAGCTTGCACCACCAATGAACGTTGTCCGCGCGAAAGCGCACCCCCATCTCTGTTCTATTTTGAGGTGGGGGCTTTTTGTTTGTTATGGCGCAACACTTGACACTATTTGTCAAATATGCTACGTTTCCCATAGATGTAAGATTGTCATGTCCCATAATGCCGGAGGGCCGAAAAATGGTGGATCCCAAAAAAACGATTGAGGCCTTGAGGCGGGAGTTGGGCGCCGTCGAAATCCCGACCGACGATCCTCGTCTTCAAGGATTTCAGGAGCTGCTAGAGAAACAGGCCGCGGGAACCTTGTCTTTCGAGGAGCGAGGGCAGCTGAATAGGTTGTACAAGCGGGCGTCGAAGCTGGTCGGGGTTGCGATACCCCACTAAGGCGCTGGAAAAGTTTTGGTTGAGCCCGACTCATTCAACGAGTCGGGCTTTGCATTTGCACACAGCCTTGACGGCAGGGGCGGGCGGGGTGTATGTTCGACGCAACTGGCAGTGGGGTGGGTAGCTCCAATCGCTGCCGCCGAGCACCACGGCGGTCTTGTGGGAGCTCCCACTTTGATCTGGGTTCTTTCACAGGACGGGGGAACTTTGACATAACACAGACAGTTTTAAAAGAAGTGCGGAAAATGGACCGCGTTCCCTCTCGAGGGGGCACCAACGCATGATGAATGCACGCGCCTGGTCCTTGGATACCCTTGTGGTGCAGGAAACGCAATGAAGAGGAAAATGGGGCGTGGAGAGCAATCTCCCGCCCCTTAATTTTTTCGCTACAATAATACCTATGGGTAACATGGTCGCGGTGCTCGTGAACATCCGGAGCGTGCACAACGTTGGTTCCATCTTCCGCACCGCGGACGCGGCGGGCGTTTCCAAAATTTACCTCTGCGGCATCACCCCCACGCCCTTGGACCGCTTCGGGCGCTTCCGGGGCGATTTTACGAAAGTGTCGCTGGGGGCGGAGCGGTACGTGGCGTGGGAACAAATAGCCTCGGCCGCGCGGCTCCTCGGGCGTCTGAAGCGCGACGGATATCTCGTCTGTGCGGTGGAGCAATCTCCGCAGTCGGTGACTTATGACAAATTCAAAATTCAAAATTCGAAATTAAAAATTGCTTTGATTTTTGGCAACGAGGTCAATGGGCTCCCGCAATCCCTCCTCGCCCGGGCCGACCACGTCCTGGAAATCCCCATGCGGGGCGCCGTGGTCCGGCGGGCCCGCCATCCGCGGCACACCGGCTGGGGGAAGGAATCCCTGAACGTCGCGGTGGCGTTCGGCATTGTCGCTTTCCACCTCCTCCGCCATCCTTCGCCTACGCTACGGAATGGCTATCCTTTGCTGCTACGTAGCTATGGAATAGCGCAGGATAGCTTTGGTAAAGTATTGGCGAGAAACACTGGTGCAAAAGGTATTCCGAAGCTTTAGCGTAGGATACCCACCTCCTCCGGTCCGCGCGCCGGCGCGGTAGGGTATAATAGAAAGAACATGTCTGCCGTGTTCAAGTTCGCCGCTCTCGTGCTGGGTGTGGTGGTGGGGGTGGGGGTAGTGAGCGTCTTTTACCTCAACCAGGTTACCTCGCTCGAGGGGAAGGTGGAGGTGCGTGTGAGGAATCAGATCATCCTCGCCGAGACGGCGGCCAACGAATCGGCGCGGGCGCAGGGGCTCTCCGGGCACGCCCCGCTCGGGATAAACGAGGGGATGCTCTTCCGCTTTGACGAGCCGGGGGTCTACCCCTTCTGGATGAAAGGGATGACGTTCTCCATTGACATCATGTGGATCAGCGGGAATCGCGTGGTGGGGTTTGAGGAACAGGTGCCGGTGGAGGCGGGGGGTGACAGATGATAAGCTCAAGCTCTACGCGCCGCCGGAGCCGGTGGATAAGGTTTTGGAGCTCGCCGCGGGGCGGGTGCGCATCCTCCGCGCCGAGGTCGGGGACACCGTGCAGGTCCGGCCGCTTGTCGGGGATGCGGCGCCGGAGCGGTAGCCGCAGGGGCGCGGGCTGGTTATAATAATGACGCTATGGCAAATATCGCGATCAATGGGTTCGGGAGAATAGGGCGCCTTTTCTTTCGCGAAGCGTTCGGCGCGAAGGGTCTGGACATCGTGGCGGTGAACGACCTCGGGGACGCGGAGAACCTCGCGTACCTTTTGAAATATGACACGGTGTACGGGCGTTACCCGAGACAGGTCAAAGCGCAAAAGGCGAAAGGGAAAAGTTATCTGAACGTGGACGGCAAAAAAATCCCATTCCTCCAAGAGAGGGACCCCGCGAAGCTCCCGTGGAAAAAACTCGGTGTTGATGTTGCCGTGGAAGCGACCGGCTTTTTTGAATCCTACGGAGCCGCGCAGGCGCATTTGAAAGCGGGAGCGCGGCGCGTCGTCTTGACCGCGCCCGCGAAAGACCCCGACGGGCCCTTAGGGCACACCGTGCTCATGGGCGTGAACGAGGGTAAGTTCAAGACCACCCTTCTTACCTCGAACGCTTCGTGCACCACGAACGCAGCATCGCCGGTGATTCAGGTCATGATGGAGAATCCCGGCATCAAAAAAGCGATCCTGAACACCGCGCACGCCTATACCGCGACACAAAATATTGTTGATGGTCCGACCAAAGGAAATGATTTCCGGCGCGGCCGCGCGGGAACCCAGAACATCGTTCCCTCAACCACCGGTGCGGCTATTGCCGTCACCCGCGCCATCCCGGAACTCAAAGGGAAATTCGACGGGCTTGCGATGAGGATTCCAATTATCACCGGCTCCGTGGCGGACATCACGTTCGTGGCCAAGCGGAAGACGTCAGTGGAGGAGGTGAATCGCATTCTGAAGAAGGCCGCCGCGAGCCCGCGCTGGAAGGGCATCCTTGCGGTCGTTGAGGATCAGATCGTGTCTTCGGATATTATCGGTGAACCGTATGGGGCCATCGTGGACCTCGCGTTCACCAAAGTGGTTGACGGCGATCTTGTGAAGATCCTTTCGTGGTATGACAACGAATTCGGTTACGTAGCAACGCTTGTCCGGCACGTACGCGCTGCCGCAAATCTCACCAAATAGCAGTCATTGTTATTAGTCATTAGTCATTTATGGTCATCTACATCGGAGCCGACCACCGGGGTTTCGAGCTCAAAAAGTTCCTTGTGGGTTTCCTGAAGGGTGAGGGGTACTCGGTGTCGGACTCGGGGAACAGCGTCTACGACGAAAGCGATGACTACACGGATGTCGCGGCGGCCGTCGCGCAGAAGGTGAGCGTGGACTATGAGGGGAGCCGCGGCATTTTGATATGCGGCTCGGGGGTGGGGATGGACGTGGTGGCGAACAAGTTCCAGAACGTCCGCGCGGCGCTCGCGGGAACCCCCGACCAGGCGTTTGACAGCCGCAATGAGGACGACACGAACATCCTCTGCCTCGGGGCGAACTACCTGGACGCCGCGGCAGCGCGGCAGATCGTTCTCACGTGGCTCACCACTCCCTTCTCCAAAGAGCCACGCTACCTGCGGCGCTTGAAAGCGGTGGCGGAACTGGAGACGAAACTTTGCGCGCCTCGGGAAGAAAAGGGGAAACCGCCCGCATGGAGGTAGTGCCGGTCGTGAACTGCTCCGATTTTGCGTGCGCCTCGAAGCGGATTTCCGCTGCCGCCGAGTGGGGGGTGCCATGGATACATATTGACGTGGCGGATGGAGTTTTCACGCCGGTCCGGACCTGGGGGAACCCCGGGGAACTCCAGAAACTCCTCGCCGAGAATCCGGAGGTGAGCGTCGAGGTGCACCTTATGGTGAAAGACCCGGCCGCGGTCGCGGAGGCGTGGCTTGAAGCCGGCGCCAAGCGCCTCATCGTGCACGTGGAAACGCTGGACGGCGCCGAGGGGAAACAGATTCACTCCATCATTGAGCAGTGTACCGAGCACGGCGCCGAGGTGATGGTCTCGCTTGCCCCCCAGACGCCCGTTGCCGAAGTCGTTCCCTATCTGGATGTGGTGTACGCGGTGCAGTGTCTTGCGGTTCCCCCCGGCCCTTCCAGCCAGACCTTCGACGAGCGGACCGTGGAGAAAGTTTCCTACCTCCGCCTCCGGAACCCCGACCTCGTGATCGAAGTGGATGGCGGTATGACCCCTGTGGTGGCCCGGCGGGTGAGTGATGCGGGCGCGGACCTCGCGACCTCGGGAGGTTACATCTTTGACGCGCAGGACCCAGCCGCAGCGTACCAGGAGCTTCTCGGCGCGTGACGTTTCATAGGCTACTGGGTTATTTGGTTACTTTGTGTTACTTTTTATATTACAGATTGTGGGTTGCGCTCCTATTATGCCATGGCATAATAGGAGCGTATTCAATATTTTTAGCTGTTTGATTTGGTTTGAGATGATTTGACATGATTTGAGATGAGGGGATACGGCCGCGTTAGTCCAGCTTGAAGTGGTGTTTCAGTTTTTCTTCCCCTTCAAATGAGTCAACGGAGAGGAGCAAGACGTGCTGGCGCACCTCGAAGGCGGTCGCGATAAAATCCAGCTCATCCTCGCACGGGTACGGTGAAATGAAGACGCTTTTCTGGACGGGGTAAAACTCGAGCTCCCGCAGTTTGTGGCGGAGCGCATCGCGCGCCGTTTTGTGGCGATGGGGTATATCGAACATAACGAGGCGCCACCGTCCATCCCACCGTTTTGGCCTTGTGAGGCGAATCGTTTCCAGGTTATAGAGGAGCGCCTTTTTCCTGCCGCGGGCGGTGAGGGTGATTTTCACGTTCCCGCCACCCATCTCTTTCCACTCGATCAATTCACGCGCTTGAAGGTTTTTGAGATCGTGGAGGAACCGCTGCCGCTCGAAGCTCTTCCTGCGAAAGTATTGCTGTAGAAGTTTCCGTACGAGGATTGCGCCGCTCTGCGGCGCGATGATGGAGAGGGTAACGATGCCGGCGCCGAGTGCAAGTTGTTTGACGAGGTGGGCGGCGCGTGTGTCGCGGCGCGGGAACCCCACCAGTGTTCTCCGCGGTCGTGGGAGAGGCATACGCTCCTATTATGCCATGGCGTTTTACGGGCGTGCAATGGGAGGGGGAGGGAGGAGAGAAAGGGGGAAGGAGAGATGAAAGTTGACAGAAGAATTGATTCATGCTAACATTAATTTCAACAGTTCACGCTCTCGTGATGGGAGCGGGTTTACAACCTAACCTTGAGGTGCGAGGCCTCAGACAAGGAGATGTTCGTATGAAGGAGCATACAGAGATCCATGCACGGGATTTTGTAGTTGTGCGGATAGCCGTATTTTTGGAGGTAATCCTCCGCGCAGATCAACGTTTCATGTCCTCTATCAACGGGAAGAAGTTCGGAAGCCTGAACATTTCCAGGTTCGCTACTTCTCCCGAGACGCTTTGCGTACAACCTAAATGGTGGCCGAAAGGCAGTGCGTTTTGGGTCAATTTCTCGGAGAAAAGCAGGACATTTGGTTCTTCTATCCGACTGTGGGTGCCTGCGATTCCAGAATTGGGGAGCGCCCCATTTCCGTTTGTGGCGATTTCCGTCCCGCCCTTTTTCAGACCCGATACTTTCCATGAGGACGGATGCCGTCACTTTAAACGTTTATATGGGAAGGTATACGGAGTCACTGTATGGTAGCGAATCACATCGTGTCCCGCATCTACCAATCGGTAGGTGCGGGGTTTTGTCTTTTGGTCGCATCAGCCTCGTTGGTCGGATAGGTCTAATAAGTCAGAGAGGTCGAATAGGTTGAAGTTTCATTACCTGTTATAATGAGTGAAAACCCAATCTCTCAAAATGGAACCATTGCACGAACAAAAACTGAAAATTTTAGAAGAAAAGGCCAACCGCATCCGCGAGACCATCATTGAGACGCTCCTCACGGCGGGGAGCGGGCACTCCGCCGGCCCGCTGGGGATGGCGGACATCTTCACCGCGCTTTACTTCCACGTCCTGAACCACAACCCGAAGGCGCCGGATTGGTCAAAGCGGGACCGGCTGGTGCTCTCGAACGGGCATATCTGTCCCGTTCTGTACGTCACCATGGCCTACGCGGGGTATTTCCCAATGGAGGAGTTGAAGACGCTTCGCAAACTGAACTCACGCCTCCAGGGGCACCCGCACCGGCTCTCGCTCCCTGGCGTGGAAACCACCTCTGGCCCCTTGGGGTCGGGCCTTGGGCAGGCGGCGGGGATGGCGCTCGCGGCGCGGTTGGATAACGCGAAGCACCGTATCTACTGCATCACCTCCGATGCGGAACACCAGGAGGGAAACCACTGGGAAGCGGTGATGGCGGCGGGGAAGTACCGCCTCTCCAACCTCACGACAATCGTGGACCGGAACAACATCCAGATTGACGGTTACACGGAGGATGTGATGCCGCTCGAGCCCCTGCGGGAGAAGTACGAGGCGTTCCGGTGGCACGTGTTGGAGATTGACGGGCACAATATGACGGAGTTCGTGGATGCGGTTGCGGAAGCGAAGGCGATCTACGAAAAGCCGACGGTCATCATCGCGCATACCATCCCCGGCAAAGGGGTGAATTTTATGGAGCAGAAATATGAGTGGCACGGCAGGGTGCCGAATAAGGAAGAGGCGAAGGCGGCGCTCCACGAATTACGGACGCTCGGCAGGCGCATCAAATCTGAGCACGAGTAACCATGCTAAATCCCACCGCAAAACTGAATCCGAAATTGTTCGACGCCGATGTCGAGCAAAAACCCATCCGCGACGGCTACGGAGAGGGATTACTCGAGGTGGGGGAAGATAATCCTAACGTGGTGGTTTTGACAGCTGATGTCGCGGAATCCACCCGCGCCGACGGTTTCGCCAAAAAATTCCCCGAGCGGTTCTTTGAGTGCGGCGTGGCGGAGCAGGGGATGGCGACTATCGCCGCAGGCCTCGGCATCAGCGGGAAAATCCCCTTCATTTCTTCCTATGCGACATTTTCGCCGGGGCGAAATTGGGAACAGATTCGTACTACCATTTGCTACAACAACTCCAACGTGAAGATCGCCGGGCACCACGCGGGCATTTCGGTGGGGCCGGACGGGGCGACCCATCAGGCAACGGAGGATATCGCTATGATGCGCGTCGTGCCGAATATGAAAGTCATCGTGCCGTGCGACGCGATTGAAGCGCGGAAAGCGACCGTGGCAGCCGCCAAGATTTGGGGACCGGTATACCTCCGCTTCGCGCGCGAGAAGACGCCGGTCATCACGACGGATGAAACTCCCTTCGTGCCGGGGAAGGCGATGGTGTTGTGGGAATCCAAGCGGCCGCAGGTTCTCATCGTTGCGTGCGGGGCGCTCCTATACCACGCGCTCTGCGCCGCCGCCGAACTGGAAAAGGAGAAAATAAACGTGACCGTGGTGAACGTCCACACCATAAAGCCGTTGGATGAAAAAGCGATTTTGGAACACGCCGCGCGTGCCGGTGCGGTGGTTACGGTGGAGGAACATCAGATCGCGGGTGGTTTGGGTGGTGCGGTTGCCGAGCTTCTCGCGGCGCGCTTGCCGCTCCCCCTGGAACAGGTGGGACTCCGCGACACGTTCGGCGAATCAGGGTCGCCTGCGGAACTTATGGAAAAGTATGGGTTGGGTGTGAAGGATATCAAAAACGCCGTGATGAAAGTTTTGAAAAGGAGTTAGTTCGGTAGAAAAAGAATTTGGTTGTTAAAACAGGGTGCTATGCTATAGCATAGCACCCTGTTTTTTCAGCGTAGGATTTTTTCGTGTGGATTCAGGCGAGGAATAGATAAAAAGCGGAATCGGGAGTATAATGAACGCAATGTTCGATATTGTAACCATCGGCACGGCGACCCGGGACGTGTTCTTGAGCGGAGCGGCCATAAAAGTGCTCAAGGACCCAAAGCACCTGAAGGAGTTAGGTTTTATTGAAGGTGAGGCGGAGTGCTTCGCGCTCGGTGCGAAGCTGGAAGTGGGCGAGCCGCTCTTCACCGTGGGCGGCGGCGCGGCGAACGCGGCGGTAACCTTCGCGCGGCAGGGATGGAAAACCGCGGCGCTCATCCGGGTGGGGGACGACGAGGCGGGCGAGATGGTTGTCCGGCACCTCGGCGCCGAGCGTGTGAAGGTACTCTCCGTCAAGGACAAAGCAAAGGGCACCGCGTACTCCACTATTCTCCTCACGGGCGCAGGCGAGCGCACGGTGCTCGTGTACCGCGGCGCATCCGAAGGATGGCGTGAACGTGATATTTCTCCTCGGAAGCTCCAGGCGCGGTGGCTCTACATTGCCCCTGGGAACATTCCCCTAAACCTCGTGCAAAAGGTGGTTCGTCAGGCGAAGGTGCGAGGGAGCCAGGTGGCGATGAATCCCTCGGGCGCCTACGCGGCGATGGGAGCCGTGCGATTGAAACCGCTCCTCGCTTTGCTCGACGTGGTTGTGGTGAACCGCGAGGAGGCCTCGCTTATCACGGGGGTGGAATACCGGAACGTGCGGGGCATTTTCAAGAAGTTTGACGACCTCGTGCCGGGGATCGCCGTCATGACCGATGGACCTCGTGGAGCATTTGTATCCGACGGTAAATACCTTTACAGCGCGGGCATTTTCAAAGAGAAGAAACTTGTGGACCGCACCGGCGCGGGTGATGCGTTCGGGTCCGGTTTTGTGGCGGGGCTCATGCGGAAACACGACGTGCACTACGCACTCCGCCTCGCATCGGCGAACGCGGCTTCGGTGGTGGAACAGGTGGGGGCGGAGGCGGGGATACTGCGGCAGAAGGATTTCGGCGGCAAGCGATGGCGGTACGTGGATTTGGGGGTGGAACCGCTATGAAGTTGACTGACGACGAACAACTAACAACTAACAACGGGGGAGAATTAATGTGCAATCGTCCTTCTTGCCGTAGGTTGTTTGTCGTGTGTTGTTTGTTAGTCACACTATGACCGCACAGGAAAAAATCGCGAAAATTTTGAGGGCCGATCGGCACGTCATTGAGACGATGGACACCCGCCTCGCGGCGGTTACGGGGAAGCGGAATGTGCTGGGGAAGATCGTGGCGGAGAACGAGGCACGCATGAAGAATTGCCTGCTCTCCCTTGGTGTCGCCACCGGTTCCTCCGCAAAGGAGTTGTACGATGCGCTCATCTCCAAGATAGAATCGGACGACTACCGTATCCTTGAGGGGCTTGGGAATCCCGCCTGCTACCGTGCGGAGGACTGCAACCGCGTTCTCGCGCTCGCGAAGCAGGTGGCTGGGCCGGGGCGCGGTTTCTTTTTGAAAAAGGAGACCATAGCGGATTTGCTCCGCCGCGCGCCTCCGGCCAAGGTGCTCGCGTTCCTCAAGTACCCGTCGGTGGACGCCATGCTCGCCAAGGAAAATCTCTTTGAGGTGATGGCGTCACTCCGCTTCGTGGAGGGGAGCGAGTGGCTGAACGGCGTTTTTTTCAAGCAGTATGAAAAGCTCACGCCGGATGATTTTGAGGAGCGGGAAGTAGAGGTAGGGACGCTCTCGGAGCGATGGGACCGCGTGGCTAAGGCGTTCGTGAAGAAGAAGCACCACAATATCAGCCACCTCAAGGAGGTAGGGTTTGTATTTGTGATCCCGGTCGCACTCGGCATCTCTGGGGAACTGCTCCGGATGCTCTCCCTCGTGATCCACTACCTGCACGAGATTTCCTTCTACTCCGACCTTTTCCGGCAGGAGGCAGGGGCGCCCCGCACGTTTGCGCGGAACGTTGTTTCGCTCCTCCGCGGCGACGTACCGGACCGCCGTTTCCCCGAGGGAGAGCGATCGCGCTGGCTTGTGGTGCAGCGCTACCTCGCGAAGGATGACGAGAACGACTGGCGGCTCTTCGCACCCCACGTGAACCCCGAGGCGCTCCACTGGGCGAAGGCCGCCGGAGATCTGGTGAAGGCGGAAAAGATACTCAGCGGGTTAAGCTCCGAGCTCGCGTTCTGGCGCGATCTGGACTGGGTGGGCGATTACTTCAAGGATGAGACAGGGAATAACGTGCTCGTGAGCTTTGACCTTGTGGATACCGTAATGTCGCTCGTAAAGGAAAAGGAGCTAGTAAAATATCTCTACCACCATCAGGAGGCGCTTTGGAACAAGATATTCGAGTCGTATTTCAGCCGTGAGGAACTAGAAGCCTCGTGTAAGAAACATCTCCTCGCGGGATATTTTGAGATTTAGCGCGATGCTAATCTACGAATGCATACGAATTATACGAATATCATTCGTAACATTCGCATAATTCGTATATTCGCATCGGCGTAAGCCGCTTGGTGTATGGAATAATATGATGTCATTAAGAGAAATAATCGAAGGTGCCGAAAGACGTGGAATTGCGATCGGCCACTTCAACGTGGCGAACCTGGAGCAGCTGAAGGCGGTGGCGCACGCGGGAATGCGGCTCCAGGTACCCGTCATCGTGGGGGTTTCGGAAGGGGAGGGGCAGTACCTGGGTCTCAACCACTTCCGCGATCTCGTGGCGAGCTACAATGCCGAGCACGCTGCTCCGTCGGCTGGCGGGCGGGGGTTTCGGCTCTTCTTGAACGCCGACCACGTCCATTCGCTTGAGCACGTGAGAGAAGCCGCGCGGGTGGGGTTCCATGCCATTCTTTTCGATCCATTGGGAGAGGCGCAGAGTAGGGGCAGGGACCTTTCGTTCGATGACCACGTTACGCAGACCCGCGCGGCGGTGAAGCTTGCGAAGGAAATAAACCGGGACGTGCTGGTAGAGGGGGAACTCGGCTACCTCGGCAGCGCCTCGGAGGTCTTTGAGAAAATGCCGGCGGGAGTGGCGGTGCGCAAGGAGGACCTCACGAAGCCGGAGGATGCCGCGCGTTTCGTGAAGGAGACCGGTGTGGATCTTTTGGCGCCGGCGGTGGGGAATGTGCACGGCATAGTAGGGAAGATGGGTAACCCACCGCTCCACATCCCGCGCATCCGCTCCATTCGGGAAGCCCTTCGACAGGCTCGGGGTAAACCGGTGCCGCTCGTGCTCCACGGCGGTTCCGGGATTTCTGATGCCGATTTTATAGCGGCGATTGATGCGGGAGTTTCGGTCATCCATATTTCCACCGAGCTCCGCGCCGCATGGCGCGTGGGGCTGGAGCATTCCTTGAAGGCGCACCCCAAGGAGGTCGCGCCGTATAAACTGATGCCGGAGGTGCTCGCCGCGATGGAGGGGGTGGTGATGCGCCGCCTGCGGCTGTTCGGGAAGCTATAGGCCGTTTAGGAAATTGCGGGCTGTTTAGGAAGCTGTGAATTGCTTGGGGGAACCGTAGCCGTTTTTCCTCACATGCTATACACTATCTACTACAAAGCTTCAAAATGTACGCATATGGGCACATCTTGAAGCCATACGAAAATTTCACTACCTATGGCCAGAACTTCACGCGATGCGGCACGGCACATCAGGGAGTGGTCGGAATTTTTCCACGATGCCAATGTCGTGGCGGAGGCGGTGGTTGACGAATTCATAGCGCGCCACCGAAAGAATAAACATTTGAGGCAATCGCTCCGCCGCCTCATCGCGAACGGCATCGTGAGGAAAAAGGAAGAGAGATTTTCCGTCACCCCCAAAGGGATCATCTACCTGCTCAAGCGGTCGCCGAACGTCGCTGGTGCCAAGAAGTGGGATGGGAAATGGCGCCTGGTGAGCTTCGACGTGCCGGTGCGTTCCGATAAGAAGCGTCAACAATTAAGATATTTTCTCAAAAGGTTTGATTTTCACCAACTTCAGAAAAGTGTTTATGTATGTCCGAGTCATATGAGCGAGGAATTCTGGAGGTTGATGGTGGAGTACGATTTGGAGAGGTACTGCAAGGTGATGCTGGTGGAGATAATAGAGGGGGATGAGGAGTTGAGGAAAATTTTTAAGCTGCCCCCCGCCTAAATTTCCAAGTTTCCAAGAGTGCTTCAATTTATACGCATATGCGTATAAATTGAAGCCGCATTTGTTCTCGTTGATAGTGGCAACAATGAGACAATGAGGATTTTCGGAGTAGCTGAAGCCCCGCGATGCGCGGGGCTTTTCGTTTTCTGAAAATTCTGCTTGAATTGGTGACGATGGGACAGAAGGAAAGCATCAACAAAATTATTCTCGAAATCCGCGCGGGGACGGGGGGCGACGAGGCCTCGCTTTTTGCGGGCGACCTTGCGCACATGTATCAGAAGTATGCCCAAAAGAAGGAATGGCAGTTTACCGTGCTCGACGCCTCGGAGAGCGGCGCAAAGGGATACAAAACGCTTGTCGCGGAAGTGGCGGGTACGGGCGTCTACGATATGCTAAAGCAGGAATCCGGCGTGCACCGCGTACAGCGTGTGCCCGTCACCGAGCGGCAGGGAAGGATTCATACCTCGACCGCATCCGTCGCGGTATTGCCGGTCGTGGAGGCAAGGGCGGTGGATGTGAAAGAGAGCGACCTCGAGGTTACGTTCTCCCGCGCGGGCGGGCCCGGAGGCCAGAATGTGAACAAGGTGGAAACCGCCGTGCGGATCCTCCACAAACCGACGGGCGTAGTGGTGGGCTCGCGCGAGGAGCGCTCGCAGTACGCGAATCGCGAGAAGGCGATGGAAGTCCTTCGGGCGAAGCTCTATGGGATGCAGCGGGAACAATCGGTGGGGTCGGTCTCAGAGCTTCGGAATTCCCAGATTGGGAGCGGAGAGCGGGCGGAGAAGATTCGAACCTACAATTTTCCGGAGGATAGAATCACCGACCACCGCATCGGAAAGAAGTTCCATAATACAGAAAAAATTATGGAGGGAGATTTAGAACCGATAATAAAGGCCTTCACGAAGTGAAGGCATTTATTGATCTATTTTCCAAAAGGTGTTTCTTTCTCGTTTTCAGCAACTCTCGGAGCGCCATCGGCTTGGTTCCGCCAAAGGCGGACGATTGCGCGAGAGCGTAGTGCCGCAAGCTGCCGCTGGAGCAGATTGACGGCCGGTGCTGAAAAGGAGAAAGAAACACCCGTCACGCCCCCTTCAGCAGCTTGATATCACCCTCGTACTCGTTTGCCTTTACCACCACCGGTTCTCCGTACCAGAAACGGTATGTGTACCACTTGCTTCCCGAGTAGTATTTCGCCGCCGCGCAGCGTTCCAGGAGCGTTTGGTATGGAGCCGCGTTCTTGTTCGCGTTCGCGTAGTCCTTGCAGCTTCCCGATGCGAGCAGGTCTTTCATATACACGGCCGTTGCAGCGAACGCATCGGCATTGTTCCAAGGCGAGGGGGGGTTGTTGCCGGTAACGGCGGTTATTTTCGATTCGTAGAGTTTCCACGTGGAGGGGATGAACTGCGCCGGGCCCATGGCGCCGCCGTAGCTCCCGTGCTGGTTGGCGCAGGATACCTTTGCGAACTCCGAGCTGGGGTCAATGCCGAGCCGCTTGAGGAGGTCCAGGAAGTAGGGCATATCGCGGGTGGGATGCATTGCGGTAGTGTAGGAACAGCGCCCCACATTTTTGCCGAGGAGCGATTCGCGGTTCAGGACAGCGAGGATGAGCGCCGCCCGCACCCCCGTGGCGCCCTCGGCAAGCTTCGCGTAGTCGTATGCTTTTTCGAAGGTGAGTTCGCCGCCGCCCAGGAGCTCGAAGATGCGGCTCCGGATCTGCGCCGCGGACTCTTTCGTTTTGGCGAGAATCTTCTGATACTCCGATTCCTTCCCTTTCGTCACATTGAGGAGCTGAGTTTTTTGCGTCTGCGTGCTTTGTACGCCGGCTTTTTGTGACTGCTGTATCGCGCGGAGGTTTTCCGCGTCATCTTTCTGTGTCGAGAGCTCTTCCTTTTGTGCTAGGAGGTCTTGGCGCAGCTGCACGATTTCCGCGAGCGCCACGCGGAGATTTTCCTGCACCTGCGTGACGTTATTGATGTATCCGAAGAAGTCGGAGAGGCGGTTTGTGGCGAGCATGATCTCTACAATGCCCTGACTGTCCGATTCATAGATCTCGCGGAGGGCGCGCGAGATGGCGTCCTTGTGGGTCTCGATATTTGTTTCGGTTTGGCCGATGTGCTGCTGGGTTTGCGCGATCTCGTCCGAGAGCTTGGTGAGCGTGACGTTGACGGCCTTGATCTGAAGATTGAGTTTCGCGATCTTCGCGTTCAGGGTGCCGATCTCGTTCTTCAGCGACTTGCCCTGCTTCTGGTACTGGTTGATGGTGTCCTGGTTGTCCTCGATTTGTTTCTCGAGCGCCGCGAGTTGCGCCTCAAGCGCACGGCGCTCCTCTTCCTTTGGGGAGAGTGCCGGGGTCGGTGCGCCTGCCTGCCCCGCCTGCGCAGACAGGGCAGGCAGGGTGCTCGTCGCCTGCGTACTCGTGGCAGCGCTTTGGGCGAAGGCGGTGCTCGCCGTGACGACCGCAAACGCCACTCCCCCGAGGAGGAGAGATAGCGCGGTGAGGATGCGGATGGATTTCATGACGCAATGGAACGTTTTGAGAGAGGCACGTGACCTCTCCATTATATAACCCCGTTAGAAGTATATGAAGAAGCGTAGGTTAAACTCGACACAATTTTTCAAATGTGTAGCGTGCGCCACGAAAACTTCTAACGGGGTATAACGATGGGGATGTTGCGTCTGCAAAAATCCCTCCGCGGGAGGAGGGATGGGAGCTACCCACGCACCAGTCCCGCTTAGCGGGACGGTGCGGGGTTCCGCTCCACGGAATCATGAATGGAAAGAAGCCACGGACATTAGCCTGTGGAGCTTCATTTGGGAGTTTTCTCGGATGGCGGAGGGGTCGCCGCTTCACCTTCGGCTACTGCCGGAGTCGCCTCGGCGGCGGCCGCGGCAGAAGGAGCTGCAGCGACCTCTTCCTTTCGCCGTTCGCCTATGGTGACCACCACCGTTTCGGGGGGTGTATGCATTTTCACGCCCTTGGGGAGCGGGAGATCTCCTACATGGATGCTCTCCCCTACGTTCGTAAGCCCGCCCATATTCACCGCGAAGCGGTGGGGGAGATCGGCGGGGAGCGCCTCGACCTCAAGTTCAGCGAGGACAGTGACTACGAGGTGGCCGGCTTTCACGGCGGGCGCCTCGCCGACGAACGTTATTGGCACCTTTGCCCGTACCTGCTCGTCGCTCCGAATGTGGTGGAAATCGATGGCGAGGAGCGCGCGGGAAATGGGATGCCGCTCCGCGGCCACAATGAGCGCGGGAATTTTTTCTCCGCCCTCGGTGACTAGGGTGACCACAGTGTGAGTTCCAGCCTCCCGGTACACCCCCGCGAAGGTCTTTGCGGAAACCGCAAGGTGGAGGTTCCGGAAACCATGGCCGTAGAGCTCCGCGGGGATGAGCCCCTCGCGGCGCAGGCGCCTTGTCTGCTTGCCGAAGTGGGTGCGGTTTTTTACTTCAAGGTCCATAATATTTTCAGGTGGTACTGAGGGGGAAATTTCTAATTTTTAATTTCTAATTGACCTAATGAATTTCTAATGACCAATATCTAAATTCCTAAATTGGAGGTTGAAAATTGGTTATTGATTAGAAATTGGGAATTAGAAATTCGTATTATTCAGCGTTTCGCTTCTTCCTTGCTTTTGCTTGCACCTTTTTTAATTTTGGTGCCGTTGCGCGTGCTTTCCGTTTTTTGAAGCGCTCCACGCGGCCTGTGGTGTCCACGAGTTCCTGCCGGCCGGTGTAGAAAGGATGACAATGGCTGCAGATTTCCGCATGGATTTCCGGTTTGGTGGATCCCACGGTGAACGTGGCGCCGCAGGCGCAGCGGACTTTAGCAGAAGGATAATACTTGGGGTGGACATCTTTCTTCATGAAAATTGTTGATTCAGCAACTGTAGAGCGAAGTCCAGCACCGAACTTACCGCGCCCCGCACTGAGTTTTGCTCTAGTGCCGGGGTTCTGGTGCTGTGACACATTTTACCTTGGCCGCCGGATGGTAGGTGGGATGTATGCCCTTTTTCATAGAGTTTGAGCCAGCCCATTGTACCTGCCTTATTTCCATTTGACAAGTTTCGCCTGTTCCATATAATGGTACGGCTCTCTGGGGAGGTGAACATTATGACCAAGCGAGCGTATTTTGAAAAGTTAGGCGTTTCACTTCGTGAGCGAGGTGCTGATTCATGCCGATACGGCACTGACGTGCCGTCGCTGATTGATGCTGATAATTACTATCCGCATAAATCAGCAAAATCCGTATAAATCAGCGTCTAGTAAACATAGTGAGCGCAGCAAAGTTGTTTTGTACTTCAGCGGACTCAATTCAAGCTTGAGCCGGTTGAAGTATTGTACTTCGGCAAGCTCAGTACAACTTGGTTCGGCAAGCTCACCATCGTGAGCGGGAGTCGAACGACTGAGCCCGTCGAAGAGTTGGAAGTTTTTTTCGTTGTCCCAATTAGCTCAACTTTGTTTCGCTGGACGCGGATTGATACTGATTGTGGCGGATTAATGCGGATTTTTATCCGTGTAAATCCGTTCCAATCCGTATGGATCTGTGTTTAAGCGAGCGGAGCGAGCTTTATTTGAGGATTTGATCCTGGTCCAGGATGAACGCTGGCGGCGTGGATAAGGCATGCAAGTCGAACGGTCTAATGCACCTCACTATGGTTCGGTGCCGCTGATTTATGCGGATTTCAGCTGATTGATGCGGATGTATCATCAGCATAAATCCGCCCCATCAGTATTAATCAGCGACACACCGAGCTATTGCGAGGTGTGTTAGATAGTCGCGAACGAGAGAGTACAACCCTCGTACATACCCCCGAGATGGGAATAATCCGTCGAAAGGCGGACTAATACCCAATGGTCTGACAGTCAATTTCTGTCCGTAATTCATTAATGATCTCGGAAATTCGAAATTCGAATATCGAAATTCGAAACAAATTCCAAATTCGAAATTCTAATGTTCTAAACGTTTGAATTTTGAAATTTGTGATTTAAATATTGTTTCGGATTTAGGGTTTCGTGCTTCGTATTTCCCGAGCGAATTGCGGTTAGAAACTGGCTGTCAGTAAAGGAGCAATTCGCTCGGGGATTGGCCTAGTTCCTATCAGCTAGAAGGTGTAGGTAACGGCTCACCTTGGCTATGACGGGTAGGGGGGGTGAGAGCCCGATCCCCAACGACGCAACTGAGACACGGTGCGTACTCCTACGGGAGGCAGCAGTCGAGAATATTCGACAATGGGCGAAAGCCTGATCGAGCGACGCCGCGTGCAGGATGAAACTCTTCGGAGCGTAAACTGCTTTTCTACCGGAGAAAGTCGAAAGACTGATAGTACGGTGGGAATAAGTGGCTGCAAACTTCGTGCCAGCAGCCGCGGTAATACGAAGGCCACAAGCGTTATCCGGATTTATTGGGCGTAAAGGGCGCGTAGGGGGTTTGGTGCGTCTCCGGTAAAATTTCACCGCTCAACGGTGAACCTGCCGGGGATACGGCCGAACTAGAGGGCGTTAGAGGCAGATGGAACGCACGGTGTAGGGGTGAAATCCGTTGATATCGTGCGGAACACCAAAGGCGAAGGCATTCTGCTGGGACGTTCCTGACCCTGAGGCGCGAAAGCGTGGGGAGCAAAAAGGATTAGACTGGCTCGACGGTTTCTCTTTCGAGAACCGACCTCGATTTTCTCCAGCGGAAAATCGGGTCTGCGCTCTCGCTCCGATTTGTCGCCGAAGGCGACACCAAGCAAATCGGAGCTCCGAGAGCTTCTCTAAAGAGGAACCGTCTCGCCTCTTGAAAAAGAGGTGGAGTGGAAGGGTACCATTGAGCGCTAGTCCCCTCCGGCAAGTTGGCTGGAGGATAATCTGGCTGTATGCTGGAAAATCCGAGTATCCAACAGTACCGAAAGGTAAAAATTTGTTGGCGCGGACAATCAGCAGGGAAGTCCCGCTTTGCGGGATCCCTCAGAGACTATACGCCAGACCTACCTATGGAGGGTGGGAAGATATAGTCCGAACTCTTCCGACGTAAAGTCGGAATCCTCGATTTCAAAGTCAAATCATGAATTTGAATGAAATCGGGATATGGCGACATGGAGAATGCGGCAGAAATGTCCGCATCGCGTACTGAGACATTAGAAATTGGAAAATAAAAATTCCAATTTTGTTACGCAGTAACAAAATTGTAGATACCCTTGTAGTCCACGCCCTAAACGATGCTGATTAGCTGTCTCGAGTATCGACCCTCGGGGTGGCGTAGCTAACGCGTTAAATCAGCCGCCTGGGAAGTACGAGCGCAAGCTTAAAACTCAAAGGAATAGACGGGGACTCGCACAAGCGGTGGAGCATGTGGTTTAATTCGACGGTAAACGAGAAACCTTACCAGGGCTTGAAATGTGTCCGAAGGTCGTCTGAAAGGATGGCCGTCCGAGGTTTACTTTGGACGGACGCACAGGTGCTGCATGGTTGTCGTCAGCATGTGCCGTGAGGCGCTCCCTTAAATGGGGTAACATGCGCAACCCTTGTCCCGTGTTACCAGTGTCACGGGAGACTGCCGTCGTATAGACGGAGGAAGGTGAGGATGACGCCAAATCCGCATGGCCCTTTGATGCCCTGGGCTACACACATGCTACAATGGCCGGTACAACGGGTCGCGAAGCCGTAAGGCGGAGCCAATCCTTAGAAAACCGGCCCCAGTTCGGATTGAGGTCTGCAACTCGACCTCATGAAGTCGGAATCGCTAGTAATCGCGGATCATAAGGCCGCGGTGAATACGTTCTCGAGTCCTGTACTCACAATAAAAGCGCCAAGCAGCGCAGTATGCTAAAGGGTTGAAATCCCTTTCTCCTCGTCGTCTTGAGGAGCATAGCTGAACGGTAGCCCCGATTCGCGAGAATTGCGGGTGGAGGACCGGGAAGCAAACGACAGCCGCTACAAAAAAAGGCCGGCCGACCCATCGAAGGGTGGTGAGGGTGGGGAAGGCTACAACAAAAGCCTGTAGCGGATGCCGGGAATAGGATACTGCGTGACCTTGGGAGATCTGACGGCTGTTACCACATGCGTGGTATAATGAAACTGACGCAGCGTCAGAAGTCAGCTGAGTCATAGTAGTCTCGATGAAAATCGGACGAAGGAACTCACTTAATGTTCACAGAAGATTACATTGTCGGTCTCATAGATGGCGAGGGAAGTTTCACGGCGTACGTCCGAAATCTCGCACAGTCGCGGGAATCAACGCGGCGCACGCGCATAGAACCAAAATTCTATCTGAAACTTATCGAGAAGGATAAATCCGTTCTCGAGGCCCTCAAACGTTACTTTGGATGTGGCAATGTCTATTTCCAAAGAGATCGACGGCGTAATCATCAGCACTGCTATCGGTATGAAGTTTCGAACCGGAAGGAACTTGAAGAAATCATTATTCCATTCTTCAAGAAGCACCCCTTACATTTTCCCTCGAAGGCAAAGGATTTTAAAATCTTTTGCGAACTCATGGAAGGAATACGAAGGGGAGAACATCTCCATTCATCGGGATTAAAAAACCTGTACCGGTTAAAGCAGAAGATGCATTGAGCTCGCCGCATACGGGAAATCCGTCCGTGCGGTGGGAACATCAACTCTGAGTTCACAGAGGATAATCGCCCGTCACGTCAAGGGAGCTGGGAGTGGGTGAAGCCTCGCGAGGGGTCAGCCCAAGCTCGGTGACATGGACGAAGTCGTAACAAGGCACGGGTAGCGGAAGCTGCTCGTGGATCTAGTACACTTATCTTTTTATTTATAAAAAGATAGCGAGCGAAAGATAGGTACGGAGTAGAATGCGGGCTTTACGTCTGCGTTCCACTCTTTATCAGATCGCGCAAACCAGTGATGGTTTACAGGTGTTAGCCACTCAGCCTTTAAGTCGGTGGCTACTAGGACAACGAGAAAAGTTTTTGATGGTATACTAACAACTAACCATGGCGGAAATGAAACGCATTCTTTTAGTTGAGGACGAGCCCCTTTTGGGGAATCTTTTGAAACAACGATTGGAAAAAGAGGGGTTTGAAATGGTTCTCGCGCGCGACGGTGAAGAAGCGCTTGCGAAACTCCGCGAATCAAAGCCCGACCTCATCCTCTTGGACATCATTCTCCCGAAGATTTCGGGATTCGAGCTGCTAGAAACGCTTCAGGCGGACCCGCAGTTCGAACGGGCGCCGGTTATCATCATCTCCAACCTTGGCCAGGAGAGTGATGTGGCGCGGGGGCAAGCGCTCGGTGCTATTCAGTACTTCGTAAAGGCAAAAGTTTCCATTGAAGAACTTGTGGAGCACGTAAAAACGTTCATGCTGAGCACACACTAAGTTGTGCACAGTAGGGGGGGCAGTGACGTATGATAATGGTATAATAAAACAGACAAGGAAAGTGTTGCATTCGTATTTATGAAACCGAAAGGATTTACCCTTATTGAACTTCTTGTGGTCATTGCCATTCTCGCGGTCCTTGCGGTTGCGGTGGTGTTGGTCCTAAACCCCGCAGAGCTTATTAAGCAGGCGCGTGATTCGACGCGTGTATCGGATCTCGCGGCGCTCAACTCCGCGATTGCGCTCTATCTTGCGGATGTGGCGAGCCCGGTGATCGGTACCACCGCAACCGGGTTTTGCACATCAGGGGCTTCCACTAAAGGCACCCAGGTTTGTACCCAATCTAGCTCAACGGTGGTCACGAACGCCGGCTGGGTTCCTATCAACTTCGGGAGCATCTCTTCCGGTTCTCCGCTCTCGAGACTTCCTATGGATCCCAACAACGGTTCTACCAACTGCGGCTCCACGCTGGATGCGTGCTTCTACCAGTATCTGTTCGCGAGTAGCACGCTCACTTTTGAACTCGATGCCTCAATGGAAAGTGCCAAGTATGCTAATGTTTCCACGGGAATGGAAAGGGCAGACGCAGACGGAGGAAACAACGCGAACGCATACGAGGTGGGGAACGATCCGGGGCTAGATCTCTAGAGCCCAGGTCTTTATTACGAAATGGTGAGACGAGATTCACCTGCGCCTGCAGGGGTTTTTGAATGTGGACTATTTTTAGTTCTGCACTTCCCTGAAAAGATGTGGTATAATAAACGCAATATCTTGATATTCTGACCTAATATGAAACCGAAGGGATTTACCCTGATTGAGCTTCTTGTGGTCATCGCCATTCTCGCGGTCCTTGCGGTTGCGGTGGTGTTGGTCCTAAACCCCGCAGAGCTTATCAAGCAGGCGCGTGACACGACGCGCATCTCCGACCTTGCTGCGCTGAACAGTGCCGTTGCGTTCTATCTTGCAGATTATCCAAGCGCGTCAATTAATGCCGGTGTTGCTGCGGGGCGATGCACAGTAGGAACTGCGCCGCCACCGGGAATGATACAAACCTGCACAAACTCCACTTCTACCGAAGTGGATGGGGACGGATGGGTGCTTGTTGACTTCACAGATATAAGCTCTGGTTCCCCACTTCCGCGCCTCCCCATGGATCCTATCAATGCGGCGGCTACGAGTTGCGAAGGGGGTGCAGTGGACGTTTGTATGTATGTATTTGCAAACGACACCGCTAATCATTATGAAATTAATGCGAATATGGAGAGTACCAAATATGGCGGCGCATCCAGCGGTAGTAACGTGGAATTGGGCACTAAAGATGGAGGCGACGACGATTATTGGTACGAGGTGGGGAACGATCCCGATCTTAATCTCTAAGCCGAACAGAAGCCGCCCTTCCGGCGGTTTTTTGATACAATGGAAGCGAGAGTATGTATACATGATCAATCTCCCGCCCGAGAAATTGAAGGAAATTATCATCCACGCTGGCGCGGTGGATGAGGCAATGTTTAACGAGGTAGTGACGGAAGCGGCGCGGAAGCGCCAAAGCCCGGTTGAGATTCTTGTCTCGCGCGGGTTCTTGAACAAGGACTACTTTCTCGTCCTCGTCGCGAAGGCCCTCGGCGTGGAGCGGGTGAATTTGGGTGTCGTAAAAATAGACGAAGCGGTACTTCATCTTCTCCCTGAAGACGTGGCGCGCAGACGAAAAGCGATTCCCTTCGGCCAAGAGCCCGACGGGCGTTTTATGGTGGCGATGGAGGACCCCACCGACCTTGAGACGATTGATTTTTTGACCCTGCGTTTGAACGGTCCCGTGAAACCGTATCTCGCGGACGACGATGACCTGAACCGTGGGTTTCTAGTCTATCAAAAGCGCCTCACACAGGACTACAAGAAGGTCATTGAGGAAAGCGTGCAGGAATCGCTCCGTTCCAAAACGCAGGGCGGACTTGAAGAAGCGGCGCAAGACCTTCCTATCGTCGCCATCGTGGACAATCTGATGGAATACGCAATTTCCTCGCGCGCGTCGGATATCCATTTTGAAATGCTGGACGACGGCATCCTCGTGCGGTACCGCATAGACGGTATTCTCCACGAGATTATCCGTATGCCAAAGGAGGTACATCCCGCGGTCGTTGCGCGCATCAAGATACTTTCTACGCTTCGTGTGGACGAGCATACCCATTCGCAGGACGGCCGTTTCCGCTATAAGCTTGGGGAAAATGTCATTGATGTGCGTGTGTCGGTCATCCCAACCTTCTACGGCGAGAAGATAGTGCTCCGGCTCCTCTCCGCCGCGCAGAAACCGCTCTCACTCGCCGAGCTTGGCATTTTTGAGACCGACGGGAAGTTCATCCAAGAAGCTGTAGCAAAAACCTATGGCATGGTGCTTGCATGTGGACCTACCGGTTCCGGTAAAACCACAACGCTCTACTCCATATTGAACCTCTTGAACAGACCCGAAGTGAACATTGTGACTATTGAGGACCCTATTGAGTACGACATGCGCTATGCAAACCAGATGCAGGTGAATGTGGCGGCGGGTATCACATTCGCTTCCGGTCTTCGCTCGGTTTTGCGGCAGGACCCTAACATCATTATGGTCGGTGAGATACGCGATGCAGAAACCGCGAACATTTCCGTGCAGGCGGCGTTAACCGGCCATCTCGTGCTCTCCTCCCTCCACACGAACGATGCTCCGACCGTGGTGCCTCGTCTCATTGATATGGGCATCCCGCCGTTTCTCATTGCGGCGGTCTTGAACGATGTTATCGCACAGCGCCTGGTGCGGAGGGTTCATTTGGACTGCATTGAATCTTATGTGCCAGAGCGAAGTGTGGCGGAGGCCATTGCCCGCGAATTGGAGTCGCAAGGGGTGGATCCGCGTACCGTGAAGCTTCCCAAAACCTTCTATCGCGGAAAGGGGTGTGTCGCATGCGGGGGTACGGGGTATCTCGGACGCGTCGGCATCTTTGAGGTCCTTCCCATCACGGAAGCGGTTCGGAAGTTTATCACGGGCGGTGATTTTAATTTGGACGGCCTTCGGAAAATAGGGCGCGCGGAGGGCATGGTCACAATGTTTGAGGATGGGCTCCGCAAGGTGGAGCGGGGAACGACCACCATCTCCGAACTGTTCCGCGTGATTCGCGAATAACATGAATCCCGTTCGAAATTGTAGTGCGATATTCACGATGTATATGAACAGCCACAAAATAAAATCTTTCAGATATCAAGCGGTCGAGCATACTCTATTATTTCGAGCGGGATGAAATTCCGATACATTGCATCACAGCTCGACGGGCGGGTCATAGGAGGGGACCTCGAGGCGCACGATATGACGGAAGCGCTCTCGTTTTTAGCCAAGAATCAGCTGAAGCCCGTCAGCTTGAAGCCCCTTGAAGAAGCGACAAAACGTTCCTTCTCGCTTTTCCGCGCAAAGATGACAATGACCGACCTAGTGTTCATGTCCAAGTACCTCGCGCTCATGTTGAAGGTTGGAACGGGGCTCTTGGAGGCCATAAACATTCTTGCTGAGGACCTGAAGAAACCCGCGGTGCGCGACATTCTTCTTGAGATACGCACCACGCTTGAACAAGGCCAGCCGTTCTACACCACGTTCGCGAAATATCCGCGTGTCTTCGGCGGCGTCTATGCAAACCTCGTGAAAGCAGGAGAGGCCTCTGGCGACCTTGAACGCGTGTTTGAGGATCTCACCGAGGACCTCACGAAGCAGAAGGATCTTCGCGACCGCGTGCGGGGCGCATTAATTTACCCCGTCCTTCTTCTCATCGGATCGGTGCTCATCCTTACTTTTCTCATTGGGTTCGCACTCCCGAAGATCGCGGATGTCTTTTTGGAGGGAGGTTTTGAGCCGCCACTTTTTTCTCGCATCGTGTTTTCGGTCGGGCTTTTCTTTAATGACTACGGGATTTACTTCGTTGGTTTTCTTCTGGTGGTTGGCGCTATTATGGCGCGCCTCTACTTGTCCTCGGCGTTCTTCAGAAAATTCGTATTTGGTGTATTTTCGGAGATTCCCATCATACGAGATGTGGTGCGGAAGATTGCGCTCCAACGATTCGCTTCCACGCTCTCCGCGCTTATCCGCGCCGGGATGTCCATCACGGACGCCATTGAAATCACCGCGACCGCGGTGGGGAACGTGGCACTTTCGGAGGCGCTTATGCGCATCTCGCGCGAAGGGCTCATGAAGGGGCTCACAATCGGGGAGGCGTTCAAGCGGGAACCGTTCTTTCCGCAGACCGTTGCGAGTCTGATGTCCATCTCCGAAAAGGCAGGCCATTTGGACGAAGTGCTTGGCACGCTCTCCGATTTCTACACGAAAGAAATTGACGCGTCAGTGAAATCGCTCGTGTCGTTCCTTGAGCCCCTACTTCTCGTGCTCATCGGTGCAATCATCGGCGTTATTGCGCTCGCCATCATCGTTCCCATTTATCAATTAACGACTCAGTTTTGATGCGGAACGGTTTTTCTCAGCAGCACTTTTCCAAACAACCACTACAAAGTGGTGCTGGGTTTACCCTCATAGAAACTCTCGTCGTCGGGGCCATTGTAATAGTGGTCTCGGTTGCGGGATTTTTGGGCCTCGCGCAGTATCGGAATAAGCAAGTGCTTGGGTCCGGGCTGAACGAACTGCGCGCCGCGGTAGAGGGCACGAAACGCCGTTCGGTCGCGCAAGAGGAGGGGAGCAGGTGGGGTATCCGCTTCACGAATGCGACTTCCGGCACTTCGTCATATTCCGTTTTCAGAGGAACTTCGTACAGTACGAGCGGATTGGACCGCACCTATTCGTTCCGCGGAGCTTTGGGGTTCGGGAATCCCAGCACTTCAAGTACCTACGACCTGGTGTTTTCTCCGCTCTCGGGCGCGCTATCGGAGAATAAGGTTGTCACACTTGTCGGCGGCTCGAAAGGCTTTATCGGCGACCTCATACTTCGTGCTGTTGGTTCTATCACGGCGCGTCAAGACTACAATGTGGTCGGCTATTGGCATTTGGACGAAGGGACGAGTACGAGCGCATACGATGCGTCGGGATACGGGAACACCGGCATGCTCACGACCGGTCCTACATGGCAGTCGGGGTCAAGCTGCAAAGCAGGGAGTTGTTTGAGCTTTGATGGGGCCGATGATTATGTGATTTTACCGAGTGTGAATCCTACCGCTGCAATCACCGTCACTGCTTGGATAAAATCAAATAGTAGTTCGGGATATAGCGGCGCCTGGCAATTGATTAGTAAATATAGCGCGTACATTCTCGGAACTGGCTCAACCGGAGGTAAAAATATAAATTTCATTGTTTACACGAACAATAGTTGGCGATACGGAACCTATTATACAGTTTCTGACCCTCAAAATTGGCATTTTTTTGCAGGCGTGTATGACAGCGCTACTCAACTAAAAAAGTTATACATGGACGGGGTTCAAAGAACTTCAGATACCGTAACGAGTACCATCAACGCTGATACCGGTCCAATACACTTGGCGCACCGAGAATCGGTGGGTGTTGGAGTTGATCATTTTGGTGGCGTGATAGATGAAGTACGTATATATGATCGCGCGCTCTCCGCGACCGAGATCGAGGCACTTTATAATAACCTTGAATAGTGAGTAGTGGGAAGTACTATGCTATAGCATAGTTGGTATGGTAGTAAGGAAGAGTGAGCAAAATGAAGAAAGGAAAACAAAATTCCATCCCCTCTATTGGTAATTATTCTTCCCGAGCCGCGTGGGAAGCCGCGTGTTGGAGAAAACTAGCGGGATCCCACGCATTACTCGATTTATTTACTACCGCTTCCGAAAGACGTGACATTGTGATGCGAGCCGCGGCACTCGACTTGCTCCTCGCCGGCAGGAGCTACCGGACGATTGGGGACGAACTGTGGGTTTCGCCGCAAACCATAAGCGGCATCAAAAAAGGGTTTAAGGAAAAGGGCTACCGGAGCTATCTTGTGCGGAGCAAGACGGAGCGAAAGAAGAAGCAGTACGCTTCGCTGTACCATCCCCGCTCACCGCGTCCACTCGGCATGTCCCGGCGCACGAAATACGGCACGATATATATTCCTGGTATCTAATAACCAAAGCGCTATGCTATAGCATAGCGCTTACGAGAGACGGTGAAGATTTTTATACCAGCTACATCCCCAAGTATTTATGCAGTTTGCTGAGATAAGTGATGAATGTGCATCAGTTTATAATGATAAAACGATGAAGAACAAGCGGAGCGGACAGTCATTAGTAGAAGTTGTAATAGGGCTTGCAATCGGCGCGATTCTCATGGGTACGGCGGCGTTCGCGGTCACCACCATGCTCCGCACGAATCTGACCTCCGAAAAGTCACAGTTTGCCTCGCAGTTCGCACAATCGCTTTCCGACAACGTCCGCTCTTACGTGGTATCCAACTGGGAAAGTTTCTATGGCCTTACAAAAGCCACAAGCACTCACTACTTCCTGAACGCTTCCGGGACCACATTCTTCACGGTGCAGGGCGAGGAGGGGTTACTGGACGGCGATGTGCCGGACGGGCTCGTGGGACACTGGAAATTCGATGAAGTGGAAACAACTACGAGCACGACTACCTACGATGCGACGGGGAGCGGCAGCCACGGGACGCTCACGACCGGTCCTACGCGGGCAAGCTCAACGTGCAAAGTCGCGAATTGTCTCAATTTTGACGGCGTAAACGATTACGTGGACGTTCCGGAAGCAACGAGTACGCTCGACGTGACAAGCATACTTACCTTCTCGGCATGGATCTACCCCACTTCAAGCTCTTCGTACAAACCTATCCTCGCGAAAATCCCCGTTGCCTACGGGTCTGGTTATGAATTTGCGAATTCGAGCGGGAACTTTCGAACGACATTACGGACTGGCTCGGGGAATTGTGATTTTACGAACGGAGCTCTTACGCTCAATACGTGGCAACACGTGGCGTCTACATATGATGGAACTACGACGCGCCACTATCTGAACGGGGCATTAGCGTCCAGTTCAGCCGCTTGTACCTACGGCGCTACCGCGAACGATAACGACCTTTACATCGGAGGGCGAGCGTCCGATACGAGTCGTTTTGCGGGAATGATCGATGACGTCCGCGTCTACAATCGCGCCCTTTCCTCTGACGAAGCGCGTCAGCTCTATAACTCCGGCATCTATGAGCGGTTTTTTACGATAGAGAACGTGTGCCGCACCAACGATGCCTCTAGCACTATCGCCTCGCGTGCGCCCTGTAGTGGCACTGTGGAGGATGGCTCTACGCAGTGGATCACAAACTATGTGCAGTGGGTGACGGGTGGGGGGACCAGCGAGGTAAAGCTTTCTGCCATCGTGGCGCGGTGGCAGAACGCGGTGTTTCACCAGACGGACTGGTCGGGAGGCGCGAGTGACGAAGGGGCGGTTGCGGCACCAACGGGGAAATTTGCAAGTTCCACGAACGCTTCAACGACTGGCGGTGCGATACAGATCCAGAATCTTTCGCAGTAAGCGGCGCAACAATAGGGTTATAATAGGAATATGGCCGTTATAAAAAATTTTCACGAAAAACTTGAACAGGATCTCGCACGCGTGACGACCGAAATCGCGCGTCGGCGTGAAAATGCGCCCGAAGCTCCATCTCGCGAAGTGGTGAAACAGTCGCTTGCCGCCATCGCGCCCCCGCTCCCTCACCCCGTCGAAGAGAAGGGTTCGGGACCTCCTTTGTCGGCATCCGACAGTTCCCGTCTTCCCTCGTATCTTTCGGAGGGATCTCCCGAGGTGAAAGCCGAGGTGGAGCGTCTCGTAACGCTTGCGTTCCAAGAGGGCATCTCTGCTGCGGTCTCGGAAGCGGCAAAGCACTCGCCATTCGTACTGGATGCGCTCCATGACGCGCTCGCCGATAAACTCCTTCCGGAGCTTGAAAAGCGAGGCGTCATATAAATGTCGGCATTCACCATTATTTTTTTTGTAGTACTCATTGGCGCGAGCGTCGGCTTTTATTTTTGGGCGCGCCGCGCCACGCGCCGTCGTCTCGCGGAGGGACTAAGGAAGAAATTGTTCCTAATAAGGTTTCCGCGCGCGGGAGATGAAAAGGCGGGAACTGCGGACGAAGTCGCACGTGCTATCGCGCTTTCCGAACAACTTATGGCCGCACTCGCGACTGCGAGCGAAACGTTTACATTTGAGGTCGCCGTGCCGTACGTGGGCGAAGAGATACATTTTTATGCTGCGGTGCCGCGAGGAATGGCAGAACCATTTGTACGGCAGGTTCAGTCGTTGTGGAACGATGCCCGCGTGGAGCCCGCGGACGATTACAACGTGTTCCACTATGGTGGCGTGGTTGCGGGAGCGACACTACGGGAAAATTCCCGATTTCTCCTCCTTATCCGTACGTACCGAGAGATCGGGAGCGATACGTTCCTTTCCATTCTTGGCGGGCTCACTAAAGTGAATGCGGTAGGGGAAGGATGTGCCATTCAATACGTTGTGAGGCCTGCGCCGAAAAGCGCGAAGCGCACGCTTACGAGTACGCTCAAAGCACTGAAAAACGGTGCGTCATTTAGTTCGGTGATGGGTGGCACCGCAGTGGCGGTTTCGGACATCAAACGTGCGGCGTTCGGAGCAAAAAAGGAGACAGATAATGAAAAGAAGGGTCACGAACCAGACCAGCGCGCGGTGGAACTTGTACAAGGGAAGCTTTCAAAGCCGCTTTTCGAGGTGAATATTCGGGTGGTCACTTCGGCTCCCACCCCGCATCGTGCTGAAGGACTCCTTACCGAACTCACGACCGGGTTCTCGCAATTCGATGCGCCGGAGCGGAACGCGTTCAAGGTGGTGCGACCGAGACAGATTTCTTCGTTCGTGCGCCAATTTTCGTTTCGTGAATGGTGCGACGAAGACACGGTGGTGCTGAATGCCGAAGAATTAGCGAGCGTGTTTCATATGCCTACGCCATGGACCGTGCTTCCGCGCATGAGGTCGGTGAAGAGCCGTGAAGCACCGCCGCCTGCCAAGCTTCCTTCGCGCGGCGTGTTGCTCGGCGAAAGCGTGTATCGAGGTGAGCGGAGGCCCGTGCGTCTTGCTGAAGACGATAGGAGGCGCCATCTCTACCTTGTGGGACAGACGGGAACCGGGAAGAGCACGCTCATTACTTCGCTTGCGGCCGAGGATATGGCGGAGGGTAAAGGTGTTGCCGTTATTGATCCGCACGGCGATCTTATAGAACGGCTTCTCGCGCTGGTACCGCCCAAACGCATGGACGACGTCGTTGTTTTTGACCCCTCCGACCTGGAGTTCCCCTTAGGGCTCAATATGATAGAGCACGACCACTCGCGGCCAGAGGAAAAGACGTTTATTGTGAACGAGCTCCTCGGTATATTCGACCGGCTCTACGACCTGAAAGCCACGGGAGGCCCGATGTTCGAACAGTACATGCGGAACGCACTCCTGCTTCTCATGGAAGACAGCGCGGTGGAGCCGGCGACGCTTATGGAAGTTCCGCGCGTTTTTACCGACGCGGCGTTTCGCACACGGAAGCTTGCGCGCATTACGAACCCTACCGTGCAGGATTTCTGGGAAAAGGAAGCGACGAAGGCGGGAGGCGAAGCGGCGCTCGCGAACATGACGCCTTACATCACCTCAAAGTTCGCTGCGTTCACCTCAAACGACTATATGAGGATTATCGTGGGCCAAACGCACTCCGCGCTCAATTTCCGCGAACTTATGGACAACGGGAAAATTCTTCTCGTGAATCTCGCGAAAGGGAAGATTGGAGACATGAATGCCTCGCTTCTCGGCATGGTGGTAGTGGGTAAGATCCTGATGGCCGCGCTCGGGCGTGGCGATATGCCTGAGACCTCGCGGCGCGATTTCTATCTTTCCATAGACGAGTTCCAAAATTTCACGACCGATTCCATTGCGACTATCCTCTCCGAAGCGCGGAAGTATCGCTTAGACCTCACCATTGCGCACCAATTCCTGGGGCAACTTACGGAAAAGATATGCGATGCGGTATTCGGAAACGTCGGGTCCTCGCTGGTATTTCGCGTGGGCGCGCCGGACGCGGAGATACTTGCAAAACAGCTTGGCGGCACGTTCACTCCCGACGATCTTACGAACTTGGATAACTTCCGCGGCGCATTGAAACTTTTAGTGGACGGAGAAACTTCCCCGCCGTTTTCGCTTGCGCTCGTGCCTGGAGCGCACGGGGACGAAACGCTCCGCGCCTCCATACGAGAACGTTCGCGTACACGCTACGGACGCCGGCGCGAGGAGGTCGAAAAGGAAATACGGGAACGGCTAAGAAACTGATGAAAAAACTGGTTGTTGCGAATTGGAAGTTAAATCCAAAGACCGAGAAAGAAGCGGTTCGTCTTGCGCTGGCGGAAGACAAGCTGAACGTTGTTATCGCTCCGCCTTTTCCGTTTCTTTCGGCGGTAGGCAAGGTGTTGAAACGTGCAAAGCTTGGCGCTCAGGACGCGTTTTATGAGGCGGAAGGTGCTTTTACCGGAGCGGTCTCGCCGTCCATGCTTCGCTCGCTCGGCGTGCGCTATGTGATTGTGGGCCATTCGGAGAGGCGCGCGGATGGAGAATCCGACGCTACGGTAGCGAAAAAAGTGAGTGCGGCCGAGAGGGCTGGACTCGCGGTGATTCTTTGCGTCGGAGAACCGTGGAGTGTGAGGAAAAAGGGCATTACCGCCGCAAAACAATTTGTGAAGATGCAACTTTCGGCGGATCTGAAAAAGGTACGTTCGCCGCTCATCGTCGCCTACGAGCCGATATGGGCCATCGGGAGCGGCAAAGCCGACAAGCCCGAAGAAGCCGCCGAGATGGCGCAGTTCATCAAAAGTTTTTTGGTCAAAAGAAGCAAGTTGAAGGTAAGGGTTTTATACGGAGGTTCCGTTTCGCCGAAGAACGCCGAAAGTTTTTTTAAAGGGAAAGGAATTGATGGCGCGTTGGTGGGTGGATCGAGCCTTTCGCTGAAGCAGTTCAGGGAAATCGTTGCTTCGGCGAAGGTATAGAGTAGAAAGTATGAGGTATAAAGTATGGGATAAAAAGTCTCATACATGATACTTTATACCTGATGCCTTATACTCTTTGACATGAGCCGTACCGCAAAACAAATAAGTTACGGCATGTTCTACCTCGCCATTCTCGCGCTTATTTTGGTTTCCGTAGCCCCCTTCGGAGTGCAGGAGGAGGAATCTCCCGCGCCGGTATCTACCGCTGCTCGCCAGCTTGAAGTGCGTGGGGAAGTTACCGTGATGACCGCCGCAGACGGGAGCGTGGCATTTCTCGGGCGCGTGTGGAATCCAAACGCGACATATGTGGCATCTTCATTCCCATACTCGTTTCGCATCATGCGAGGAGATGTTGTGGTGATGGAAACTCCTCGCCGAACCGGTTTTGTGTATCCATCTGAAGCCGTGTCGCTTCTTGAGATTGTGTCTTCCCCAACATTCGCGGAGGACTCGAGCGCAGTTTTGGATATCGGCACGCCGGACTGGGAGTCTTCCGAGTTCCTTGTGCGTCCAACGCTTGTGGTATCGCGTGCGGAAACATCTTCCGATGAACTCGGCGTGGTCGTTAGTGGGGAGGTGAGAAATATGGGAGCGGTTTCCGCGACCACCGTGTGGATCATCGCGTTTATGAAGGACACAAATGGTTTCCCGCTCTTTGCGGCACAAACACTTTTGGAGAATATTTCAGGCGGTAGTTTCCGGTCATTTTTCATACGTTTTCCCCGCGATAGGGGCATTTCCGAGCGCGCGGCTCCGGACGGAACCGAAATTATCGTGGAAGCACACTGACATGAAGTATCGGTTTCACGCCTTGGACTGGAAAATGATGGGCGCGCTCGTGGTGATCGCGAGCGCGAGCCTTATTGCGCTTGCATCTATTGCGCCCGATTTTTTCCTCCGGCAGCTCCTATGGTACGGTATCGCGCTTATCATCATTTTTGGGGCCGTGTATATTAATTGGCGCTGGCTGGGAGGGGAGCGCTGGTTTCGTTTCGGGTTGTATGGGCTTGCACTTTTGCTCCTTGTGGCCACGCATCTCCAAGGGACCGTTATTCGTGGAACCACAAGCTGGCTCATAGTAGGTGGGTTTCAATTCGAACCTTCCGAACTTATGAAACTCGCGCTCATCGTTCTTCTCGCGCACTTCTTTGCGCGGCGCCATCTTGAAGCGTGGAGGGGTAGGAATATTCTTTTTTCTCTCGTCGCGGTGGGAATCCCGGTTATGCTCATTATGTTTCACCCTGATCTTGGGTCCGCACTTATCGTGCTTACCATTTGGCTCGGTATATTTCTTGCGAGTGGTATTCATATGAAAAGATTCTTTGCAGGCGTGGTACTTGCGGGAATTGCCACTGCCCTTCTTTGGAGCTTCGCACTCGCTCCTTACCAGAAGGCGCGTATCACCGGATTTTTATTTCCCGAACGCGATCCCTTGGGAACCAGTTACAACGTAATACAGTCCAAGATTGCAATAGGCTCTGCGGGATTTTTTGGAAAAGGTTTTGGCGGTGGTACACAAGCCCGTCTCGGTTTTCTTCCGGCGGCGCACAACGACTTCCTTTTTGCCGCATTCGTGGAGGAATGGGGAACGGTAGGCGCCTTGGTGTTGCTCGCCGCATATTTTACGTTCCTTGTCCGTATCATTTCTATCGGGGCGCGTGCGAACGATAATTATTCGCGATTTCTTGCGATAGGAGCCGCCGCGCTTTTTCTCGCGCAGTTTTTTGTGAATACCGGGTCGAATGTTGGCCTCCTCCCGGTTACCGGGCTCACATTTCCCTTCTTCAGCTACGGGGGGTCGAGCCTCTTGACGGCTGCGCTTCTTGTTGGTATCATCCAGCATATTCACGTTGAATCCTCAAGTTAAACAAGGAGGGAGGGTTGGTTTGCGCTTTCTTTTTTCGCTTGGCGCTTGCCTAATCCTTCTCATAGGAGTCGCGTATTTTTTTTACGGTCTCCAGCCCATTGCTTCAGACCTCCCGCGGGGAGAAGAAATGGGATCGGAACTTGGGGATGAGGTGCGTGAAGGAACGGTGGCCAGATTTACAATCGTAAAAGGAGAAGGATTTCGCGAGATTGGCGGAAAACTTTCACAGGCAAATCTCGTGCGCTCACTCTCGGTCTTCAAATTATATGCGCTTCTCGCGGGACGGGCGCAGAAATTTCAACCGGGTGTGTACGAACTTTCGCCCGCGATGAGCGCACCGGAAATTGTTTCGGTGCTCACCGCTGGAAGCCAAGGGGATGTGCTGGTGACGATTCCTGAAGGCTCGAGTCTGAAAGATGTTGACGGAATTCTCGCCGAATCCGGAGTGATACGGAAAGGCACGCTTGCGGCACTCCGCCCCGAAACGTTCGTGCTGGAATTTCCGGCGCTCGCACGCGTGACGTCGCTCGAAGGACTTTTGTTCCCGGACACATACTACTTCACGGTAGATGCGACGGCGGAATCGGTTGCGCGAAGGATGTTGGAGAATTTTATGCGGAAGGGGAGGCCGCTCATAGAGGACGAAAGTGATTGGTATCAAGCACTTATTCTCGCTTCGCTGTTAGAGAGAGAGGTCATCACGTTCGCGGATCGGCAGACGGTAGCGGGAATTCTTTTGAAACGCATTCGCTTGGGTATCCCGCTTCAAGTGGACGCTACAGTGAGCTACGCAAAGTGCGCGGGGAGCTATCGCGAATGCGAAAGTGTGGTTATCGGAAGGAGCGATCTCACCTTTCCGTCCCCCTATAACACCTATACGAAGCAGGGATTTCCTCCTACCCCCATCTCAAATCCCGGGGCCTCAACAATGAAAGCGGCAGCGGAACCCGTTACCAGCCCTTACCTTTACTATCTTTCCGCAGACGGCACGAAAGAGACCATTTTTTCCCGAACGTTAGAAGAACATAACGCAAATCGCGCGAAATACTTATAACGAAACACAATGGCATATAGGCCCAAAACTTTTTCGTCCTATATAGGACAAACATATTCTCTCCCGAACCTCGTCGAAATACAGACGCATTCGTACGAATGGTTCATACGTGAGGGGCTCCGTGAGCTTTTGGACGAGATTTCCCCCATTCAGGATCACACCGGAGGAGAGCTTGAGTTGCATTTTTTGGATTATAAATTCGACGAGCCAAAATACACCGAACTTCAAGCGAAGGAGAAGGATCAAACGTACGAGGCGGCGCTCCGCGTGAAGCTGAAGTTGGTGCACGTGGGAACGAAGCACGCGGAGGTACAGGAGGTATACCTCGGCGATTTCCCGCTCATGACCGAGCAGGGGACATTCATCATTAATGGAGTGGAGCGCGTGGTAGTTTCGCAACTCGTTCGTTCTCCCGGCGTGTATTTCTCCGCGAACGTATTCCGCGGAAAGAAGTTGTTTGGTGCGAAGGTGATCCCAAATCGCGGTGCGTGGTTGGAATTTGAAACGGAATCCGACGGATTTATCGGGGTGAAGGTTGACCGGAAGCGGAAGGCGCCGGTGACCCAACTTCTTCGCGTGTTCGGTTTTGAAACGGCGGAAGAAATATTGCAGGCATTCAAGGACGTGGACACGGGTACGATTCGTCACTTGGAGGCAACCCTAAAGAAGGACGAAGCGGAGACACGTTCAGACGCGTTCGTGGGTGTCCATCACCGGCTTCGGCCAGGCGACCTTACGACCGCGGACAACGCAAAAACGTTCGTAGAATCTATCTTTTTCAGGTTTGACCGGTACGATCTTTCCCGCGTTGGGCGTTTTAAGGTGAATCAGCGCCTCGGGTTTACGAAGAAGGAAGGGGGGCTTTTGGACCGCGATGACCTTGTCGGAATCCTGAAGGAGGTTATCCGGCTGAACAACACGTCAGAGGCAGAGCCCGATGACATCGACCACCTTGGCAATCGTCGCATTCGCGCGGTCGGCGAACTCGTACAATCGCGTCTCCGCGTGGGGTTTGCGCGTCTTCGCCGCGGGGTGCAGGATCGCATGTCTACGCTGGATAGGAAAACGCTCCAACCAGTACAGCTGGTGAACTACAAACTTTTGACCTCGGTGGTGCGCGACTTTTTCTCCTCGTCCCAACTCTCGCAGTTCATGGACCAAGTGAACCCATTGGCGGAGCTGGAACACAAGCGGCGGCTCTCCGCGATGGGTCCGGGAGGACTTACGCGCGAGCGCGCGGGCTTCGAGGTTCGCGACGTACATCCCTCGTACTACGGCCGCATCTGTCCCATTCAAACTCCCGAAGGTGCAAACATCGGGCTTGTTTCCGCGCTCGCGAGTTTCACGAAGGTGAACGAGTTTGGATTTTTGGAAACACCCTACTTTAAAGTTGAAAAAGGTATTGTGACAAAGGACGTGGTATGGCTGGACGCTTTTGAAGAGCAGCAAGTGACCATTGCGCAAGCGGACACGGGACGTGAGGCGAACGGAAAGTTCCGTGAGCCCGTGGTGCCCGCGCGCGTGCACGGCGAGGCCGGCATCTGCAAGCGCGAAGAGGTGCAATATGTGGACGTGGCGCCCACCCAGCTCGCTTCCGTTTCCACTTCGCTCATTCCTTTCTTGGAACACGACGACGCGAACCGTGCGCTCATGGGAAGTAACATGCAGCGGCAAGCGGTTCCTTCCATTCGCCCGCAGGCGCCTTTGGTCGGCACCGGAGAAGAGGAGCGTGCGGCGCGGGATTCACAGCGCGTCATTCTTGCGCGTTCCGAAGGCGTGGTCACCGAAGCGGACGCGAACGGAATTACGGTGAAGACCGCAAAGGGCCTTGAAAAATTCCCCCTCATCAATTTTGTACGTTCCAACGCGACCACTTGTCTCTCACAGCGACCGCTTGTGAAAGTCGGCGATAAAGTGAAAAAAGGAACGCCGCTTGCGGACGGGCCCGCCACCGAGGACGGAGTATTGGCGCTCGGTCAAAATCTTCTCGTGGCATTTCTTCCGTGGCGCGGACGGAATTTTGAAGACGCTATCATTCTTTCCGAACGGGTAGCGGAACAGGATCGTTTTACCTCCATCCACATTGAAACATTCGTGTGTGCGGTGCGTGACACAAAGCTGGGACCCGAGATCACCACGATGGACATTCCGAACGTCGCGGAGGACAAGCTTCGGAACCTCGATGAAGAGGGCATTGTCCGCATCGGCGCCGAGGTTCGTCCCGGCGACATCCTCGTGGGGAAGATTTCCCCGAAGGGAGAATCGGAGCTTACGTCCGAAGAGCGGTTGCTCCGCGCCATCTTCGGCGAAAAAGCACGCGATGTGAAGGACACTTCGCTCACGCTCCCGCACGGTAAACAGGGCCGCGTCATCGGCATCAAGATTTTCTCGCGGGAGAAAGGGGACAAGTTGGAGCCGGGCATCATCAAGAAAGTTCAGATAGAAGTCGCGCAGCTTCGTAAGGTGCGTGCGGGCGACAAGCTCGCCGGGCGCCACGGCAACAAAGGTGTCATCTCGCAGATTCGTCCCGTGGAAGACATGCCTCACCTCGCGGACGGTACGCCGGTGGACGTCATCCTAAACCCGCTCGGCGTGGCATCGCGTATGAACCTCGGCCAGATATTGGAAACTCACCTCGGGTTCGCTGCGGCGAAGCTCGGGTATCATGCCGCGGTTCCGAACTTCGTCGGCGCGACTGAGGACGACATCAAAGCGGAGCTCAAAGCGGCCGGACTTCCCGAGAATGGCAAGGTAGAGCTGTGGGACGGCGTGACGGGTGAGAAGTTCAGGGAGCCCGTGACGGTCGGCTACATTTACATCATGAAACTGCACCACCTTGTGGAGGACAAAATCCACATGCGCTCTACCGGGCCCTACTCCCTCATCACACAGCAACCCTTGGGAGGGAAGGCGCAACTTGGAGGCCAGCGGTTCGGAGAAATGGAGGTGTGGGCTTTGGAAGGGTATGGAGCGGCACACACGCTCCAAGAAATGCTTACCATCAAATCCGACGACGTACTTGGCCGCTCGGCGGCTTTTGAATCCATTATTCGCGGATCGGACATTAAGAAACCGAATGTTCCGGCGTCATTCAATGTGCTTGTCTCTGAACTGAAAGCGCTCGGGCTTTCCATCAGCTACGAGTCGGAAGGGGGAGTGCCGATCGAGGAACTCCCGGAAGGCATCACCGACGTTTCATAACATTATGGATATTCGAAACGATTTAACCGGCATTCTCATAAAACTCGCGTCACCCGAGGAAATACTCTCGTGGTCCAAAGGCGAGGTGACGAAACCTGAGACCCTGAATTACCGGACCCAGCGGCCGGAAAAGGACGGTTTGTTCTCCGAGCGCATCTTTGGTCCCACAAAGGACTATGAGTGTTACTGCGGAAAGTACAAGAAAATACGTTACAAAGGTGTGGTCTGTGAAAAATGTGGCGTGGAAGTAACACGCGCGGTTGTCCGTCGTGAACGGATGGGTCACATCACGCTCGCCGCGCCCGTATCGCACATTTGGTTTCTTCGCACGGTGCCCACGCGTTTGGGATTGCTGTTGGACACCCCGCTCTCTAAGTTGGAGAAGGTGATGTATTACGCCTCGTTCATCGTGACCGCGGTGAAGGAAGAAAACCGCAAGCGTGCGATGGACAATATCGCGAAAGAACTGAAGAACCTAAAGGCAGATAAAAGCCCTGACTTTGAATCGGCGGTGCCTCGTGCTGCGGACCTGAAAAAAGCGTTGGACAACCTTCGTCCCGGCCTCGTGCTTTCCGAGAGCGAATACTACGCGCTCGCGGGGCGTTTCGGTGACGTTTTTGAAGCGGATCGCGGCGCAGGTGCGGTGCGCACCATTTTGGAAAATCTTGACCTAAGAGTCATTTCACGCCAGCTCGCGAAGGAACTTGAGATCGCGAAGGACGAAACCAAGACACGCCGGCTTCTGCGTCGCATCAAAGTGGTGCGTTCGTTCTTGAAGTCGGGAGTGCGCCCGGAATGGATGGTGATGACCGTGCTCCCGGTGTTGCCGCCCGACCTTCGGCCTATGGTGGCATTGGACGGCGGACGTTACGCGACTGCCGATTTGAACGACCTCTACCGCCGCGTCATCAACCGCAACAACCGGTTGAAGAAACTTATGGAACTCCGGTCTCCGGAAGTTATCATCACAAACGAGAAGCGCATGCTCCAGGAAGCGGTGGACGCGCTCATCGATAACTCTTCGCGCGCGGGCACCCAGCTTCTCTCCACGCGCCGCCGTCCGCTCCGCTCGCTCGCGGACATTCTGAAAGGGAAGCAGGGACGTTTCCGTCAGAACCTTCTCGGAAAACGTGTGGACTACTCTGGCCGTTCGGTCATCGTGGTCGGCCCCGATTTGAAACTCAACGAATGTGGGCTTCCGAAGACCATGGCGTTGGAACTTTTCCGCCATTTTGTTATCAACAAGATCATCGAGCGCGGCCTCGCCTACAACATTAAACAGGCAAACCGCTTCATCGAGCAGGGTTCGCCCGAAGTGTGGGAGATGTTGGAAGAGGTCATTGAACACAAGAAAGTGCTCTTGAACCGCGCGCCGACGCTCCACCGTCTCGGTATCCAGGCGTTCAAGCCGGTGCTCATCGAAGACCTCGCCATCCGCATTCCTCCCTCGGTATGTGCCGCGTTCAACGCGGACTTCGACGGCGACCAGATGGCGGTCCACTTGCCGCTCACGTTGGAAGCGCAGTACGAGGCCTCCGAGCTTATGAACGCGGGGAAAAACCTCCTGAAACCTGCGAACGGTGATCCTATCGTGTCGCCCACGCAGGACATGGTGCTCGGGCTCTATGTGTTGACCCGTGAACGCGCGGGCGCGAAGGGAGAAGGGAAACTGTTTGCGGACGAAGACGAAGCTATGATCGCATACGAGAGCGACGTCATTGATTTGGACGCGAAGATAACTGTGCGTAGGAAAGGCGAACGGCTCACCACGACCTATGGACGCACGGTATTCAACCGTATCCTCCCCGAAGATTTCGGTTTTGTGAACGAACACATGGGCAAAAAACAGCTTTCCAGGCTTGTCGCCCGTCTCATTGACCGCTACAGCATTGAGAGCTCGCGGGAATATTTGGACCGTATCAAAGACCTCGGATTCTACTATGCTACCCGTTCGGCGATAACGTGGGGGATGATGGATACCGTAACACCGGTGGAGAAGCAGGGCTATTTCAAAGAAGCGGACGTGCAGATAGGAGTGATTGAGTCACAATACAGCGACGGGTTCCTTACTTCGGAAGAGCGTAAGGAAAAAATCATTGAGGTGTGGACGGAGGTGAGAAATAAGGTGGCAAAGCTCATGCCGAAGGTGCTCGACCCCTCAAACCCCATCTACACCATCATTGATTCCGGTTCGCGCGGTTCGTGGTCACAACCGACCCAGATGATGGGCATGAAAGGGCTTGTGCAGGACCCGCGCGGTGAGATTATCGAACTTCCCGTAAAGTCGTCATACAAGGAAGGGCTCACGGTTTTGGAATACTTTATCTCAACTCACGGTGCCCGCAAAGGTACCACCGACACAGCCCTGAAGACCGCATCCGCGGGATATCTCACGCGCCGACTTGTGGACGTAACACAGGACCTCGTTATTCAAGAGGAAGATTGTGGTTCTAAGGACGGCATTATGATTGTGAGGAAAGAAGGCGACGAGTTCAGTTTTGCGTTCGGAGATCGGCTCTATGCCCGCACCGCGCTTGATGACATTCGAGTGGCGCGGAAGCTTGTCACGCGCGCGAATGAAGTTATCACGCGCGAAGCGGCGACCGCGATACAGGCCTCCGACATTCCTGAGGTGAAGGTCCGTTCCCCCATCACTTGCAAAACTCCGCTCGGGGTATGCGCGACCTGTTACGGGTTGGACCTTTCCAAAAACAAGCCCGTGCAAGTGGGAGAGGCGGTCGGCATTGTGGCGGCGCAATCCATCGGTGAACCGGGAACCCAGCTCACCATGCGTACCTTCCACGTCGGGGGCGTTGCCGGCGTTGACATCACCCACGGTTTGCCGCGCGTAGAAGAGATATTTGAAGCGCGTCCGCCGAAAGGTAAGGTACCACTTGCGAAAGCGGAGGGTATTGTGGAGGCGATTGAGGACAAAGGTCTTCTCCGTGTTGTGAAGGTAAAGCCGACCGTGGAAAAGAAGACCAAGAAGGGGAAGCGCTCAAAGAGCCCGCACGACGAATATTTGGTTGCAGCGAACGTTACGCTTTTTGTGAAAACAGGCGATAAGGTGAAAAAAGGTGTGGCGCTTTGCGAAGGCCCCTTGGATCTCCGCGAGATACTCGCGTATCGCGGCTTTGACGCGTTTGTCCATTACGTGGTGAACGAAATCCAGCGCATCTACGTGCCGGAGGGCGCCTATATCAACGACAAACACATTGAACTTATCGTGCGGCAGATGCTCTCACGCGTAGTGGTGAAAGATCCCGGAGAAACGGATCTCATGCCGGGCGATGTGGTGGAACGGTCCGAGTTCATCCGCATGAACCATGAAGCGAAAAAAGCGAAGAAGCAGCCCGCCAAAGCGGTGTTGAAGGTGATGGGCATCACGCGTGTTGCTTTGGACTCGCTCTCATTCCTTTCCGCGGCATCGTTCCAAGAGACGAGCCGTGTGTTGGTGGGTGCGGCGATCGAGGGAAAGCGTGATCCGCTTCGCGGCCTCAAAGAGAACGTAATTATCGGGAAGCTCATCCCCGCAGGAACGGGCAAGCGAGGAATACCACAGGAATATCTCGCCGAATTGAAGAAGAAGATATACACCGCGCCGCCTATTCGCCCCGCGGATGAAGTGCTCGCCACCCCTTCCGTACCCGAAGGGGAGAAGGCTCCCGCCGAAGCACCTGCAAAAGAAGAAAAGGCGAATGGTTGATTCCACCCTCACGGTGTGATAGGTTACCCACACGAATATGGACGAAAAACAGCACAATACGTACGAAATAGCCTTCTACACTAAGGAAGAGAATTCCGCGCCAGTGAAGTCCGTGGTTGCCGCGCATCACGGTGAAGTGACAAAAGAAAAGCCCTTTGAGAAGGTGAGGTTCGAATTCAAGATAGCAAAAGAATCCTTCGCGTTCTTCGGCGCACTTCATGTATCGCTTCCTCCCGAAGACGTGGCACCCTTGTCGCGTGCGCTTTCGCTTGCGCCTGGCGTAATTCGTTTTCTCATCACCAAATCGGTTTCTCCGACGGAAGGCAGGGGAGAGGAACGGAAGCCCGTGGAACGCAAGCGTCCGGCACTTCCGCGCATGGTGCCGCAGGAATCCTCGGTACTCACGAACGAGGCGATTGAAAAGAAGATAGAGGAGATACTACAATAAAGACGATGAATCTCAACAAAGTATTCCTCATCGGACGCCTGACCGCTGACCCCCAGCTTCGCACGACCACGGGCGGACAATCCGTCGCGTCGTTTAGCATCGCAACAAACCGCGTGTGGACCGACAAGCAGGGCCAAAAACAGGAAGACGTGCAATTCCACAACGTAGTGGTGTGGGGACGGCAGGCGGAGATTGCGAGCCAATTTTTAAAGAAGGGGAGTATGGCAATGGTGGAGGGGCGCATCCAAAACCGTTCATGGCAGGACAAGCAGGGGCAGAACCGTACCACGACCGAGGTGGTGTGTGAGCGTATGCAGTTTGGTCCGCGCGCAGCCGGTTCTTCTCCGAGCGGAGCACAGGGAGGTTCGGGATACGGGAACAGCCCCGCGAAAGGTGTTGATGCGCCGGTGCGCGAGGAACTCCCCGAGATAAACATTGAGGAGGGTGATATCAAGCCGGAAAACATACCATTTTAATGCTTACAAGACAGTGCGTATTTTGCTCGCAGAACGTACAGGAGATTGATTATCGGAACATTGAGGTGCTTCGTCGATTCGTGTCGGGTCAAGCAAAAATCGTGGATCCTCGTCACACGGGCGTGTGCGCAAAACATCAACGAATGCTCTCGCGCGGTATTAAGCGCGCAAGGGTCATGGGCCTTCTTCCATTCGTTCGCCACTAACCGATGGACAGCGCGCTCTTCAATTTTCTCCACTCGTGGGCGAGCATTTCCGCGGTGAGCGATTGGTTTATTATCGTTGCCGCACGTTATCTCCCGTGGGGGCTCGCGCTTATGGCGCTGGTGCTCGTTTTTAAGAGTTCCTCACCGGTAAAGCGTTTGGAGAATCTTATCTTCATTGCACTTACGCTTCTTGTTTCGCGTGGATTTCTGACCGAGCTCATCCGTTATTTTGTGGAGCGCCCGCGGCCGTTCGTGGCACTCGGGTTTGAGCCCTTGGTGGAACAGAGCATGACGTACGCCTTTCCGTCGGGACACGCGGCGATTTTCTTTGCCCTCGCACTTGCGGTGTGGTTTATCGACCGAAAGTGGGGATACTGGTTTGGAGGGCTCGCGCTCATAAACGGTCTCGCACGCGTCATCGCGGGCGTACATTGGCCGACCGACATTGTTGCGGGCGCCGTGGTGGGCGCCCTCTCTGTACTCGCGGTATACTGGATTCTAAAAAAGGTTCCTCGGACCGTAAAAGTGTCTGCGAGCTAGAATAGAAAAATCAATGTCTTCAAAAAACTCCCATATGGGAGTTTTTTGAAGACATATGTTGCTCGCCACAAATTATACGAAAAACGAAAGGATTTTGAGCTTTATTTTCTCCACCTCGCTTTGTTCCAATGAATCTTTGTAGTTGATCTTCAGCCCGCGGATAACCTGTTCGGCCTCGAGTTTTGAGATGCCGTTCGCCTGAAAACGGCCAAACGCCGCTTCCACATATTCTCGTTCTTCCGGCGAGAGCGCCGGGATTTCGCGGAGAAGTTTATCCAGCTTTTCCGCCGCGAGCGCCTTTCGTTTGAGAGGAAAGAAGATGTCGAACATCGCGTTTATTATACCTTTTGTGCCCGGGGTGGGACTCCTTCTCCCACGACGCAAAGCGTCTCCTTCTAAGCCAGGGACCATCGCTTCCTCTCGTCCCACGAGCGCTTCGGGTTCCCTTCGAGCCCCACTAGTATAAAAATCAAATCGCGCGAAGCTTTCCGCCGCCGCCGAATTTCGTATTTCGCAAAGCGAAATACGCCGTAACGCCAATTTTCTACTAGCCTTTAAAAAGCAGCCACAACGCGCCTACTAAAATTACCAGTTCGGACCAGAAGTCCCACTGGAACCAGTATTGGCTAAGCAGTTCTATTCTGGTAAATCTAGAATAATACCCTCCAGTCGGGTCTATGTTAAAGATTAAAAATGAAAAATGTCCAAACATCAAAAAAGCCGTAAATATCACCGCGCCGAGTAATATCATCTTATAGCTTCTTGATGTTTGTGGGGTTGATTTTGTCAGAAACAGAATTCCAAACAGCAAAGCTAAAACTGCCGTATCTGTAAAATGAACATTGAGAAAGTCCCATACAAGTTGCGGCCAAACATGAATGTTGCCGGTTCCAAGGGGAAGTTCGAAACTCCGCATTCCGAAGACAGAATATCCGTCTTGGTACGGCCTCGGGTGTTTTGGCAATGGGCGCGGCATCAATTCCTACAAAGTTACATTCGGTGCCCGGGGTGGGACTCGAACCCACAAGACCTTGCGATCACACGATTTTGAGTCGTGCGCGTATACCATTCCGCCACCCGGGCGACAACGTCATTACACCGTATTTCATTGTGAAAATCAAGCAAAAATCGTAGAATTGAAGCAACATGGCGCGCGTTATCGCGATATTGAACCAGAAAGGCGGAGTGGGGAAAACCACGACTGCGGTGAACCTTGCGTCGTACCTTGCGATGCGCGGTAAGAAAACGCTCCTCATTGATTTTGACCCGCAGTTCAACGCAACGATGTGTCTCGGCGTTGTCCATGCTTCGGACGAGACCATCTACCACGCGCTTCTTGCGGGCGTGCCGCATGAACGCGTCATCAAGCCGACGTATCTTACGCACCTTCATGCGGTGCCGGCATCCGCCGATCTTGCGGGGGCCTTGATAGAGCTGGTGGAAGTGCCGGAGCGCGAACGTGTGCTTCGCAATTTCGTGGAAAAAGTGGGAAGTAGTTACGATTTTATCGTTATTGACCTCGGTCCTAGTCTGCATCTTCTGACCGTGAATGCGCTTATGGCGGCGGGGGAAGTGGTGGTACCCATCCAGTGCGAGTATTTGAGTTTGGAAGGATTGGACCAGCTTATCCAAACCATCAACCTCGTGCGGAACAATTTAGGCCACGACCTGAAGGTTGGCGGCGCGCTTCTCACGATGTATGACAAACGCGAGAAACTCTCGCGCGAGATTGCACGGGAGATACGGAAGCGATTTCCTCATCATGTGTATAACGTGGAGATACCGCGCTCGGTCGCGCTCGCCGAGGCGCCGCAGTTTCGGAAGCCCATCATGTTGTACGCTCCGCAGAGCCCCGGCGCCTTCGCCTACGAGCGTCTCGCGGAAGAGGTCATTGCACAGGGCGAAATTCCAGAGGTTCCGGTGCGGTACTTTAACGATCCGCCCTCTCCGCCGGCCCCCGATTATCCACAGGTGGGCGGTTTTGACACGGGCGGCGTAGAATCACTATCATAGTGCTGGTCTTGTACTTGAGGGGTTCAACATAGGGCGGCAAATGTGTCCGGCCGGAACGTTCGTCGTCATGTGGGGGATTCTGAGAGCATAAGCCACGTATCTGATACGTTTGCTAAAACAGAGTTCTGTGCGTGAGTCCCGCTCTTTTACACCTGAACCCGTCATTTCTTGCTGTTCTTTATTAATTTCATTTCATTTATTTAAGACTCTCGAAATGTTTAAAACTGGGGGATGGTGGAAGGGGAGGGGCGCGCGTACGCCTCTGTTTTAGTTTTTCATATACAATAAAGATATGTTGGGGAAAGGATTAGAATCGCTTTTGCCGAAAAAATCGGTGGCACCTTCCTCTGCCGCGCCTGCGCCCGCACCTGCGGTTGCTTTGCGCCCCCTTCCGCCTTCTTCGCGAGAAGAAGCGTATCCTCGGGAGAATGTGCAGAAAAAGCCCCATCAAGAATCCATTTTCCAGATAGAGGTTGAAAAAATAAAACCGAATCCGTATCAACCGCGCCATACCTTCAAAGAGGAAGAACTGGACGAACTTGCGGCCTCCATCCGCGAATTCGGTGTGCTCCAGCCCTTGGTGGTTTCAAAACATGTGGAGGAAACCCCCCACGGGGCGGTGGTGGAGTACGAGCTCATCGCAGGCGAGCGGCGCCTTCTTGCGGCAAAGCGTGCAGGGCTCCCGCGTGTGCCTGCGGTGGTAACGCAGATGGATTCGCGCCAGATGAAGCTTGAAGTGGCGCTTATTGAGAATATCCAGCGGAGCGATCTTTCCTCGCTTGAAACCGCGCGGGCCTATGCGCGACTTCAGGAAGAGTTCGGACTTACCCAGCGGGAAATCGGGCTTCGGGTGGGAAAGAGCCGCGAAGCGGTGGCAAACACACTTCGGCTTCTCGGCCTTCCTTCCGATGCGCTTCTCGCGCTCTCTGAAGGGAAAATAAACGAATCGCAGGCACGTACGCTTCTTTCCGTGGAGGACCTCTCCGCGCGCATGCGATTATTTCAGGAATTTCTGACCGGCCGTGCCACCGTACGTACCTTCCGCGAAAAAGCGGGAACCGCACCTGCATCGCCGGAAGATATCGCCACGGTGCGCGCGCTGGAAGAAAAGCTTGGCACGCCCGTGAAGGTGGTGCGGAAATCCAAAGGCGGAACTATTACGATTTCTTTTTACTCCGACGAGGAGTACCGCGGCGTCCGGGCAAAGCTTCTCGGCGAGGAGTGGTAGCAACGTTTCTGTATACAAAACGCACTTCGCGGGTTCCTGCGAGCGCTTTGAGCTTTACGAGAAGTTTTTCAAGAGTTTCTTTCGTGACGCCGGTGCATTCTATTGTGACGCTCGCGAAGGTGCGCCGCGGGTCTGTGTCGCTTGCGAGGCGGATGATATTTATTCTCATATTTCCGAACACTGCGGTCACCTCCTTCAAATACCCCGGCCGGTCTTCATTCGTGATGCGAAATTCAACGACAGGTCCTTCGGCGCGCCACTGAAAGCGGTTGGTGGATGCGCGAATCGCGCCGCGTATTTTTTGCTTCGCCTGCGCCGTTTTTACGAATCGAATCCAGTCCTCCGAGGGCTTTTTCCCTTTTTGCACAATGATTTCCACCATGTCGCCGGAATGGAGTTCAGTATCGAGCGGTATCATCTTACCGTTTACCTTCGCTCCCACGCAGCTGTCGCCGAGGTCCGAGTGGATACGGTAGGCAAAATCTACGGGCGTTGCCCCGGTGGGAAGGTCGATAACATCGTTCTCCGGCGTGAGAACGAAGATGCGGTCCTTAAAGAAGTCGGTTTTAAGGTTTTGGATAAATTCTTCCTGATTCCCGAACGTGTTCTGCCAGTTTCGAAGCTGTTCCACCCACCGGAGTTCTTTTTGGTTGCGGACGCCTTTCCAACGGGTGGCGCCACCAGCCGTGCTCCTCACTTGCTGGTACGCCCAGTGGGCAGCGATGCCAAGCTCGGCCTCTTCATGCATTTCCTTCGTGCGTATCTGGAATTCGGTGATCTTGTGGTTCACGCAGAAGAGGGTGGTGTGAAGGCTCCGATAACCGTTCGGTTTAGGGCGTGCGACATAATCCTTGAAACGGCCGGGAAGCGGCGGCCACTCTTGATGAATGACGCCAAGCGCGGCATAACAGTCGGCAATGGTTTCGGTGACGATGCGGACCGCCACGAGGTCGTAGATCTTTCCCACGTCCATGTCGTGGCGGAAAAGTTTTTTGTAGAGACTGTAATGCCGTTTGGCGCGCGCATCGACCATTACCGGCGCGATTCCGTGAGTTGCGAGAAGATTTTCCATTTTTGGAATGAGCATGGTGGCATAGGCAAGTCGTTCTTCATACGGGTCTTTAATGGCGCTCTCAAGCCACGCGAATTCCTCCGGAAGTGCAAAGTGGAATGCGAGATCTTCAAGATCCCCGGAAAGTTTTTGCATTCCGAGACGGTAGGCGAGTGGCGCGTAGACCTCAAGCGTTTCCTCCGCTATCCTTTTTTGGCGTTCGGCTGTAAGCGCCGAAAGCGTTCTCATATTATGGAGACGGTCGGCGAGTTTTATGAGGAGCACTCGGATATCCTCCGCAAAAGAAATGATGAATTTTCGAAGATTTTCCGCCTCTTCGGTGCCTTCTTTCCTTGCCTCGTTCGCGGCCGGCCGGGGAAGATTTTTCAACTTTGTAAGGCCCTCCACAAGAAACCCGACCTCCTCCCCGAACTCTCTGGAGATATCCGAGAGAGTGAATGCAGTGTCTTCCACGACATCGTGGAGTAGTGCCGCGGCGACGGACGCCTCGTCCAAGCCCCACTCTGCGACGGTCCCTGCTACTGCGGCGCAGTGCGTAAAGTAAGGGTCGCCCGACTCTCGCTTCGTGTCCTTATGGGCCGCGGACGCGAACTCGTAGGCGCGCCCCACCAAGCTCTCTTTTTTGTATTGCGTGAGGAGGTCCATATGGATATTTATCGTAGCGCACTTTTTACGACTTGACATAGTGCGCCTTCCGACTAGAATAATCCATGCAATTAGCAGTAAACGGTCGTTGCTGCTAAAACGTCAATAATGGAAAAACAATGAAATTAAAACCACTTTCTAACCACGTGCTCGTGGAGGCGGTTGCCGACGACGCGAAAACAACGAAGTCCGGCATCGTACTCCCCGACACGGCTGATAAGAAAAAGCAGGTGAAGGGAACGGTCGTGGCGGTAGGTTCGGGTAAGCTTTCGGAAAAAGGCGAGCGGCTCCCACTCTCGGTCAAGGTCGGCGACAGCATCCTTTTCAAGGAACCGTGGTCCGAAGATCACAAGTTCGAGGAGGAAGGTAAAAAATTCTTTCTCGTGGATGAGGACGATATTTTAGGAATAATCGAATAGTGTTATGGCAAAACAGATAAAATTTAACGAAGACGCCCGTGCGGCGATGAAGAAGGGCATTGATAAGCTTGCGGAAGCGGTGCGGATGACCCTGGGTCCCCGCGGCCGGGCGGCGGTTATTGAGAAATCGTACGGGGCACCGCAAGTTACGTTTGACGGTGTGACGGTCGCGAAGGAGATTGAATTGGAGGATAAGTACGAGAACTTGGGCGCCGAATTTCTGAAACAGGCGGCGGATAAGACGAATGACAACGTAGGCGACGGTACGTCCACCGCGGTGGTTCTCGCGCATGCTCTGATAGAGGAGGGCGAGAAGGCCATCCGCGAGAAGGGGTTCAACGTTATCCAGCTTGCGGAGGAGCTGAAGAGGGAGAGCGTAAAGGTGGTGAAGGCGCTTGAAGAGCAGAAAGAGCCTATCAATGACGCGAAGAAAATCGAGGAAGTAGCGACACTTTCTGCGAAGGACGGCGAGATCGGGAAGCTTATCGCGGAGGTGTTCGGCAAAGTGGGCCGCGAGGGTGTGGTGACCATTGATGATTCCAACACGGTGGGGAACTCGCATGAAATGGTGGAAGGGATGCAATTCGACCGCGGCTACGTCTCGCCCTACATGGTGACGAGCCAGGAGCGAATGGAGGCAACAATAGAGGATCCGGCGATACTCGTGACGGACAGGAAAATATCTTCCATTCAGGAGCTACTTCCCCTTTTGGAAAAGCTCGTGCAGAGCGGCGAGAAGGAGCTTGTCATTATTGCGGAGGAAGTAGAGGGCGAAGCTTTGACCACGCTAATACTCAATAAACTTCGCGGCATCTTCAGCGTGCTTGCGGTGAAAGCCCCGGGCTTCGGCGACCGCAAAAAAGAAATGCTCCAGGATATTGCGGTCATAACCGGCGCTACGCTCATCTCGGAGGACCTCGGGAAGAAGTTGGAAAATGTGGATGTGGAGGAACTTGGGCACGCGCACCGCGTGGTTTCGGACAAGGATAAAACGACTATTGTAGGCGGCAAGGGCGATAAGAAAGTTATTGAGGACCGCGTGAAACAACTGCGCGAGCAGGTGAAGCGCACGGACTCTGACTACGATAAAGAAAAACTGAATGAGCGCTTGGGCAAGCTTGCGGGCGGCGTCGCGGTCATTAAAGTTGGTGCGCCGACGGAGTCCGCGCAGAAGGAATTGAAACAGCGTGTGGAAGATGCGGTTGCGGCAACGCGCGCCGCGATGGAGGAAGGCATCGTGCCGGGCGGCGGCATCGCGCTCTTTAATGCGAAACACAAAATTGGCGCGGGTTCCAGAGATCCCGTTTCCGATGAAGCAAGACGCATTATTGGGAGCGCCCTGGAAGCGCCGCTCACCGCCATTATCTCGAACAGTGGACGTACGCCTGGCGACATAAAGAAAGAAATTGAAAGCGCAAAGGATGCATGGGTCGGCTTCAATGCCACCGCGAACAAGGTGGAGGACTTGAAGAAGGCCGGCATTATTGACCCCTTGAAGGTTACGAAAGAGGCGCTCATGAATGCCGTTTCGGTGGCGGCAACCTACCTGACGATAGGCGTGGCTGTCACGGAGATTCCGAAGAAGGAAGTCCCGCCCGTAGGTGGTATGCCGGGAGGGATGGATTATTAACCGAAAACAAAAGCCGCCCTTGCCGAAGGGGCGGTTTTTGATTTGACCGCCCGACCCGTAAGGGTTTAGGGTGGGGTCAGCCCAATCCATTCACAATCACAAATCACGAGGTATGTTATGCCAGACACAGGTTTGGTTTCTCAGGGCGCAGTGCAATGGGTGCGGCAGGCCGTGAGCTACACGTTCATGCCGCTCGAGCTCTACGCGCTTCGTCGTTTCTTCACGAACACGACGCAGAGGGTGTTCTTTATCTTCGGTCTCCCGCCGTCGGTCGGCGCCGCGCTGCTCTCCATGTATTCACGCATTGAGAACGCGCGCGGCATTCGGGGGCACTTCGTGGACAATCTCATGCCGCTCATACTCTTGAGCTTTTCGGAGAGGTTTGCGACGGAGACGAAGACTGACGAGGAGCTCAAAGCGCTTGTGGGCGACATGCAGGAGTTTCTCAAGGAACAAGGCCTAGTCACGCTCGAACGATTTATCTCGTATTCTGACGAGCATTACGCACTGTTTCGGGAGTTCATCTGTGCATCCGCGGACCCGAAGTATTTTGAGAAGCTTGCATCGTCGCCGCGGTTCCGGTGGTTCATGGCGCTCTTCTTGGATAAGTACGGGCACAATTCCATCGCGCGTGGCGCCATGCTCACGTTCGGTGCGGAAGGTGTTTCCATTCTTGCGGCAAAGTCCATGGAGTGGGGACGTCCCGGCGCCGGCTACATCGAGCTTTCCACCCGCTTTGTGCGGATGGACAGAGCGGAGCTCTATCCGTTTTGGGGAGATCTTCGCGATGCAGGCGTTGAAGAAGAGCTGGTGGTTCGCGCGGAGGAAAACGCGAGGGAAAGTCTCAAGCTTTACCAAGATGCCATGCAGGACGGGTCGCTTGAGGTCTATTTCCGTGAAGTGCACGGCTCACGCGTGCCGGAGAAGGAACTCGCCGCGGCGGTGAAGGGAGAGGCCTGCGATTTGCTCGGCAATCTTTTACCGGCCGCGACCCTCACTTCGCTTGGCGTATCGGTGAGTGGCGAAGCGTTTCCGGAATTAATCCGGCATCTTTTGCTGGATAATACTCCGGAGAACATCGCGCTCGCTGACTTCATCACGGAAGAAGCAAAGATGGTGGGAGGCGACCAATTTCTGCGTCATACGGAGGTTACGGAAGCGAAACGCAGGGACTGGAAGTATCTCTCAACGCGGAATTTTTTTTCCGGAGAAGGTCTTGTTCTGCCCCACGTCATTGGATGGTTTGGGGACGAGAACATTCAACTTCTCGCGAAGTTGGAACTCGCGCTCCAGGATTTCGAGGGGGAAGCCAGGATGCGGTGTCCCGACGCGAAAGACCGTGGTGCTCATGACAAGCTCCCGAATCAGTTTGAATACTTCTCGGGATTTTTCCGTGGAGTAATGAGCTTTCGGGGGTGGCGCGATCTTCATCGGCATGGGTTCTGCACGCATTTCCGCACCTACCTCACGCCGGATATCGGGTTCTACCGGTATGACAAGCTAGCGCCGGAATGGCTCGAAGTGTGGTTCCTCTCGGTGCAGGGAAGGGACGCTTCGCTCTATCGGCACATGCGTTCTGCAGGCGTGTTGCCGGAGATGTGCCAGTATCCGCTCGCGCTCGGCAACATGGTCGGGTTCCAGGCGGGAGGCAACCTCTCGCAGTGGGAGTTCGTGCTCTGGCAGCGGAGTAAGTTCTCTGTGAACCACGAGGTGCGTGAAATCACGCTCCAAATGGACGCGGCGCTTTGCGGCGCCTATCCGTTATGGGCGGATATCGCGCGCACCGACCGCACGCCAGCGTATCTTTTTGCGAGGACCGCAAAAGGCATTCCGTACGAGGAAGTTGCACACGCGGTTGGCAGTTGAATCAATGCCGCTCCGGTCTTTATGACGGAGCGGCGTATTATTTTGTGATATAATGCCGTTATGAATAAAACTTGGTGGATTGTGATTGCAGTCGTGGCGTTGGTGCTTCTCTATGGGTGGAGTGCGTATAACGGTTTTGTGGGGAAGAATGAGGCGGTAGATGGCCAGTGGGCGCAGGTGGAGACGGCATACCAGCGCCGTTTTGACCTCATCCCGAATCTTGTGAATGCGGTGAAGGGAATTATGGCGCAGGAGGAGGAAGTGTTCGGCGCTTTGGCGGATGCGCGCACGCGGTACGCGGGTGCAGGTACGGTGGATAAAAAAGCGGCGGCAGCAACCGAAGTGGAAAGCGCTTTGGGGCGGCTCCTCGTCATTATGGAAAACTATCCACAGCTTCGTTCCGTTGAGAGTGTGAATGGACTTATGGCGGAACTCGCAGGCACGGAAAATCGCGTGTCGGTGGAGCGCCGGCGGTTCAATGATGCGGTGCGTGAATTGAATGTTTCGGTAAAGCGTTTTCCGAGCAATGTAGTTGCGAGCATCTTTGGTTTCGGTGAACGCGAATACTTTGAAGCGGCGGAAGGTGCTGAAAACGCGCCGCAGGTGGAGCTCTAGGTACATATCGGGAGTTAGGCGTGGGTGTGGCAGGGGATAAAGGGTGCTATACCTAGGTATAGCACCCTCGGACAATAAACGTGGCATTCCTCAACGTAAGAAATATAATGGTGGTAGGTATTGCCACGATATTGGCGCCGTTTGCGGTTTTGGCATACGCAAGCCCAGGTGAGCCTCGGGGATTTGTGAATGATTTTGCGGCGATGCTCACCCCGAGCGAAGCCGAGGGGTTGGAATCGAAGCTTTCTACGTACGCAGAAGAGAGCGGGAATGAAATCGCGGTCGTGACTGTTCCTTCGCTTGGCGGCGACCCCATAGAGGACTATGCCGTGGCGCTTTTTGATGAATGGGGAATAGGCGACGAAAAAATGGATACCGGCGTTCTTCTTCTCATTGCACGGGATGAGCGCGAGATGCGTATTGAGGTGGGATATGGATTGGAACCTGTGCTTACCGACATTGAAAGTGCCGCAATTATTCGGAATGTTTTAGTGCCTGCGTTTCAGAGCGGAATGTTTGGTGATGGGATAGTGGAAGCGGTGGACGCGACGATAGAAGCGCTCGGTGGTGAATATGCGCCCGCGCCGAACAAGCTTTTACCAATCGATATCGACTGGTTCTGGGCTATCTTTTTCCTACCACTTTGGCTCGGAAGCATTCTTGCTCGGTCCAAGTCGTGGTGGGCGGGAGGCGTTATTGGTGCCGTTGCAGGCGCTATCACGGGTACTGCGTACGGATTTTTATGGACGGGCGTTGTGGCGATAGCGTTTTTTATGGTCGTCGGGCTCGCGTTTGATTTTACGGTATCACGAGCATATGCGCGTGGGAAAACGACCGGCCACTTCCCGTGGTGGATAGGTGGCGGGGGTCACGGTGGACACGGTGGGTTTGGTGGGGGAGGATTCGGCGGTTTTGGCGGTGGCCACTCTGGCGGCGGCGGCGCGAGTGGACGCTGGTAAATGTTCGTTGTAAGTTGTTATTGGACTAAATCCGCTGAAGACGGATTGTCCCCGCTTAAAGCGGAAGGGTGGCCGAGTGGTCTAAGGCGCAGTCCTGGAAAGACTGTAGGGGAGAAATCCTCTCGCGAGTTCGAATCTCGCCCCTTCCGCTTTGTGCGGGAGAAAGTGATTTAGTTGAGGCCGAATCCCACCCCCTCCGCAAAACAGCACCGCTTTGTCGGTACTGTTTGTCCCGTTAACGGTTCTTGACAATAGTTATTATATGTGCTACACTGACCACAGACCATTACCACTACCACACAAGGAGATTTATCGTGGATACGTTCATGACAATTAGTGAGCCGGCAAGGAAGGCTCGCGGAAACCGTGATTTGTTCAACGCTTTCATCGGCCTGAGCATCAAAATCGACGAACTTTCGTCCAGCGGGTTCGAAGGCAGAGCAAAAATCACAATCGCCTGGCATGAGTCGAATATGTACAGCTCGGAATTTGGCGTGCCGGTCCTAGTCGAATGCACTTTCTTTCCCGAAGGATATGTTCTTGGAAGTGGACTCGGTGTCAGAGTAATAAACGCTCATCTCTATTGCAAGGGAGAAAGCGCCTACGCGACCCATTGCACCGAGGAGCCGCTTCAGGGAACGGTGGAAGAGGTGACCGATGCTATGGCGACGGCAATCATCGCGCGCCTTCGCAGCAAATCAAAATACTTTCCCACAGCATGTGGCTGAATCTCCTCCTTCTCGTTATTAGTTTGCAGAGGCCCTCGTGTGTGCGAGGGTCTTTTTTTATCCCTTGCGCGGCGTGTGAGGCGAAGCCGAACTCCCACCCCATCTGCAAATGGAAAAACTTAAAATTATCACATATGGGTCACGCTCGCGCTTATTGCTGTGCGTTTTACCGATGGGGTCGGTTCAGAACTTCCCAAAAACGGACCACGTCTTTCAAGACGAAAGGATAACGAACGACGAGCGTTACAAAGTACTTGGTTGCTTCAGAATATATTTTAAGGCGTTCTTGTAAACCGACGTGGAAAGAAATTTCCTTTCGTTCTACGTCCTCACGAAGATCGCACGCACAATCGAACAGGTCCACTACGTGAAGTAATCTATAAAAAAATTCATTAAATCGTTTGTTATCAATAAACTCTCGTATTGAAATAATGCCGATCTTTACAAGATATCGCGTTACCTCCCTTCGCGCGCAGAGATATTCATTAACGTTTCGGGAGTTTCTTTCGTTTAAAGATTCGCGCGCGACCGCATAAAAATTATCAAGGTCCTCTTTACCTACATAACCGATTTTTACAAAGCTGGAAACGAGTGAACTCGCAAAATCATCCCGATCAAAAAGGGAAGGGCGTTTCATAAGATCGCAGTAGTAATTCATGGTTTTCGTTCCATCGTCAGTTACCATATCAACTGCTTTCATCATGACTCCGTACAACTCAAGCACATTTCTTATCTGGTCAGCGCGCGCACTTTTTTCAAACCTTGTCGCGTATTGAGCAAGCGTGCGAGCGCCAAAAAAATAGACGTCATAGCTTCTATCTTCTACGACGACGGAGTCATCAAGGGAAACCCCGGTCTTTTCCCTGACGGTTTTTATAATATATTCCACCGCCTCATTAAAATTTGTTTTCCACACTATAATTGTACGCTCCTACCGCTTCATTTTGGCGGGCCTCATTGATTGCCGCGCGTCGCCAATTTGTTACACTGGTCATATGAAAAACAAAACAATTTGGTTTGCGGTCGGCGGGCTTGTCGTGCTCGTCGCGGCATATTTTCTTTTTATGGGAAACTCAAATGAACAGACGCTTGCGAGTGGGTTGAAGGTAGAGGATTTGACGGTGGGGACGGGTGTGGAAGCGGTGGCGGGCGCTACCGTTTCGGTGCACTACACGGGGTGGCTCGTGAATGGGAACAAGTTTGATAGTTCATTGGATCGCGGGCAGCCGTTTTCATTCTTACTCGGGGCACGGCAGGTTATTGCGGGTTGGGACGAGGGCGTCGCGGGTATGAAAGTGGGCGGGAAGCGCAAGCTTACCATCCCGCCCGCACTTGCGTATGGAAGTGCAGAAGTGGGCGGTGGCCTTATCCCCGCGAACTCAACGCTCATATTTGAGGTGGAGCTTTTAGGGGTACAATAAACGTACCATGCGAAACCTCGAGAAAAATGGTTTTGAAGTGGGGCCGGAAGAGCAGGAAGAAGTCGCCAGTTTCGAGGAAAGGGCGGAGGACCTCAATTTTCTCGCAAGGGTGGGGGCATCCGGCCTCGCAAGAATGGGCCGCCGCCTCGCGCTTCTAGCTGCGCTTCTGAGCCCCGAACTTTTTTCCCAAGAATCTGGCGCTGAACAAATGGTGGAGGCAGTGCGCAAGGCAAAGCAGTCCGAGGATCGCATCGTCAACTTCATTAAACCAGAGAAGGAAGGCGGGTTTCTAAGAAAGGATTTTCGACGGGTCGAACCGGATGGAAAGACGGTGTTTCAGTCGGGATTTGCGCGAACCGACGGAAAGCAACTTGTGGTACATGAAAGTGCGCATAAAGATCCGCAGAGCGGGAATGTGTTGGGGGGAGGACGGTACTGGCACGATGGAGACATGGATGGCCGCGCCGACAAGATGGTGTATATAAATGGAGAAACCGATGCTTCGGCGGATTCCGCTGCGCTTGCTTATTTTGGCAAAGGTTTGGATGCTATTGCGGAAGCGGATGCAAGCGTAGATTCACTCCGGGATCGGCGCAAAGTTTTTGTCAGGGGAGGCGAGGTATGGAGCGTGGTAGGGTATGGGGATCCGAGAATAAAGCAGTTGAAACCAGAACAAGCACTAGGGTTGCAGGAGGCGTTTGAGGCGAGCGCACGGAACGTCGCGGAGAAGATCGAACAAGGCACCACGCGATAATGAAGCGCGTATTCATCGTCCACGGATGGGATGGATATCCCGAAGAGGGTTGGTTTCCGTGGCTGAAGAAAGAATTGGAAGCGAAAGGTTTTGAGGTGTACGTGCCGCAGATGCCGGATGCAGCACATCCGCGCATTGAAAAATGGGTGCCGGCACTTGCGGAGGCGGTAGGCGCAACCGACGAGCAAACCTATTTTGTCGGTCACAGTATGGGCGTGCAGACCATCGTGCGGTACCTCGAGTCACTTCCCGGCGATGAGAAGGTAGGAGGAGCGGTGTTTGTCGGTGGATATTTCAAACGCCTCACCGGTATTGAAGAAGAGGGAGAGGAAGTGGTGGCGATGGCGCATCACTGGCTCGACGTGTCGCCTGACCTTCAAAAAGTGAAATCTCATCTGCCGGCGAGTATCGCGATTTTCTCGGATGATGATCCCTATGTGCCGCTTGATAACCAAGATGATTTTCGAGACAAGTTAGGTTCGGAGATACTTACACTTTCCAAGCGCGGCCATTTTAGCGGTTCTACCGGCACTATTGAATTACCTGAAGCCCGCGATGCGCTTTTGACACTTGCTGACGCGGGGGAGTAGGCTCAAATCAGACCCACCACAATTCATTCACCAGCCCGCCGGAAGGAGGGATAATCATGGAGACCCCGTATCGGTGGTTCATCGAGCCGCGTAGAACCGCGGTGAATGAGCGCCTTGCGGAATTTCTGACGAGCTTAGGGATCATTCTTCCCGAAGGCGTAGGTACGGCAGAAGGATCTGCCGACCACTATGGCATTCCCCGGAGCGCCTTTGAATTTCCCGGGTTTCTTCTCACGCGGATATTGGACCGTGTGTGGAGCGACAAGGAGTTTAAGGTGTGTATCTACCGGAAGCGAGGTAAAGAGCCACTTGAGGAATGTGCGTTTCTCTTGAAGCGCCCTCGCCGTGCGCCAAGGCTCGTTAAGACGCCACCGCGAGCTTCTGCCGCAGCATAGCGTCAGATTCAACAGAGAGGGGCACATTCGTGTGCCCCTTGCTTTTTTCTTAGGAGTATGGTACACTCCCATGGTCTCGTAATATAAGCACTCCAAAGTAGTGCGCGGTCGAACGAGAGAAGTAAGTTAAAAAGCATTGCTTGAGCGCATAGGATTCTTCTCAAAGTTTCACAGCGCACTTGCAGCAGAAGTAAATGGCGAAACGACTTTACGTAGGGAACCTGCCCTACTCGACGAACGAGTCCGAACTTAAGGACATGTTCGCGGAGGCAGGAACCGTGTCGTCCGCCACCGTCATCACCGACAAATTCTCCGGCCGTTCAAAAGGCTTTGGATTTGTTGAGATGTCTTCCGACTCTGAAGCTGATGCCGCCATTGAGAAACTCAATGGCCGGGACATCGGTGGTCGGAAACTTACGGTCAACGAAGCTCGCCCCCGCGAGGAAGGAGGTGCAGGAGGGGGTCGCGGTGGCTTCGGTGGAGGCCGTGGGTTTGGTGGTGGATACGACCGGGGCTAATTCAGCTCCTATACAAGAATCCCGACCTTTGGTCGGGGTTTTTGTTTGCGGCAAACGCCATAGCGGAGGTACACTCAAAACAATGAACCGCGATGTAGATCGATTGAAAGAACGATTGGATGTGGTGGAGGTCATCCGCGGCTATCTCTCACTCCAGCCGGCGGGAAAGAATTTCAAGGCGCTCTGTCCTTTTCACCCCGAAAAAACCCCGTCGTTTATTGTGTCGCCGGACCGGAAATCGTGGCACTGTTTCGGCTGTAGTGCGGGCGGCGATACTATTTCGTTTGTGATGCGCTACGAGAACATGGAGTTCCCGGAGGCGCTCAAATTTCTCGCGGATAAGGTCGGTCTTACGCTCCAATCACTGAACCCCGCGCACGAACGTGAGTTCGGCGTACTCTACACGCTCCACGACGAGGCGCGCGCATTTTACGAGCGTGCGCTCGTGGAATCGGTTGAGGCGAAGGAATATCTGAAATCCCGTGGCCTTACGGGAGAAACGGCGAAGATGTTTGGACTTGGATTTGCCCCTGGCGGGGAATCGCTTACGTTGTATCTCATCCAGAAAGGTTTTTCGGTGGACGATATCGTGCGGTCGGGGTTGGCGCTTAAAACCGGAGGGCTCCATCGTGACCGGTTTGAAAATCGCATTATGTTCCCGCTTATGAACGCGGTGGGGCGCGTGGTAGCGTTTACCGGGCGCATTTACCCTCGGGCGACCGAGAGGGGGTGGGAAAATATGTGAATAGTCCCGAGACACCCATCTTTTCAAAATCGAAGATACTGTATGGTCTTCACGCGACGAAGCGCGATATTGCGACGGCGCGGGAAGCGGTTTTTGTGGAAGGTCAGATGGACCTTTTGATGTGCTGGCAATCGGGAGTGAAAAATGTGGTTGCAGTTTCGGGTACTGCGCTTACCGCCCACCACCTGGAACGTTTGCGGCGCATTGCGGACAGCGTAGTGCTTTCTTTTGACAACGACGAGGCCGGACTTCACGCCCTGGAGCGTGCGATGGATACCTTCCATGCGTTCGATTTTCACGTGAAAGCGATGGATCTCGGCGAAGCCAAGGACCCTGCGGAAATTGCCGTGAAGGACCCGAAGATTCTCGTGGAGGCGGTACAAACGGCCGCGCCTGCGTTCCGCATGCTTTTCAAACACTATTTTTCGGATAAAGACGTGGGTGACACCGCAGTCGTGAAGCGCGTGCTTCGCTCACTTCTTTCAAAAATAAAAAAGTTGCCGAGCGCGGTGGAGCAGATGACGACGGTAAAAGAACTTGCGGCCGCGTCCCACATTTCGGAAGTAGCGCTTTTGGAAGAGTTTGAAATGACCCCTGTGGATGCGAAGCCCGTACCGGTCGCAGAGATCACGCCAGAGCGGGAAGCGGAAGGAAGATTGGAAATGGTTGCAAACCGTCTTGGTGTCGTCGCCTTTACCGCGCCTGAATTTCTTGCTACAATCACGGAAAACAAAGAATGGCTTCCCGATCATATTCGGAAAGCTTTTGAAGAGCCGGCTTCCCAGTCGGCACAGGCGTTTGAGATGCAGGCATCCTATCTCATCGCACGGCTCCCGAAGGATGCGCTCGCGCGCGAATATAAGGATTTAATAACACAGTTGAAGATCGCGGTTTTGAAGCGGCGACAGGAAAGTGCGCGGCGCGATGTGCGTCTCGCCGAGACCCGAGGTGACGAGGGAGCACTTGAGGAAGCGATGAAGCGTTTTCAAGCGGTTGCGGCGGATCTCCATACGGTTGCGGCATAATACTATATGAAAAAGAAAAAGAAGCAGAAAAAAACAAAGAAACACGCGGCACCAAAACACGGAAGGAAAGTTGCACGGAAGAAGGCGGCGAAGAAGAAGGCATCCCGTTCACACGGGAAGGCGAAGGCTGTAAAGCACAGGAAAATACCCCCCGAGGTATTGAAGGAATATGAGACGCATTTGAACGACCTAGTGCGGCGCGGGCGCGGGCGCGGTTTTGTGACTGACGCAGAGGTTTTGAACTATTTTCCGAATATCGAGCGCCACCTCGCATTTTTGGAGCAGGTCTATGACCGGCTGGACAGGGAGGGTATCAAGGTGCAGGAGCCCGCAGGACTTGTGGGGAAAAAGGACCGAGACGAGGTGAGTTTGGAAGAACTTCGTAAAGCGACGGATTTTGAAGACGCGCTTCCGGACGCAGTACAGATGTATCTGAAAGAAATCGGGAAGACCGCTCTCCTTACATCAAAAGAAGAAAAGGAGCTCGCGAAGCGCATTGAAGCGGGTGACGAAACGGCGCGGCAAAGACTTATCCAGGCCAACTTACGGCTCGTGGTCTCTATCGCAAAGCGCTATGTAAACCGCAGCCCCCATCTTTCCATCCTTGACCTTGTGCAGGAAGGGAACATCGGGCTTTCCCGCGCCGTGGATAAATTCGACTACCGGAAAGGCTTCAAGTTTTCCACATACGCGACGTGGTGGATTCGCCAGGCGGTCACGCGTGCACTCGCCGACTACTCGCGCACCATCCGCATCCCGGTCCATATGGTGGAGACCATCACGAAGTACACACAGACGAAGCGGCGCCTGATGCAGGAACTCGGACGCGAGCCCCTACCGGAAGAAATCGCCGCGGAGCTCGGCGTTGACGTGGAAAAGGTTCACTACATCCAGAAAATCTCACAGGAAGTTATTTCCCTGGAAACACCCATCGGCGATGACGATGACGACTCGGTGCTCTCCGACTTCATTCCCGACGAGCGCGGTATGACGCCGGACCAGCTTGCAAGCCATGCGCTCCTTCGCGACCAGATAAAGGAAATTCTTGCGGACCTTACCGAGCGCGAGCGAAAGATTCTCTCTATGCGTTTCGGACTTGAGGACAACATTCCGCACACGCTGGAAGAGGTGGGAAAGATATTCGGTGTTACGCGTGAGCGTATCCGGCAGATTGAGGCGAAGGCATTGGAAAAGATACGGAGCCATTCCAAGGTGAAGAAGCTGGAAGGATATTAATGCAAAGCCCCGTTATGGGGCTTTGACTTAGTATTCTTTTCGCGGGAGAATTGGGTATTGTTCTTTTTCAATCAATGGTCCATGCAAGAGAGGGCCGAACTTCCACCATCTCCAAGGAGGTCTTATGCAAGCTCACGTCATGATGTATTCCCAGCCCGAACAACTGGAGAAGGCGATGACCCTTGAGGGCATGCGGCATGGTGACGAAGCGATGGTTACCATCCCCAATGTGCGTGTGGATCCCGCGCCCGGCCACTTCAGTAAGAATGGGCATCTGTTTTTTTGTGGCATCAGTTCGCTCCAGGACGTGGTGCGGCTTGCGGATGGCGATGGAAAACCCTTGCCGACGCAAGTGGAGCTCGTGGGGGATTTTCATGTCCCCGCGCCGGGCTACTACGATTTGAGGAATGTGAAACTTTCCTCAAACGGGAGTCTCCAGGTCATCAGAACTCCCCAAACGCACTTCGTTCCTGTGGACGAAGACGCGATGGTGTAGGTAGGGGGATGAGCCGACTGCAACGGTTCATAGTAAGGGCAGGCGCATGCAACACGCGCCTGCTTTTTTATTGACTTGAATGCCGTGCCGCCCTTTAATGAGAGCGCATGTCGGGAAGCGAAATACGGACGAAATTCCTTGAATTCTTCAAAGCGCGCGGCCACGCGGTGGTGCGCTCCTCATCGCTTGTGCCCGACGACCCTTCGGTGCTTCTTACCACCGCCGGAATGCAGCAATTCAAGCGGTATTACACGGGGGAGCTTGATGCGATGAAAGATTTTGGCGAGAAGAGCACCGTATCGGTTCAGAAGTCATTCCGAACCTCGGATATTGACGAAGTGGGAAACGAATCACACCTCACGTTCTTTGAGATGCTCGGAAATTTCTCGTTCGGAGGTTATTTCAAAAAAGAAGCGATTGAGTACGGGTACGAATTTATCACGAAGGTGATGAGGCTCCCGATAGATTATGTTTCGGTCTTTGACCCCGCGAAGGTCCCCGATGGTGATTGGCGGAAAGGCGTGCCGCGCGACGACGATTCCCGCGCGTTCTGGGAAAAGCTTGGGGTGAAGGACATTCGAGGCGAAGGCACAGACGTGTTTTGGGGCCCCACCGGTTCGGAAGGTCCATGTGGTCCTACGACCGAGATTTATGTTAAAAGCGCGGAAGGAAAGAGTTTGGAGGTGTGGAATATCGTTTTCAACGAGTTCTACTGCGATAAAAACAAGAAACTCGTTCCATTAAAAACACCGGGCGTGGATACAGGTATGGGTTTGGAGCGTCTTACGATGGTGTCGCAGGGTGTGCCGACCATTTTTGAAACGGATCTTTTCTCGCCGCTTATGAAGCTTTTGCCGGAGAATTTGTCCGAGCGGACGCGGCGCATCCTCGCTGACCATGTTCGCGGCATCGCGTTCCTTATCTCAGACGGTGTGCGTCCTTCCAATAAGGAAGCGGGGTACGTGCTCCGGCGCCTCATGCGCCGCCTCGTGACCCATCTTCACCTTGCTGGAAATCCCGTAGACCCCGCGCATCTTTTTGCCGAGGTGCACGAGCATTACGAAAAGTTCTACCCGGATCTGAATGCCGAAGTGGTATTGGAAGAATGGAATGCGGAGCGTGCGCGGTTTGAGAAGACGCTTGCGGTGGGCTTGAAGGAGCTTGCGAAGGTGAATTTATTGGATGCGAAGGGAGCATTCACGCTTTTTGAAAGTTACGGATTACCCTATGAGGTTTTGAAAGAGCTTGGCGGCGAAAAGGCGTCAAAACTTGCGCGTGAGGATTTTGATAAAGAGTTTGAAAAACACCAGGAGATTTCCCGAGCGGGTGCGGTGAAGAAATTCGGAGGCCACGGTCTTATTTTGAACACCGGAGAATTGAAAGCGGGGGACGAAGAGGAGCTGAAAAAGGTAACGCGCCTCCACACCGCAACACACTTGCTCCAGCGCGCGCTTCGCGAAGTGCTGGGGTCGGAGGTAGGACAGCGCGGGTCGGACATCACACCCGAACGCACCCGTTTTGACTTCTCGTTCTCACGCAAGGTGGAGAAGGAAGAGCTGTGGAAAGTCGAGGAATTGGTGAATGAAAAGATAAAGGAAGATCTTCCGGTGCAGTTTCAAGAAATGGCGAAGGAAGAAGCGGAGAAAACCGGCGCGATGTATTTCTTCAAGGAGAAATATCCCGACCGCGTGAAAGTGTATTACGTGGGACACTCACTTGAAGGTGCTTGGAGTAAGGAGTTTTGCGGCGGTCCGCACGTTACCCACACAGGGGAGATTGGACGCATTAAGATATCCAAAGAAGAGGCCGTTGGCGCCGGCGTCCGCCGCATCCGCGCCGTATTGGTGTAATGATTGAACATATTTTGAACAACGGCGGGGTTGCGGTCATGCCGACCGACACGATATTGGGCGTCGTGGGTTCCGCGGTGAAAAGGAAGACGGTGGAGCGTATCTACCGTCTGCGCAAGCGGAGTCCGAAGAAACCGTTCATTGTTCTTATTTCCTCGCCGCGTGACATTGTAAAATTCGGCATTCGTCCGGATGCGCGGGTGAGAGCATTTTTGAATCAAGTATGGCCCGGGCCGATAAGTATTATTTTCCCGTGCCCGTCACTGAAGTTCCAGTATCTCCACCGGGGGACGAAGACGCTCGCGTTCCGCGTGCCGAAATCCACAACACTATGCATCCTTCTTAAAAAGACTGGTCCGCTTGTCGCGCCGAGCGCGAACGTTGAAGGCCAGCCCCCCGCACGGACGGTAGGGGAAGCAATGCGCTATTTTGGCGACACGGTGGACGTGTATGCGAGCGGGAAACCGAAGCGTGGTACTCCTTCGCTCCTCGTAGAAATCAAAAGATAAGAGGTAGGGTATAATAAATTCAATGGAAGACGCTCCTGAAAAGAACGTTGCCTACTTCGGACGCATAGATTTCCGGAACAAAAATCAGCTTTTCGGCATCAAGCGCACCGACCGGAGGCAGCACATGTACGTCATCGGGAAGACCGGGACGGGGAAGAGCGCCATGCTCCACAACCTCATCATCCAGGACATTGCGAATGGTGAGGGGGTATGCGTAGTGGACCCGCATGGTGAGTTGGTGGAGTCGATTTTGAAAAAGATACCGAAAGAGCGCCTGAAGGACGTGGTGTATTTTAATCCCGCGGACAGCGAGTTCCCGATGGGGTTCAACGTGCTGGAATTGCCAGACCCGAAATACAAACACCTCGTGGCTTCGGGGCTCATGGGTATTTTCACGAAGATATGGGCGGGCACATGGTCCGCGCGCATGGAATACATTCTGAACAACGCGGTGCTGGCGCTTTTAGATACGCCCGGTTCCACGCTTCTCGGTATCAGCCGCATTTTAGTGGACAAGCAATATCGCCAGCAGATGCTTGCGAACGTAAAAGACCCGGTGGTGCGCTCGTTTTGGTTGAACGAATTTGAAGAATGGCGCGATCAGTTTAGGAACGAAGCCATCGCACCTATTCAGAACAAAGTGGGTCAATTCCTTTCCACCGCGATGATTAGGAATGTGGTGGGCCAGCCGCAAAGCACGTTGGATATTTTCAAGATAATGAACGACGGGAAGATATTTCTTGTGAACGTATCTAAGGGGCGTATTGGAGAGGACAACTCGGCACTCTTAGGTGCGATGCTCATTACGAAGATTCAACTCGCCGCGATGGAGCGCGTGCGTATTCCCGAGGAAGAGCGTGTGGACTTTTACCTCTACGTAGACGAGTTCCAAAACTTTGCGACCGATTCATTTGCGGGCATTCTTTCAGAATCGCGGAAATACCGCCTAGACCTCATCCTTGCACACCAGTATATCGGCCAGCTTGTGACGGACGTATCTACGAAGGTGCGCGATGCGGTGTTCGGCAACGTGGGGACTATGGTGGTGTTCCGCGTGGGTGCGGCAGACGCTGAATTTTTAGAACAGGAATTCACTCCGGAGCTTCTGCCGGAAGATATTGTGAATCTGCCGAACTACACCATCTATCTGAAACTTATGGTGGACGGCGTAACCTCGCGCCCGTTTTCCGCACATACCCTCCCGCCGTTCAAGGTGGAAAGCTCCGAAAGTACCGTGGAGATGGTGATTTCGGAATCACGCAGGCGCTATGCGAAGTCCCGCCAGGCAGTGGAGGAAGAAATCTCACGCTGGGCAGGCGGCATTATGGGCGAAAGTAGTGGTGGCCCTCCGGCTTCGGGAGAGGGGGGATTTACTTCTCAGTCAGGGGGAGGAGTGGAGGGGAAATTTGAAGTAACGTGCTCTGCGTGCAATAAAGTGACCACGGTGCCTTTCAAGCCTTTGCCGGGACGGCCTGTATACTGTCAGGATTGTTTGAAAAAAATAAAAGCGGGCGAGTTGCAGCCAGTACGGGTACCACGCGCGCCATCTGCGCGTGAAGAGGCGGGTAATATGGCGGATCTTGCCAAACTCGGCATTGAGTTCGGTGGACGCAGTGGTGCTCCGGTGCCGCGCCCGTCAGCAGAGGTAGGGCCGCGCCCACCTGCGGCTCCGCGTGAAGAAAGGCCACGTCCCGTTTCTTCTTTGGGTCCGAGACCGGAACACGCCCGTTCACCCACGCCTCCTCGCGAAACAGCGCCGGCCAGTCCGGTACGCCGTGCGTCTATTCTTCGGGATGTTAACACGAGTCCATCCGTCGCGAGCGAAGAGGAAGAGCACAAGCTGCGTCTCAGTGAACTTACGCCCACGGAGGCGAAGGAAAACAAAAAACCCTCGTGGGACGATGGCGAGCCGGACATTAAGGGTTTGCAGAGCGCGCTCCGGGATGCCCTGGGGAAACTGAAGGAATAAAACCGGCCGCGCGGCGAACCCCACGCTCACGCGTGGGGCTTTCCGCGAGCGGCACCATGGCGGTTGTGTCGGCAAGGTGCGCCCACCGGGCGCACCAGTCAATCGCGGTCGTTCATCCGCGAGCTCACGCCCGCGGTTTCACGACCTGCACCGATAAAACTTGACCGCACCCCACCCTCACCCCTACGCTTACGGTGGGCAAGCTGACAACCTCGGCTTTTCGGTTGTGAGCAAGGTGTCGCTTGAGTTTTATCCTGTTGTACTTTTCTTTTGAGGAACGGTGGTCAGTACCTGGCTGCCGGAGGAACGGTTGGGAATCAGCGGCGCAACATCCGGACGGTTCGCCGCCATCAACTCCGACATTCGACCATTCGCACCTTGCGGAGCAGTCACTCCGCATCGCAGGGAACTCGAACGGGCGGAAGTCAACCCATCTCAACTTTCCTGACGGTCTCTGAGACAAGCACACTCATGTGGAGCGATCCTGTAGTGGTCGCTCCACGCCCGTTCTTTATCAAAATACGGAGAAGGGAGGTGAAGTAACGTGCATTATCTATTCAACGGCACGCAATTGCTCGCGGGCGTGTTGGGGTGGCCCGAGACCAAACTCGAGCACGCGATCCGGTTCCAGGACCATTACGAGGTCCACAAGAAAAGGAAACCGCGTGGCGGCGTGCGGTCTATCGCGGTTCCGTACCCTATCGTGAAAAGGTTCCAGCGGAAGTTTCTGCAGTATTTCCTCTATCGGATATGGCAGCAAGGATGGCTCGCGCCACAGATCCACGGATTTCTGCCGGGGCGCTCTTCAGTGACGAACGCGCGCCTTCATGCGCGCGCCGATGCGCGGTACGTGGTACGGCTGGACCTCAAGGACGCGTTCCCTTCAGTGACCGGAGTTGTAGTGCGGAAAGTGCTCGCACAGATTGTGGCCACGGAAGTACTCACGTGCCGGCTCCTTGCCGCCGATGTGAGTAAAGAGGGGAGACGTGATTATCCGCGCCCACCCCTGTTTTCCACGAGAAAGGCAAAATGGTTTCGGAAACTTCTTCTGCCCGGTCCGCCGCCCAAGTGGTTACGGAACGTGAAACACCATCAGGTGCTTGAGGAATTTCTTGATACATTGATACCGCTCGTGACGTATCGGGGGGCATTACCACAGGGCGCGCCGACATCACCATTCCTTTTGGACCTCGTGCTTTCACACTACGGAGTCCCGCAAATGGCACAGCAATGGTTTGAGGAGAAGGGTATCGCGGTGCGCGTATCCGTGTACGCCGACGACTTTACCATTTCCTCGGCGACCCCCATCGCGGTTTCCGACGTTGAAGCGTTCATGGCCATAGTGGAAGAAGAAGGAGTGTTCCGGTTCAATAGGGATAAAACACTATTCTTCGACCGCAGGCAGATTGCACCGCTTGTGACGGGGCTTCGACTGGTGCATATCGGGTCGCGGGACGGATCAAAACGTTTGCCGGGTGATTCGGTGAGCGTGCCGAAGAAGGAGATACGGAAGATACGCGCTATCATTCACCGCGCCATCTTTGACGAGAACCTTCGTGCAAGGGCGAAAGGGTACGTGGATTATCTCCACGGAGTCTATGGCCCCACGTTGCCGCCACAGGTTGCGCGGCCGTGGGCAAGGCTTTGTTCGGAGACACAGTAACGGGGACGATTGGAAATCCAATCGTCCTCTTTTTTATCTTCTATTTCCCTTTCTCTACGCGCTCCGCGTAATCGCCAGTTTCCGTATTGATGCGCACGATGTCGCCTTCGTTGATGAAGAGGGGAACGTTCACTTTGCCTCCGGTCTCCAACGTCACGGTCTTCGTGCCGCCTTGTGCGGTGTTGCCTTTGATGGCGGGCGGTGCCTCGGTCACTTTGAGTTCCATTTTCACGGGAAGCTCAATTGAAATAATGGCGTCTCTAAACTTGAATGCTTTTACCTCCGTGTTCACCTTGAGAAATTGGCCGGCATCTCCCACCAGTTCGTCGGGCAATTTGAATCGCGCAGCGGGTTTTCCTTTCTCATGAAACCAGTATTCTCCTTTGCTGTGGTAGATGAAGTTTACCGGCGTATTCTCTATTTCCACCTCATAAAAGCTCTCGTTTTGGTGTGCCGCATAGTCCAGCACCTTCCCGGTGAGGAGATTCTTTATCTTCAACTGAGTCACCGGTTTCCGCTGTTGCATGCGGATGAAGGCGTACTCTATAACCCGGTACGGATTCGGGTCCTCGTTTTTGGTGAAGATCGTACCGACCTTCAATTCGTTATAGGAAAGCATATTGCTCGTAGATTCTATTGAAGGAATCGCGTTTTTGCAAGTATGATGGTGACGTTATGGCGAAGCAAAAGGTTTTTGTGGGGATGTCGGGCGGCGTGGACTCTTCCATCGCGGCGTTGCTTTTGAAGAAACAAGGTTATGACGTAACCGGCGTTTTTATGCGTTGCTACAACATTGACGGGTGTGCGGAGCGCGACGCCGAGGATGCGCGCAGAGTTGCGGAGCACATCGGCATTCCGTTCTATCTTTTTAACTTTGAGGAGGAATACAAAAAGAGGGTGGTGACATACATGGTGGAAGGGTATCGCGCAGGCCTTACGCCGAACCCTGACGTGATGTGCAACCGCGAGATAAAGTTCGGGCTGTTCTTCAAGAAAGCGATAGCGCTCGGAGCGGACTATGTGGCGACGGGGCATTATGCGAGGGTGCAACGGATTGCTCCTCTGGCACAGCGTGATTTTCTTCCTGCGAGAAAATCCGCTTCTCTCTCGCCCCACCGTTCCTCGCTCCGCTCGGACGCCAAGCCGGCGGAGCTCCGAGATGTCCCTCGAAGCAACCCCGTTGCACCATTTTTCGGTTTATTTGAGGGAAAAGATAAAAATAAGGATCAAAGTTATTTTCTTTGGACGCTCACACAGAAGGAACTTTCGCGGACGCTTTTTCCGGTCGGCAATCTTTTAAAACCCGCGGTACGCGCCATTGCGAAAAAAGCGGGCATCTCAACCGCAGAGAAAAAGGATTCGCAAGGTATCTGTTTCTTGGGCGATGTGTCGCTTATGGATTTTCTAAAAAATTATCTTCCATCGGAAAAGGGCAATGTGTTTAATCTTGAGGGCGAGAAGATAGGGGAGCATGAGGGCGCACACTTCTACACCATCGGCCAGCGTCACATTGGCGTCGCGCCGCACACAAAAGGCGGTGAGACCGCGCGCCATTATGTGGCGCTGAAGGACGTTGCCACGAACGCGGTGGTGGTTGCGGAAGGTTCGGATCATCCAGCGCTCTACCGTAAGGAACTTACGCTCACCGATGTGAATTTTATCCGTCTCCCTTACGATTCGCCAATTCGCGCGAATTGGCGAATAGAGGTGATGGCGCGTGTCCGGTACCGTCAATCGCTCTCGCCCGCGATGCTCGCGCGTGACGGAAAGCGCTTCAAGCTCACATTCGTCGCGCCGCAAAAATTCATCGCCCCGGGTCAATCCGCGGTAATGTATTCAGCGCAAGGCGAACTCCTCGCCGGCGGCGTGATAGTCTAGGCGGGGTGGTATACTACTTGAAATGCGGGTGTACGATTCGTTTTTCTTTGGGGCGATGTTCTTTTTGGTGGGCATCTTCGCGGCGAGTTTGTCCGCAGGGGCGGGCGTGGAATGGGGGAGGTGGCTGTGGTGGATGGTGGTAGTAGGCGTGGTAGGTACGTTCATCGCATGGTGGTGGCAGGGTAAGGGATGGAAATTTAAACGATGGGAAAGGAATGGGTGGCTTGTGATGGCCGCCCTTTTGCTTTTCATACCCGCAGGGGCGCTTTACTGCGCGGTGGATGATGTGCGATTTAATCGCACGCCATTACCAGTCGGAGAAGGAACGTTCCGTGCGGAGGTTGTTTCTCACCCGATTTCGAAGGATGGCACACGGGAGGCGGTAGTAACCATTGGAACCGATGATCTGCGTGTGCTCGTAAAACTTCCGCCGTATCCCGCACTTTCATACGGCGACCGCATCACTCTTTCTGGACGCATGGAAGAACCGTTTTCGGATTCATATCGCGCATATCTTGCGAAAGAGCGGGTGCGCGGCGTGATTGCGTTCCCAAAACTTATTGCGCGTGAACCGGGGGATTTTTCGCTCCGCGGTACACTCTACGCATTTCGTGACGAAATAGTGGATTCGTTTCGCCGTACACTTCCGGCAAAAGAAGCGGCACTTATGGCGGGGCTTACTGTCGGCGCGCGCGAGGATTTTTCGGAAAGTTTCCGCGATGCAATGACGAAAAGCGGCACTACCCATCTTGTGGCGCTTTCGGGGTACAACATTTCCATCGTGGTAATAGTCGCAATGGCGTTCTTTCTCACTTTTCTCCCGCGAAGGTTCGCGTTCTTCGCCACGCTCGCGGTCGTTTGCTCGTTCGTACTTATGACCGGTGCCGAGGCGTCCGTGGTTCGTGCGGCGGTGATGGGAGGTATTGCGCTCCTTGCGCAGCACATGGGGAGGCGATTCAGCGTGCGAAATGCCATCGTGTTCGCGGCGCTTGTTATGGTGCTCATAAATCCGAAAGTGCTCGTGTTTGATCTTGGGTTTCAACTCTCATTCCTCGCGCTTCTCGGCATTGTGTATCTGAAGCCATCTCTGGATAAATTTTTTGGATGGAGCGGAAAACCAGGCATTTTTTCATGGCGCGAGAACCTGACCACCACCGCATCGGCGCAGCTTGTGGTTGCGCCGCTCCTTATTTCCACTTTCGGAAGCGTGTCGCTGTCTTCACTCGCTGCGAACGTAATTATTCTTGAGGTGGTGCCGCTCACTATGGGACTCGGGTTTGTGCTTGCCGCCGTATCATTTCTTCCACTCGTTCTCTCAAAGGTTTTTGCGCTTTTTACACTTCTCTTTCTCAAATTTCAAACGTTCACGATTGAGCTTTTTGCGGCACTTGCACTTCCAGTCGGTCCGGCGCTTTCCATAGGGACTATCGTGCTCTATTACTGTGTGCTTCTCGTATTCATTTGGTATGCAAATACTCGCTTCATTTCTCGAAAGATCTAAACCGCGCATATTTGGTGTTCTCGCGGTGTTTTTTGTTTTGAACGCATTTCTTTTTGCGTTGTTGGGAAGCGTGGAAAAAGAAGCGGGAAGTGTTGCGGTTTTATTTCTTGACGTGGGTCAGGGCGATGCCTCGCTTGTTGAATTGGGGGAAGGTGTGCAGATGCTCATTGATGGAGGTCCGCCGAACGGGCGGCTTCTCGCGGAGCTTGGCGAAATTATGCTTCCGTACGATCGTACGATAGAACTCGTGGTACTCACACATCCGGAAGTTGATCACTACGGAGGACTCATAGAGCTTCTCGGGAGGTATGAGGTCGGCATGTTCATTGACGCCGGAGTCACAAAAGAAGTTGAGGCGTATGAGGTGCTGGTGAATAAATTGGCGGAGTACAAAATCCGCCGCACTACCCTTCGTGCGGGAGATCGTATCCGTTATGGCGGGCAGGTGTTCTCCATAATCTCTCCGGACGATACGCTCGTTTCTGCGAGAGAGAAGAACGATACGAGTATGGTGCTGGCGTTTGAGTCCAGTGGAGCAAGGTTTCTTTTTACCGGTGATATCGGTGCGAATGTAGAACGTATAGTTGCAAAGAAAATTACCGAGCCGTTTGATGTGCTAAAAATTGCGCATCACGGTTCTAAATTCTCGTCCGCGGCGGAGTTTCTCTTCGCCGTAAGGCCGACGCTCGCGGCGATTGGTGTTGGTAAGAATTCTTATGGTCACCCGACGCGCGAAACGCTCGCGCGGCTTGAAACGGTAGGTGCCCGCGTGTATCGCACCGACAGGGATGGCACCATTACCATACGTGTGGAGAGCGGAGCCATTCGGACTTTTGTCGAACGATAAGAGAGGTGGTAGTATTTCTTTATATGGAACGAACGCTGGTGCGGGATATTCCCACAAAAGAAGGCGAAGAAATAATCTTGAAAGGTTGGGCCGACACACGCCGCGACCACGGCAAGCTCATATTCGTGGATATGCGCGACCGGACCGGCACGGTGCAGGTGGTATTTGCGGGGAAAGTGGAACGTGTGGGGGAGGTTCGAAACGAGGACGTGATTGAAATACATGGAACGGTGAAAGCGCGTCCCGAGGGAATGGTGAACGAGAAATTACCGAATCGTTTGGGATACTATGAAGTGCAGGCATCTGCGTTCACATTCTTGAATCGCATGGCCGGTGAAGGGCTTCCGGTGCCGATTGATTCCGACGGATATAATGTGGGGGAAGAGGTTCGCATGCAGTATCGCTATGTGGATCTCCGGCGGGCACGGCTCCAGAAGAATCTCAGGAATCGGTCAAAAATCACACAATTCATAAGGAATTTCCTTGGCGAGAAGGAATTTACCGAGGTGGAGACTCCCATTCTCACGAAGTCCACGCCCGAAGGCGCGCGCGACTATCTTGTGCCGAGCCGTATTCAGCAGGGGAAGTGCTATGCCTTGCCTCAATCGCCCCAGCAATACAAGCAGCTTTTGATGGTCGCGGGCCTTGAGCGTTATTTTCAGATTGCGCGATGTTTCCGCGACGAGGACACACGCGGTGATCGTCAGTCGGAGTTCACGCAGTTGGACCTTGAAATGAGCTTTGTGGAGCGGGAGGACGTGATGGCGTTGAATGAAGAACTTTTAATTGCGCTCGTGGAGAAATTGTATCCTGAGAAGCGCATTCAGGAAAAACCATTTCCGCGTTTCACCTATGCGGAAGCGGTGGAAAAATACGGCACCGACCGGCCCGATCTTCGCAAAGACAAGAACGACCCGAATCTTCTGGCGTTTTGTTGGATAGTGGATTTTCCGTTTTTTGAAAAAACTGAGGATGGTGGATGGACCTTCACGCACAATCCATTCTCGGCGCCGAAGCCGGAGTTCATAAGCGATTTGCTTGCGAAGAAAAACATCGGTGGCATTCTTACGTCACAGTACGATGTGGCGTTGAACGGATGGGAGATCGGCGGTGGAAGTATTCGGAACCACCGACCCGAAGCGCTGGAGGCGGTGTTCGAAGTAATGGGATTCGAGAAAACGCGAATCAAAGAAAATTTTGGGCATATGCTAGAAGCGCTCTCGTATGGCGCACCGCCGCACGGTGGCATTGCGTGGGGGTTGGATCGCGTCGTGATGATATTGGAGAACGAGCCGAACATCCGCGAGGTCATCGCGTTTCCGAAGACGGGGGACGGGCGCGACCTCATGATGCATGCGCCCTCGGAAGTTGCGAAGGAGCAATGGGATGAGTTAGGATTGGAACTCGCGAAAAAGAAAACAAAGAAGAATAATGGCAAATAAAAAGGAACGGACGCTTGTTATTGTAAAACCTGACGGCGTGCAGCGTGCACTCATCGGAGAGGTGGTCCAACGGTATGAACGCACTGGGTTGAAACTCGTGGGGCTCAAAATGACGACTGCAGATGAAGCGCTCGCGGAGCGGCACTACCTAGTGGACCCCGATTGGAAGCGCAAATCGGGACAGAAGACCATTGATTCGTACAAAAAGAAAGGACAAACGCCGCCTTCCGACGACCCGGAAAAGGTGGGGGGGATCACACTCACAAAATTGAGGAAGTTTATGACCTCGGGACCGGTGGTTGCTATGGTCTGGCAAGGGATGCATGCAGTGGGAGTGGTTCGGAAGATCACGGGAGGCACCGAACCCTTGACCTCCGACGTGGGAACCATCCGTGGGGACTTTACTATTGACTCGTATGAAGTTTCGGACGAAGACAATCGCGCGACAAGGAATATTGTGCATGCTTCGGGGTCTTCGGAAGAGGCCGAAAAGGAGATTCTGCTTTGGTTCAGGCCGGAAGAACTGTTGAATTATCGGCTTGTGGGCGATGCCATTCTCTACGACGTTAACTTAGACGGCATTTTAGAATAAAGTGCTGCGCCCGCCCAAGACTTGGCCACAAGTTTGGGCTAGGGTCAATTAGTTATCCACTTTCGGGGATTTGGGCGGGAGTATAATGGTGGTAGGAAGTACTGCTTTTAGATTCCGGATCAAATAAATTTGAAATGGGATTCTTAATCATTCCGGTTCGTGAATCGGAATTGCGGAAACCCACGTACAACAGAAGCCGGGAATCATGAGGCAGAACTTCCTGTAAAAAATCACCTCCCACGAGGCGGTTTTTTGTTTCCCGATTTTGTTCGCTCGCGAGCGCGCAAGTTCCGTTCAATTCTCGGCGATAGGTTGTTGTTGGTCGGGCCGCCGGGAATTGAACCCGGTCTACATGCACCCCATGCATGCGTACTGCCGGTATACTACGGCCCGAAGTGAGGAGTAAAATGATTGGACGCAACCATTTTATCCGAACGCCCGGGACGAAAGCAATTGCTTACGGCCCGTAGTGAGGAACAAAATGATTTGACTCCAGCATACCGCGATTGATTTGACCCCGCAACTCCATGTCGCTATATTCGAATTAGTCCCAGGATTTATCCAGTCGCGCACTACTAGGGGGAACTATGGAAGAGCATGACGTTTCGTCCACCAAAGAAAAGGGAACTCTTCGAGGGAAGGGGAAACTTTTCGATATTCTTCTCCGCTGGCCGCTTCTCCCCAAAAAGCAGCTTGAAGCGGTGAAGGAGGAATTTGAGAGGCGGAAGAAATCGGATATTCGTCTCGGCTTCACCGACATGTGAAGCGGATGATGAGAACAAAAAAGGAGCGCACCGCGCTCCTTTATTTTTTAACCGCTTTCTTTCTCGCTGGCTTCCGTGTGATAGTGCGCAAACACCGCGTGCAAAGCAGTAGGCGCTTTCCCGAAATGAACGAGCGCGTCCACTGGAGGTTAGCTTTCTTTTGCCCGTACGCAGTCGGGTTGTAGTGGCCGCGGAGAAGCTTGCGCGTCCCGCCGCCCTTGTATGATTTTCCGCACCGTGCACATTCACGCATAGTAATGAGAAGAATACCGTTCATTTTTTATTGCGTCAATATTCCACTGATAAAAGGGGAGATATTGACATTTGAGAGCTTCTGTAGTATATATATATCCAGCATTTTCGCATCTAATTCACTAATGTTCCATTCTGTCAGGGAGGTACTACCATGCGAACACTTTTCGCATTGATCATCGCGGCGGTCATTCCGTCTGTCGCACTCGCACAGGCGCCGCTTGCGTCGTTCCACATCGGGGACCGGAAAGCCATCCCAGGAACGATCATCCGGGTGAGCGCAAAGCTCACGACCTCGGTGCCTGTTCGTGGCATCGATCTTCTGCTTGCCTACGGGTCCGATTCCCTTGCGCCACGATCGTGGTTTTGGCTGAATTGGGAGGCATTCCCGAATTGGATCACCGCGCAATATGTTACCCAGGACACCAATCGGATCGTACTCGCGTCCAAGAATGCTTTCACGGGGTCAGAGGTATTGGGTTCGTTCCGGGTGCGTCTTGCAGGCTATGTGACACCGGGGACCGCGGTAGCGTTTCCTACACCCCGCGTATTTCTGAACGATACCATCGTGCCGGCGTTCATCGGCGGCTCGGTCATCGCGGGGAACTACGGCCGACCGGGCGATGTGAACGGAGACGATACACTCACCGTGTTGGACGTCGTTCGAGGCATCGATATCGCAATTCCCGATACCAACTTCGCATTCACGGAAGATGAATCTCTACGTGCGGATGTGTCGGGCGATGGAGTGGTAGATGTGTGGGATTGTTATCAGATCCTCTACCGCGTCGCATATCCCTCGTATCGCCTGGACGTGGAGGACTACGAGAATTTGTCCTCAATTTCTGTGAGTGGCGGATTCGGGAAAATCCATCTCGTCGCGAAGGAAGTGGAAGGCGGGGTCTCTCTCCGAACGGTGGACGGTTCGTCGCTGGTAAGCGCGGACCTGACTATTAAGGGAAAGACGGCCTTCACGCTCGAATCACAACCGCTTCTCCGGCGAACACTTTCCAAGATCGTTCGCGGGAGTGATAAGGAGGCGCGGCTCGGTTTCGTGAACCTGGAACCGCTTGCGGGCGACGGAGAACTCTTGTTCATTCCTCGTGCGCGAATCGCGGATCTGGAGATCACCGGGAAGGTGAACGAAGGCGTTCCGTTGGTGGTAGAGAAGGTTGGGCAAACCACGGCGGCGGACGATCTGTCCGCTACGCCGAGCGATTTCTCGCTCGGACAGAACTATCCGAATCCGTTCAATCCGACCACGGCCATCACGTTCGCACTGCCGACGGCCGGCTCTGTTTCGCTCATTGCGTACAATATGCTCGGCGAAGCGGTCGCAACGGTTGCGGAAGGAGAACGTGCGGCAGGGACGCATTCTATCCACTTCGATGCATCAGCGCTTCCTTCGGGAACGTACATCTATCGCTTACGGGCGAACGGTGCAACGCTCACGCGGAAGATGGTTCTTATGAAGTGAGCTTCATTCGGGGCGCATAGGTCAGATTAATGACCTATGCGCTCTTTTGTTTTATGATGGTTCGTATGGAAGTCGTATTTTCCGTCATCGTCTTGGTGTTCTCTGTCGTTATCCACGAAGTTTCTCACGGCGTGGTGGCAGAGCGTCTTGGAGATCCGACCGCGCGCCTCGCGGGGCGTCTTACATTGAATCCTTTGAAACATCTGGACCCATTCGGTTCGGTGTTACTTCCTTTGATGCTCTCGCTCCTTCCCGGCGGCGTTATTTTCGGATGGGCGAAACCAGTGCCGTATGACCCGAGAAATCTCCGACATCCGGGGCGGGACGCGGCATTAGTCGCGGCGGCGGGACCCGTTTCCAATCTTCTCATTGCGCTTGTCTTCGGGCTTCTCTTTCGTTTCTTTGCGCCGGGGCCGGGGGAAGCGGCGGTGGTAGGGGAATTGTTCCCTTCGCTTTTAGCGCAGATTGTTATCGTGAACGTGTGGCTTGCCGTTTTCAATCTTGTCCCCATCCCTCCCTTGGACGGGTCCAAGGTGCTCTTTTGGTTTCTGCCGCAGAGCGCATACGAATTCCGCGCATTTCTTGAACGCTACGGATTTTTCATACTTCTTTTCTTCATCTTTTTCGGCATTCAACTTGTCGTGCCGCTCATCCTACGTATCGTTTCCCTTTTCCTTGGCGTATAAATTGACTTCCGAAAGCCCTGCAGGGTATACTTTTCCAGCGTGGAAGCACGCATTTTTTGATGCCTACAGTGAACCAACTCATTAAGAAGGGTCGCTCAAGGACCGCGAGGAAGGACAAAACCCCGGGGCTTGGTTTCTATTTCAATTATCTGAAGAATCGGCCGGTAAACTCACCCTCACCTTTCAAGCGTGGGGTGTGTGTGAAGGTATTCACCACGACGCCGAAGAAACCTAACTCGGCCTTGCGTAAAGTTGCGCGTGTTCGCCTCACGAACGGCATGGAGGTAACGGCGTACATTCCTGGTGAAGGTCACAATTTGCAGGAGCACTCGGTCGTTATGATCCGCGGGGGCCGCGTGAAGGACCTTCCAGGCGTGCGATATCACATCGTGCGTGGCGTGTTGGACACGGGCGGCGTAGAGAACCGCAGGCAACAGCGCTCCAAGTACGGGGCGAAGACCCCGAAAGCAGGTAAATAATAGAGAAGCATGAGACGAAAAAATTTTAAACGTCCTTCGCGTAGCGCCGACCCCGAGTATGCCCGGTTGGACCTCGCGCGTTTTGTGAACTACGTGATGGAGGACGGCAAGAAATCCACGGCGGAAAGTATTGTGTATGGCGCGTTTGAAAAAGTTAAGGAAATCACCAAAGAGGACCCCGTAAAGGTTTTTGAACGCGCATTGGAAAACGCCACGCCGCTTGTAGAAGTGGTGTCGCGCCGCGTGGGTGGGGCGAACTATCAGATACCGCAGGAGGTGCGCCCCGAGCGTAAGTTCTATCTTGCCGCGCGGTGGATTATTGCCGCGGCGCGCGGAAAGAAAGGAAAACCGATGGCGGACCGTTTGGCGGAAGAGCTTGTACTCGCCGCAAAGAACGAGGGGAGCGCTATCAAGAAGAAACAGGACATGCACCGCATGGCGGAAGCGAACCGCGCTTTTGCGTCGCTTTTACGCCGTTAAGGTTCAACGAACGCTTTTTTAGTTTATGGCCCGAAAATACCCCATGGAACGTGTGCGCGACATCGGCGTCATCGCACACATTGATGCGGGGAAGACTACGGTCTCCGAGCGCATTCTTTTTTATACCGGCGTGTCGCACAAGATCGGCGAAGTGCATGAAGGTGACACGATAATGGATTGGATGGAACAGGAGCGTGAACGTGGCATTACCATTACTTCAGCCGCGACCACGTGTTACTGGACCCCGACGTATGCGGCAGGCGACAAAGCACACGAGCATCGTATCAACCTCATTGATACCCCCGGCCACATTGACTTCACTGTGGAGGTAAAACGTTCACTCCGTGTACTTGATGGCGCGGTGGTGGTTTTTGACGGTGTTGCGGGCGTGGAGCCCCAATCGGAAACCAACTGGCGCTACGCGGACGAATACCACGTACCTCGCGTATGTTTCATCAACAAGTTGGACCGCATGGGCGCGAACTTTGAGCATGATATCCAATCCATCCGTGAGCGGCTCACCACAAATCTTGCTATCCTCCAGCTTCCCATCGGCATTGAGGGAACGTTTGAAGGCGTCGTGGACCTTTTGACCCGCACGGCATATCGCTTTGAGGGCGAGAAGGGAGAGAGGGTTGTAAAGGGAGAAATTCCCGCGGATATGAAAGAGCAGGTGGAAAAGTATCGCCACGATCTTATTGAGCATATTGCGGAGACCGACGACACATTGCTCCACCAGTATTTGGAAGGGAAAGAACCTCCGCTTTCGGATTTGAAGAAAGCGCTTCGCGCCGCGACCTTGAAAGTACGCCTCGTGCCCATCCTTTGCGGTTCGGCGTTGAAGAACAAAGGCGTACAGTTGGTTTTGGACGCGGTGGTGGACTACCTCCCTTCTCCCGTTGATCTTCCGCCGGTGAAAGGGACGCACCCGGACACGCACGCCGAGGAAGAGCGCGCACCATCTGACGATGCGCCGTTTGCGGCACTTGCGTTCAAAATCGCGGCGGACCCGTTCGTCGGGTCGCTCACATTCTTCCGTGTCTACTCCGGTGCGATGAAGCGAGGGAGCTATATTTTAAATTCAACGAAAAATGAGCAGGAGCGCGTAGGCCGCATCATGCTCATGCACGCGAACCATCGGGAAGAGGTGGATGAAATAAACGCGGGCGACATCGGCGCTATCGTGGGCTTGAAAAACACTACGACAGGAGACAGTTTGGTGGATCCCGCAAACCCCATCGTGCTTGAGCGCATTACATTCCCCGAGCCGGTCATCACAATTCGCATTGAACCAAAGACGAAGGCCGACCAGGAGAAGATGGGACTTGCGCTCCATCGTCTTGCGGAGGAAGACCCCACGTTCCGCGTGTCGGGCGACCCCGATACGGGCGAGACGCTTATTGCCGGCATGGGAGAACTTCATTTGGAAATCATCGTGGACCGCATGAAGCGGGAATTCAACGTGGAAGCGAACGTCGGTCGTCCGCAGGTGGCATACAAAGAGACCATCAAAGGCAAAGCGGACGCAGAAGGGAAGTACATTCGCCAGTCCGGTGGCAAAGGTCAGTACGGCCACGTGAAGATAAGAATAGAGCCGATGGAACGCGGCAAGGGCTATGAGTTCGTGGACGAGATTAAGGGAGGTACCATCCCGCAGGAATTCATCGCGCCGGTGGAGAAGGGCTTGGAAGAGGCCGTTGTGAAAGGTGTGCTCGCCGGGTACCCAATGACGGACCTCAAAGTGACGCTCTATGACGGTTCATACCACGATGTGGATTCTTCGGAATTCGCGTTCAAAATCGCTGCATCTATGGCGCTCCAGGAAGCGGCGAAGCAAGCGAAGGTGGTGCTTCTTGAGCCCATCATGAAAGTGCAGGCTATCGCGCCCGACCAATTCTTGGGCGACGTAACGGGCGACCTTTCCTCACGCCGCGCGAAAATCACCGCGATGGGAGAGCGCGGTATGGCGCGTGTGATAGACGCGGATGTGCCTTTGGCCGAAATGTTCGGGTACGTGACGAACCTCCGCTCCATGACGCAAGGACGTGGGTCATTCACCATGGAGTTTTCCCACTACGACGAAGTTCCAGGGAACGTAGCCACGGCGGTGATAGAAGGAAGGACGAAGAAATAGAACCGGCCGCCTGCACCGAGAGCACATCACGCGCTGTTTTTGTTAGGGGGTATAATAAGAGCATGAACCAAAGAAGTGGTTTTGCGTTGGCTCCACTTATCATTATTTTCGCCGTTGCGGTCGCAGTGGGAGGATATTTGGTGCTTACACCGCAGGAAAATGTCCCCTCGGCACCATCCGATGGAGCTGCCGACTTTCCGGAGGGCTTTGAATCAATTCATCAATCAGAGTCCGAGTATTATTCGCAATTGGAGAATTGGGAAACCTACCGCAACGAGCGGTATGGGCTTGAATTCAAATATCCAGCGAGTTTCCAATCCGAAATCTCGGAAAATCTTAGTGCGCGTGATTTAGAGAAAGAATTAAATGTTGCGCCGATCTATTGGGAAGGCGGAAGTTGTTTTGTTAATGGTCAACTCGCCGATCTTCGCATACACCTTTCCTCCGTTGATGAGTTGAATAATCGTCATGTTTTTCGGGTGGCAGTTCACGATATGGTGTCCTCGACGTTCGCATACATCACTTCGTTCGGAGATATGACCGGCGTTCCTCGCCCTACGAGTATCGGCCAGTTAGTGAGAGTAGATTTGGGGAAGCGAAGGCAAGATTTTGAAAATAAGATCATTGATCCCACAGCTCCCGTAGCATATGAGTACGTGGATCTTTTAGGTACCGTTGCAAAGCATTATTTGCCCCGGACCTCAGGAGGGCCTTGCGGTGAGAGTTATTTTGACGAATATCAACTTTTTAAGGACGGCAAAATGATTACCGTTCAAATGTCGGTGCAAGGACCAGACATTCGATCATTTGAATACGATCCAACGATTTTTAATACGATTCTTTCCACCTTCAAATTCATTTCCCCGGGTGCTCAAGTTAAGCCGCGCATTATCGATCATTTTGCCTGCAGTGATTACTGCCCCAAACCGGCGGAGGAATACACGATAAAAGTTTATGAAGGCGTTACCGACGAAACGATTTGTAAAAATCTTGGCGGCACTATCTATACCTATTACGGGTGGGGAAAGTTTACGGTGTGTAAAGCACGGTAATTTTTATTATAATTAGCACATGAAACAATTCCTTGCAGTGTCCGTGCTTCTCGTGGCATTTACTGTTGGCTCGGTCGTGTCGGCACAGGTTGCAAGTTCAACTTTGCCGGACCCCGGTACGCTCCCCGACAGCCCACTCTACTTCCTGAAATCTTGGAAGGAGGGCGTCCAGCTTTTCTTCACCTTCGGCGCAGAGAAGAAAGCGGAGCAATATCTCCATTTGGCCGAAGTGCGCCTCGCGGAGTATGAAAAGATGCTTGAGAAGGGCAAAGAGGATATCGCTGAACGGACGCTTGAAAAATATGAGAATCAGCTAAATCGTGCGCTTCAAAAAGCAGAAGAGCTGAAAGAAAAAGGAGAGGAAGCAGGAGAAGCGCTCAAGGTGAAGGCGCAAGAAGCAACACAAAAGCACGTAATGGTGCTTGAACGAAACTTGGAGAAAGTATCCGAATCGGCCAGGGAAGGCATTGAACGTGCGCTTGAGGAATCCAAAAAGCAGCTCGAGAAGCTGGACGATATCTTTGATGAAGAGTTTGAAGGATTATTGAATGACGATGAGGATGAAGGCGCGTCCGCTACAGTCTCTGCCGATTGGAAAAAGTATCGGAACGATCAACTCGGATATGAGGTGAAATACCCGGTTGGTTGGAATGGGAGGTTAAATCCAACTTGGGATAAGCAGTTTATAATAACAAATCCCATCAGCGGAGGAGGTTTCTCGGTAACAGTTACAGCCGACGTGCCGGCGCTTGGAAATGACGCCGGTAACAATGGTATCGCCTCTGCTTACAAAATTGATTGGCTGGACGCACGCGAGATTTATTACAAGAGCATATATGAACCATTCACAGATGGTGTGTTGAGCATTCCTGCTTCACGCGTTTTGTGGACGTCGTACGATGGAAAATTTTATACAGTAAAGTTTTTTGGCGAAGACGCCTCTGAAGTTAAGGGAGAATATGCGCAAATTCTTTCCACATTCAAATTGATTTCTTCTAGTTCTCGCCGTACTGACCTTGAGGATTTAGACAACCTTTTGGACGATGCAGGATTGGAAGATGAGCTCGATGACCTCTTGGAGGGGTTGGAATGATCCCCTTGACACCTTTTACGGGATACGCGAAGATATTCAAGCCAATTAAGGCCTCCTTAAAGTCGAAAAGGGGGGGTAAATATTTTCTCGTAACATAAATTAAGCATATGGCAGAGAAAGCAAAGTTCGAACGGACGAAGCCTCACGTGAACGTGGGGACCATCGGCCACGTTGACCACGGCAAGACCACTCTTACCGCGGCCATCACGCACGTGCTCTTCATGAAAGGTCTGACGAAGAAGGAGGAGAAGGTGGACCAGATCGACAACGCGCCGGAAGAAAAGGCGCGCGGTATCACGATCGCACTTCACCACTCCGAGTATGAGTCCGAGAAGCGTCACTACGCGCACATCGATGCGCCGGGACACGCGGACTACATCAAGAACATGATCACGGGTGCCGCCCAGATGGACGGTGCTATTCTCGTGGTTTCAGCCGCGGACGGTCCTATGCCGCAAACGCGTGAGCACATTCTGCTCGCATATCAGGTCGGCGTGCCGAAGATCGTGGTGTTTTTGAACAAGGTTGATATGGTGGACGATAAGGAGCTTGTAGACCTCGTTGAATCCGAGGTTCGTGAGCTTTTGAAGAAGTATCACTACGATGGCGACGCAACCCCGATTATTCGCGGGTCGGCCCTGAAGGCGCTTGAGTCCAAGTCGGCAGACGACGAAGCGGCGAAGCCCATCATGGAACTCGTGAAGGCCTTGGACGATTACATTCCGGAGCCGGTTCGTGAGACGGAAAAGCCGTTCCTTATGCCTATCGAAGACATTTTCTCCATTGAGGGTCGTGGGACGGTCTGCACGGGTCGTGCGGAGCGCGGAATCCTCAAAGTGAACGAGGAAGTTGAAATCATCGGTTTGAAACCCACCCAGAAGACGGTGGTAACGGGTGTTGAAATGTTCCAGAAGACCTTGGATGAGGCGCGTGCAGGCGACAATGTTGGTATCCTTCTCCGTGGTTTGAAGAAAGAGGACGTGGAGCGTGGGCAAGTTATTGCGAAGCCCGGCTCGGTCACTCCCCACACTGAATTTGACGCAGAGGTCTACGTGCTCTCTAAAGAGGAAGGAGGGCGTCACACGCCGTTCTTCAAGGGATACAAGCCGCAGTTCTACATTCGGACGACCGACGTCACGGGCGAGGTCATTCTTCCCGCGGGCGTTGAAATGGTGATGCCGGGTGACACCGTGTCTATCTCGGTGAAACTTATCGCACCTGTCGCGCTTGAAGAGAAACAGCGTTTCGCTATCCGTGAAGGAGGCAAGACCGTGGGCGCAGGTGCGGTGACGAAGATTTCCAAGTAATGGCAAAAAAAGACGTGGAACTTCGCAAGGAGCGCATTCGTCTTCGTGTGAAGTCATACGACGCGAAGCTCATCGACAATTCGGTCCGCCAAATCGTTGAAGCGATTCGGCGGCAGGGGGGCGAGGTGGTGGGTCCGACTCCACTCCCCACGGAGTTCAAAAAGTACACCGTGAACCGTTCGACCTTCGTGCACAAGAAATCGCGCGAGGCGTTTGAACTCCGCGTACACAAGCGTCTTTTGGACATCATGAACCCCAGCCCTAAAACGGTTGAATCACTCTCAGATTTGAATCTTCCCGCGGGCGTGGATGTGGAGATAAAAATGGGATAAACAAAAGGCCGCCGCAAGGCGGCTTTTTGTTGGTGATGGGGGTTGACGCTTTTGCCCATTTCGGTTAGGATTATCGGGCTTTAGGAGGCACTCGTGAAACACCGAAACAACCCGCCTAAAGCGGGTGTTTTTATTATGGCGAACATCGCGGCAACCAAACTAAACATGACGACGATCTGGAAAGGCGACGAGGCGGTGCCCGTCACCGTACTTAAGGTTTCCGATTCCGTTCCCGCCGACGCGTGGGATATGCTGACCGAGGGAAAGGAGGTGGCAGTGAGCGGCACGAGCAAAGGGAAAGGGTTCCAGGGCGTAGTGAAGCGCCACGGCTTTCATGGGGGTCCGAAAACCCACGGACAGAAGGATCGTCTTCGCGCGCCGGGCTCTTTGGGTCCTACCGCGCCACAGCGCGTGCTTCCCGGACGCAAAATGGCGGGCCATATGGGGAATGCGCGGGTTACGGTGAAGAATCTTACGATTGCCGACATTAAAAAAGACGAACAGCTTCTCTTTATCCGCGGTGCGGTGCCGGGACCGAAAGGGAGAAAGGTTGAGGTTATTATAAATTCCTAACGGTATGGCAATCGTGGCGGACGTTTTTAATCAGGTGCGTGAGAAGGTTGGAACGGTGGAACTTTCCTCCCGCGTGTTTGGCGCAGCGTGGACGCCGCGTACGGTGCATCAGGTGGTCACCGCGTTTCTCGCGAATCAGCGGAACACGGTAGCGCACGCGAAAGACCGGAGCGAAGTATCGGGCGGTGGTAAGAAGCCGTGGAAACAGAAGCACACGGGCCGTTCGCGGCACGGTTCAACACGGAGTCCTTTGTGGCGCGGCGGTGGCGTGACCCACGGGCCGCTTACGGAGAGGGATTTTTCAAAAAAAGTGAACGACGGAATGAAACGTGCGGCCCTCCGCTCGGTGCTTTCCAAAAAGTGGAAGGACGGCGAAGTGTCGGTGGTGGAATCGCTCACGCCTTCCGCGCCAAAAACCAAAGCGGTAGTGGCGCTTCTCAAACTCTTTACAGCGAAGGGGAACGCTTCGGCGCTTCTTGTCTCGGCGAAACCGGATGCGGCGCTCGTACGTGCAGGCCGCAACATCCAGAAAGTGGATACCATCAGCGCCGCTGATCTCCACACCTACGCCTGCATGGCGCACCGCGCGCTCCTCATTGAGAAAAAAGCGTTGGATGTTTTGAAAAAGCGGCTTGGATAAACCTATGGGAATATTTTCAAAGAAAACGAAAAAAGTAGCGGAGAAAAAACCGGCGGAAGCGGCAGCGGTTTCAGCGTCCGTGGAGCCGAAGATTCTGCATCCTACGAGTGCCCGCCGAGTGCTTATTGCTCCTCACGCGAGCGAAAAAGCGAGCCGACTGGAGCAGGGTGGAACCTATGTGTTTTTGGTGCGGGACGATGCAAATAAAACGCTCGTGAAGGAAGAAGTGGAGCGCCGCTATAAAGTGAAGGTAAAAAGAGTGAATATTGTGCGCAATCACGATGCGTTCCGTTTTTTTCGCGGCCGGTGGCACGAAGGAGAGGTGGGAAAGAAAGCGCACGTCACGCTCGTCTCGGGAGCAAAGATAGATATTAAATAGCCATGATTAAGATTTATAAACCCACCACGTCTTCGCGGCGCCACATGCAGGGCACGGACTATCGCGGTCTCACCGCTTCCGAACCCGTGAAATCGCTTACCAAACGGCTGAAATCCCACGCGGGTCGCAACCACCATGGCCGCATCACCATGCGCCATCAGGGCGGCGGCAACAAAAAGCTTTACCGCACCGTTGACTTTAAGATGGAGAAGTTGAACATTCCCGCGCGCGTGGAGCATCTAGAATATGACCCCTACCGCACGGCGTTCATCGCCCGTGTCATCTATAAAGATGGCGAGCGGCGCTATATCATTGCTCCCGAGGGTCTGAAGGTGAAGGACGAGATTGTTACCGCGCCCGAAGCGCCTTTGAAGACGGGAAATCGTTTGCAACTGAAAAATGTTCCCGTGGGAACGTTCGTGCACAACGTGGAGATTTTTCCCGGCCGCGGCGGCTCCATTGCGCGAAGCGCGGGTACGTCGCTCCAGGTGCTTGCGAACGAGGACGGTTACACTCATCTTAAGATGTCGTCCGGAGAGGTCCGTAAGGTTTTTTGGAACGGATATGCGTCGGTAGGCCAGGTTTCCAATCCCGAGCATTCGCTCGTGGTTATCGGCAAAGCGGGCCGTTCCCGTTGGCTCGGCATCCGCCCCACCACGCGCGCAAAGGCGATGAACCCCCGTGACCACAAATACGGAGGTGGTGAAGGGAGCACCCAGCGTGGTACCAAGCGTCCGAAGGATAAATGGGGTAATATCACGGGTGGCCGGAAGACCCGTAACAAAAAGAAATGGTCCAACGCGCTTATCGTAAAACGCCGCACTAAATAATATGACACGCCCACTTCGCAAAGGTCCTTGGACGGACCCCAAACTTCTGGAGAAAATCGCCGGGAAAAACCCGAACGATGCCGCACCCGTGAAAACATGGTCGCGGGATTCTCAGATTGCGCCGGAAATGGTTGGTTTCACGTTCCAGGTGCACAACGGTAAGGACTTCATTTCTGTTTCCGCTTCCGAGGACATGGTAGGCCACCGTTTGGGAGAATTTTCACCGACACGCAAATTTACGAAGCACGGCGGTAAAATGCAGCGCGAGCTTGAAGCGTCCACTGCAGCGACGGCAAAACCGGCGGCAGGTCCCACCGCGGCACCCGCGAAAAAATAGTCACGAACTATGGAACCCCAAGCAAAAGCACAACTTCGTTATCTTCACATCGCGCCCCGAAAGACGCGTGCGGTGGTGGATGTTATTCGCGGACTTCCGGTCACCGAAGCGGAAGCACAGCTTTTGCTTTTGCCCCGCCGCGCCGCAACTCCACTTTTGAAACTGCTCCGTTCCGCAACCGCGAATGCAAAGCAGGTGATGAAGAAAGAAGCGGACGCACTTTTCATAAAGGAGATACGGGTGGACCAGGGTCCAAAATCAACGCGCTGGATGCCCCGCGCGCGCGGCGCCATGAGCCCTATCGAGCGGAAGACAAGTCATGTTTCCATCATTCTTGAAGCGCTCGCGACGCCGAAAGCTTCGCGCTTCACCGTGCGGAAACCCGTGAAGAAACAGACGGAGGAGAAGAAAAAAAGGAAACCGAAACCTGAAGCGCACGAAGAGACCCACGCCCGTGAGGAGAAGAAGGAGGTGGAAAAGAAAGGTTTTGCACAGCGCTTCTTCCGCAGGAAAGCGGTATAAAAACTATGGGACAAAAAGTAAAACCAAACGCATTTCGTATCGGCATCACACTTCCGTGGCAGAACCGCTGGTTCTTCAAAAAGAGCCTCCGGTACTTCCTTGAGGAGGATTTCCGCATCCGAGAATATCTCCGAAGCAAAGTGCTCCAAGCGGGCATTGCGGGCATTGAGATTGAGCGGACGTCGGACGCGCTTCGTGTTGCCATCCGTGCCGGCCGCCCCGGTCTTATCATCGGGCGCGGAGGGAAGGGGATAGACGACCTTCGAAATGGATTGGTGCAGGAAATAAAGAAATATCGCCTTGCCGCGAAAATCGCAGGACCGGTCGTGGTCAATTTGAACATTGAGGAGCTAAAACGCTCGGAGGTGTCGGCCGCGGTGACCGCACAGCAGATGGCGTTCGATATTGAGAAGCGGTTGCCGTACCGCCGCGCCATGAAGCGCACGCTCGAGCTTCTCATGCAAAATCGCGAGGTATTGGGCGCGAAAGTCCGGCTTTCGGGCCGTTTGAACGGCGCAGAAATCTCACGGAACGACTGGCTCGCGAAGGGACGCATGCCGCTCCAAACGCTCCGTGCGAATGTGGATTATGGTGAAGCAACGTCGTTCAACACCTACGGCACGGTCGGCGTGAAGGTGTGGATTTACAAAGGCGATATTTTCGAGAAGAAGGATGAGTCGCAGTCGCGCACGCGATAATATTTGAATTATGTTGCAACCTAAGAAACAAAAGTTTCGTAAACAGCAGAAAGGACGCTCGCGCCGCCGCTTGGTGGAAACGCGCGGCGTTACGCTTGGGTATGGGCGCTATGGGCTCCAGGCGACCTCGGCATCATGGGTGACGTCAAACCAGATAGAGGCGGCACGCAAAGCCATCAGTCACCAACTCGCAAAGGAAGGAAAGATGTGGATTCGTATATTCCCCGACAAGCCGATTACAAAACTTCCGCCGGAGGTCACCTTGGGAGGCGGTAAGGGAGACGTGGACCACTACGTGTTCCCCGTGAAGCCCGGCCGCATGCTTTTTGAAGTGGACGGCGTGAAGGAAGAGGTCGCACGCGCGGCGCTGAAACGTGCGGGGTTCAAATTGCCGGTCGGCACCCGCTTCGTCATGAAAAATTAGAACTATGAAAAAGAAAGAACTCACCACCAGTCGGGGGAAAAGCGTGGAGGATATCACGAAGGAAATCCGCATATTGGAGAGCCGCAAAGAAGCGCTCCAGTTTGACTTGGTGGCGGGCAAAGTGAAGAATATACGCGAAATTCGTGACGTGAAGAAAAGCGTGGCACAGCTCCACACGCTTCTTAAAGAGCGTGCGAATCAATAATCTATGAGAACACTTACCGGCATCGTCATTTCGGACAAAATGCAGAAGACCCGCGTGGTAGAAGTCACGAGGGTGAAGGAACATCCCCGCTACGAGAAGCGGTATGAGGTTACCACGCGTTTCAAAGCGCACGACGAAGAGAACAAATATCACGTGGGCGACAAGGTGCTCATCAAAGAAATTCGGCCGATGAGCAAGGACAAGCGTTGGATAATCGTTGAAAAAATATGATACAGGAACGCTCAATAATGAAAGTGGCGGATAACTCCGGAGCAAAGACGGTTCGTTGTTTCCGGGTGCTCGGTGGGAGCCGCAAACGCTATGCGCGCATCGGCGACATTTTTGTGGCGTCCGTACAGGCCGCGGAACCGCGCAAGCAGGTGAAGAAGAAGGACATCGTGCGGTGTGTGCTCGTGCGGAGCCGCGCTCCCATTCGCCGGAAAGACGGTACGGTGGTGCGCTTTGACGACAACGCCGCAGTTTTGGTCGATAAGAAGGAGCCGCGCGGAACCCGCATCTTCGGTCCCATCCCCCGCGAAATAAAAGAAAAAGGGTACGACACCATCGCCTCGCTCGCGGAAGAATTAGTGTAAGACCATGTTGAAGATAAAGATAAAAAAAGGTGATACGGTCGTGATGCGGAGCGGCAAGGACCGTGGGAAGTCCGGCAAGGTGCTCCATGTGAGCCCAACGCGTGGTCGCCTTAGCGTGGAAGGCGCGAATCTCGTGAAGAAGCACGTGCGCCCGAAGCGTCAGGGCGAGAAAGGAGATTTGGTGTCCGTGCCGCGCACGGTGCCGTTCGGTGCGGTGGCGCTCTTTTGTTCAAAATGTAATCGCGGCGTGAAAGTCGGCGTAAAAGTGAACGAAAACACGCGCACGCGGGTTTGCCGTCGTTGTGGAAGCACTATTTAAACTTATGACCAAAACATTTCGCAAGGACAATGATCTCGCAAAAATCGTCGTGAACGTCGGGGTGGGTCGCGCGCGCAGCATGACGCAATTCGAGGAAAAAGTGCTTCCCGCAATCGTGGAAGAACTCGCGACCATCACCGGACAGAAAGCGGCGCCCCGTTCTGCAAAGAAAGCGGTCGCAAGCTTTAAGACGCGCGAGGGCGACGTGGTGGGACTACAAATTACGCTTCGCGGTACGCGTATGCGCGAATTCTTGACGAAGGTCATTCGCATCGTACTCCCGCGTGTGAAGGACTTCCGCGGTTTGGATAGAAACAACGTGGACACCCATGGGAATTTGAACATCGGTCTTCGCGAACAATATGTGTTTCCCGAAATCAATCCGGAAAAGTCCAAGGTATCGTTCGGGCTCCAGATTACGGCGGTTCCTCGCCTGAGGGATCGTGAGCGCGCGTTCGCGTTCTACGAGTCCATCGGCGTGCCGTTGAAAAAGGTAGGCGCAAAGAGTTAAATTAACACTCACCCATGGCAAAGACATCAGTCATCGCACGAGCAAAGAAAAAACCGAAGTATTCCACACGCGTGGTACGTCGCTGTTTTCGGTGCGGGCGAGGACGCGGGTATATGCGCGATTTCAATCTTTGCCGCATCTGCTTCCGCGAGCTCGCGAGCAAAGGGGAAATTCCTGGAGTGAAAAAGGCATCTTGGTAATATGTACATTAATTTTCTTATACAACTGAAAAATGCGGGGCGCGCCGGCAAGAAATCGGCGAAGTTGCCGTACACGGTGATGGACCTCAAAGTAGCCGAGGTGCTTGCACGTCATGGATTCCTGAAAAACGTGGAAGTGAAGGGCCGTGCGCCGAAGAAGATTATTGAGGTTGATTTCAACGTGGAACGCCCGATCCGTGACGTCCGCTTCAAGAGCACTCCTTCGGTGGCGCGCTATGCGGGGTATCGTAGGGTGAAGCAGGTGAAGCAGGGGCACGGACTCTTGGTCATGACCACGCCAAACGGTATTCGCGCGGGGCACGAGGCGCGGAAGGAAAAAGTGGGTGGAAAACTTCTCTTTGAAATCTGGTAATTATTTTCATGAGTAAAATCGGCAAACAACCTATTATCATTCCCGAGGGCGTCACCATAAAAGTGGTGCCCGCCCGACCGGACGACTCCAGTCGTTCGGGCGGGGACCGCGTCGTGGAAGTGAAAGGAGCGAAAGGGGAGCATTATATTCCCATGTTGACCGGCACCGAGGTGAAGATAGAGGGGAACACGCTCACGGTTGCGATAGTGGGCACCGGGAAACAATCCCGTGCGAACTGGGGGACGCTCCGCGCGCTCATTGCGAACGCGGTGGAAGGCCAGACGAAGGGATTTCAAAAGACGCTTATGCTGGAAGGTGTGGGGTTCCGTGTCGCGAAGGAGGGTGAAGGGCTTTCCATGACGCTCGGATTTTCACACCCCATTAAATATGCGGCGAGGCCCGGCATCTCGTTTGAGGTGGAAAAGAACGGTTCGCTTATCGTGAAGGGTTCGGATAAGGCGCTGGTGGGCCAGGTGGCGGCGGAAATCCGCGCGATGAAAAAGCCGGAGCCGTACAAGGGGAAAGGTTTCCATTATTCCGACGAGGTAGTCCAGAGAAAGGCGGGCAAAAAAGCGGCGACCGCTTCGGGAGGCACGGCATAACATTTGAACCATGAGAAAAGTAAAATCAACAATTCAAACCCAAAGAATTCGCCGCGCGTTCCGCGTGCGGGCGAAGGTAAGGGGCACCTCCGAGCGTCCGCGTCTTTCGGTGTTCAGGAGCAACCGTTTTACAGTCGCCCAGCTCATTGACGACGTGGTGGGGAAAACGCTCGTGGCGGCATCTTCGCGCGAGTTCAATGGGAAGAGCGCAAAAATTCCGGTTGCCGCGCTCGTGGGAAAAGCCATTGCCGAACGTGCGAAGAAAGCGGGCATCGCGAAGGCGGTGGCGGACCGTGGCCCGTACCGTTACCATGGTCGGGTGAAGTCGCTCGTAGAAGCGGCACGGGCGGAAGGACTTTCCATATAATATGGCAATGCAACGCAGAACAATGATGAAGCGGAAGAGCGATTACATGGATCGCCTTCTTGAGGTACGGCGCGTGACGCGTGTGATGGCCGGCGGCAAGCGGTTCAGCTTCCGTGCCTCGGTGGTAGTGGGCGACATGCGCGGCAAGGTTGGTTTCGGCATCGGAAAAGGTTTGGACGTAATGAGCGCCATTGAAAAGGCGAAGCGTCAGGGAGAAAAGAATCTTATTCTCGTACCGCTCGTGGAACAGCGCACCATCCCGCACGAAATTGACGCGAAGTACGGTGCGGCGCGCATCCGCTTGAAGCCGGCGCGCAAAGGGCATGGACTCATCGCGGGTTCAGCGGCGCGTGCCGTTTTGGAGCTTGCGGGTGTCCGTGACGTTTCCGCAAAGACCACCGGGCGTACGAAGAACAAGATTGCGAACGCGCGAGCGGCGCTCGTGGCGCTCTCCTCGCTCCACCCTCGTAAAATGTCGAGCGATGCGAAGCCGGTTGAAACTCCTACCACCTAAATCTATGCAACTCCATGAACTTGCTCCTCTTTTGAGGAGACAAAAAGAAAAGCGTGTGGGCCGGGGCGGAAAGCGGGGTAAGACCTCGGGCCGCGGTGAAAAGGGGCAGGGAGCCCGTGCAGGGCACCGGATACGCCCCGCGGAGCGCGACCTCATCCAGCGCCTTCCGAAACTGCGCGGTATCAAACACTCGCGTCTCTCGTTGCGCGCGGTGGTGGTAACACTCGAAAACATTGAGCGGATGAAGGGAAATGATGTGACGCCTGCTGCACTCGCGGCGCAGGGGTTCATTATGCATGCGAAAGATAAGGTGAAGATTTTGGGAGGCGGGAAAATGACCCGTGCGGTTACCGTAAAAGGCGTGCCGGTCTCGGCAAGCGCGAAGAAGGCAATAGAAGCCGCGGGCGGAAAGGTAGAATAGGCATATGGAGCGCATACTCCAAATTTTCAAAATACCGGACCTTCGGAAGAAGGTCCTCTCGGTCTTGGGGCTTTTGATTGTATTCCGCTTGCTCGCGGCAATTCCTATTCCCGGCATTGATGCGTTTCGGCTGGAGGAATTTTTCGGCTCCAACCAGCTTTTTGGATTCTTGAATATTTTCTCTGGCGGCGGATTGGATTCGCTCTCCATCATGATGCTCGGTGTCGCGCCCTACATTACGGCGACTATCATCATGCAGCTTTTGACCATCATCTTTCCGAACCTCAAGAAATATTATTACGAGGAAGGTCCGGAAGGACGCGCAAAGTTTAACCGTATCTCGCGCTGGCTTACGGTGCCCCTCGCGGCACTTCAAGCGTACGGATTTTTGAACCTTTTGAAATCGCAGGGCGTGCTCGGCGAACTTTCAGGGCTTGAGCTCATTACGAACGTCATCGTGGTCTCCGCGGGAAGCATCGTCCTTATGTGGCTCGGCGAACTCATCTCGGAATATAAGATTGGAAACGGTATCTCACTCCTCATCTTCGCGGGTATCGTTTCGGCACTTCCGCAGGCCATTATGTCCGCGGTGGTGAACTACGACCCTTCCATGATTCCGACTTACCTCGCGTACGTCATCCTCGCGATCGTCGTCATCGCGGGCGTGGTTTTCGTGAACGAGGCCGAGCGGAAGATTCCGGTTTCCTACGCGAAGCAGGTAAGAGGAAACAAGATGTATGGTGGCGCGCAAACGTATTTGCCGCTCAAAGTGAACCAGGCGGGCGTTATCCCCATCATCTTTGCCATCTCCTTGCTCCTGTTCCCGCAATTTTTGGCGCAAGCGGCGGCTATCTTTTCGCCGGACCTCTCCATCCGCCTGAATGATCTTGTAAATCAGTTTCTAGGGAACATCGTGGCATACAGCGCGCTCTACTTCGTTCTTGTGGTGCTCTTCACGTATTTCTACACCGCAGTAACATTTGACCCAGAGGAAATAGCGAAGAACCTTCAAAAGAGCGGGGGATTTATTCCCGGCATCCGCCCCGGCGAGCAGACCACGGCCGCCATCGGGAAGGTGGTGCACCGCACGACATTTTTCGGCGCCCTCTTCTTGGGGATCATTGCAATCTTGCCGAACCTCACGCAGATTGTGACGGGTATTCAGGCCTTGACTATCGGTGGCACCGCGCTCCTCATTGTGGTTGCGGTTGCGCTTGAAGTAATGAAGCAGGTGGAGAGCCAGCTCACCGTCCGGGAATACGAGGGAATTTTTTAACTCACGCGTCATCTCTACTCATCAGGCTGTCTCCGGGCCGACAGCCAAGTCTTTAGCCTTCTTCGCAGAGGTGCCGCGCTCGCTTTTGTTTTTGTGAAATAAGTGGTGGTATGATGGAAACATGCAAAAACAAGCGGTGATATTGTACGGTCCGCCGGGGTCGGGGAAGGGGACGCAGGCAGAGCTTCTTGCGCGCCGGTACGGGTTTATTCACTTCGACACGGGCAATTTTTTAGAACACGTGGTCCATGCCCTCGGGGCGTTGAAGAACCCAGTCCTCCGCCGCGAACGTGAGAACTTTGATTCAGGGAGACTTATGACGCCTTCGTGGGTGCTCGGTATCGTGCGGAAGGAGGTGGAGAAGATCGGGCGGGCGGGATACTCCATCGTGTTCTCCGGCTCACCACGCACGCTCTACGAGGCGTTCGGCGAAAAGAGGACGCACGGTCTCTTTGCAACACTTCTCAAGCTTTACGGTAAGCGGAACACCCACCCCGTGTGGCTCAATATTCGCCCCGCGACCACGCTCAAGCGGAACAGTGCCCGGAAGAAATGTGCGGTGTGCGGACTTCCCCGCCTCGCGGGCGCGAACATCTCGCGGTGTCCTTTCTGTGAAGGGCCTTTCTATACCCGAACACTCGACAAGCCCGCGGTCATCAAAGAGCGTCTGAAGGAGTTCCGGGGTCGCACATACCCCATTCTCCGCGCATTTCGGAAACGAGGTCTCAAAGTTGTGAAGGTGAATGGAGAGCCCGCGCCATACAGGGTGTTCACCAGTATAGTGAAAGCGCTCAAGCTCCCGCCACTTCGTCTCAAAGGATGAAATTGAAATCTAAGAAAGACGTGGCCGTACTCCGTGTGTCGGGGCGTATTCTCGCGGAGACGCTTAAACTTCTTGCGAAAGAGTGCAGGGAAGGTGTTTCGTTGGAATATTTGGACGGCATCGCGCGCGACTACATCAAGTCCAAAGGTGCACGAGCCGCGTTTTTGGGGTACAAGCCCGCATGGGCCGACGAAGCATACCCCGCGGCGATTTGCACGTCATTGAATGAGCAAATCGTCCACGGTATCCCTTCGGAATATGCGGTGAGGGAAGGAGATGTAGTGAAGTTGGACCTTGGCGTGGATTATAAAGGATATTTTACGGACGCGGCGCTCACGGTTGCGGTAGGGAAGATTCCTGCGCGAACCGCGCGTCTTATCGCGGCGACCAAGCGTTCGCTTATGGCGGGTATTCGGGCCGCGAAGCCGGGGAAACGCCTGGGCGATGTGGGGTATGCGATACAGCGCGTGGTGGAGGGCGCCGGGTTCCGCATTGTGGATGGACTTACGGGTCACGGCGTGGGGTTCTCTCCTCATGAGGAGCCCGAAGTATTGAACTATGGGGAAAAGGGGACGGGCGTGGTGATGAAACCGGGCCTCGTTATTGCGATAGAGCCGATGGTGAGTGCGGGGACGCCGAGAATAAAGGAAAATCCCGACGGAAGCTTTTCTACGTACGACGGGTCAACCGCCGCGCATTTTGAGCACACGGTTTATATCGGCGAGGATGGCCCGGAGATATTGACAAATTAGGCATTTTAGTGCTATAATGACATCGTTCTTTGATAATCAGGGAATGCAGCAGAAAGCCGCAAAGTTGTAAAGACGCGACTTTGCGGAACGCGCTGCCACATTTCACTCCGGCCCGGAAAGACGGGCTCAAACCAGTGCGGCAACAAGAATGCCGCGCGAGGAGGAAATATGTTTTTGGACAAGGATTCAAAATCGTTGCCATTCTCATTGTTTTTTGCCGTGATCGGGCTTTCGGCGGTGGCAGTGAGTAATGACCACATATCTTTCGCGACACTCGTGTTCATTGTAGTGACGGCGTTGATCTTCGGGTTGACGGTGTGGTTTATGGTCTCTATGAAGCAATATTGCCGGCGCCGCAACCTTTTCCGCGAGCTCATCGGCATGAATGATAACGAGGGATGGAACGATGAGGAGAAATCCCTCGTTCAGCCGTTAGTCGACCAGGCGCTTTCCGTTCTCTCACAAAATGCGGCTGATGCGTTTGGGAAAGAGAACGAGATGAGAGATAGGAGAAAAGAGCTTCCTCTCCCCGGGATCAATCCAAGCCCGCAAATCGTGGAGACATGCTTGGAGGCAAGGCGGGTCACCGATGCGGCAATCGCCGAACTTCATAAGCAGAGCGAGATTGCGAAGGAGAAGTTCTGGCAAGCCCACAAGGCCTTCTCAGAACTAGGCTTCACTGTGAAAGAAAAGATTGGCGACTATCGCTGATATTTGCAATGTCTTGAGGGGCAACCAACCGGTTGCCTTATTTTTTTAACTTGTGCGGGTTGTGGTTCGGGCAAGCCTTATTTGAACAGCGTTCGGGGATGGTTTTTGTTCCCTCCATCATCAAAGAGCCGCAGAGGTCGCAGATATTCCCCGTGGGACGGGATTTGATGATAAATTTGCACTTCGGGTAGTTCTTACAGCTGAAGAAGGGCCCGAAGCGTCCACGCCGCTCCACGAGCTCCCCGCCGTCCAGCAAGCACTTCACGCCCGTGCCGTTTGAGTTGTTCTCGCTCTCCTTCACATATTTACACTTCGGATAGTTGGAGCACGCGATGAATTTACCGAAGCGCCCCTCTCGTTCAATAAGCTTGCCGTCCTTGCAGTCCGGGCATGCCTCGCCGATTTCCTTGGGCGGCTCCATCACGCTTCCGTCCGCTTTTCGCGCTCCCATGCATTCGGGGAAACGTTTGCAGCTCAAAAATTTTCCTGACCGGCCGAGCTTGATGACCATAGACCCTTTGCAGAGTGGGCAGATGAGCGCCTGGTCCGCTTCGCCGAGCGTTGTCGCTTTTTCAATCTTTTCCTTCGCCTTCACGTCTTTCTTGAACGGTCCGTAGAATTCTTTGAGCGTCTTTACATAGTCGCGCGTGCCGTTCGCGATTTCGTCCAGGTCGTTCTCCATCTCGGCGGTGAATGAGTCGCTGATGTAGTTTGCAAAATGTTGCTCCAAAAATCCCGACACGACCTCACCGGTGTCGGTGGGTTTCAGCGCCTTGCCGAGCTTTTCCACGTAGCCGCGCTTCTGAAGCGTGGCGATGATGGACGCGTAGGTGGAAGGGCGGCCAATCTCGCGCTTCTCAAGCTCTTTGATGAGCCCCGCTTCTGTGTAGCGCGGCGGCGGTTCGGTCTGCTTTTCCTCTTCGTGCATCCCTTTCATGGTGAGCGGTTCGCCCTGCGCAACCTCGGGAAGTTCCACATCTTCTCCGCGCGCACGAGGGTCGGCGGCGAGCCAGCCGGGGAATTGCACGATGCTTCCGGTTACGGAGAAGTCGGGGATATCCGCGCCTTCAATGTTCGCCGTCACGGTATTGCGTAAAAGCCGAGCTTCGGCCATCTGCGAGGCAAGCGTGCGTTCGCGGATAAGCATATAGAGCTTTTTTTGTTCTTCGTTCGCGCCCGCGGACTTTTTCCGCACATCGGTGGGGCGTATCGCCTCATGTGCTTCCTGCGCGCTCTTGGACTTCGTCACATACGTGTGCGGCGAGAGATATTCCTTGCCGAATGTCGTTTCTATCGCGCCATAAATTACAGGGAGCGCCTCACGGCTCAGGTTCAAGCTGTCGGTTCTCATGTAGGTGATGAGCCCCTGCTCATAGAGCTTTTGGGCAATGGACATGGTGCGATAAGGCGCGAAGCTGAGGCGCGAGCTCGCGGACTGCTGGAGCGTGGAGGTAATGAAGGGCGGCCGGGGCGAGCGCTTAATTTCCGTTTGCTTTACGCCGGTCACGTGCCACGTTCCCGCTTTCGCGGCGCGGAGAATTTCGTCCGCTTCCGCACGGTCACGCGGTTCTTTGGTGCACGTAAGGATAATTATTTTTTTCTTTTTGGTGAGGAATTCTCCGCTTATGACCCAGAACGTTTCGGGTATGAACGCCTGGATCTCCCGCTCGCGTTCCACAAGAATGCGGAGCGAAGGGGATTGCACGCGGCCTGCGGAGAGGCCGTAACGCACCTTTTTCCATATGAGGCCAGAGAGATCGTAGCCAAAGAGCCGGTCCAATACGCGCCGCGCCTCTTGGGCTTTCAAAAGGTGGAGATCCACCTCGCGCGGATGTTCCATCGCTTCGCGCACGGCGGACTCGGTGATTTCGTGGAAGACCACGCGTTTCGGATTCTGAAGCGCACACGCCTCGGTGAGGTGCCAGGCAATAGCCTCTCCTTCGCGGTCTGGGTCGGTAGCGAGATAGACGGTTTCTGCCTTCTTCGCGAGCTTGGTGAGCTCCGCCACAATGTCGTCTTTGCCCTTTACCACCTCGTAATGGGGCACAAAACCCGCGGGGATATCTATTGCCGCCTTATTACTTTTCGGGAGGTCGCGGATGTGGCCTACGCTCGCCTTGATGGTGAACGATTTATCCAAATATTTTCCGATGGTCTTCGCTTTTGTGGGTGATTCAACTATGACTAAACGCATTTGAATTTTCCGTGGTGTTCAGTGACCGATCCTTCCAGCGTGAGTGTGGTGAGACGCGCAAGAACGATATTGGGTTCAAGTGTAGTGGCTTCCGCGATTGTGTCAACGGAAAGGGGTTCACGCGCGGCGGCGAGGACCGCGAGAATGGGGTCTGCGGTCGCGAGTGCAGAGTGTGTAGCGGCGAGAGATTCGGCGAGCGATGGCATGTCCTCCAGAAGGTCACGCGCGTTCCGTATGAGGCGTGCGCCCTCGCGAATCAACATATGTGAGCCCTCGTAATGCGGATGGCCGGCAGGCCCCGGCATCACGAAGACCTCGCGCCCTTGGTTTGCGGCATGGCGCGCGGTGGCGAGCGCTCCGGAGGCAATCGGCGCCTCAATAATGACGACTGCGTCCGCGAGCCCGCTAATAATTCGGTTGCGCGCCAAAAATTGGTTGGGATAGCTCGGAGTTCCTTCGGGGTATTCCGAAATAATAGCGCCGCATTCTTCTATGCGGCGTCCGAGCGATTCGTGCGTGGGAGGGTAGATGGCGTCTACGCCGCACCCGAGTACCGCAACGGTTTTTCCGTGGGCATCCAGTGCGCCCTCGTGCGCCGCGGCATCAATGCCCAGTGCAAGTCCGGAGACGATGATCGCGCCCCGTCCCGCAATATCGCGTGCAAATCCGCGCGCGGTTTCTCGGCCTTCATGCGTGGCTTTCCGCGTGCCGACAATAGCGACGGTGGGTGTGGATTGGTCGGGGAGCGTGCCGCGCACGTAGAGTCGTTCCGGCGGGTCGGAAATGTTCGCAAGGCGTGCAGGATATTCGGCGTCTCCCGGGGAAACCGTATGGATATGGGGCTTCATTCCTATATAATGATAATGTAATGGATCCATTCCGCAAAAAACTTCTCCTGGAGCTTGGCGTGGGGGGAGGCATTATCGTGGTGCTCGCCATCAGCCTCATTATTATGGGCATCTACATAGGGAATGCGAGTGAGCGCATTTCGTCGTCACGCGCCGCACTTTTGGAGCGTTCGGCATCGGTAGGTTCATTTTCTTTGCTCCGCGAGGCCTGGCGTACGAAAGCAGAAGGATATTTGAGTGTACTGCGGAACGTGGTACCGGAGAAAGACACGCTCATTAACGTCTCGCGCGATTTCCAGTCGCTCGCCTCGCAGACGCGCACGGAATATTCATTCGGGTTCATCGGCGAAACGGGGGAGTCGGAGGGGGGCATCGGCGCGCTCTCGTTTCGGCTCACGTTGCGCGGCGACCTTGCAAACCTCTTTACGTTCATTGAAAAGTTCGCTGCGTTTCCGTTTCTTTCCACCATTGATAGCTTTAATATTGAGCGTAATGGGCCGGCGACACGGAGCGAGCTTCTTGCACAAGGTCGCATTTTCTTCCGCTGATTATGGACAGATTCAAACGCGCCATAGACGGCGTACGAAAAATCGAGTTTACCAGGCGCACCCTCTTCTACCTTTTGGGAGTGGTGATGGTGGCGGCCATCGCCGGCGTGGTCATCGGGCTTTCCACTTTTCTTGCGAATCGTCTGAATGTGGCTTTAACTGCCGACCCGAATATCGCGCCGTACGTGCGGTTTGACACCGAAGGTTTTGAAAAGTTACAGTTGACGAAGTAAAAGATTGGGCGCGTATCGTAGATGCCCGCCCATCGCTCGGTCCAAAAAGATGCTATCATCTTTTTGTTCCCTCGCTTGGGTGTGTAGTTCAGTGGTAGAACGCTGTCCTGATAAGACAGAGGTCGAAGGTTCGATTCCTTCCACACCCACCCGGATGTTGGGCTAAACCATTCGGTCGCCCGAACATTCGCGTGGCGAATGTTTTAGGGCCGTTAGCTCAGTGGTACCCGCCCGTACCGACGTTCGGTACGGGCGGGGAGCACCTTATTACAATGTATACAGTGTATATCCTCGAAGATAGTAACGGGAAGCTTTATAAAGGAATGACGGGCGATTTCCAGAGAAGGTTAAAGGAACATCGCTGCGGGGGAACAATAACAACCTCGCGAATGGGAAAATTCAGGGTAGTATATACGGAGCAGTTCGAAAAAATTGACGCGGCGAGAAAGCGCGAGCTATATTTCAAGTCGGCAGCAGGAAGAAGGTTTTTGAAGAAAGTTTTACCTCCGGGCCCGTAGTTCAGTGGTAGAACGCCTCATTTGCAATGAGGAGATCAGGGGTTCGATCCCCCTCGGGTCCACTGTATGATACTTCGAGCCGGAGAATTGCTGATTGAGCTCGAAGATTACTGACAATTTCGCGGTTCCAAATCCTTTATTTCGCGTGTACGGAATTCCCTCGGGGAAGATTAATTTCTGGAACCTCGGTCGTATTTCGGCCGGCAGATCAAACCACTGCCGTCCCAGATCGCGAATAAAGGCAATGGCGTAAGAGAGGGCCGCCTCAATATCGAACTGGTCAATTTTGCATTCCGACATTGAAATCTTTACGGCAGCCACTTGGTTGTCTATTTCCTGTTTTCGCTCAAGAAATTCCTCTTTTGTGTACGAGCCGTCCTCTCGCATCTCGCAAATGCGTTTTTTCTTTGTCTCAAGTTCATCAAGCCGGGTTTCGTACTGTTTGGCTTCCAACTCAAATTTCTTTCCGCGTTCTTGCCACAGCGTGAGCACCGATTCTTTAAAAACCGTGAGGAATTTCTCTTTTGGCGTTATTTTCTGTAGATACTCCAAAAAATCTTTTTCCAGATCGGCCTTGGGTATGCCTTTGCCGAACATCGAGCAATTCTTGTTGCCGCAGTGATAGTAATAGTACCGGCCGCCGTTTCCTCGGGGGACGCTTGCGGTCAGCGGCTTTCCGCAGGGCCCGCAGGTAATGGTGCGCCGGAGCGGAAAATCATCACTGCGCTTCTGCCGTTTTGTCATCTTTGATTTGCCGGATCGGACAAACATAATCTGATACATTTCCTCTTTCGTAATCATCGGCTTGTGTAATCCTTCAATTTCCTTGCCTGTCCACGGGTTCATGATTATCCCGGCGTAAAACTTGAGATATTTTCCAAGTATGCGATCTATAAACTGAATCGTTGTTTTCTTCCCTCGGATTTTCGCCAAATCCCAAGTATCAAGCATACGGGCGAGTTCTGTTTGCGAACAAAGTCCTTTGCTGTACTCTTTGAGGCCGCGCTGGATAATCGGGAATGTTTTCTCGTCAGGCGGATCAGGGGCGGTTTTCTTCTCGCCTCGTTTTTTGAAGTGAGCGCACGCGTATCCAAACGGCGATCGCCAAGGATATATTCCATGATCAATTTTTTTACTCATTCCATCAGAGCACCTCTGTTTTCTGATGGCGTTATCAAATTCGGCAAAGCCAGCAAGCATGGTTTCAAATAGTTTCTCGGCCGGCTTGTTGCCAATGGGTTCGGTAACCGAATGAAGGGACACGCCGTATTCCATGAGAATCTTGCGGACCGCGAAGTGATCATCGGCATTGCGGGCGAACCTATCCACGCGAAGCACCACAAAAACCTGAACACCGCCCTTGTTTTTACGGCAGAATTCCAAAGCCCGCAAAAACTCTTTGCGATTATGCATGCTCAAGTCCTTGGCGCTCTCGCCCTCTTCGCGGAACACTTCCAAGACCTCGATGCCTTTTTCTTGGCAGTATTTACGGCAATGCTCTTCTTGGGATTCAAGCGAGGTGCCCTTTACCTGCTCGTCGCTCGAAACTCTTATGTAAACAACTCCTTTCATGATTTTTTATGCATTAGTATGCGTTAGTTTATAGGTTAGTATCGGTTAGCTGTTGCGTTAGGTTGCATTAGCCGGTGTATTTTTCTCTCCAACACAACCCCTATGCTACCCCGTGAGACAAGTCAATTTTACTTGCCCACAGCGGATTTTCCGTAAAAATTCCGTGTTTTTCCGTGTAATTCCGTGTCTTTTAGTGTCTTTATTTCCCGTTTATTCCCGTTTTTTCCCGTTTTGGTGTATTTATTCCCCATGTCTTTTGGTGCGTTTTAGTGTGTTTTAGTGCTTTTTTCCTGCTCCCGCACAATGAGCTGATCTTCAATATAGTCCTTGTAATGCATCCGCAATATGCCGTTGCTCCGAAACCACGACTTGACCGTATCCAGCGAAACGCCAAGTTTCTCGGCAATTTCTGGATATTTGAATCCTTTCCATTTCATGTCTATCGCTATATGAAATTTTTCTTTAAATTTCCTCATTGGTGTATTTCCGTTAATAAGGGTGTAATACCTGCTGAATTCGCTTGTTGAAATACGCCGCTCGGTTTCGTATCGGTTTCCCTTTGCCGGATTCTTCTTTCTCCTTAATTTCGTTGTAGATATATTCAATATCATCAAGACCGTGTTTTTTAAACACTGACAGGATAAATCTCATATCCTTCTCGCCCAGATATTCGGCTATTTGCTTGCATCTCTCCTCTTCATAGTTTTCTGGATCAAACTTACTTACAGGAAAACGAATCTTGATTTTTTGATTTTGAGAATCCGATATTATTTTCTCGTTATAGTTATAACTTTCATTCTCGTTATCGTTATTGCGACTTCTGCCGGATTGCGCGCTTGAATTCATAGAAAACCCTTCTGCTAATTGCTTTTTCTGCTCTTTCAACTTCTGCCGAATCTCCTCAATTTCTGCCGAACTTCCCGCATCATTACTGGGTATATTAGCCCCTGAACTTCTGCCAGTATTCTGCGCATCTTCTTTTTCAATATCCTTAAAACCCCCGGTAGAGAGCGGATAATTCTGGATGTCCACAAAGAATGAACCTCTGCGGCCTTGCTGTCTTGGAAAACCTATCAACTTCTTCCGTTTAAGCTCCAGCATGAGTTTGTTGATGACATTTTTTGAGTATCGGCCTTGAAAATCCTTGCTGACGCTCTCATAACTCACCATTGTCCGACCAGTGCGGGGATTGGCATTGATCCAAAGCCAAATAAGGACCCACATCTCATCGAGCGCAATCAAGCCGTCCAAATACGCGGTTCGTATGCTTCTGGAGAGCCGGATAAAGTCATCGTTTTCAATTAGGATTTTCTTGTTTTTCATACTCATGCTCGTGGAAATTGCTAGAGGGCGTCTGAATACATCAGCGATTTCAATTCCTTAATGGCCGCCACAAACTTACGCGGCTCGACCTTTGCTTGGCCATTAAAAAAGCCCTCAAGCAATTTCGCTCTGTCTTTGCTGTCCGCAAAAACAAAGCGAAACCGCCGAGGGTCGGTTTTATCAATATGTATCAGCTGGTGGTTCTCGGTTAAGAGAAAAACTGCCGAATAAAAATCA
>JAZDNP010000009.1:0-26341 GCA_043799565.1 Candidatus Brennerbacteria bacterium | reverse complement strand
AAAACTTTTCTCGCATTATGCCATTACGGTACCCCTTCGCCGCTACGATGAGCATTCCCACGCGCGAATGCAGGGAGAGATAAAAACGGCGCTTGCGAGCGGCAAAACGGTGGCGCTTGTGACGGATGCAGGAACGCCGGGCATCGCGGACCCCGGTACGCGGCTTGTGGCCGCAGTACGCGAAGCGTTGCCTGAGGTGGCCATTGTGCCTGTGCCGGGACCTTCCGCGCTCATTACTGCGCTTTCCGCCGCCGGAATGCCCGCAGAACATTTCACATTCTTGGGTTATCCGCCCGCAAAGAAGGGGAGAGAAACGTTTTTCAAAGAACTCGCGGTGCTTTCAGTGCGGCCCGTGGTTCTCTACGAATCGCCTCATCGCGTGGAGAAAACGCTCGCGAATTTAGAAAAGACGCTCGGTGGCGCGCATGAAATTCTCGTGGCGCGCGAGCTTACCAAAATGTATGAGGAGATTTGGAATGGGAGCGTGGGCGAGGCACTTGCGCATTTCACCGGAGACCATCTGCGCGGCGAATTCGTTATCATTATTCGATGACCTTGGCAAAGCGTATTTTCGATATTGTGGGCGCCCTCTGCGGGCTCGTTTTTATTTTGCCGTTTACGCCGTTCATCGCATTCGCGATATGGCGTGAAGACAAAGGCCCGGTCTTCGTGTGGCTTTCACGCGTGAGCGAGGGGAAGATCATAAAAGTGTGGAAGTTTCGCACGATGGTAGAGGGCGCCGCCGCGATGAAGAAGGGTCTTGGGCACCTCAACGAACGTGCCGACGGGCCGTTCTTCAAGATAAAAGATGATCCTCGCCTCACGCGCGTGGGGAAATTTTTGCGCATGCTTCGCGTGGACGAATTCCCGCAGTTCTGGAACGTTCTCATGGGCGAGCTTTCGCTTGTTGGCCCTCGTCCGCATGAGCCGGAAGAAATTGCAGCCTATCCGCCGGAATTCACGCATCTCGCCCGCGCACGAGCGGGTCTCACCGGGCTTTCGCAGGTTATGGGTGCATCGGGGCTCCCGTTTCGAAAAGAATTGGAGTACGACGCCGAGTATCTGAAGGAATATTCGTTTTGGTTTGACGTGAAGATAGTTCTCAAAACGGTGCTTATTTTCTTCACCGACCCCACGGGCGTCTAGCGGGAGAGGGAAAAACGCGGTAAAATGAGCGGGATGAAGGTCGCGATACTCCACGATTATCTCAATCAGTATGGAGGTGCGGAGCGCGTGCTCGAAGCATTTTTGGAAATGTTTCCCGAGGCCGACCTCTACACGCTGCTTTATGACGCCGAGCGGACGCACGGAGCGTTTGAGGGGCGCGTGACGGGGACGAGTCGTATGGATGTAAAGCTCGTGCGGCATCACCACCGCGCGTTCATTCCTTTTATGCCGCTCGCGGCCGCAACGCTCACTTCCGAAAGAAACCCTTACGACCTCGTGCTTTCTTCCTCGGCGGGGTATGCGAAGGGCATCAATATTGAGGGCAAGGTGCATATTAGTTACTGCCACAGTCCTTTGCGGTATGCGTGGGAATTCGACTATTTGAATAAATTGCCGTTCTCGCCGTGGCCTTTACGCGAAACGATATTGAAACCCATCGCGCGGGCATTGAAGCGGTGGGACAAAAACGCGGCGGGGCGTGTGAACGTGTTCCTCGCGAATTCGCATTTCATTGCGGATAAAATAAACGCGTACTATGGGCGCGAGGCGGAGGTGGTCTACCCTCCGGTGGATACCGCGATTTGGAAGCCCGTGAAAGGGGATACGCGGGGCGATTACTACCTCATGACGGGACGACTCCTCTATTACAAGCGTTTTGATATCGGCATCCGCGCATTCAACGAATTAGGAAGGCCGCTCGTCATCATCGGTGCGGGGCCGGAGGAGGAAAAATTAAAAAAACTCGCAACCCTGCCCGGCCGGCAGGCGGGTTCTCCCGCGATTACGTTTATGAAAAATCTTTCCGACGAGGAACTCCGTGCGCAGTATGCGGGAGCGAAGGCGTTCATTTTCCCGCAGGTGGAGGATTTTGGTCTCGTCGCCGCGGAGGCGCAGGCGTGCGGCACGCCCGTCATCGCGTACGGCAAGGGCGGTGGCGCGGAGATTGTGGTTGACGGCGTTACGGGTCTTCACTTCGCGGAGCAGTCGCCCGAGGCGCTTATGGACGCGGTCAAGAAATTCGAGGGCATGTCGTTCAACCGGCGTACCATCGTTGCGAATGCAAGGCGCTTTTCCAAGGAAACGTTCGTGAAGGATATGGGGCGCGTCATAAAACGGGTCGTTCCCCATCTTTCCTTCGTATAAGATATGCGCATTCTCATTGATGTACGGCCGCTGCTTTCGGGGGTCACCTCCGGCGTTGAGGAGTACACCAAAGAAATCGTTTCCAAACTTCTTGTCCTCGGGTCAAACCATCGCTATACGTTCTTTTGGAATGGGCTTCGTGCAGGGCGCCTGCCGCGCCCATGGCGGGAGTTTCCGCAGGTGAATTGGCGCGTTCCCAATAAGCTTCTGGACCTTTCGTTCCGCTACCTTTCATATCCGGCGGTGGACCGTCTGGTACACACCGACCTCATATTCAGTCCCCATTTTAATCTTCTGCGCCATACGAAAAAGGTTCGCCGCGTCATTACGTTCCACGATCTTTCGTTCGTCCGATTTCCAAAATTCTTTCCTCCGCGGAAACGCTATTGGCATTCCTCGCAGGACGTGCGTCGTCAGGCGGAGGAAGCCACGCGCCTCATCGCGGTCTCTGATTTCACGAAACAGGACTTGGTCCGGTGTTTCGATATTCCGCAGGAGAAAATCGCGGTCATTCATTCGGGCGTAAATCCCCGCTATCACGAGCTCGCCCCGCGCGACCTCGCGCTTCTTCGGTTCCGCGCCGTGAGGGACCTCGTGCGTCCCTTCATGCTTTTTGTCGGCACGTTGGAACCGCGTAAGAACATTGTGGGATCTATTCGAGCGTTCAACCTTTTGAAGGAGCGGGCGGTACATCGCGATTTGGATTTTGTGATTGTGGGGCGCTTGGGTTGGCTCTATGATGAGGTTCTGAAGGAAGTGCGTGCTTCTCCCCATCGGCGGCACATCCGGCTCTGGGGGGCGGCAACGCGAGAGGAATTGGTCATGCTCTATAACAGTGCGGAGGTGTTCTGCTACCCCTCGTTCCTTGAGGGATTCGGGTTCCCCGTGCTGGAGGCGCAGGCGTGCGGTACGCCCGTAGTTGCGGGGAGGGCCGGTTCGCTACCGGAGATTCTCGGAGAAAGCGCGCTCCTTGCAGACCCGGAACGGCACGAGGAAATTGCCGAGGCGCTTCATAAAGTATTGACCGATGAGGGGGAGGCGGAGCGGCTCCGCACGGCGGGGTTCGCGAATGTCGGGAAATTCTCGTGGGAGAGGAGCGGGCGCGAAACGCTCGAGTGGCTGGAAAAGAAATAATTCATTGAAATGACGCACGTACCGAAAAAGAACATAGAGTTGGTCCTCGTGGACGTGAAGGGGCCGCTTGGCGCACACAGGAAGGCGCTCGCGAAGCACGAGGTGTCGCTCGCACACCGTGCATATGTGAAAACATCCCGCATGGTGGCATGGAACCGCGCTCCGGTATATTTTGTTTCGTTCGTGGTGCTTGTGGGTGTGGCGATTGGCGCGGTGTTCCTCGTGGGATCCCACGCGCTCAAAGGCACGCTTGCAACGCGGAGTACTGCCGTGGCAGAGAACTTTTCACGTTCGGTGGAGGCGCTTCAAGCGTTGGATGCGGAGGCAGCCTCACAGTATCTCACCCAAAATCAAAAAGAACTTACCGAGCTTGAGAGGTTGCTCGGTGGGAACGGCGTGCAGACGTTTGCGAGCGCATTGGGCGGCGTGGTGCCCGCGATAGGGGAGGCGGCTACGCTTTTGAAAGACGTGATTGCGGTGAACGTGAATCTTCTCACGCTTTCCGCTTCTTTGAAGACGCTCCAGGCGGAAGGACTTCGTTCGTTCATGGGCGATGGCACCGTGCTCCTTTCGGTCTTAGGTGATACGAGGACCGCGCTTCGTGCAGTCACCGAGAGCGCACAGAACATTAAGAACGCCACCGGCCGGCTGAAATCGTTCGCATCATACTTTGGTACGCTGGATTCGTTCGTGGGCGATCGCTACCTTGCGTGGAGCGGAAAACTTTATGCGCTGGATGAATTTCTCGCGGAGCTCACCACACTCCTTTCGTCCGAGACGGACCGCCACGTTCTCCTTATGTTCCAAAATCCTTCGGAGATACGCCCCGCGGGCGGTTTCTTGGGGAGCTATGCGGACCTTGTGGTGAGGCAAGGTGTGATGCAGAAGTTGGACGTGCGCGATATCTACGACCCCGATGGCCAGCTTTTCACGAATTATCGCTCGCCGGAAGCGTTCGGTGATTGGATAGAGTGGAAAACGCGGGATGCAAACTGGTTCTTTGACTTTCCGGCATCCGCGGAAGCGGTCATGAATCTTTTGGAGGCGTCCACGCTCTATGAGAACTACGGTGTAAAGTTTGATATTGCGATTGCGGTGAATATCAAGGTTATTGAAACGCTTCTTGCGGCGACGGGTCCGGTTGCGCTTCCCGAGTACGACCTTATGCTCACAGACCAAAATTTCCTTCGTGAGGTTCAGCGGGAGGTTGAACTCGGCACGGATAAAACGGAAGGGGCGCCGAAGCGCATTCTCCAAACCGTAGCCCCCGTCCTTTTGGAGCGCTTGGGGAGTATGGATGCCGCGCAGGTAACCGATCTTGTGGAAGGGCTTGGGAAACATTATGAGAACAGGGATTTGATGTTCTATGCGCGTGAGCAGAAGTTGGAGCATTTCATACGCGAGGCGGGTGGTGACGGCTCGGTCTACGCGCTCCCTTCGGGTTCATGGGGAAATTATCTCGGTGTGGTAAACGCTAATATTGATGGGAAAAAGAGCGATGCGGTGGTGGCGCAGGAGGTGAACGTATATGTGGATGTCTCAACCGACGGCGCGTCAATGACCGATGTTGCGGTGACCCGCGTCCATCACGGAGATTTGGAGCGGGAACTCTTCTGGCGGGCGACAAATCGCAATTTTATGCAGGTCTACACTCCCTCAACTGCCGAGTTGGTGCTGATGAAGGGAAATGACCCCGCGCCGCGCGGTACGGAGCTTACCGCGAAGGAGAAAGAACGTCTCTACCCTGCGGAAAAGGTAATTGAAGCGACGAAGAAATTTCTGACCGCATTCCAGGCGTGGAGCGCGGAAGCATTCGGTAAAAAAGTGTTCTCCACATGGATGAATGTCGCGGCAGGGAAATCACGCACGCTTGAAGTCCGCTATCAGGTGCCGGGCAAACCGAACGTTGTGCCGAAAGTGGGAGACAAATATGTGTTCGTGTATGAGCGCCAGTCAGGCGTTCCCACCAAGCTTTCACTTACCATCGCAGCGCCGGTGGGATATATGTGGGCAGAACCCGAAGCTCCGCGCTTCACATATGATGCGGACGACGTTCCCGGCCGACTGGTACTAACCCTCACTCTCGCGAAATAGAGATGTTGAATTTTTTCTCAAGAAAGGAGTATCAGGAAATCAGCGATGCCTTTCAGCTCGGCAGTGTTAAGCGTATTGTCTATTTCGGAAAAGGTCTCCAGACGCCAAAAGTGATGGTTCGTACACCAAAAGGAGAATTTATTATTTCAAAACATCGGCACTTTAGCAGTAGAGATATTTGGAGTAAATCGAGGAGATCATTTTTATACGAAGTTGGGCTGTTGAATGTACTGAAGAAATTGCCCGTTCCCCACTACCGCAAATCCGCGAAAGGGGGTTATGTTCTCGATTTTAAAAGGTTCGATGTGACAGTTTATAGATTCCTCCCTGGCAAGCAGCCACGATTTCTAACGCCGGCGATGGTGCGCCAATTAGGCAGTTTTGTCGGGAGTTTTCATGCTGCAGGGAGGAATTTCAGGGAGACGTTGAAAGGGCGGCGGCGATTCTATCAGCTTACCCACACAGTTGTGAGGAGAATGCATGTATATGCTCAAAAACAAAAGAATCCCCGGCTTAAAAGAATTGTTACGGAGGTGAAAAAGGGTGTGGAACAAAACCGCCTCCCCGCGTCCTTGCCGAAAGGACCTATTCACGTTGACATAAAACCGGAAAACGAGTTGTTTGTCAGGGAAAAACTAACCGGCGTAATCGATTTTGGGAACTTCTACATCGGTCCCTATATGCTCGATGTCGGGAAAACAGTCATGTGGAATTGTGTAAGAAAAGGGCGATTAGAGAAAAATTTACTTCAGTCATTTCTGAAAGGATACGAATCCAAGCGTAAGCTGAGTGTTCAGGAGCGAAAATATTTGAAACGCTCCATCTTGTTTGCAATTTTCAGCCACATCTGGGTTGATCTCTATCATGTGCCGATAAAATACGTGCCGGAGAGCTACACGCTATTTTTAGTGAGAGCATTCTTACCCGTTGCCCGATGGCTTACCAAGCGAGAACCGGAAATATGAACTCTGAAACTCGAATCTGCCAAAACTGCAAAAACGCGTTCACCATCGAACCGGACGATTTTGCGTTCTATGAAAAAATCCAAGTACCGTCTCCGACGTGGTGTCCGGAGTGTCGGATGAGGAGAAGGTACGCGTGGGCCCCAAGCATGGGTCTCCATAAGGGAAAATGCAATGCGCCAGGCCACAATGAAACGATCATTTCCCACTATCACTCGAGCTCGGGATTCAAGATTTATGACCACGAATATTGGTGGTCAAAAAAATGGGATGCCGTCGATTACGGAAGAGACTATGACTGGACTAAACCATTCTTTGCCAATTTCAAAGAATTGTTGCACGATGTGCCGCTCTATGATTTGCGAGTGGTTGATTCAGTGAACTGCTTTTACGCGATGGCATTTCACTCAAAGAATTGTTATGTGGGAAGCGTATACAATTGTGAGGATTGCCTTTATGCGGACTCCGCCTTCTCAAGAAATTCAGTCGATATTAGTCACGCATATAGTCTTGAAAATTGCTATGAATGTTCTGAATCAAACAAAAATTTTGGAACCCTTTTCTCTGTGCACACCGATAATTCTGTTGACTCCTTATTTCTTTTTAATTGCAATAATCTACAGAACTGCGCTTTTTGCGTGAATTTGCGGAATAAGCAGTATTATTTTTTCAATCAACCGCTTTCCAAAGAGCAATATGAAGCGAAAATCAATGGTCTTGATCTTGGTGATTTTCAAAAGCTCGAAGAGGCTAAAAGGCAATTTTCCGAGTTTGTGCTGAAATATCCAAGGAAATATTGCCGAAACATCAATGCACAAAACGCCATTGGCGACGGACTGAAAGATGCCAGAAATTGCCAGCAATGCTTTTATTTCACCGGTGGCGTTGAAGATTGCAAATTTATTTCAGGGGGCGGTGTAGGCCTGAAAGATAGTTATGATGTGAGCTATAGCGGCGTCCATTCGGAGCTATTCTACGAAACGGTCGGTTCCGGCGAAAACGCGAGCAATGTTCGCTTTTCCGTGAATATTATGGATGGGGCTCACTCGGTTCAATATTCAGTCGAGTGTCATAATTCCACTAATCTGTTTGGTTGCGTGGGGTTGCGGAACAAACAGTATTGCATTTTGAACAAGCAGTATACCAAGGAAAAATACGAGGAATTAGTACCTAAGATAATTGCCCACATGAACGAAATGCCATACACGGACCGAAAGGGCAGAACATACACATATGGGGAGTTTTTTCCTCCAGAATTTTCTCCTTTCGCATACAACGAAAGTGCGGCTCAGGAGGAAACGTATCCAAAATTTATCCGTGAGGAAGCCGTTAGACAGGGATATTGGTGGAGGGATCCAGAGCCGTATGATTATGCAATCACAAAGCTTGCCGCCGATTTACCGGTCCATATTAAAGATGTTGACGACTCGATCCTCAAAAAGGTTGTTGGTTGTGCGCATGAGGAGAAATGTTCACATGAGTGCGCTTCGGCCTTCATAATTATTCCCCGGGAACTTTCTTTCTATAGAAAAATGAACTTACCACTTCCTAGGATTTGCCCTAACTGTCGTTATGCTGAGCGCAAAAAGCATAGAAATCGATTCAAGCTTTGGCACCGCGCATGCCAGTGTGCGGGTGCAAAAAGCGAGAACGGCGTTTATACCAACACCGTTGTGCACTTCCATAAAGACGGCCATTGTCCAAACGAATTTGAGACCTCATACTCGCCAGAACGCAAGGAAATCGTGTATTGTGAGGCGTGCTATAACGCCGAAGTGGTGTAAATCATCCACCCTAGCCACTATTAGTGGTTGGTTTGTTTGAGAAATGTTACACTTACGCTATCGCTGAAATGTAACATTTTGGCGCCATAGTTTTAGGTAGAGAAACAAATGATGGAACTATGAGCTTCACTGACGATTTACTCACCATTCTTACCAGTTACTCCGGGGGCTACCATGTTATGCGGCGGCGTATCCACGGTCTACCGTCCTATAAAGGTTCATACGAGACAAAACGTGAGATAAAAGAATCCACCCTCCGTGCTACTCTTTCACGCTTGCGCACGCTGGATTTGGTTGAGAGCAAAAAAGGCATATGGTCGGTTACTGAGAAGGGGAGGCGGTATTTGCGAGGCAAGAAGTTTCGCATGATGAGATCCCATGGGAAATATTCTTCCTTCGTTACCAAGCGTAAGAGAAATATGATCATAGCTTTTGATATACCCGAACCTGATAAAAAGAAACGTGACTGGTTACGAGTTGAGCTGCGGTGTTTGGGATTTGTGCCTATTCAAAAGAGCGTGTGGTTTGGTCCAGCGCCATTGCCGGAGAAATTTCTGGCAAGTTTATCCGAACTTGCGCTTCTGCCATTTGTAAAGTTTTTCAGTGCCACCGAAAAAGACATCGCGTGAAAAATGTTACAGTTACGCTATCGCTGATGTGTAACATTTTTTGGATGATTAAGATGATTAAGAAGTGCTAGTAAACAAAAATCGTGGTAGAATCGACTTAACTTTGCCATGAGTAATATTAGGAATTTCTGCATCATTGCTCACATTGACCATGGCAAGTCCACCCGTGCCGATCGTTTTCTTGAGGTGACGGGCACTGTTGAGGCGCGGCGGATGAAGGCCCAATATTTGGACCAATTGGAGCTGGAGCGGGAGCGGGGCATCACCATCAAGATGGCGCCGGTCAGGATGAAATATGGCGGCTACATCCTGAACCTCATTGATACTCCCGGTCACTCCGACTTCTCCTATGAGGTTTCGCGGGCCCTCCACGCGGTGGAGGGAGGCATATTGCTCGTGGATGCCACACAGGGCGTGCAAGCGCAGACGCTTGCCAACCTTCTTACCGCGAAGAAGGAGGGGCTTACCATCGTCGGCGCGGTGAACAAGGTGGACCTTGTGCTGCGTGACTCGCACGGTGCCGAAAGAATTGAGGCGATAAAGCGCGATGTAGCAAAACTTTTGGGGTGCACGCCCGCAGAAATATTCTCGGTTTCGGGAAAAACGGGCGAAGGCGTGAAGGAGCTCTTGGATGCGGTTATTGAGCGTGTGCCGGCGCCCAAAGTTTCTGACGGTAAGGCAACGCGCGCGCTCATATTCGATTCGTTCTACGACGACCACAAAGGGATTATCGCCTCCGTGCGCGTGTTTGAAGGCGCAATCGCAAAGGGGGATACGGTGAGACTTCTCGCGACAGGCGCGTCCGCGCAGGCGAAAGAAATAGGATATTTTGCGCCAGAATTAAAAGCGGAGGATGCGCCGCTTGGGGAAGGGATGACGGGGTACGTTGCAACCGGACTCCGAGATCCGCATGAGGTACGCATTGGTGACACTATTGCAGTTATGAAACTGGGCACGCCGCTTCCAAAGGCGCTTCCGGGATATGAAGAAGCGCGGCCGGTAGTCTTCGTGTCGTTCTATCCGGAAGATGCCGACGAACACGAGCTCCTCTCAAAAGCATTGGAGAAGTTGAAGCTGAACGATGCCGCGCTTTCCATCAAACCGGACCAGAATGAGATGTTGGGACGCGGATACCAGGTGGGATTCTTGGGCCGGCTCCATTTTGAGATAGCGACCGAACGTTTGCGCCGGGAGTTCAACGTACGGGTTATCACCACATTCCCGTCGGTCGCATACCGCGTGAAGGTAAAGGACGAATGGAGGATCATACAGTCCGCGGAGGATTTTCCCGAGGATGCAAAAGGCGTGGAAGAGCCGACGGTGGAGCTTTTGATACTTTCGCCCGCATCCGAGCTGGGAAGCGTGCTTTCGCTCCAGAAGAAATTCCGAATGACGGACGTGCGTACCACTGTCGTGGAAGACCGCGCGGAAATCACTGCGGGGATGCCGCTCGCGGAATTGGTATCGGACTTTGACGACCAATTGAAGTCGGCAACGAAAGGATATGCGTCATTCAGTTATCGGCACGGTGCCTATGTGGGCGCGGACGTGGTGAAGGTGGATATTTTGGTCGCGGGCGCACGCGTGCCGGGACTTTCTCGTTTCTTTCCTCGTGGTGCATATGAACGGGAGGCGCGGCAGATGCTCGCGCGCTTGAAGGAGCTTCTCCCTCACCAGCAGTTTGCACAGGCGCTCCAGGCGACCGCCGAAGGACGCGTTATCGCGCGTGACGACATCTCGGCTTTGAAAAAGGATGTGACGGGCTATCTCTACGGTGGCGACCGGACACGGAAGATGAAGCTTTGGAAGAAGCAGAAGCGGGGGAAGGAACGCTTGAAAGAGCGTGGTGAGGTGAAGATAGAACCCTCGGTATTCAAAGAATTGCTGAAAAAATAGCTGCTTAGCCCCCGGCGCGCCTACTATAATATATTATAGTAGGCTGTTTTTTGATGGGGGATGGCTTATACTTTTCCCATCATGGGACCGTGGCGCTACGTCATATTCATCGTTCTCATCGCGCTTCTCGGGTGGGGGATCTACGGCGTGATGGGACAGAAGGCGGATTTCAGCGACGATGCGGATGCGCTTCGTGCGGAGCTCACGGCGCTTGATGACGAGAACCAAACATTGGAGAGCGACAACACGTATTACGCGAATCCGGAAAATCTTGTCAAAGCACTGAAGGAGCAGTTTAATTACCGTGCGCCGGACGAGAAACTCATTATTTTAGTATCGCCGGCTTCCGGAACCTCAGCAACGGCATCAAGCACGGAATAATAATGCGGGATTGGTTCAGTGGCAGAACGCGACCTTCCCAAGGTTGAGACACGGGTTCGATTCCCGTATCCCGCACTATATGAAACGTTTTCCGAAAGACCATCCGGAAGAATTCTCCGTTTTCAAGAAGCTCAACACGCCCATTAAGGTGCAAGATTTTTTGGAGACGCTCCCCATAAATTTTGAACGGGGAGGGGACACGTGCCGGTCGCCTTTGATGACGCTTCGCGCAGGCAAAGCGCATTGTATGGAGGGCGCGCTCTTTGCCGCCGCCGCATTTTGGTATCACAGCAAGCCGCCGCTTCTTTTGGACTTGAAGGTGGGCCGCGGCGACGAGAGCCACGTGGTCGCGCTTTTCAAACAAAATGGCTGTTGGGGCGCGGTAGGGAAGACAAACCACGCGGTTCTGCGCTATCGCGACCCCGTGTATCGCACGCCGCGCGAGCTCGCGATGTCTTTTTTCCATGAATATTTCCTGAATAATGGACGCAAAACGCTCAAGAGCTACTCCAAGCCGTTCGATCTTCGAAAATATAAAGGCGGATGGCTTACCGCGAAAAAACATCTATGGCAACTTATTGATGAGCTTGACCGCTCGCCGCACTTCGCAATCGCTCCTCGCGGTATAAAGCTTCGCAGGGCCGACCCGATAGAGCGGAAGGCGGGGAAGCTCGTGCAGTGGAAGTAAGATCGTGATAGAATAGCCGAAGAACATTCTTCGAAGAAAGGCGGTGACGTATGAAGACGATCTTTACGCAAGTGGAGTTCGTCCTCGGTCTTCCGCCGACGTTCTTCACTCATTACACCATACAGGTCGTTCTCCTGTTCATTCCGCTCATACGGAAATGGATGGAAATCAATCTGACAAGGTGAATCTGACCCCGACACGATACATGTGTTGGGGTCAACTGTTTATGTGATAAAACCAACTGCCCTTTTCACGCTTGCGGTCTTCACGGCTCACGCCGATAATAAACCGATGAAAAGCAGTGAGCGCATCAATGCATATCTGGCGCATAAAGGCATTGCGAGCCGGCGGGAAGCGGACTCGGCCATCGCCGCGGGGCTTGTGTTCGTGAACGGAAAGCGGGCGAAACTCGGGGATCGCGTGAGCACTACCGACAAGGTGGAGGTGCGGGGCGCGGCGAAGGAGAAATACTATGTGGCGTACCATAAGCCGATTGGCGTTGTGTCCCACTCTCCGCGCGAGAACGAGCAGGGAATCGGTGACATATTCCATTTCAAAGCACCGCTCGCGCCGATGGGCCGCCTGGATAAGGATTCGCACGGGCTCATTATTTTGACGAACGATGGGCGAGTGACCGGGCGGCTCTTGGACGCCGACGAAGGGCGGGAGAAGGAATATTACGTAAGAGTGGATAAGGTGGTGCGGCCGGGCTTTTTGCAGAAACTTTCGGAGGGCATCACGCTGGAAGACGGCCTTAAGACCAAGCCCGCTCGTACCAAACGGATGGGCGAGCGGGCATTTTCCATTGTGCTCACCGAAGGGAAACGGCATGAGATACGGAGGATGTGCGCCGCTTTTGAATACCGCGTATTGGAGCTTTGTCGCACGCGGATTATGGGAATCCGCCTCGGCACTTTGAAAATAGGCGAAGGGAGGGAATTCACCATTCGGGAGCGCCAGTTATTTCTTGACACCTTAGGACTTTCGGGGGGATAATATATTCAATATGGCACTTGAACGGCCAGGAGAATTACCCGCAAAACTTAATCTTATTGATGATGAGGCGCATTTGCGAGAGGCCGCTAGTGAAGCGCGCGAAGCTCCGACGGCCGAAACTCCAGTAGAACCTACGCTAGAATCTGCGCCGGAAAAGAAAGGAGGAATTTCTCCCGAAGGGGGAGGAGAAGCTGTTTCGCCGACTGTGGAAAGTCCTGCCGAACCGCCCTCGGAAACCGCGAAGGAACGTGTTGAACCCGTGATGGAGGAGCCACAAGTTGAGAAGCCGAAGACGTATACGTTCCATTTTGATGAGGGCGGAAAGGCGCATCTTGAGAATGAGGCGCGTTTGGAGAAAGAAGCGCAGGAGTTGCGGCCGGAACTGGAAAAAACTCCTGAAGCAGAACGCGAAAAAATAGGCGTTGGGTTCCGCAACGTGGGTTTCCACGTGGAAGAAATAAAAAATAATTTCTTCGCAGGCGTCTTCAATAAAATAGCGGGGACGCAGACGCAGGAAAAGAGCACCACGACTAGATTTATTACGAAGCTCGGGGAAGGGTTTGAGCGAGACGCGAAGAAAGCGCGCGAGCGTATGGAAACGATAGAAAAAACGAAAAATCGTGAGACGCTTGCGAACGCAGGGTATCTCTTAGGAAACACAATTAAATATGGACGCACGGTTCTGGATATCGCGGGAGTAACCGTCGCGGCGCCGCTTCGGTTCGCGACGATGGGCGCTATGGCCTTCTCACGTGGCGCCGATGCGGCAAAGGAAATGCGGCTTGAGAACGAAAAGGTAGTGGGGAAAACACGTCTCGACGAGGATAAAGCGCTTGAGGAAGCCGCACGGCTCTACGACGAGGAGGCGCGGAAGAAGGGCGCGATGAGCGCGAATGAAATCGCTAAGACATACCGCGAGTCGCTTCCGAAGGATATTCTCGCCCGCCTCGAGACAAAAACACCCGAGCAGCCAAGTTTGGTGAATCGTGTGGTGCAAGGGATCTTGCGAACACACATCGAACGCTCAGTAAAGCGGCTCGAGCGTAAAACGGAAAAGATAGGCGAGGACAAGAAACTTTCCGCAAAGGAGAAGAGCGCAAAGCGAGAGCGTTTATTCAATCATTTTGACCGGCGCCTTCGCGACTACGACCGCGTGGTCGGCCAGTTCGGTACGGTGGATGCGCTCGCGATGGGAGCACGCTACGCCGAAGTTGTGGGCAAGGTGGCGGCATACGTTCCTACCGCCTACATCGCGTTGGAAAAGGCATTTGAAGCGGTCGGCGACACATTTTCAAGCGTTGAAACGGGAGAGGCGGTAGATGGGCTTCGTGACGTAGCGACTGGAGAAGTTCCTCCGCCTGGTTCACTTCCTCCAATAATTGAATCCGGTGGAGCGCCGAAGCTGCAGAGCGAAATTATTGAAAATCTTAAAGAACACGCCGGCATTCCTAAAATGGCTCCCGCGCATATTTCTGAGACGATAGTGTCGCATGAGATGGTAAACGCCCATTCTGCCGATGCTCCAATCGAGGCAGTAAAAGATACTACGAGCAAGGCCACACAATTCTCGCCGTTTAGGGCTGGGGCGGCATTCGGAATGCCGAACGCGCCGATTGAGACGTCAGCTGCAGAAATAACACCGACTCCCGAAGCGATTCACGCTGCTTCTGCGCCAGTTGGAGGGAGGGGACCGCTCGATCTGAGGCCGCCCGTGTATCGGCCGGAATTTGCCACAGCTCCGGCAGACGCTACCAGAGTCGAAAATGCGGCAATACCGAAAGCACAAGAACAAGTGGAAGCGATGGCAAGGGGGAACGTAAAACCTATTGAAATCGGGCTGGAACAGATAAAGCTCGCCACAATAGAGAAGGGTGAAGGAGTAACGCACGCCATCAAGCGGCAGCTTATGCAGCACGCCGAACAGTACGGTTATACGAAGGAGGGCGGCGACATGGACAAATGGGCGATTCTAAAATCAAAGGAGATCGCCATCGAGAACGGGTATATCAAACCGGACGGCACGGAGATACGGGTATTGGACCAAGGGCCGAAAGGGAATCCGGCGTACCTTCTAGAAAAAGATTCCGCCGGGAAACTGAAAGTTGCGGAATATCTTGGCGGGAAACCTACCGGCGGCGTGGGCGCGAAGAGCCCGTATGAATACGAGTGGAAAAAGCCTGCGTCAGCATTGGGAGAGAAGGAAATTGCGGTGGGGCCGAAAGTGATGAAACCGCTCACCGAAACATTGGAGAGTAAAATGGTGGGGCGTGTCGCGCCGGTTGCCGAAGAAGAACTTCGTGCGAAGGGACTGATGGATCGGGCTGCATATGCTGCCGAAACGAGGCCGGAGGAAATTCCGATGACTTTGGAACTTGGCGGTGAATCAGCGCCAATTAAGCTTGAGCGCGTGCCGGTTGGCGAAACACCAAAGCTCATGTTCCCTGAGTGGTTGCGCGAAGGGGTAGAGCGTGCGGAGTCCGCGAAATTTGCAGAAACTCTTCCCGAAAAGACCGTAGACCTCGAACAATTGAGGGATGGATTTGAGAGCTATTCGCTCGCAGAGCAGGAAGAAGCACTCGCAAAGATACTTCCCGTGCGCGACCAATTGCTCATACTGGAGCGGCACTCCGAAGCACTTGGTCTCACACCATCGCAGGAGGATTTCATTGAGATGTCAAAAGACGCGATAGCCGAGATGAGGGAAGCCATTGAGGATTCCAAGGAGGCCTTCAAGGACCAATTGGAGGACGTGGGTGTGAGCCATTCGGCCTACGAGAAGGTGATTGCGGCGAAAGGGATTACCGTTAAGGATATTTTGGAAAATAAGCCGAAACTTGACGAAGAAAAATGGGGAGCGTTTACGAAATGGGTCCGTGCGCTTCGCCCTACGCCAAATGAACGCATCATGAAAGTAGATGATTTTCTGCGCTCTCTCAAACCAGAAAATTTTCTTATCGCTAAATTCTAGCGCTTTCTGAAGTTTCTCTGTGCGCGGTTATTTGACCGCGCACTGTTTTTTGTGTTACAAAATAAACAGTACCGAAACTCAATCCGACACTCACGAAAGGGGACTTCATGAACGCACGTTTACCGCAAATACCGTTGCGGCTCAATGCCACGCTGCGGGAAGCAGTGCGGCTTGGCGAAATGAGCATTGCGATGGAGGTGGTGCGGCTTTCTCCCATATTTTCACGGGCGCGCGCCAAAGCCATTGGTGTGGCATTTCGTCTTGCAAGGACTACCGCCGATTTCCGGCTGCTCCACGAATTCACCGATCCCGGTTCACGGATGGAGCACCGGGTGGTGAGGAAGTGGGCTCATACGGCGAAAACAGGACGCGAGCTCGTTGAAGTGCTTTCCATCGTGCGAGGACTCGAGAAAAGTGAACGGTTGGAGCGCTATTTACTCCGCAAGCTGAAGCCTCTCGGCTACCGCGATTGGTGGAAGCCAATTCTCGACAATCTTCGCGCAGTGCGGCGCTTGCTTCGCCCGCTTCTCCATTCGCGCAAGCTGGCGTAGTTTCTCATCCTACCCTCGGCGGTCATTACGACGCCGGGGGATTTTCTTTGTTAGAATGCTTGGTATGAAGTGGAGGCGCGGTATTTTTTGGGCAATAGTGAAAGCATTCGCCGGGGTCCTTCTTTTTGTGGTTGCGGGAGCCGGCATCCGCGCTTTTTTGGAGCATACGCCATGGACACGCACCGCAACGTTTTATGCTCCCTCTGCGTCTTCCACTATTCCCGTGGCGGAACCGGCGAGCGAAGTAGTGCCGGAGCCGATAGCGGAAGAAGTTGCCGCGCCTGTGCAGATACCGCGCGTAGCACTTTCCGTTTCCGCATTACGCGTGGAACAGTCCGACACGCTTTCAATATCTCTTGAAAATGTTCCTCTCGGCATTGCGCCGCGGGTAGCTTGGTATGACCGTACCTATGATTTACTGAAAATAGGGGAGCGATGGATGGGGTTTCTTGGCGCGGACGCAAAGCAGGCGCCTGGTTCCTATGAAGTTGCCATAACGGCAGGAACCACGACGCTTGCGCAGCAAGTGACGGTTACCAAACGGGCATTTCCGGTAACAGTACTCGCGGTAACGCCGGAATTGGAGGAACAGGGTTATACACCGACCGTAATACAGTCCAACGTCGCTACGGAGAACGAGCGTTTGAATGCGGCACTTATTTATGTTCCGGAGGCACACTTTTCAAAATCCTTTGTAAATCCACTAGGCCGCATTTCTATTGTCGGAGCATATGGGAATATCAGAAAAAGCGGGTCGGTGGAGCTCCAGCACCTTGGAGTGGACCTGGATACCGCGGAGGGTTCTCCAGTCTATGTAATCAATGACGGCGTAGTGAATCTTGCGGAGAATTTTACAAACTATGGCAAAACACTCGTGGTTGACCACGGTGTCGGTATTTTTTCATATTATCTTCACCTTAGTGGATTCAATGTGAAGGTGGGGGATAGGGTAACGCGGGGAGAAGTTATCGCGAAGTCGGGAAATACGGGCTACTCCATCGCGCCCCATCTACACTTTTCTATGCGCATCAGGAATGCGAGCATAGACCCCTTTAGGTTTATTGAAGCAGCGAACGCGGCGCTCGGAGGAAATTGACACGCGCCCTGGGCGGGGGTAAAACAGAACACAGAACATTCACTCACATTTTGGAGGGTAAAGTAATGGACTCCTACAGTTCGGTTTCGGAGACGCTCCAGCTCACGATCCTTGCCTCGTCATTCGGCTTTGGGTATGTTGGCGCGATCGTGGTTGAGCGCAATAGATACGTTGAGCTTTTGCTTACGCTACGATCGAGGCGTACGCCGCGTGCAAGTGTTCGCATGCTTGTATTGTCGGGGTCCATCTCGCTCTTCGCTCTCGGCTACATCTTCGGAAATCTCATGGCAGTGCTCTGTAGTGAGGGGCTGCTTGGATTTTTCCGTATTCCGGTCGGGACACAGGAGGCGGCATCAATTGGGATCATATTCGTAATCTCCGCGATTGGCGCTCTTTTTGGAGCGGGTTTCATGATCGATTCGATATGGAAGAATAGGAAGAGGTATTTTCCACATTCCGACGATCTATATGATCCCCCCATTAGTGGCCCTTGGAAAGGGACTTGACGGGACTTTCGTGATACCTATAATGGGCGTTACCTGCGGTGGGAGTGCTTTTCCTAAAGCGACGCCTTGCAAAGGGAGTCGAAAAGAGAAGAGTGTGAGCCCACAACGGCAGCCCGCACCTTTACAAGGTGAATCGCAGCCTCCGCGCTCCTCCCGAGGAGTGCGGTAAAGAGATCTTGGTAGTTGGCGGTCTATGACCCCCAATTTCCTAACGGTGGATTATAACTGGTGTGAGGTTCAGGACTTGTTTACAAGGGCGCCGTCTTGAATCTCTGTGAGGTTCGTTCTTCGCATATGTGCGCACCCCTGAGTGATGGTGAAAACTAATGCTCGGTGGACGGTCGCATGATGTGCGTTGACGATAGACCCGAGGACTGAGTGCCCCGCGTCGAATTCCCCAGTTCCCTGTCCGGCTGTACCGAGGATTCCTTTGGGAATCCTGATCTCAAACTGATCGAATGCGTGGGTTCGCAAGGAACCTCGCACACTCATCGAGCTGCCGCTCCTCTTCTCCGAGGAAAACCTCAGAGAACGGGCGGCGCTTTTTTATTTCCCGTATATTGACAGAAAATATTATTTATGCCATCTTAATGGCAGTAATATATCCAAACTGAACTTTTCACTGATTAAGGGAGGTGCACCATGTTTGATTTCCTACTCGACGTTCTCAAAGGAACGGTGGAGTGGCGGCAGTGGGGATGGAACATTCCCACCATCGGAGCGGTAGGCGCGGCAAGTTTCGCGCTGTTACAAGGTGCGGGAGTGTGGAAGCAGGGACGACGTGTTCATCGAGAGCGGGAAGCGCAAACATTGTCATTCCTTCTCTTTGGTTACTCCATGGCGTATTTCTTCTCAACGTCGCTCTATGGTTGGAAAGTGAGCAGCATCGCGCTCGTGCTCGCTGCGGTCGTTGGAATTCTCCACATCCCCGTAATAACTGGCATCCCGCGGTACGGTATGGTGAGCAGGAGGGAAAAGCGGTTTGTGGGGGTCTTTTTCCTAATGATTCCGCTCATGTGGCTTGCGACCGCAATGGACCTTCACGAGGCATTTTTCCTCGTAAGCATTTTTGGGCTTCTCGGGTTTATTGCACCGCAGGCATGGCGCGCGTGGAAGAGTGCCGATACGAGCGACTTGGATCCGCTTATGATCCTTTCGTTCCTTTTCGGAGCCTTCTTCTGGTTCTCGTATGCTTTTGCGGTGGATAGCTTGACGCTCAAATTGTTCAATCCACTGGCAATTGTGCTCTGGACCTTCATCCTTGTCATGTGGTGGAAGAAGGGCATTGATGCCGAGAGGAAGAACGAGATCAAGTTCAAGTTGGCGCTCGCGGGTCTGGGCATCATTCTCGCCATCGTGAGTGCTCAAGCAATCATCATTTTCTACCTCACTGGCGGTCATCTGCCGTGGTAGCAGAAGACAAACGCCCCATTCCAAACCGGAATGGGGCGGCTTTATTCCGCTACGATATTATTTTAAACCGCGAGCGCAAGGAGCACTGCGAGCGTGATGATGAGGAGGAAACACACTGTGTAGATGGCGAGTGTCACCGCGTCCGCACGCTTACCTTCTAAGTACCATACAACGGAACGACCAAAGACCACGACGCCTAGTATCGCCGCGGAGGATGCGAAGAGAAGAAAAAAGCCAGACATTGCGAGAATGGAATTCGTCCTGCCGAAGAACGTTTCTGCGCCGCTCATAATAGCGGCGATGAGAGCCATGTAGCAGGACGCGACAAGTGAATTTCCGAGCGCATAGAGCGCCACGCGATTTTTTGTCATAGAGTCAGTATACCATATCAGAAAACTTGAGTATTCTGGAGTTTCGTGGTATTGTACGTTTGAACTCGCCCCTCACGGGCATTTTTTTCTGCTTACTTGTGGTGAGTATCACCAAACCATGGAACTACGAAATATCGCCATTATTGCTCACGTTGACCACGGGAAAACGACATTGGTTGACGCGCTCCTGAAGCAGTCGGACAGTTTCCGCCTGAAGGCCGACGATGCGAAGGAGCTCATCATGGATTCAAACGAGCTTGAACGCGAGCGCGGCATTACGATTTTCTCCAAGAACGCTTCTATCCGGCACGGAGGCGTGAAGATCAACATCGTGGACACGCCCGGCCACGCCGATTTCGGCGGTGAAGTAGAGCGTATCATGCGCATGGTGGATGGTGTATTGCTTTTGGTGGATGCAAAGGAGGGCCCGATGCCGCAGACGAAGTTCGTTTTACGGAAAGCGATTGAAGCGGGCCATAAGGTCATCGTGGTCATCAATAAGATAGACAAGCCCGCGGCGCGGCCCGCATGGGTCTTGAACGCGACCTACGACCTTTTCTTTGAACTTGGCGCGTCCGAGGCGCAGGTGGAGTTTCCGGTGATCTACGCTTCTGCGGTGGTGGGCAAGGCGGGGCGCACGCCCGACCTTGCGGCAATGAAGAACGTGACCGATATATTTGATACCATCGTGAGCTACATTCCGACCCCCGAGGCGCGTCCGAAGGATCCGCTTCAGATGCTCACCGTAAATCTTGCCTACGACAACTACAAGGGAAAACTTGCGGTGGGGCGGCTCTATGCGGGAACGCTCAAAAAGGGAATGACCGTCGCACACATCAACCGTGCGGGGGTAACGGCGCGCGCGACGGTTTCGGCGCTTATGATGTTTGAAGGATTGGCCCGAGTGGACGTGGAAGAGGCGCACGCGGGCGACATCGTTGCGGTCGGAGGCATTCCCGACATCTCTATCGGTGAAACCATCGCGGACACCGAAAATCCGATAGCACTTCCGACAATCCATATTGACGAGCCGACCATCAAGATGACATTCGGCGTGAATACTTCGCCGTTCCGCGGGAAGGAGGGTGAATACACTACTTCGCGGAATTTGAAAGAGCGCCTTGTGCGCGAGCTTGAAACGGACGTGGCGCTCAAAGTGGCGCCTACCGCGTCGGCGGATCGTTGGGAGGTTGCGGGACGCGGCGAACTTCACCTTGCGATACTCGTGGAAAAAATGCGGCGCGAGGGTTTTGAATTGGAGGTCTCCAAACCACAGGTCATTTTCAAGGAAGTTGATGGGAAGAAAATGGAACCGATGGAACTCGTTTCCGTTGAGGTCCCGAACGAGTATGCCGGCACGGTCATAGAAATGTTGGGAAAGCGCTCGGGTGCGATGCGCGAGATGAAGGTGGACGGTGGCACCACGCTTATGGATTTTGTTATTCCGACCCGTGGACTCATCGGTTCGCGCGGAGAATTTCTCACAAACACGAAGGGGCTCGGCATCATGAACAGCATTTTTATTGGTTACGAGAGCTACAAAGGCGAGATACGTTCCGAGTCGCGCGGTTCCATTGTTTCAACCGAGACGGGAGTTTCTAACAGTTTCGGCCTTATCATTGCGCAGGGGCGCGGTAAACTTTTCATCGGTCCTTCTGTTTTGGTCTATGAGGGCATGGTGGTGGGTCAAAACGCGAAGTCCGGCGACGTGGTGGTGAACGTCTGTAAGGCAAAGGAGCTCACCAACTTCCGTTCCAAGAACGAAGGCATGACGGAAACCTTGGATGTGCCGCTTTCGCTCTCGCTTGAGGATTCGCTTGCCTATATCGGTGACGACGAAATGGTGGAAATTACGCCGAAGAGTGTCCGTATACGGAAAATCAATCTGGACGAGGGCGAGCGCAAAAAGGTGAAAAAAGAAGAAAAGGAAAGCGCATAATATTAATATGGAACCACAATCCGGTTTTTATGGTCTTGGTATCGCGCCGAACATTCTTGCGGTTATTGAACGTTTGAACTTCAAGGTACCGACGCCCATCCAGCAGAAATCCATCCCCCCCGCATTGGAAGGTAAGGATCTTATCGGCATTGCACAAACTGGCACAGGGAAAACACTCGCATTCGGTGTTCCGTTGGTACAGGCCGCGCTTCGTGGTACGCGGGGGCTCGTGGTGCTTCCCACGCGTGAACTTGCGCTCCAGGTGCAGGACACACTGGAAAAACTCGGCGGCGCACTCCGTGTACGAACCGCGCTCCTCATAGGAGGGGAGTCCATCCGTCGCCAGATTTCCGCGCTCCGCAGAGATCCGCAGATCGTTATCGGTACCCCGGGGCGCATCATTGATCACCTTACCCAACGCACCGTGTCGCTCGATTCGGTTGGAGTGCTCGTGTTGGATGAAGCGGACCGGATGTTGGATATGGGATTCGCGCCGCAACTGAATCGTATCCTCGCCGCAGTGCCGAAGGAACGCCAGACCATGCTTTTTTCCGCCACCATGCCGCAGGACATCGTGAACATCGCAAAGGCGAACATGAAGCTCCCGCTTCGCGTAGAAATCGCGCCCTCCGGCACCACCGTTGAGAAAGTGACGCAGGAACTTTTTGTGGTATCGCGTCCTGATAAGCCGCGTCTCCTGGAACAGGTGCTCAGCCAATACCGCGGCTCGGTACTGGTGTTTTCACGGACAAAATTCGGCGCAAAAAGAATAGCAGCTTCGGTTAGGGCCATGGGCCATGCCGCGGCGGAACTTCATGCAAATCGCTCGCTCTCCCAACGCCGCGAGGCATTGGATGGCTTTAGGAACGGCAAATACCGGGTGCTCATCGCGACCGACATTGCGGCGCGGGGCATTGATGTGAAGGGGATTGAACTCGTGGTGAATTATGACCTCCCCAGCACCGCTGAGGACTACGTGCATCGTATTGGCCGCACCGCACGTGCAGGAGGTACCGGGCACGCAATCTCGTTTGCCACGCCGGATCAGCGTGGAGACGTGCGCGGTATTGAGCGCCTTATCCGCCAGGTGCTGCCGCTTTCCAAGCTTCCCGCGCTTCCGCCGCATCGCAGTGCGCCGGTTATGGACCAAACATCCTACGAACCGCGTCGACCTTCGCGTTTCCAATCATCTCGGCCGTACTCACCGCGTGCCCGTTCCGCGGGACCGCGCCGATTTCCTCCTCGCCGAAGATTTCAGTAATTATTTCGCGGGTTTTAATTCGTTACTCGTTATCCAGGGATTTCCATAAATAACGACAAGCGTAACTGCGGTATGGCGCCCATTTTGATAACAGACGCTTCATGAGCGCGGGTGTCGGCTTTTTCCCGTAATGAACACGAATCGCATTCTGTAGGCCCACATCACCGGGTGAAAATATATCGGCTCGGCCGAGTGCAAAAATGAGGAACATCTCCACTGTCCACGGCCCCACGCCCTTGATGGCAAGGAGGCGCTCGTGGACCTCAGTGTCCGTCATGCGTATCAAGTGCGCGCGGTTTAGGTGGCCGTCGAGGAATGCGCGGGCTACGTTTTTTATGTACTGCGCTTTTGCATGAGAGATTCCACACCTTCTCATTCTCGCAACTGGAGTTTTTACTATGCGCGCTGCGGTGGGCATGCGTGTGCCGTAGAGTGCAATAAAACGTGCCGCAATGGTATCTGCGGCTTTTATCGAAAGCTGCTGGGAGATGATAGACCCTACGAGCTCTTCTAGGGGATTTTTTGCGGGCCGAATCAGCTTCAACTGATAGCGCTTTACGAGGCGCGCCATAACCCTGTCCGCACGGCTCAGGTGCGCGCGATAGCTCATTCGCTCTTTATTTTGTTCAGGAGTTTTTTAACCGCTTTGATGCTCTCGTCGTCGTAGAGCGAGATAGCCATTACGCGGGGATTCAGTTTTTTCAATACCGCGAGTTTCTTTTTAATGTCTGCTGCCGGCGCTTCGTCGCTTTTAGTGAGGAAAAGGTATTCCAGCTTCTCCAGAAGTTTTTTGTTGTGAGTTCCAAGTTCCTTCCGAATGGTGTCGTAATCCTTTTTTGGAGAAGGGGATTCGGTGGACACAAAATGGAACAAAATGCGGGTCCGCTCAATGTGGCGAAGGAATTTTATGCCGAGTCCTTTTCCGCGCGATGAGCCCTCAATGAGGCCTGGGATGTCGGCCAAGATAAGCTCGTAATACGCGCCGAGATTAGGCTCAAGCGTGGTGAAGGGATAGTTTGCCACCTTAGTCTTCGCATTCGTGAGTTCGTTCAATAAGCTGGACTTCCCCACGTTCGGGAGCCCCACAAACCCGATATCTGCGGTGAGCTTCAGTTCCAATCGGAATTGGAAAGTTTCTCCTAGGAGGCCCGGCTGGAATCGCTTCGGCGTAGTAAGCTTCGGTGAGCGGAAATGGAAATTCCCCTTACCCCCGTTGCCGCCTTTTGCGAGGAGTATTCGCTCGCCGATCTTCGTGATTTCCACGGTGCTCTCTTCTGTAAGGTTGTGTACGACGGTGCCCACGGGAACTTTGAGCGTGAGGTCTTTGCCGTCGTGGCCGTCTTTGAATTGTCCGCGGCCGTCCATGCCATGCTCTGCTTGGATGGATTTTTCGTAACGGAACTGTTGGAGCGCGCTTAAGTTGGAAACGCCCTCGGCATAGACGCTCCCGCCGTTTCCGCCGCTTCCGCCCGCAGGTCCGAGCGACATGAGGTTCTTATTGAACGCAACTGCGCCCTTTCCGCCTTTCCCAGCAAAGACCCTTATAGTGACGTCGTCGATAAACATTGTTCCTCCATCTTATCACGCCCGTTGCAGAGGCGGAGACGGGCACTTGACAAGTATGCACAAAGTATGTTACGTTAGCAACAGTCCCAGGATTTCCGCTTCGGTCTTGTGGATGTGCAACGTACAACAGCGGGCTGGCAGTAGGACGGTTCCCGGTCCTACGGCTAGATTAACAGGGATATATCCCTCGTGCTCCGATCCCGGCTAAGGGATGAACAGTGCGGATCAGTGCCCCGAGACGCTACATGCGTTCTCGGGGCTACTTTTTTTAAAAAAACATTAGAGCCGTGCAGTAAGAACGCTATTCTCTGCCTCCTCACGCTTGGGTTGTTCGTCCCGGCCAGCGGGAGGCAATGTATTCTTCAGCTTCGCTCAATTTGAGTGCCGTGATCGTATTGCCGGTTCTCACGAAAAAGTGCTCGGCGTTCTCTATTTTGAGGTATACCGGGCGGGCGCTCTGCGCGACATCCACTACACATACGTCTTTGCCCTCATATTTCTCAAACCACAGTTTCACTAGGTGTCTAAACTCCGGTCCGATCATTGCACTGAAAACCTGCGTGAAATGGTTCTCAAATCCGTCACTGGACTGTTTTTGTATGGTGCCGTAATCGTATTCAAGCCCGAGAGGACGCTTGGCATCATCAATGCCTACCACGATTTGCCCGCCGTCGGAGTTGAGGAATGCCGCTACCGATTTCATCGTCGCCTTTTCTAGCTCGCGGTTCACCTTTCCGACGTGGTGGTCAAAGCGAAGCGATGATTTAAACTCCAATTGTTCGTGCTCGTCTTTCGCGAGAAGTTCGGAGAGTGTAGGGCGTTCGCCGGATGACGCGCGGATAGTGTGGGAAATATCGGCAAAGTGCTTTCGGAACGAGGAAATGGTGCGGAGGGGAAACTGTTTTCCGCCGCCCGTGTGGATGGTAAGCGTGCCCGCACGCGCCGCTCTCTCAAAGAAACCGGAAGAAAGGTCTACGTGCGGCATGGTGGTGAGTCGCACTTCCTCTCTACTCCTCACGAACACCCCGTGCTCGTGGATGAGAAGGTTGGGGCGAATGATGTATCGCTCATAATGCCAGCTTAAAAACGCGAAAATGGTGATCATAAATTGCACTCCGGAAAGAAAGAAAACCTTCGCAGTTTGATAGGGAAGGAATCCGGCGAGGAAGAGGGAATTGTACAGGTCGTATTTTGCGCCCCCACCGCCGAGCGAGAGAAAATAGACGACGAACGCGATTGCCTCAATGAATGCGAAGTTCCGGATGAACACCACCGGGCTCCGCCGTATCACCATTTCGTGTGCCATCGTTTGAGATAATCCTACACCGAAAAGACCGCTCCGTCCTTCGGCTTCCCTCAGTACGCTTCTCCTCGCTTCCTGATTATAAAAGGAGCTGAAGGCACTGAGATTTTCACTTCGTCGTTTCACCCCTCAGTGCCTTCTCCGCTGTTTATGTATCAGTTCCGAAGGCACTGAGCGAACGTAGCGAGTCGAAGTGCTGGGGGGCAGGGGATCGAACCCCGATTCACGGCTTCAAAGGCCGCTGTCCTACTGACTAGCGAGTGAGGGAATAGAAAAGCAATACTTCTGCGCACTGCTGGGAGGCTTGGAATCGAACCAAGATTCACGGCTTCAAAGGCCGCTGTCCTACCGTTAGACGATCTCCCAATTTGTTATTCATTTTCCTATAAACGTATAATTTTTTCTTTCTCAATTCTCTTATCCTTTAAAACCTTTTCATAACTTCTTGCCATTTTTTCTAAACTAAACTCTTTTTTAAAAAATAATATAAATG
>JAZDNP010000015.1:0-78563 GCA_043799565.1 Candidatus Brennerbacteria bacterium | reverse complement strand
GTATGGAGCACTCGTGTCTTCCACGCCCAAATTATTACCATCAAGCTTGAATTGTACGCCCACGACTCCAGTGTCATCCGTAGAAGTGGCGCTCACGGATACGGCGGCAGCCACCGTTACCCCGCTCGCGGGAGCGGTGATTGAAATTAAGGGAGCAAGGATGTCTTGCGAAGGACTGGTTGGAACGAAGCGAATTTCATCAATATAGAATGTTCTCGCCTGCCCGCTCCTCTCGGCAATACTGAATCCGTTGATTGGGTAGCCGTTCGGGTCAAGAACCGTGAGAGGAATGTTAAATACCGTCCATGCGTTGGCGGGGGCGCTCGCGTTATAGACCGGAAAAGAATTCCCGTAATCGTTTGAAAGCCTGAATTGAAGTGAAACTCCCTGTGCCCCACCGTAAATGGCAACTGATAACACGGAATATTGGCTGGCGATGATATTGTTATGTATTCCCCATGGACCGCTGCGAGCGCCGAACGCTCCCCATGGATTATTTGCCACCTTGATAGCGGTCGAACCCACGTATGCCTGCTCGGCGCTGTTGAACGTCCGAATATTGGTGTATGAAGTATCCACCCATGGAGAATTCAATGAGTTTTCCTGATAGATGTGCAACGGAACCGCAGCTCCCGCGTTTTGGAAAAGAAACAATGCCAGTACTCCAACGAAAACAAGGCCGAAAACGACATTTTTATTCATATTGATAATCATACACAATGGGGAACGCGTTCGGCTAGCGGGCCTGGGCACGGAGGAGATCCGCCAGTTTCTGAAGTAATACGACAAGCTGTGCTTGAAGTTTGGCTATTTGTGTCTTCAAAATCTCGGCCGAGGCGCTATTTATGGCGTCAGGCGAGGGTCCGTTTAGCACGGCGCGCGTAAGAGGACCCACATTCCCCGTCTGGCGGATGCCGTGCATGCTTTGAGGCACACACCTCAAGCTGCCTGATAACCTCCGATAGTAATTTCTGTTTCCGATTCACAAATGATTTGCTATTGGGCAATAAAATTTGTCACGGTATGCGCAAGAATCTCCTCATTCCCGGTAAAATCGTGGTTACAGTGCTTCAATAATAAGGTTTTGGTGAGAGAATTCTCACGCGAGAGCAGGGCCAATGCCGCTCGAATGGGAATCGCAGTATATTCCCTCCCATCTCCTATCACCACAAGGATGGGGATGTGAATGCGTTGATACCCCGGCAACGCGCGTCGATGGAAAGGCAAGGCCTTTAAAAGTTCGGATTTTTCCCCAAAAAAGTTCAAAAATGAATTCGCGCTTTTCGGGAGCACACCCGCATGCGAGTTCCAAATCGAGTTGATAAACTCGTACCCTCGTTTGGCGCGCACGAGTTTTTTTGCCTCTCGAAACACCTTGGCCCTTCGCTTTCCCAAGAACTTCATTTCTGTGCCATAAGAATCGGCGGGCGCAAGAAGAACTAGTTTTGTTACCGCCGAACGGAATTTCCCCTTCTGCATGTAATACACCGCCTTTTCGGTACCCAAACTGTGTCCTGCAAGTATGATCTTCCGATAACCTTTGCGGCGCGCGAATTGTATCCACGCATCAATATCTTGAACACAATCCTCAAAACGCTCAATTGCGGAGCCGGTTTGCTGATATCCTTCAAGGACGTATGCGCCTCGGTTATTTGTAGAAATCGTCGCAATACCTTTGTCCCTCAACTTTTCCGCGAGCGGCCATAGCCAATCGTTCTCATAAAAGTTGCTCGCCGTCCCATGAACATTAACAAGCACCGTCTTTGCGCGCGGAACACGAAAGTGAGGTCCGACGAGATAGGTTTTATCTCCCGTACGAACATACTCAAGTGAGGTATTCATAATGTGCGCGTTGCTGGAATCGGACCAGCGACCTCTTCGATGTGAACGAAGCGCTCTACCACTGAGCTAAACGCGCGTAAGTTCAGTAAAACAAAACAGCGCTGGTTTTGCAAACCCAGCGCTGTTCAATGAGATGAGATGGGACCATCTTCCTCGGCATACCGCTCTGCCTGACTTGCCAGTTCACGCGCACGCCCTAGGACCTCGGTCGCATGTCCATGCTTTGCATGCGAGATGAGGCCACGAAGGTGCGGCAGAAGCCGTTCAAGGATGCCAATGAGCGAAAGAAACGCCCGAATGGGACTCCGCACGGAAAAGGGGGAATCCTCTTTTCCTAGCTTTCCCTCTTCAAAAAGGCCGAGAACCTTCCTGAAGTATTCCGCATATCCCCAAACGGCCCGAACGAGATGCGCCTGCACAGTCTTCCGAATGTGCATGCGCCGTACCAACGCTTCGTTCTTGCCGTCCATAATATCGAGAAGCGTCATCTGTTCCGACGTTTGGTCGGTGAGATACCTCGATATGAGGTCATGGAAATCCGGCACTTTCTTCCGTCCAGTAATGGCGCGCATCGCCCACCAGTCGAGCTCTCTTGCTTTGAGCCCTATGCGATGGAGGCGCGTGAGTTCTACGCCAATACCGTAGGGAAGTGCCCCTCGCTCCACATAGCTCCGCGGACCCACGGGAAGTTCGAAAAATCGCAGTGCGTTCCGCACCGTTTCCGGGCTTCTCCCGATGCGCCGTGCGAACTGGGCAATCGAGTAACTCTCGTCTGCCTGCCGTACGAGACGGAAGAGCAACGAGTAGGCATGCGCCTCCTCGTGCGGCGGTACCTGCATGTGAGTGTTCTCCGAAAGCTGGACATACAGCGCGAAGAGCGGGGATGTGCGGTCACATAAACGCACTTCGATCGTATCGCCCTGCTTGGGAAGCGCACGTACGTTCACCGGCAGGTTGCCGAATACGGTACGGTGCAACGCTTCGTATCCCTTTTCACGGAGAAGCTTCATTGAGCGATAACGCCGCTCTCCCGCAAGCAGTACGTAGAACACCGCTTTCCCCTTCTCACGCACGGAGTGCGCATCTTTCAGGGAAAATGACGTTCCCCACAGGCGATTAATGACCTCGAGATAGCGTCCATAGTGTTGTGTATCGAACCGCGCAACAATGAGCGGATTCAACTGCCCCTTCTCGGCAATGTCGAGCGCGAGTTCGGAGATGGATTCGAACGTCTTGCGCGGTTGCGGCAACACGTTAATCGCTTGAAACCGGATATGGGCCCCACGATAACGCGGGATATGTTCTGAGTCACCGAGGAGCTTTGCGAGCGCCTCGATGCCGTTCTGGCCGTTTTGGCCATTCGTACCATCGGGTCGCTTCATGGCGAGCTCCTTTTTGGTTCTTGAATTGTTGGGTTACTGCGGTCAGTGTGCCACCGAAGTCCGACCCACGTCAACGCATCGCTTGCCCTCCACGCCGCTCCCCTGTTAGAGTGGTCGCAGTTAATTCACATCCATCCACCGTTCAGGGAGACGAGTATGAAAACCAGCAAGGTGCGTTTCAATGAGGAACGCGCGCTTCAGGTGTTCAGCATTCTCGCCCCGCTTTGGGAGCGGCGAGAAGGAATATTCAAGGGAGAAAGACTCCCTGAGGAGATTTGGGATGTTGACGGAACCAGGCAGGAGAAGGCACTTTACTACTTTTACTCCGCACATACTATGCGGGGAGGAATTGTGAGTGAAGATCCTTTCAAGTGGCTGCTCGCGCTCCGCGAACGATACCCCAGCGCTTTCCAACCACACAGGGTGAGAAGTATCTGGAATCCAAATCGTTTACGGGTCGCGATTCAAGCAGTCACAACGGAGATACGCGGCACGCAACGCAGAACGGAGACGCAAGGAGTCGGCCCACTTGGCTACAAGCTCGAGGAACTCTCGGAACATTGGTGCCACAACTCCAAAGTATTGAGCGAGCACTGGGACGGAAACATCTTGAATATATTCGAGGGCGTTTCCGATTTTGAAGAAGCTTTTGCCCGCATTGACTGGAAACATCTCAACGGCACCGGCATCAAGGGGATGCGGCGGAAAATATTCTCGCTCTTCACCATATGGCTCCAGGAACAAAATGTCGTTCCGAAGTTCCCTACTCCGATTCCCGTGGATTTTCACGCACTTCGCGCGCTTTGGACACTCGGCGTCATTGATATCGAGACGAAGCCGTTGCCCGAAAACCCACGCTACCCGAAGATGCTCTACGGATTTCCCTTTGCTCGCGTGAGCGAAGAGATAATGGATACGGTTGCCATCTGGTCGCAAGGATTTCTCGTGAAGAACCACATCTCTCACATGCACGTGAATCCTGCGCTCTGGACCTTAAGTCGGCGTCTCTGCGCGGAGCACCACCAGAACATCTCGCGCGACGCGGGAAAAACGTTCGTTCTTCCCGAAGAGCTGAAAAAGAACCCCGGGTTATGGCCAAAAAACTATCGCGATCCCTGCGGTATTTGCCCGGTGGAGAGCTGGTGTACGAAGGTCGCCCCCGCCGCCATCTACTACGACGTGGGCATCCTCCTTCCAATGGAACGTGTGCCATACCATCAGGAACTCTTTCCCGGCATTGATTGGCAACACCATATCAAACCGAGAACGAGGAAGGGCCGTGCAAACGGCAATCAAACGTAAAGGCGCCCGCCGACAACATGTCGACAGGCGCCTTTTTTGTTCGCTGGTGAGAACTAAAGCAATTCTACCGTTGCTCCGGCCGCCTCAAGCTTTTTCTTCAGCTCTTCGGCCTCGTCTTTCTTCATCCCCTCCTTCACCGGCTTCGGAGCGCTGTCCACGATGTCCTTCGCCTCTTTGAGGCCAAGACCAGTCGCTTCCTTCACCGCCTTGATGACGTTGATTTTGAGATCGCCCGCGGCCTTGAGAACTACCGTCCACGCGGTCTTCTCTTCCGCCGCCTCAGTGCCTGAGCCGCCTCCTGCAACCGCCATCGCGGCCGCCGATACGCCGAACTTCTCTTCAAGCGCCTTTACGAGCTCGGAAAGCTCCATCACGGTCAACTTCTCAACTTTTTCGATTATGTCGTTGTATTTTTCCATATGATTAATTTAATTTCTTCGCCCTTTCGTTCATCACGGTCATGAATTGACGGATGGGAACTGTGAGCATACCCACGAGCTGCCCAAGGAGTACTTCACGCGAGGGAAGCGCACCGTAGCGAATCACATCTGCGCCTTCAATAAACCGTTTCTCCTTAAGGTCGAAACCACCCAATATTTTGAACGCCTCCTTGCCTTCCCGCTTCGCCATAGCTCCAGCGAGGCGAGTGGAGAAACGGTACGTCGCTCCCGCGGTTTCCACGAGGTCCTTCGGCGAGAATACGACCCCGAGCTGGCCATTCAGCGACTTCGGGTCAAATTCTATCCCGCCCTCTTTCAACATTAGCTTAAAGAGCCGCTTTTTCACCACCGTGAACGCCGCCCCCATGGTGCGGAGCGTTTTACGGAACGCATTGAGTTCCGAGGTCGGCACGCCGGTGAAATCGGCGAGAACCAGGGTTTCGCTCTTCGCGATACCCTTCACACCGCTCTCTATCTGTATTTTCTTTTGTGCTTTTGTTTTCATTTACGAATTTTGTCTGAGCAAAGCGATGCTACAAAACTCAGTATCCCAACAAAGGAGGGATTGCTCAATTTTATAGTCCTTCACTACGTTCAGGATGTTTAATTTTCAATAAAATTAAACAAAAAACCACGACCTTTGAGCCGTAGTGGTACGCGCCTATTAGCGGCGCACCCCTAAATTGTGCTCTCGCACAATCGGGCGATATCGAGCGAAGCTCGGTATCTAGCCTCGGTAGGACTTCCGGGTATCCCCCGCCTACGGTCTACGGACCTTTTTAATATAGCAAAAATATTGAAAGTGTCAACAAATCACACCGCAAAACAAAAACGGCGAGGAATGACTCCTCGCCGCCGCCACATAAGAGATGTCGCTACCGGTCGGGATCTACTACATAGAGCCCGAAGTATGAAGCAACGCTCCTCCACCTTCTTACAAAAAATCGGTTAAATCTGGAATCCGTTTTGCCAACAAGAGGTATTCGCGACAAAATACCCGCAAGGAACTCCTTCGCCCAGTACCATAACGGTGCGGACGCACTCGACAGAAAACGAATTTCCAAGCTTGGCGCTTCCTTCCGAAAGAGACGTCTGACCCGAAACAACCAATGCGGGGTCTCCGTTATCACCGTCAGACGTTCCACATGAAATGTATTCACGCAAACAAGAATCGCCTTGACATCACCGAGAGTATTCAGTGTGTACTTGTCTGTCGCATCGTTCTCAAAGCGCCAGATTGACAAAGGACAGATGCCTTTGCTCTGCGCCAATTTTTGGGCCGCGTCGCTAAAGCTCCTCTTTGTCTTCGGATGTTGTACAAGACCAGTGATGATTAGGTTGATCCGATTTTCAGGTAAGTCGCAGAAATCGAACACCTCAATCGCCTTCATCAACCGACGATAACCCCATATGTCCAATCGATCGTCTTGAGAGCTTCGGAATCCGGAGCCTATTATCGCAACCACTTCGCGCCTATCCGCCATAAGTGTTCCCTCCGAGACGGGATTTTGTTGGATGCTAAAAAATAGAATAGCACTTGAAAATGCTACTTGTCAATAAAAAGCGGGTACGGCTTTTTAGAAACCGCTATCGCTCGTAGAAATTCCGCGCGTCCTCAAGGCGCTTGGCTTTTTCTTGTTTCGTGAGGAGGTCCCACCCGCTCGGGCTCAAACCGCTTCTCGCCAGTTCCACAATATTCTTTAGCTTCTGATCAAAATACTCCCGTTTTGCTTTTCTCACTTCATCTTTCCGCCGCTCCTGCTCCTCCGAAGGGAGCGCATTCCATTTCGGCGCAGGAAGGGAAAACTCCTTTACCTTCTCCCAGAGAGCCTTCGGCAGCTTTGGCTTAGAACCTGTGTGTTTCCCGTTATTCCGCGAGGCGTCGCGCGTTTCTTCCTCACTGATCACGCCCGCAGCGACCAACTCTCCGAGGATATCCTCATCAATGTCTATTTTCCCCTCTAAGAACAGGCGGACCACTTCATCAGCCGCCTGACCATTGATACCTGCGTCAACTTTTGCAAGAATTTCTTCTTCAAGGTTCCTTAATGAGTCATCGGGTAGTTCTTCTATCTGCACGAAATTTTCACCGCGTTTTTCTTTTTGCCGTTCTTCGGATTCTTCAAGAAGGATTGCGTCGTCTTCGGCGCGCACTTCTTCCTTCAACTCTTCCGGAACTTGATAATGCTCCGACGGCAACTCGGTCCTCCCCAACCTTTCATGGACTGGGTTTTCCTGTACTTTCCGTTCTTCCCTCTCAAAGGGATTCTCATTTTTCATATCTGCACTTTACAATTCTCCTTCCAACTCGTCAAGTAATTTCTTCGCCTTCGTGGAAAGTTTCTTCGGTGTTGTCACGCGGAGCGTAAGGTAAAGGTCGCCGCGGCCGAAAGAGCCGAAGCGCGGCATCCCCTTCCCTGAAACCTTCAAGAGTTCGTGGATATCGTACCCGGCGGGTATCTCAACTTTGACATGCTCGCCGTCCACGCCCTCAATCGTGAACGACTTTCCGAGCGCGAGGTCGGTAAGTTTTATTTCGTGCGATGTGAAAAGATCCATACGTTTCCTTTCAAATGTTCCGTGTGGCTTCACGCGAACAATGACGTAGAGGTCTCCGGCAGACGCTCCCTGTTCCCCCGCCTCGCCCATACCTGTCACTTTGATGACCTGCCCGTCTTCAACGCCCGCGGCAATCTGTATGTTCACTTCACGCGTGCCCGTAGTGCGTCCCGTGCCCCCGCAAAGCTTGCATTCCTCGTTCGGCGTCTCGCCTCTCCCTTTACACGTGGGGCAGCTCCGCACCTGCGTAAAGTTCCCGAAGAATGTGCGGCGCGCCTCGCGCACCTCGCCTTTCCCTTTGCACGTTTCACACTGTGCCGTGCCCTTCGTTTTGTCGTACCCGATTCCTTTGCATTTCGCGCACGTAACCGCGGTCGCAAATCGAATGGTGCGCGTCATACCCTGGAACGCTTCCAAAAGCGAAAGTTCCGCCACCACTTCCACGTCCGACCCGCGCTTATATGTTTCGCGCCGGCGCCCACCGCCGAACTGCTCGAACATTCCTTCAAATATATCGCCGAGGTCGCCAAAGTCCTCCATGTTCACGTGGAAACCCTGCGGGTTGAATCCCCCAAAGCCACCGAAGGGGCTTTGTCCCGAGTACCCCGAGGGACCGCCCTCGAACACCTGTCCGAATCTGTCATATTGTGCGCGCTTCTCCTTGTTCCCCAGCACCTGGTAGGCCTCGTTTACTTCCTTGAACTTCGCCTCAGAGCCGCCCGATTTGTCGGGGTGATGTTCGTGCGCGAGCTTGCGGTACGCTTTCTTTACCTCTTCTTCCGAAGCGCTCTTCACCACGCCCAAAATTTTGTAATAATCCTTACTCATAAATACCTTGCGTGCTTACGAAAGAATAACGAACTCACGCGTCTGTGTGGAAACTCCCATGCGCGCAAACCCGAATGTCACAAGTAGCTTGAAAATGAGATACGCCACGGCCGCGATAAGCCAATGGAAGAGCGACAGAAATCCTTTGAGCGCAAAGAATACGAGCAGCAATCCGCCTATCGTGAATGTTGCGGACTGCGACGGCGAGAGCGAGCTGAAACGCTCCTCCAAAATCCGATATGCCACGTCGCGCACGGGCTCCTGCGGGTCCAATGCTCCGAGAATAGGGGTGAGCGACGCCCGGAAGTTCTCCGCTACCCGCGCGATGATGGCATCGCGCTGTGGCACGGGAAGATTCCGGAATACCTCAATCTCATCTCCTGCCTGACCGGGCAGATTAGAATCCTCCACGAGAGAACCAAGTATATTGTTCTTCTCTCCCAAAAGCTGCGAGCGCACTACCTCGCGAATGAATTTCTCCACGTTCTGGTCCACCGAAACGGTGGAGAAGTAGAGCCGAAGCACCGGGTCCGCGGAGGTAAGCACCTGATTCACAAACCTCCGCCCCACCGCTTCGTTCAGCGTGCCCCATGAAAAATACGTGAGATAGATAAGCGCGGTCATGAAAAGGAGCGCGCCGGTCAAAACTTTCGGTATCACGGTACGTGCGGTGTCAAAAAAATGGACGGACATATTCGCCGCCGCCTGCCGAAGCCCTCGCACGGAACCCATGTTCGCAAAAAAGAAAAAGAGTGCTACCGCGCCGAGAAGCACGAGCGAGGTGTCTGGAAAAAGTTTTCCGGTAAAAAGCGCAAGAGGCACGAACGTTTCTATAAGCACCACGACCCGGAGGAGAAGTGCGGATTTCACAAAGAGCGCTTGGAGCACGAATACGGAAGTAGCCACAAGCGCCGCACCCGCGATAACGAAAAGGAGTTCGGAGGTTGCGGTGGCGAGGTAGGTGTTAAGCGCGCTCGTCGCAAGAAGGTTCGCGCCAACTCCCACTATCGCAAGAAGAATGACCTTCCACAGCGCACCGTCGCGCTCTTCGTCTTTCGACTGGCTCACTACGTTCACGTGGTTTTGCATGTATTCATTCTAACCGTTCGGAGACGTTTCGGGAGGTGTTTCGGGCGGTGTTTTGGGTTCGTTCTCGACCGCAGGTCCCGAGCCTTCACCTTGAGGAGGCGAGGGATTCTTATAGAGCGCCTCTCCTATCTTTTGGAGCTCAGTGGAAAGTTCCTGAGTTTTTGCCTTGATGGCTTCCATATCTTCCGCGTCTTTTACGCCCTTCAGCGCATCTATTTTTTCCGTCACCGCTTTCTTAATGTCTTCCGCAACTTTCTCGCCTGCATCCTTCAAACTTTTCTCCGCAATATACAGCAATGACTCTGCCTGGTTCCGCGCATCAATGAGTTCGCGCTTCTTCGCGTCTTCCGCGGCATGAAGCTCCGCTTCCTTTTTCAGCCGTTCAATCTCTTCCTTGGAGAGCGAGGTAGACGCTTCTATCTTTACCGATTGCGCCTTACCAGTCGCCTTGTCCTTCGCGGACACGGTCAAGATTCCGTTCGCGTCTATATCGAACGTTACTTCCACTTGCGGCATGCCGCGCGGCGAGGGTGGAATACCGTCCAAAATGAAACGCGCAAGCGTTTTGTTGTCCGCCGTCATAGGCCGTTCCCCCTGACTTATGTGGATTTCCACGGATGTTTGGTTGTCCGCCGCAGTGGAAAACACCTGCGTTTTTGCGGTCGGCACGGTGGTGTTCTTCGCTATCATAGGTGTTGCAACGCCTCCTAAGGTTTCTATCGCAAGCGTGAGAGGAGTAACGTCCAGAAGAAGAATATCCTTTACATCCCCTTGGAGAATGCCTGCTTGTATGGCGGCGCCTACCGCAACCACTTCATCGGGGTTAATGCCCTGGTGCGGCTCTTTTCCAAAAAGTTTTTTCACCTCCTCCTGGATAAGCGGCATGCGCGTTTGGCCGCCGACGAGAACCACCTCATCAATGTCGGAAAGCTTCAGCCCCGCACCCTTCGGAGCAACGGCGGTCACCGCCTCCTTCACAAGCACGATGGAGCGCGCTATCTCGCCCCGCACGAGGTCTTCCAATTTCGCCCGTGTGAGCTTCATCACAAAGTGCTTGGGGCCATCGGCACCGGAGGTGATGTACGGAAGATTGATTTCCGTCTCCACCGCCGTGGAAAGTTCGTGCTTCGCGCGCTCGGCCGCTTCCTTCAGGCGTTGTACAGCGAGAGGATCCTTTGCGATGTCCACGCCCTCGCGGCTCTTATATTCAGCCACGAGATATTCAATGATCTTCTTATCAAAGTCGTCGCCCCCGAGGTGCGTATCACCGCCCGTCGCCTTCACTTCCACCGTGTTATCTCCCACTTCAAGCACGGAGATATCGAACGTGCCGCCCCCGAAGTCATAGACCACTATTTTTTCGTTCTTTTGTTTGTCCAAACCATAGGCAAGCGCCGCCGCAGTCGGTTCGTTCAAAATGCGGCGCACCTTGAATCCGGCGATCTCACCCGCGTTCTTGGTCGCTTGCCGCTGTGAATCATCAAAATATGCCGGCACCGTGATGACCGCCTCATCTATCTTTTCTCCCAACTTCGCCTCCGCATCCGCTTTCAGTTTTTGAAGCACCATTGCCGAGATTTCCTCCGGCTTGTACCCGCGCTCCCCCATCATGATTTCCACACCGTGAGAGCTCGATTCTTTGATGGTGAACGGGAACCACTCCTTGTCGCGCGCGACCTCCGGATCCTTCCACGGACGGCCGATTAGGCGCTTGATGGAGAAAATAGTATTTTTCGGATTCACCACGCCCTGCCGCTTTGCGGTGGTGCCCACGAGACGCTCGCTGGACTTGGAGAGCGCGACAATGGACGGGGTCGTGCGATTCCCTTCGTGATTTTCCAATACGCGGGGACTCCCGCCCTCCATCACCGCCATCGCGGAGTTCGTCGTGCCGAGGTCAATTCCTAATATTTTTGCCATAGTTGATTGTGTTTGATTTGTTATTTCGTTCCAGGACCTTTGGATAGTTTTACGCGCACCGGCCTTACGAGCTTACCATTGAGGAGATATCCGGCACCGCCCTCCTCCACTATGGTGCCAGGCGGTACTCCGGCGGCGATTTCACCTATCGCTTCATGGCGTGCCGGGTCAAACGCATCGCCCGGTCTCACCTGAATCCTCTCAACTCCGTGGCGTCTCAAGGCCTCTTCTAGTTGCCCCCGGATAAGTTCCATTCCTTTCCGCGCAGGGTCGGTTTCGGAAACGGTTGCAAGACCAAGGTCAAAACTGTCAAGCACATGAAGGAGATCGGAAAGTACTATTTCGTTCGCGAATTTCACAAGTGTTGTCGCACGCACCTCTTCGTCTTTCTTGTAGTTCGCAAAATCCGCCTTGGCGCGCTTCCAGCCGTCCAGATATTCGTCGCGCACACGCTCACACTCCGCGAGCGCCTGTTCGAGTTCCTCAACCGTCAATTTTTTCTCTGGTGTGTCGTTCATAGTGTTACATCTCGTCAAATGTTCTAAAAAGCGCAAGTGATTTTTCGTAATCCATACGAAGTGGCCCCACTGCAAGCACGAAGAACGGGTCGCGCGAGCTCCCCATCCGTCCTACCAGCACGGAAAGAAGCTTGGTTTTGGTAAGTGGCGTTTCACCCACGAAAATCTTTGGCCACACGTCGTCGTCCTCCCATGCACCGAGGTGCGAAACGAGACGCTCTTCCAAACGCTCCACATCGCGGACCACGCCAAGTAGTTCCTCCCGCACATCTGTCTCGAGCTCCTCAATAAGATTGGTGAGCCCACATTCGTGGAATACCCGCCTGCGCGGGTCATACCCCGCACCCATTACATTCAACTCTTCCGCGATTTCCTTCGGGAATTCCGCCATGGTGCGGGGCGGAGTTATGGCACGTACCTTGTCCCGACGGCGAAGCCGTCGTGGATGCTCGATGCCCGAATAGGCATCGGCACGGGATTCAATGCTCTCCACGTATGCGGCGTAGGCCTTCCGTGTGGGAAATCGCCCTCCCGATGGGCGCAGTTGGTAAAGAAACCCCTCATCCGCGAGCTTTTGGAGCTCCCACCGTATCATTGCGGGTTTTATCCCGAAATCGTACCGCTCGTAGAGGTAATCGGACGTGAGCGGACGGCCCTCGTGGATAAAGTCACGGACCGCGGTTTCAAGGATAGTACGCGTACGCTCCTTCATCCCGTTAGAGATAGGCCGCCCGAGGCGACCGCAACACCACGGCCTTTCCACTCTAACTTATTGTGCATACAAACATTACCATCCATAACATATATAATCCGGTTATCTCTAACGGGATTCATATCCTCCAAGGATAGTATTAGCGCTCAACGGTGTCAAGCGCTAATTCGGGCAGGTTTCCGTTGAGGTCGTAAGTGCGCCCCCGTTCGCCATTTTAAGGCGATAACAAGTGCCTCCTGGGGCCATCAGAAGAATGCCGTAGGTACTGGTGGCAAATCCCACATCACCGCCCGTCACAAATATCTTCGTCGTGGAAAGTGCGGAGGGGCTCCCCCCTACCCCAAGTTCGCCGTTCGTCCCTATCGTAACGCTATTTGAAAAATAAGCATCCTTCCACCGGAGCAGTGTGCTTCCGAGGTCAATGTTGTTGTCTAAGTTCGGGACGATGCCGGTATCGAACATAGCGGCGGAAATGCGCGCGATGGCACCGCTCCACGTGCGCGTCGCTTGAGATTGAGTTGACGCTGATTGGTATTCCAGCGTGAGATCCACATGTACTACCGCGAGACCGCCGGACGGCTCTTGCTTCGTCACAGAAAAATTTCCCACCGCTACTTTGTCGTCGGTAAGACGTATAGGCGTAGACGTCGCCTCCTGGAGATAGATGGCAGTGGAAGAAGCGTCTACATAGATGTACGTGGGATCCACGGTGGACGACGCCATGCGCAACACGAGCGTGGTGGACGCCACTCCTGCATCATTCGCGATGACCGACGCGCTCCGCACGAGACGCTGGATGGTGGATGCAACGAACGAAAGCTGCTGGTTCACCTCGTTCCCGGATGCCTGGCGCACTTGGGTGCGCGTCACCGCGGTCAGAATGGAAACCAAAAACACCGCGCTCACCCCAAAGATGGCCATGTAAATAATGAGTTCAATGAGCGTAAAGCCCTCGCGATGCTTCATTTCTTTCATCATACCATTTGTTATTTATAGTAGAGACGGTCCTGAACCCGGAAATCAAGGTATGTGAGCGCGCGAAAATCGGCACGCCGAGAAAGCGTGGTAAGTGTTTCATCTAAACGTTCCGGCGCGAACGCAAAGGAAAATTTCAACGTCGGACCTTCCGCAAGAACCACCTCCCATTCGCGGAGCGCGGGTTCCCGCACTGTGATGGCGCGCGGAGTAAGCCTCAACTCACGGAGGACCCCGAGCGTGCGAAGCATCCGGCCTCGCCACTCTGCGTCGGAAAGTACCGATTCCCCGGCGGAGAAGGTGGCCGTTCGGACGTCGGTTACTTTAGTGACGAGCGTACCGTACGTCGCGGGCGCCTTGCCGAATACCACTCCCTCGTCATCGAACGCAAAGCATTCCCCTCCGACGATGCACCACACGCCGTAGAGTTCTCTTTCGGCAACGCGTATCACCACTTCCCGCGAAAAAAGATGTGTTACCACATCAACCTTTCTGAACATTGGGAACGCGTTAAGGAACGACTCGGGCGGTTTCAGAAATAGCCAAAACAACGTAAGGTCGTCCGCAAACCACGAACGAGGCGCTTCGCCGCCTACGCTCTCCGCGAGTACGGATTTCACTTTCGCGTGGTCCGCAAGGCGGACGCCTTCCACACGCACCTCGCGCACTTTAAGTGCATCAGTGACAATAAGTGTGTAAATACCGCCGCCGAGAAGCGCGAGCACTACCACCCACCCAATAATAATTTTGAAGAACATCCGGCGGCGGGCTCTCGTGCGAGAACCTTTCAATATTTCATGCTGTTCAGAAAATCGCGCCATATTACTCGTAGATACGAATGGGGAATGTTTGCGTGCGTGTGTTGCCGTTCGCTTTTGTTATAAGTGTCATAGTGTAATCACCGGGCGTACTCCACGCATGACGAAGAATCACTCCCACATTCACCTCCTTGGTACCCTCATCGAATGCGCCGTCTCCCCATGCCGCAGAGTAACTTTCTCCCTCATTCACCACGAATGAAAGTGCGGCATTCGCCTTTGCGGTAAGCGCCACGGGTGGTGGAGGCACAGAAAACGTGTCTCCAGTTGCGGCGGGTGCGGATTCCGCAGAAGGATTCCCCGCAACCGTTTCGCCATATTTTTGTATCGCTTCGCCGATGGACCCTATCGCGCCTCTAATGAGCGACGAAACAGCGCTCTTTGCTTGTTCGGTCGCTTCTTCTTTCACGGTCTCCAAAACCTCTCCCCCCACTTCCTCCGCACGTCCCTTCACCTCATCGGTTTTGTCGCTCACAAACGAAAGCACACGATCTTTCATGAACGAAAGATCGCCATCCCACCAGCGCTCATACGCTACAAAACCCCCATAGAGGAGTGCACACGCCACCGCGAGCCACAACATCCGCGTCACTAATGTCCGCATTTCTCTATATTGTACAAGAAAAAACCGCGGTGTGCGCGGTTTTTACTTTACTATCTCTTTCTTTCCTAAATACGCCTGGAGCGCCTTCGGTATCTTCACCGTACCATTCTTTGTCTGGTTGTTCTCAATGATGGCGGAGAGCGTTCGGCCTATCGCGAACGCCGTCGCGTTGAGCATATGCGCGAATATCTTCTCCCCGTCTTTCCCCTTCACTTTTACGTTGATGCCGCGCGACTGGAAATCGGTGGTATTGGAAGCCGACTGCGTCTCACGATACTCGTTTGTTCCTGGAAACCATGTTTCAATGTCGAACTGCCGCGCGTCGGTCCACCCCATATCTCCCGTGCAGATTTCCACTACGCGGTACGGAAGCTCTAGTTTTTGCATAAGCTCTTCCTGCCGGTCCACAAGAAAACGATGCTCCTTCTCGGATACCGCCGGGTCAGCAAATGAGAACATTTCAACCTTGTCGAATTGGTGTACGCGCAAAATTCCCTTAGTGTCCTTGCCATAACTCCCCGCTTCGCGCCGGAAGCATGTGGAGAAACCGGCATAGCGGCGCGGGAGGTCTTTCACTTCCAGCGTTTCATCCATATGGATGGGGCCCATGGTGTGCTCCCCGCTCCCCACAAGATACAATTCATCCTTTGGAAGATAGTAGCGCTCCTCTTTTTGATCGGAGGCGAGCCGTCCCATGCCCATGAAAACCTCGGGGCGTATCATCACGGGCGGCACCACCGGTATAAATCCGTGTTCGCCGAGCGTATCCATTGCAAGCTTCACGAGCGCGAATTCAAGGAGCGCGCCGTCACCCATGAGATATCCAAAGCGGCTTCCCGCAACGTTCGCCGCGCGTTTCACGTCAATAATGCCGAGGTGTTCCGCGATTTCCAAATAATCCTCCGGCTTAAAATCAAACTCCGGCTTCTCGCCCACTTCGCGAAGCACACGATTGCCGGATGCGTTGGGACCTTCGGGAACGTCTGGGAATGGAGGATTGGGGAATTGCTCAAGGAGCACAGTGCGCTTCTTCTCCACATCAACGAGCGATTCCGTCACCTCCGCGATGCGGGCCTTCAATATCTGCGCCTGCGAGATTAATTCCTCGTTCTTGCCGCCCGCAAGCGTCTTTGACACGACTTTCTGCTCCGCCTGAAGTCCGTCCAACGCCGCACGCTTCGTGCGCCAGTTCTGGTCCACGCGAAGGAACTTATCCACGAGCTTTTCGTCCACCCTCTTCCGCGCGAGCGCCTTCTTCGCCTCCTCCGTATGTTCTCTCAAAAAATGAACGTCAATCATATTGATTATTTACCTTCCGCTTTCATAAGCGGGAAGATGGTTGTTTCACGCATCGGCTTATCCATAAGTATGGCGAAAAGGCGTTCCGAAAGCCCGAATCCCGCCGCGGGCGGCATGCCGTATTCAAGCGCTTCAATGAAATCCTCGTCCAGCCGCTGCGCTTCCTTGTCTCCCGCCGCGCGTGCACGCTCCTGCTCCTCAAAACGCTCGCGCTGCTCTTTGGGATCGTTCTGTTCCGCCCAGCCGTTCCCCATCTCGCTTCCCGCCGCCATAGGCTGAAATCGGAGTGCTCGTCCCGGTCGCTTTGGGTCTTTTTTCGCGAGCGGTGAAATTTCCGTTGGGTGTCCGACAAGGAACGACGGTTGCACGAGCTTGGGTCTCACCGTCTTTTTATATATGAGGTCAATGAGCCGGCCACGTAATGCACCCGCTTCGGGGGCAAGCCCGAGCACCTTTGCTTTCGCGCGGAGTTCCATATCCGTGGCTTTCGTAAGATCAATTCCGGTTCCCTTCTTGAACGCTTCAAAATAGTCCACCTTTTTCCATTTTCCTCCCCACTTCAACTGCACTCCTTCGTATGTCGTGGTGAGACCTTGTGTGGTTTCTTTCACCACGCGTTGATACATCGCTTGCACGAATTTCATCATCCGCTCCTCGTCCCAATACGCCGCGTAGCATTCCATCGCGGTGTAATCCTGAAGATGTTCGCGGTCTATCCCCTCATTGCGAAACACGCGCCCGATTTCACACACTTTTTCGAACCCACCAACCAGGAGACGCTTCAACGGAAGCTCCAGGGAAATACGGAGGTAGAAATCGGTATTGAGCGCATTGTGATGTGTGATGAAAGGTTCAGCATCGGCGCCTCCCGGTACCGCTTCCAAAACACCCGTTTCCACCTCGTGAAATCCTTCCGCCGCAAGCGAACGCCTAACCGCATTCCAAAATCGTTCCTTTTTGATGAAAAGCTCTTTTGTCTCCGGATGGACCAGGAGGTCCAGGTAGCGCTTGCGGAGACGCGTCTCAATATCTTCAAGCCCATACCAGTGCACTGGGAGCGGACGCATGCTCTTTGCAATGACGCGGGTTGTTTGGACCGCAAGGCTCTTGGTGCCGCGCTTCGTTGTCATAAGCTTCCCCTTCGCTTCCACGAAGTCACCGACGTCCCATGCGTCCTTCACGATATCAAATTGTTTTGTTATACCGTTCTCCAGTACGAGTTGTATGGTGCCGCTTTCGTCCGTGCAGTTCGCAAAAATAATTTTTCCTTGGTCCCGAAGCGAGGTTATGCGCCCCACAAGAGAAAGCGGACGATTTCCTTTTTTCCCGAACGACGCGAGCGCTTCCGCGATGCTTTTATCGCGCGCCACACGTGCGGGGTAAGGATCGGCGATTTTTTCATACCGCTCCCGCTTCCGTGCACGTTCCCGAAGAAGCTCCTCTTTCATGCTTTTATTCTATCCTTACCACCTGATATGTGCTCGCGCCTTTCGGCGTAGTGACCGACACGCTGTCCCCTACCTTTTTCCCGAGGAGTGCCCGCCCGAGCGGAGATTCGTTGGATATAAAACCTTCTGCGGGCTTTGCTTCGCTTGAACCCACAATGGTGAATGCTGTTCCGCCCAGCCCCTCGCCAAGTTTCGTCACGGTTACCTTGCCGCCGATGCGCACCGTGGAGTTACCGGATGCTTTTTTGATGATGACGGAGTTCCGGAGAAGCTCCTCCAACTCGTGGATGCGCGCTTCCAGGCGTGCCTGCTCCTCGCGTGCCTCGTGATAATCAAAATTCTCGGAGAGATCTCCGAGGTCTTTCGCATTTTTCAGGCGTTCCGCAACGCGCCTTCGCTCTTCCGTTTTTAGTTTGTTCACCTCACGAACGACCTCATCATATCGCTCTTGGGTGAGATAGGCATGGCTCAGCATCGTTTATTGATGGATAAGAGGTGCGTTTCTGATTCGCTCGTTATAGTACCACAGGAATATATCGTGCGCTACGGGCACCGTGTTCAGGCTCCCTTCCCGTGCGTCCTCCACGAGGATGAGGAGCGCGAGCTCGGGGTCGTTCGCCGGAGCATACCCGACGAAAAGGGCGTTTATTTTGGTATTCCCTTCCACCTGCGCGGTACCGGTTTTTGCCGCAACCGCGAGCGGCAGGTCGGAAAGCGAGTGGGCAGTGCCGTAACTTTGACGCACCACGTCCCTCATTCCCTCCTGCACCTCGGGGAGCGCGTCCCGCACGAGCTCCGTGAGGTCCGAGAGAACCTCGGGTTCGTTCGTGAATTTAATGTCGCCATTCTCCACCACAGAGCGGACCACGCGTGGGCGCCAAAGCGTACCGCCATTCCCCACCGCGGCGATATAGTTCAAAAGCTCCAAAGGCGTGACGAGGAGATCCCCTTGGCCTATCGCAACGTTGTAGGTATCGCCCACGCGCCACGGCTCGGAGCGTTCGTCTTCTTTCCATGCGGGGTCCGGAAGTAATCCTTCTTTTTCTCCAGGGAGGTCAATACCAGTCAGCTTTCCCAACCCAAAACGCTCCCACCAATCTTTCAGCGTCTCGATCCCGATGCCGCGTTGCTTTTCAAAACCTCCCGCCACTTCGTAGAAGTAGATGTTGGAAGATTTTGCGAGCGCGGAGTGGATGTCCACCCATCCGTGCGCTTTGTTATCAAGAAAACGGCTCGGATTCGTAGGGTCGTACGGGTTCGGCACTTCAATGAAACCCGCAGAGAATATTTGGGCCTCCGGCGTGATGACTCCCTCGGCGAGCGCAGCGGTACCGACCAGCGGTTTGATGGTTGAACCGGGATTGTAGGTACCTTGGGACGCCCGATTGAAAAGTGGATTGTGGGACGCGGAAAGATATTTCGCGATATTCGTGGAGTCAAAGCTCGGAATGGATACCAGCGCTTTTACTTCTCCGTTTCGCGGGTCCATCGCAAGCGCCACTCCGGAAATTCTCCCGAGCTCGCGAAGCGCGCGGGAAAAACGTTCATAAAGAAGTTCCTGAAGCTCACCGTCAATGAAGGTCTTTATTTCCGCGCCCGGCGTGGGCGCTTCATAATGCGCGGTGCCCTGCTCTTCGCCGTGCGCGTTCCAATACGTGACGGTCTGCCCGTCGCCGCCGCGGAGGAATTCGTCGTATTCCGCCTCGATTCCCGCTCTTCCGATAACGCCCTCTGGATTCAGCGTGGGGTCCCGCGCGAGGTCGGCGTTTCCTACCCGCCCCGTATACCCTACAAGGTGTGCGTAAGCGAACTTTTCGGCTTGTACGCGCTGGAATGAACGTTCTACGAGTATCCCGGGAATGGTTTCGGTGGAAAGCACAAGAAGCGCCTCTTGCGGGAGCGAGTCGGAGAGAACGAACCGGTCCGAAACGCTCCAATCTTTTGCGGCAACGCGCGCACGAAGCGCCTCGGAATCTTCTCCGAGAAGCGCGGCAATGCGGGTGATGATGGCATTCCGTTCGTCCGAATCCGTGGGCAAATCGCGCGGCACGAGAATCGCGCTCCACGAAGGAATGTTTTCCACGAGCGCATCTCCAAAACGGTCGCGGATGATGCCGCGTGGAGCCGGTTCCACACGCACATCCATAACGTTTGCTTCGGACCGCGCCTCATAGAGATCGTGCTTTGCAACAGACAGATAGAAAACCTGAAACCCCACCGCAAGTGCAATCGCGGCGGAAAGCGCTACGAACACGCGGAACGCTTGGGGGCCAAGTGGTACCTCAAGAAGGGTGTCCTCTAGGGCGCGGTCGGCAAGCACATCCTCCAGTCCGAAAGGCGACTTCGTCATAGCGCGAACGTACTCGCCTTCCCCGAATTTCTTTCCACAATAAGAAAGAGCCCCGCGCCGACCGCAAGGTTCATGATGAGCGTGAGCACCACCGTTTGAAGTGAAACCCCTCCGTGCACCGCACCACCGAAGACCGCTATCGCGCACGCTCCACCGCCAACCAGTATGAGAAAATCATAAAACCGATTCCCGGTGAGAAAAGGGGCGACAATAAGAAGAAAAATCGCAAGAAGTGCCACTGCGCCGGTTTCCAGGACCCAAAAGGGTGCCACGAGGAACGAAAGCACAAGAAGAAGGAACGCGAGAAATCCCGCAAACCACCGCACGCTGAAAAAGCCCGCAAGAAGGATGACAAGAAGTGCAACGTAGACGCCCGCGGCACCGATACGAAAAGCCCCGGAAAGCTCAAATACAAATGCGGCAGTGAGTGCCGCCGAAATCCATGCAAAAACGTGAATGCGGCTGAGTGTCATGAGTCGTTAAGGGAAGTTCACGAGCACCAACACCTCCTCAAGATCCGATTCTCGGTAGGGCGCTTCAAATGCCGCGGTACGCCACGGCTCTGCAGTTTCTTCTTGGACCGCGCCGCTCGTGCCGATAAAAAGACCGAAAGGAAACGTGGGGTCCACACTCACCACTCTTGTGTGTTCGGCGAGTTCTTTTCCTCGCGGAATGAGCGTAAGACGTGGCGACTCACCACCCTCAAGGAGCGCTTTCACATCGCTCGTGCCGAAACGCACGCTGGAGCGCCACGCGGGATTGAATATGGTCATTACCTCGCTCCTTGTCTGCTCCACGCGCGTCACGCGCCCCAAGAGCGTACCGGGAGTCGCAAATACAGGAAATCCTTCCTTTATGCCGTCATGCGCGCCCAACGCAATGGTAAGAAGCCCTTCGGCACCATAAGGATAGCGCGAGTAGACCGGGGCTTTCCGAAGATCCGCGGAAAAAGGGGGGATCCCCGCTTCAATGAGTACGGCACGCTCGGCGCGGAGCGCCTCAACCTCGGTACGCAAACGGGAAAGTTCGCCGTATGAGAATGTACGGTCGGTGAAGCTCGCAAAAAATGCGCGGACATCGCCCACGCCCTCAAACATATTGCCCTGCATCACAATGATGAGCACCCCGAGGACAAGTGCGGCAATCGCCCCGATGACCGTTTTCAAGGACCGCATATTCCTAATCTTTTATCTTCGGTCCGGGAAAATTGTTTATGAGATGGGAATGTTTGGGGATGTCCTCGGCTACTACGCCCACACCACGTACCACGCACGTGAGTGGGTCTTCCACCAACATCACCCGCACCCCTATTTCTTTAGAGAGGAGGTCTGCAATGCCGCGCAGGAGCGCCGCACCGCCACAAAGGTGCATTCCGTTCTTATAAATATCGCCCGCGAGTTCCGGTGGCGCCGTTTCTATCATGTCCTTCAGGGCATCCACAATCGCGCGCATGGGGCGCAGGAGCCACATTCGCACATGGGAATCCTTCACCGCCACTTCACGTGGAAGTCCGCTCGCGATGTCGCGGCCGCGCACCACAACCTCAAGGCGCTCTCCGGTGGCAACCACGGAACCTACTGCGAGTTTTATCTCTTCCGCGGTCGGTTCTCCCACGGCAAGCTTGAACTCTTCGCGCATGCCCCGGATGATCTCCGCATTCAGGTAATCCCCCCCTATCTTCAATCTTCGGGACACCACAATGCCGTTTAGGGAAAGGATGGCTGCATCGGTCGTCCCCGCACCTATATCGATGATGAGAAACGCGGTCGGTTCGTCCACCGCGAGCCGGATGCCAAATGCCGCCGCAAGCGGCTGCTCGATAAGGTGGACCGGCGAGGCACCCACTTCATGGAGCAGATCTTCCACCGATTTCCGCTCCACCTCAGTGAGATTGGTCGGCACCGAAACCACCGCCTCGGTCGCCCATGACCACGGGAGCTTCTCGCGCTTAAGAAACCGCTCCAACATCTCTCGTGCCATGTCAAAATCGGCGATGATGCCGTGCGTTATGGGACGGAGCGCCGTAATGTGTGCAGGAGTGCGGGCAAGCATTTTTTTTGCCTCACTCCCCACCGCCACCACACGGTTCGTGCGATTATTGAACGCCACGATGGACGGCTCGTTCACTACAAGCCCCACCCCTTTCAGATACACCTGCGTGGTGTCCGTGCCAAGATCAATGCCGAGAATTTTTTTTATGTGAAACGCCATGTGATTATTTTTTGAGCAATGCGACGAACTCGGAAAGTTTCATGAGTGCGGCATCGGATTCACTTCTTTTCTTCACCTCCACTTTCCCGGATGCCTGGGTACGCTCGCTTGCGACCACGCGCCACGGGATTCCGATGAGGTCCGCGTCTGCAAATTTTTCTCCCGCGGAAACTCCGGTCCGGTCGTCGTAAAGAACCTCAATCCCTTTCTTTGCGAGGTCATTATAGATATTGTCCGCGAACGCGTGAAGTTCGTCGGTATCGGCTCCCACCATAAGAAGGTGTGCAGCGAACGGCGCCACTTCTTCGGGCCACATAAGCCCTTTGTCGTCGTGGTGGATTTCCGCAATGGTGCCGATCAAACGCTCAACCCCAATGCCGTAGGAGGCCATGATGACGGGATTTGTTCCCCCTTTCTCGTCCTTGAACACTAGTCCTACGGGCTCCGAAAACCTCGTTCCAAGCTTAAAAATATTCCCCACCTCAATGGCGGAAACGGCCTCCAAAACACCCTCCTTACACTTAGGGCATGCGTCCTTCTTCTTCTCGTCCGCTATCTCCGTGTTCCGTGCGAAACCGCATAGGCGGCAGAGAAGAATGGAATCTTCGCCCGCATCTGCTTCCACCATGAACTCGTGCGAGTATTTGGAAAAGTCGCCTCCGGAAGCCTCGGTGAGGTGTGCCACAAGTCCTGCACGTTTGAACACTGCATGATATGCGTCTTTTACGCGGTCATAATATTCTTCCAATGACGCGGCATCGGCGTGGAAACTGTAGAGGTCCTTCATGGTGAATTCACGGCCACGCAAGAGGCCCGACTTGGGGCGTTCCTCGTCGCGAAACTTCGTCTGTATCTGATAGATGGCCTTCGGAAGGTCCTGGTACGAAGCGATGACCGACTTTGCAATCTCCGCAATAACCTCTTCGTGCGTGGGGCCCAAGCCCACGTCGCGGCCGCCGTGGTCCTTAAATTGGTACATCACCTTCGCCATCCCCTCCCACCGGCCGGTCGCATCCCACACCGCGCGCGGGTGAAGCGCGGGCATGAGCATCTCGGCGCCAAGCTTGTCCATCTCATCACGAATAATCGCAATGACCTTCTCACGGACACGGAACCCCAAGGGGAGCATGGAGTACACTCCCGCCATGAGCTTGTGGATGAAATTTGCCCTGATGAGAAGCTTTGCGTTCACCGCCGCTTCGTCCTTCGGCGCCTCACGTGCGGTTTTAAGGAAAAGTTGTGACTGCCTCATATATCGCAATGATACGTTGGTTTGTGTGTTCTTTGCAATCAAACCACCTCCGCTTGATAGCACTGCTCACAGTAGACGATCTCTTTCCGGTCAGCGGCATAGCTCGTCTTAAACTCGTTCGGACATTTCCCTGTTCCATGCTGATGGGGAGAGACGTTCCGATAAATACCGTTCTCGCTTCCATTTCCGGCACACTGGCACTTTCTGTGCCAGAGCTTCAGTGGGTTTCTCTGGGCCAATCTTTGGTAATGCCGACAGTTGGGGCACAATCTCGGCAGGGGCAAATTAAGCCGTTTGTAGAACGAAAGTTCTTCCGGCGTAATTCTGAAAGCGGTAGTGCACTGTTCCATGCATTTGCCCTCGTGAGCACAGCCGATCGTTTTTTTGAGAATGGAATCAGGAGCGTCCTCAATATTGTCCGGAAGGTCTTTAGGAAAAATGGTTATCTGATATTCCTTGGTATCCGAATCTTTCCATTTATACCCCTGCTCTATAGCCTGCGCTTTGGTCAACGGAAAGTATTCTTGAGCAATGGTCTCGTTATAGGCGAAAGGAGAAATTTCTATCGGGAAAAATTCACCGTACTTGTACACTCTGCCTTTTTTATCTATGTAAGGCGCGTCGTTCATGTGCTGGATAATACGAGGCAAAAACGACTCGAAATCTTCCTTGGTATATTGTTTGTTCAAGATGCAATACTGCTTGTCGCGAAGACCAATGCAGCCAAAAATATTCGAGCACGCTTTGCAAAAATGTGAGTATTGAATCGAATCTCCCGTCCACGAAAGGGGCGAAAAGAACGCATTCTGCAGCGAAGCACCCGAACTGGTCACTTCGTAGGCCCGCTCGATATTCGAGCCAGCGCCATAAACATCGTAACAATCTTTCACGCCCGGTATGGTGTAGGTAATGAATCGAGAATCCTCGGCAATTCCATCGACATCGTAGCAATTATGGCAATTTTTTGAATTAGTTATGTATTCGCCGGAAACATTAGTTGAATGAACGATGGTCGCAAAACGATGCGGAAATGCGAGTATGAGCTTTAAAAACTCCTGCCGTACATTATTTAGGCCGCTGAACGTCCCGCTATTCAGTTTTCTTATCTTCTCCTCATACGCTTCTTTTGAATACGGCGTGTTCAATATCTGATAATTGGCGTTTCGTAAATTCACGCATCCAAAACAATTTTGGCAGTTATGGCAGTTATAAAGAAAGGACGAGTTCAGACACTGGCTTGAAAAAAGCACGAAGGTGCAGTGATAACAGTCTTTGGAATGGATGCTCTCGTAGGAGGACTCCAGATTATTGCAGCCTAGGAGATCAAGAGAATTTTTGCTGTTGATAGTGTGATATAAGTACGAACAGTCCTCATTAAGGTCGCTTGCAAAAACCAGATAGCAATTTTTGCATTGATATGTGAAATTACAGTAATCGCTTGCCACCGACTGAAGATTCGAAAGATTGGGTAACGGCGATATGGTGAGCAATTCTTTGAATTGTTCGAAAAATGGCTTTGAAAAATCGTAATCACGACTATGCGACGAAGGATCCCAATTATCAGACCACCAGTGGTCCTGATCGTAGATGGGGGATGGTACCTCGCTGTCATAGTTAGAGATCAAGTTTTCCGCATGCCCAGAAGCGTTGCATGGCCTTTTATAAAGAATCCTCTCGTTTCGCCACACGATCCGCCTTTGCAGTCTGCACTCCGGACAAAAGGTGGGCGCCGGGACTTTAATCTTTTCGTAGAACGCGAAGTCGTCCGGTTCAATGACGAATGAACCGTGGCAATTTTGACAATCCCTAGTTTGCGTTTCAGCCATATGAACGTTGTACGACTACGGGGTCAACCGCCCAACGTCACGCACGGTAACCACCACCATAAGGAGAAGGAGGAGCGCAAACCCAACCGCGTGCGTCACTTTTTCCACGTTCCGCGAAACGGGACTCCCCTTCAATGCCTCAAGCACAAGGAAGAAAAGCCGTCCTCCGTCCAGTGCCGGGAGCGGGAGAAAATTCAAAAGCGCGAGGTGGAGCGAGATAAGTGCCATAAGATTCAGGAAAGGCGCGACTCCGAACGCCACGCTCCCCGCCGCAACCGCTACTACTCCCACCGGTCCGGTTACCAATTTGAAGGTGTCAGCCTCGGTAAAAAGTCCGATGAAGAATTCCGCAAGTCCTACGATAATTGCTTTCAAAAGTGAAAGGGTTGCCTCAGCGCCTTTTACAAAACTTTGGAGAATTCCGGTGCGTGGCATGCCGGTGTCAAAAAGTGCAACGCCAAGTGCTCCCTCGCCGTCTGGCGGGGCTTCGCGTCCCACAAGCGTAAATGAAAGTTCATCACCGCTTCGGAGCACCGTAAGCGAAACGGGAATATTTCCTGCGGCCGCCTTCCCTACCGTATCTACGAATGCCTGCAGTGGAACAGGGTCGGAAAGCGTGACACCGCCGATCTCCGCACGAAGCACGAGGTCACCAGGAACAAGTCCCGCCACTTCGGCGGGAGAACCGGGCGCCACGTAGGAAAGTCCGAGGTGGGAATCGGAACCGATCATAAAAACCACGGAGAGCAGGAGCCATCCCGCAAGAAAGTTCATAAGCACTCCCCCCGCCATTACAAGTGCGCGGACCGGGAGGGACTTTGATACGAAGGCACGCGCCGCATCCGGATCGCCCACGGGAGGCGCAAGTTCTTCTCCGAAAATACGTACGAATCCGCCGAACGGAAGGAGGTTAAAACTGTAACGGGTCTCACCATGAACACGCGAAAAAACTTTTGGCGGAAATCCGAACCCAAATTCGTCCACACGGATGCCAAAAAGCTTCGCGGCCGCAAAGTGGCCAAACTCGTGGATGAGGATGAGGAGCGCGAGCGCAATGATAACGAGAAGTATGGTCACGGATATTTAGTTGCTGATTTCCGCAATCTTTGTTTCAACCAATTTTTCCACGTTTTTATTCCACTCGTCCGTCGCTTTCTGGATATCTTCTTTCAATCGGAACTTCTGGTCCTCGGTCAATTCATCGGCATCAAGCGCTTTCTGTACGTTTTTGTTCGCGTCATCGCGCACATGCCGAACCTTGATGCGATGCTCCTCTGCGATTGTCCCTACGTATTTCGTAAGCTCTTTACGCCGCTCGTCGGAAAGCGCCGGGAGGAATATACGGAGCACGTTCCCTTCCACATTCGCGGTGAGACCGAGCGGGGAGGCTTCTATCGCCTTTGCGATAGCGGGTACCGCGCTTGCATCCCACGCTTCAATGTGTATTTCACGCGGCGGCGTCACCCCCACCGAACCAAGCTGTTTAATGGGGAATATGCCTCCGTAGTGATTCACCTTAATCTCTTCCACGAGTCCCGAGTGCGGCCGGTTGGTGCGCACGCTCGAAACCCCCGCTTTCACTTCTTCCAAAAGCTTCGCGAGCATCGATTTGAATTCGTTCAATATTTCCATATGTAAAAGGTAACAGGTAACGGTTAAACGGTCATTATATGTGCAACGGCCTTTTCTTGGAGCCGCGCGTTGAGATTGAAACGGCTCGCGGCCTCAAGGCGCGAGAGGAGGAATGCAAGCGTCCCCGCCTCCCTTTTTGCCCCTTTCTCCCAATGCTCGAGAATGAGCTCCTCAAGCTTTTCCGCAAGCGTAGCGTCGCTTTTGGTTCCTGCCCGCTTCTTATTCTTCATGAGCGCGAGGGCATACCCCAATCTTCCGAACGAACGCGCCGCGAGCGCGGACGCTTCCCGTGCGGGAACTCTGGCCTCTGTCACGAGAAAATCGGCAAGTATGGTGCGTGGAACTCTTGAGAAATATATCTTCGCCATACGACTTACGAGCGGCGGAAAAAGCGCTTCAGGCGAGCGCGCAATCATAATGATAAGCGCATGCACCGGCGGCTCCTCCATGATCTTCAAAAGGGCGCTTTCCGCTTCCCAGGTAAGAAGTTCGGCATCGCGAATGACGACGGTGCGGCGCGAAGAATGGAACGGTGTCGTAGAGAGGAACTTTCGTATCGCGCGCACCGTATCAATGCCGAGCGAGGATTCCCGCCCCGAAGGGGCGAGGCTCGCCCCACTCCGCTGGGCGGCTTCCTTCGCCTCCACAAAGAGCGCATCGGTAAGCGTCTCGTGCTCTTCCACATTCAATGCACCACGTTCAAGGAAGTTCGCGAGTGCGTGCGCAAAGCGAAATTTTCCCACTCCTTCGTCGCCGAAGAAAAGATATGCGTGCCCGAGAAGTCCGGCATTCACGAGCCGGGGAAAATCACGGGCCTGCTCCTCATGCCCGAGAAATATATTATCTCCGATGGAGAAGCGTGCGCTTGTAGACATCAAGATGGCCGAGAATGATGGCGGTGCCTTTTGCAACACAAAGTATCGCATCCTCCGCAACGAACGCCGAAACGCCGAGCGTGCGGCGCAGGAACTCTGGAAGGTCGCGGAGTTGCGCGGAACCACCCGAAAGGATGATGCCCTTTTCCATGATGTCCGCCGCGAGCTCGGGAGGCGTCACGTTGAAAACAGCCTGAATGGCGTTCGTGATATCAACTAAATGGGGGTTCACAGCCTCGGCAATCTCGTTTGAATTCACCACAAGGTCCCTTGGGAGCCCAGAACGAAGGTCGCGTCCCCGCACCTTCATTTCAAGCCGATTCCGGTTCGGTACCGCCGTTCCTATGCCTATTTTGATGTTTTCGGCGCTCGTTTCCCCTATCGCGAGCCCATATTTTTTGCGTATAAAATCAATAATGGCGACGTCAAAACGGTTTCCCGCGACCCTCAAACTCTCCCACGTCACGATGCCGCCCAAGGAAATGACCGCCACTTCCGTGGTACCGCCGCCGATGTTCACAATCATGTTCCCTTCCGCCGAATGGATTGGGATGCCGGCTCCCAGAGACGCGAGGAGCGGTTCTTTTACGAGGTACACCTCTTTCGCTCCCGCTTCGCGCGCCGCGTTCATCACCGCGCGATACTCGGTGGAGGTGATGCCCGCGGGTACCGAGATGACCACTTCGGGACGAATGAGATTCCATGCACCGACGCTCTTCGCGATGAAATACTTCAACATGGACCGCGTGATGTAATACTCCGCGATGACGCCGTCTTTGAGCGGACGGTAGGTCACGATATCATCGGGCGTGCGCCCCACCATTTCTTTCGCTTCGGCACCCACCGCTAAAACTTCCTCGCCCGGTTTTCGAAGCGCCACCACAGTCGGTTCGTTAATGACAATGCCTCGGTCCGGAAGGAACACAAGCGTGTTCGTGGTGCCAAGGTCGATGCCGATCTTCCTGATGAACATATAGTGTCCTTATGCTACCTCCCGCCCTTTCAAAATTCAAATGTTGGAGGTAGGGTGAGTGCATGCATATCACCGCCCGCCGCATTGTTTTTTACTCCCTCGTCGCCATCTTCATTGTGGGAGGCCTCTATGCGGTACTCTCCGCTCTTGGCCTCACCGTAGCGACCGGCGGCACCATTATGCGCACAGGGTCGCTCTTTGTGGCACCTATTCCCCGCGACGCTGACCTATTCCTCGGAGGAGCGTTGGTGGAAGAAAGCCCACGCTTTCTCTCGGGCGGCACGCTCATAAAAACCCTTACCCCAAAAACGTACGAGGTCCGCGCGGAACACGAAGGTAGGGTTACGTGGCGCGCAGAACTTCCCGTGAGTGCCGGCCTTGTGACGCGCGCCACCGACGTATTCCTCTGGCCAAAACAAGCGACCTCAACGCTCGTCGCATCGAATACGAATTCCTTCTCTCTCTCTGTAGGCATCCCGGCGATACGAACCGAAAGCGGCACGCTCTTTATTGATGGGGTCCGAATACCCGGCGAGGAGATTATGTATGCATCCGACGACTCCGCAACGCTTATCACCCGTACCGGAAACACCATATATCTCGTAGGAAACGGGCCCTCGGATTCCACCATCAACCTCACTTCCCTCTTCCACTCGCTCAAAGAACGTGAACTCGGACTTCCCGGCATCGTCCCTCTCGTAGAAGTGCGTCCACACCCTTTCAGCGCAGGGAAATTCATAATTGTCACGGAAACCTCCCTCTATTCCCTTGATACGCGCCGCATTTCACTGGAACGCCTCGTTACCCTCCCTGATATCGCCGCTACGGCATTCAACGACTCGGAGGTTCTCCTCCTCGGCTCGGACGGAAATCTGACCGCGGTAGACCTCATATTCAAGACGGCGGATACCGCTCCTTTCACCTCAAGCACCGTATCCCGCCTCACCACCACCGCGGACGGCGGAATCCTTACCGCGCTTACAGAGGACCATGCACTCTTTGCTTACTACCGCGCGAGCGGTGAGCACGTCAAAGTAGCGGAAAATGTATCGGAATTCGCACTAAGCCAGAGCGGCAACCGCCTTTCCTACGTGAGCGACAACACCGTCTCGGTATATTTCCTCGACCGCTACGAAGGAGACGCGCTCGCCCTTAAGGGCGCCACGCTCCACATATGGGAAGGGTCCGCCGTGCCGCGCGGAGTCCAATGGAACTCATCGCTCTCGCGCTATCTCTTCTTCGTCTCCGGCGGAAAACTTGTTGCCGCGGAGGTCGGGCTTTATGGCGAGCGGAACCACACGGTGCTCGCGGAAAATGTCCGTTCATTCGCACTTACCGGCTTCACCGCATATCTCGTTAGAGAAGACGGAACGCTTGTGGCGCTTTCGTTTGAGGAATAACATAAACCCCGCCGATGGCGGGGTTTATGCTAACGCTTTCTCCACTGTTGCGGCCGGCGTGCTTTCCGAAGTCCTGGTTTCTTACGTTCCACCATGCGCGGATCGCGCTTCAAAAATCCGAGCGTTTTGAGGCGGGGGCGGTTCGCGGCATCAATGGTCACGAGTGCACGGGCAATCGCGAGCCGTACCGCTTCCGCTTGTGCACGTATGCCGCCTCCGTGCGCGCGTACATAAACCGCGCAATCATTCATGGAGGACGCCACGAAAGGCGCGGTTACCGTTGTCTGAAGTTTCTTCAAGGGAAAATACTTTTTGAGTTCACGATCATTCACTATAACTACGATGCCCTTGCCGCCTACGGTAAGTTTGGCGGTGGCTACCGCGGTCTTGCGGCGCCCCACCGCGGATACGTAGCGCTCTTCCCTTTTCGCCGGTTGCGGCTTTTTTGCTGTAACTTTGGTCATAAATTATTTGCTGACGGTGAGCCGCTTCATTCTGCGGGCAAGCAATTTGTTTTTCGGAAGCATAAGACGCACCGCATTCCGCAAAACCCATGCGGGATTCTTTGCAAACACGTCCTTCATGGAACGCACTTTAAGGTGCCCCAGAGGGCCGGTGTGGCGATAGTAGAACTTCCCTATGAGTTTCCGCTCAGAGAGTGCAAGTGCCTTTACATTTGTTACCACCACATGGTCGCTCCCTTCCACGCGTGGCTCGTATGAGGTGGAATGCTTCCCTTGGAGAATGCCCGCGATTTCGGACGCTATCCGCCCAAGCCTCTTCCCTTTTGCGTCAATGGTGTGTTCCATGGTTATACGAATTCTATGACGGCCATTCTTGCACCGTCGCTCTTTCTTGCACGCGCACTTTTTATCACGCGTGTGTATCCGCCCGCACGCGATGCGTATCGGACTCCAAGCTCGTGATATGCCTTGTACGCTGCTGCCTTCGGAAGTTTTTCGATGAGTTTGCGGAGCGATGCCACGTTCTGTTTCTTTCCGTATGTCACAAACCGTTCAACCACCATGCGAAGCTCCTTTGCGCGCGCTTCGGTGGTGGTAATGCGCTCACGAGTGATGAGCTGCCCCGCAAGATTACGGAGGAATGCTTTGCGCTGTCCGCGCTCACGGCCGAATTTCCTTCCCTTATTTGCGTGCCGCACGTTATTCCTTCGCGGACTTCTTCCGCTTCGTCCCTTCACGCTTTCCCTCTTCGGGAGCTTCGGCGAGCGGTTTCACCTCGACTGCGGCTATTTTTTCAAAATGGTCCTTCAAAATGTTCCCCGCTTTATGGAGCGCCTCGGAAGGAGAAATGGATCCATCGGTCTCTATCTCGAGGATGAGACGGTTGAAGTCGGTGCGGTCGCCGACACGCATGCTCTCCACGGTCGCCGACACGCGCACCACGGGCGAAAAGATGGCGTCTAAGACCACGGTTCCCACCGGGAGCCGCTCCAAACGGCGCGCCTCTGCCGGCACATATCCCAAACCCTTCTCCACGGTGATCTCCATATCCAACTCTGCTGTTTTCTTAGTAAGCGTTGAGAGGTGGAGCGAGGGATTCACCACTTTTGCGAGCGTCGTTGTTTCAATGTCCGCCGCAGTGACCTCCCGTTCTCCTTTTACTTTCAATGTCAGTACCTGCGGCTCGTCCGCAAAAAAATGAAAGCGAACCTTCTTCAGGTTCAGTGTAAATTCCACCACGTCCTCCATCATTCCCGGAACGGTTGAAAACTCGTGATCCACTCCCTTCACTTTTATTTGTGTGATGGCGGCTCCGGGAAGCGAGGAGAGGAGCGCCCTGCGGAACGCGGTGCCTACCGTGTGTCCATACCCCGTGTAGAGGCCCTCAATGTGGAACACTCCCATATTCCCTTTTTCGGAAATGGTCTTTATAGAAACGGTTTCGCTGAGGTGTGAGTATTTCATGGGCGGTTTTTATCGTAACCTAAAATGCTTCGAGTGGCAATGGTTATCTGGCGTAGAACTGGCTCGCGAGGGCTATTTCGAACGGGAACATGTGGTCATCCTGACTCGGAAGTTTCACGCATTTTCCCTCTTTTTTTTCTATATCGAGCGTAAGCCATCCGGGGGGCGTGTATTCCTTGAGCCTCTCCGCAAGTTCCTCAAAGAGTTTGTACCCGCGCGATTCCGGGCGGATGCCCACCACGTCCCCTACCCTCACTTGATAGGATGAAGCGCTGACCTTCCGACCATTCACGACAATGTGACCATGCGACACGAGCTGACGCCCGATGCGGGGAGATTTTGCAATTCCGAGCGCAAACACGGTGTGGTCCAACCTTCCTTCAAGCCGGTTCGCGATTTCCACGGGAGAACCGCTGAAGATTTTTTCCATTTGCTGATTGGTGATTCCAAAATATATTCGGATGCGTTGTTTCTCCTGCAACTGCTTTCCGTATTCCGAGAGGTTACGGCGCGCATCTTTGTGTTGCCCGGGCCGTTCCGGCCGACGTACCGTTGCGCATTTCGGAGAATTACAACGATCGCCCTTCAAGAAAAGTTTTACTCCGAGCGACCTCTCCCTTTTTTCTTTTGCGTGTATGACTGCCATAGTATTGAAATTAAACGCGGCGCGTCTTCCTCGGGCGCGGACCGTTGTGCGGCACTGGCGTAATGTCTTTCACTCCCTCCACAGTGAATCCTTTTGCGGCGAGCGTACGGATCGCGGAATCCCTGCCTTTCCCGATTCCCCGCACAAAAATCTCCACATTCACCGGGCCCGACTTCTTCACCTTCTCTGCGATCGCTTCCGCAACCTTTGAGGCAGCGAAGGGGGTTGCCTTTTTGGGACCCGAAAATCCGATGGAGCCGGAAGACATCCACGTAACCACGTCGCCCTGGTCGTTGGTCACGGTTATCATGGTGTTGTTATAGGAAGCATTTACGTAGATGCGGCCATGCGAAAGACGCGTGGAAACGGCTTTACTTACCTCTTTCGCCGCCGTGGCTTCCACCGTCTCGGACTCTTTCACGAGCTCCGCTTCACTTTTTGCCGCAACTTTTTTCTTTCCCATATTATTTGAGTTCAACCTTGCGCTTGCCGCTTCCTGCGGTCTTTCTCACGTTCCCCCGCACCGTGCGCGAGTTCGTTTTGGTGCGCTGGCCACGTACCGGAAGTTTGCGGAGATGCCGCACACCACGGTATGCCTTGATGTCTTTGAGGCGCGCGATGTTTTGCTTCACCACCTGCCGGAGCTCTCCTTCTATTTTCGTCGTCTTCTCTATCGCGGACTGAATACGGTTCACTTCTTCAAGTGAAAGCTCTTTCGCGCGCTTTTTCGAATCTACCTTCGCCGCCGTCACTATTTCCTCTGCGCGCGCGCGACCAATCCCATAGAGATAGGTAAGCGCTATCGGTATCTTTTTTTCGTCTGGAATGTTGACTCCTGCTACGCGCATATATTGTTAGCCTTGGCGTTGCTTATGTTTCTTGTTCGTGCAAATCACGTACACCCGACCCTTGCGGCGGACGACTTTGCATTTCATGCATATCTTTTTTACCGATGCGCGAACTTTCATAAACAAAAAAAGCCATTTATTGTCTCCGCACGATGCGTCCCCTCGTAAGATCATAAGGACTCATCTCAACCACCACCGTGTCGCCCGGTATCACACGGATACGGTTTATTTTCATCTTACCGCCGAGGTGTGCGAGGACGCTCGTCCCCTTCTCCTTAAGCGTTACGCGAAACGTAAGCCCCGGGAGTGATTCCTCCACGATCCCCTCTAACCGTATCGTTCGTGATTCTTCGGCCATTCACTCGGTATGTGCCGTTCAAATATAAGGAAATAGCGGAAAAGTGTCAATATGAGCGGGCTTTCTTGATATTGAGAAAGGATATGGTACTATCTGTCTATTGTCCCAAGAGTAGATAGGTCTGCCGGGGCATGATGCACCTTTCAAACCACCTTCCCTTTCACCACCACCAACTCCAGGAGGCACTATGAGGACCCTCATGAGAGCTCTCATTCGGGCTCCGATTACGGCCATTGTGCTCGTCATCGGAATGCTCGCCGTGATCCCTGCGATATCCGTGGCCCGTGCGCACGACGAAGCGCCGGCAACGAGTCGCGCCGCTCCCATACAGATCGGTATGGAGTACTCGGAGTATGTCGCCGTCGACCTGATCGAGGAGACCGCCATCGGAGAACCCGTGGCACGCGCCGCACCGATCGAAGCGTACGATGCGATGAGTATCCGGCAAATGGACCTCACCTCGAGCGCTTTGACAACCTACGACTACGCGTACACGACCCGCGCCAGCCCGACCGCGAAGAACGTCGAACAGCGGGAATGCGACACCACGTTCGGAGTCGATTCCAACTTCGCGATGGCCAATGACGCGACGACCGGAGATCTCACGAGGGCAACAGCACGAAACGGCAGTCACTTCTCGACGACGTTCTGCTAACACCCACGGCCGCTTCAAGGTACAAGGAAAGGCTTCATCTTACCGGCAGGTTCCTCGGAGCCTGCCGTTTTTTTTACCTACAAAAGCATAAGAAGATTCCCCAACGAGCGAATGTGTTCGGAGGGCGCGTGAAAATTCCCGAGCAAACCGCGTCCCGAGGCAGGACCCCCGCCCGTAAGGGCGAGCAAGGGTGCCGAGGAGCGAGTGAACGAGGAGAATTTCAGCGCGCGGAGAATTTTGAGCGAGGTGGAGAATCTTTGCTACTCCACAATCACTTCAATTTTATCCACGTCCGTGGGTACGGAGCGCACGAAAAACGGCGAGAGCGATACGGTAGCGGTTTCTACACCGGGAATGGCGAATACCGCGGCTTTCAATTCTTCCTCGCGCTTCCCCGCCATTTCCGCGCGGAATGCGTCCGCATCGAATATCTCCGTAAATATTCCCTCGCCCGTTACGGGAATTGAGAGCGTGTTCTTTGTGAAATCCACCGTGCTCGTGCCGAGCGTGTAGGAGAATTCTTTCACCGCGAGTTCTTTAGGAAGCGAGGCGCTTGCCTTCGCGATAAGAGCGTCTTTCAAGGTTGGCTCCTCAAACACAATTTGCTTCATTACCGCCTCGCCGAAAAGATGGAAAGTGTGAGTATCTTCGGCATCTGGTGACACATCTTCCGCCACCAGTGTCACGCGTCTGCTCCCGGGAAGCGCCGTGAAGCGGTCGGAGAGGATGATAAGGAATTGGCCCTGAAGCGCGTCGGTAAGACCATCTAGAAGTTTCGCACGCGCATTCGCGAGTTCCGCCGCAGAAGGTTTCGCGCGCTCCCCGATAAATCCTCCCTTCATTCCCTGCTTCGCCTCCGCATAGAATCCTTCATACTGCGGCCTACCCGCAAATCCCGGGATGCGCCATCCGGAAGACGCGGGAAGATTGTAGGTTTCACCCGCCTCATCGGCCGTTACCGACACCTCAATGGACGACGGTGTTACTTTGCCGTTCTCCACCTTTGCGCCCGGTACGATCACCTGCCGCGTAAGCCGAAATATTTTTTTGTCCGGTGATTCAAAGCGCGTATTCGTAACAAGCGATTGGGGTGCGGAACTGTATGAGTTGTAGACAGTAAGAACGCCGGTCGCGCGCGCGGAGACCGTCTCGGTATTCTGTGCGGTGAAAGGGAGCGTGAGATTCGCCCTCGCCTCCAATGCTTCGCCGGGCACCATCACCGCAGAAGGAACGTTGTGGAGCAAAATGTCCGCGGCAACCACCACCGTTTCAGATAGCGTGACCAGAGATTTCTTCATGGTAAGCGTCACCACCGCCTTCGGAAGCAAAAACCATGCGCCCGCGCCTAGAAGGATAATCACCGTGATTACAATCGCTCCCACACGGAGGCCTCGCCGTGAGTGTTTGCGTCGAACAAACTGTTTTGAGATTTCTTCCTCCTCTTTCGGCGGCGGCCCTTCATCTATCCTCATCTCACGGATTTGGGGAGCAAAAAACACCTGCATCTCTTCCTTAACCGGTTCCGGTGCTTCCGCTTCTTTCTTTACGGCACGTTTCGGCGGTGAAACGTTCACCTTACGGCGAACGATATCGGACACCCTCCGCCCTGGTTTTTTCTGCTCGGCCATCGGCACAATTATATCACCTCCTTGAGATAACACGATTCGCAATAGATCTCGAAGCGCCGCTGCTCTTCCTTGTTATACACCGACCAGGACTGTTCCTTGCATTTTGGACACATGAAAGGCGAGAGCCAAAATCCATGTTCCCATCGTCCCCGCTCCCGCATTCGTTCCCAAGGATGTTTTGTGGGGAGCGGAAGTTCCATTTTACGGTAGAACGCGAGCTCGTCTTTTGTGATGCGAAATGGCTTGCCGCTTACCTCGCATGCAATGGCATCATTGAGAATCCCATCGGTAACATCCTTAATGTCTTTGGGGACCTCGGCGGGCGCTTTGCGGACCCGTAGGTTTGTGGAAATATCGGACGAGGATTCGGCGTACCAGGGGATTTCCCGCTGTTGCGCCTCCTTTTCAGTGATAGGAAATTCTTTCTGCGCATTTGACGTTTGGTACGGAAAAAGACCGAGCGTGAGCGGGAAAAATTCTCCATATTCGCCGCGCGCAAGCATTGCGGTCTTCAGCTCATCCACGCGCCGCCAATATTCATCTTCAGGATGCGGCACGTTAAAAATGTGAAATTTCTTATCTTTGAGCCCAACGCATCCGAAACAATCGGCACAACGGAGGCACTCGGAACAATACTCCATGGATGACGAGTGGCGGAGGTACATTGAAAAATAATTCTTGCTCCCCCATCCGATAACAATGTTTTCGTACGACTGCTCTGTTTGTATGTTGTTCAATGTGTCCATAAGGTCATGCGCGGAAAAAACGTTCGCTACATACCGCGCGTTTTCGACTTTTTCCGATCTGAAGGCAAAGAAACATCGGTTGCATTCGCTCAAACTGTCCCCCACGGAATCTGTGGTGTGCACCGTCTGAACCGCGCGCCTCAACGAACGCGCCATAACGTCCTCAAACTCTTTATGAAGTGCCTCTATTTGGATCCGCTCGCCTGTCCTAATTTCGCGCATTCGCTCCTCGTATTCCTCTTTTGAGAGTTGCTCATTGCGGAACATGTAGGACTTGTTTCTCAAGTTCGCCGACATAAAACAATGCGAACAATGCTTGCATTCATAGAGGAAATCGCAGTCTAGACAATGGGAACACCCGATAATAAAACGGCATCGCTCGCTGTACGCGGAACAAATCGCGCCATAGCAGTTCCCGGAATTGCTTACTTCATTGCAATCCACGAGGTCGTGGCTGTAACGGCTATCGTAGGAATAAAAAATGTTCTCGCAATCAAGCGCCATCCCCGAAAAGTAAACGTTTTTTGATGCAGTTCCACCCACCGCGTAGTCCGAATTTACCGCCGCAGGATCTCGTTCCAATGGAACATGTGGCACATCAAGGAATAGAGCACGGAATTGCTCCCCGAATGGTTTCGCAACGTCATATGCGCATCCAAACGTTGCCGCATCCCACGCGTCCGAATGCCAATACGAAAAATCAAAAGTTTTATGTGGCGCCGCGGGTGGAATGACGGAAATAACGTTTTCACTGTGACCTGGCGCGCTACACGGTCGTTTGAAAAACTTCATCATCCTCATCAAGTGTCCGAATCGCCTCTTTTCACGGCACTCCGGGCACCACGTTGGTGGAGGTACACGGAGCATCCGGTAGAAATCAATGTCCTCCTTCTCCACCTGGAATTTCTCTCCGCACCACGCACACGTTCGTTCGTGCGGGACGAGCGTATCAAAAATCGCATTTAGTGCCACATTAAATGTGGGGGTTTTGGAGGTCATACCACTTCGGCCTGATAACATTGCTCGCAATACACGACTTCCGGGCGGTCGGGAGCATAGGTCGTTTCAAATTCGTTTGTGCAGTGGCCGGTGCCGTGGTGCGTATGGGAAACGGTATTTGCGTAAGTGCCGTTCTCTGCTTTTCCCCCTGCGCACTGGCACTTCCGGTGCCACAGTTTCAGGGGATTTCTCTGCGCCAAACGCTCATAGTGGCGGCAGTTATAGCAGTGACGGGGAAGCGACAATCCCATTTTCTGATAGAACGTGAGTTCCTGCGGCATTATTTTGAACGCAAGCGCGCACTGATGATTACATATTCCTCCATCTGCACACCCTATCGTCTCTTTCAGGATATTGTCCGAAACATCCTTAATATCGTCCGGAAGGTCCGCGGACCCTATGGTAATCTGGTGCCCCTTCGCGTCTTGGTCTTTCCACTCGTACCCCTTCGCGAGCGCTTGTTCTTTTGTGAGTGGGTAGTATTCCTGTGCAATAACCTCGTTATAGGCGTAAGGAGAAATTTCCATCGGGAAAAACTCGCCGTACCGATACATCCTCTCTTTCTTGTCCGCGTAGGGAACCTCGTTCATATGAGAAATGATCTTCGGCACGAGGGCTTCGTACTCTTCTTTTGAATATTCTTTGTTCAAAATACAGTACTCCTTGCTGCGAAGACCGTAACACCCGAAGAGGTGGCGCGACCCGTGACAGTTGATGCTGTAGTACACGTCATAGGAACCGTATACCACACTCGCAAAGAAACAACTGTTTGATTGGATGCCGACATCAGTTACCTCATATGCCCGCTCAAGCGAAACACCTACCCCTGGCCCGGCATCCCATACGTCTTTCACTCCCATACCGCCCCAAGTGAGATACTTGCCGTCTTCCGCAGCGGGATTCCCGACCATGTCAAAACTCTGTTTTATGTTTTTAGAGAAGGCGATATTATCACCGGTTACTTCCACACTTTTTAAGATGTTCGCGAATCGGTGGAGCGATTTCTCGGCGAGTCCACGAAGCTTCTTTCTATATTGCTCAACCACCGCAAAATTTCCAAGACCCACCTCGCGCATTTTTTTCTCGAATTCTTCCTTGGAGAGCGGCGTATTGAAAAAGTGATATGACTTGTTTCGAAGATTTGTGCATCCAAAACAGTGGCTACAGTTGGTGCAGTTCCATAAAAATGCCGACTCCGAGCAATCACTGCAGTTTCTACTGAAAAAGACGCGGTAACACTTGTTGCAACTTACAAGCTCGTAGCTCAATTCGCACGCGTTCGCGATATAGAGATCCTGTGAATCCTTACTGAACACTACCCGGTTCGCGTACGACACGTTCTCATTCCTCTCGGAGCCGGAGATGAAAAATGAATCTTTGTCGCCTTCTGACACGTTGCAATAACTGCAATTTACCATATTAGTGATGGAAAGATTGATGAGCGGTACTCGGCGCAAAAGTTCTTTGTACTGTTCGAAGAACGGGCGCGAAAAATCATACGGTCGCCCATAGTCCGTAGGGTTCCATGCATCGCTCCACCAATATCGGTCGTCATAAACCGTAACGGACTTGTCTGGAGAAAATGTGGATACTATTTCCTCGGTGTGCCCAGGCACATTGCAAGATCGTTTGTAGAATATTCGCTCGTTCCGAAAGGCCATCCGTCTCTGCCGACGGCAATCGGGACAGAACGTCGGCGCAGGAACCTTCATTTTCTCGTAGAACGCAAAGTCGTCCGGTTCAATGACGAAGTTCTGTTTACAATTTTGGCAAGTCTTTGTCTCGTTCGTCATATCACTTCGGCGTTATAACACTGTTCGCAATATATCGTCTCCGGCCTTTCGGGGGCGTAGCTTGTTTCAAATTCATTTATGCAACGCCCATCTTTGTGCGAATGCACGGCGGTATTCGTATAAACGCCATCCTCGGACTTTCCGCCCGCACATTGGCATTTCCGGCGCCAAAGCTTCAAGGGATTCCGCTGGGCAAGCCGCTCATAATGCCGGCAGTTGGGGCAAAGTTGGGGCAATGGCATGTTCAGCGCTCGATGGAGCCGTAATTCAAGCGGGGTGATGCGGAACGCGGTGGAACACTGGTCATTACACTTGCCTTCATGAGCGCACTGGATCGTCTCGTTGGTTATTGAATCCGAAACTTCCTTTATGTTGTCCGGCACGTTTTCCGCAGTAAGCGTTGTTGCATATTGGTGCGCCTCGGGCTCTCTCCAGAAGTACCCCTGCGCTTCCGCATCTTCTTTTTTCAACGGATAGTTTTCCTGCGCCACCGTTTCGTTGTATGCGAAGGGAGAAAGCTCCGCGGGGAAAAATTCCCCGTACCTGTATACCCTCCCCCTCTTGTCTGTGTAGGGTGACGCATTCATGTGGGCGATAATTTCCGCCACTTTCTTCTCGTATTCTTCTTTGGCGTATGGTTTATTCAGAATGTAATACTCTTTGTTTCTCAGGCCCACACACCCGAAAAGATTGGATGAAGCGGAGCACATGTCGGTATATTCCACATGGTGTGAACTGTCGGTCACCGTCGCGAATTTGATGTTATTCACCTCTTCCACGCCAATCCCCTCGTAGATGAACTCGCTCCCGCCCATGCCGTAGCAGTCGGATATTTCCTTGCTCGTAAAGACCCATGAGGAATAGCGGGCATTTTCAAGCTCGAACCCGTCAAAAACAAAATGGCAATTTTTCGCATTGGAAAGATGGTTTCCGGTCACGTTGGTGGCATTCGTGAGTGTGGCAAAACGGAAAATGCTCCGCTTTTTCAGCTCGGCAAGCTTCTTTTTCAGCTCTTCAAGCACTTTCCTGCTTCCTTTGTCTATGCCCGCCAATTTTTCTTCGTACGCCTCTTTGCTGAGCGCCTCGCCAAAAAATACGTTGGACGCGGACCGAAGATTCGCTCCCCCGAAACAGTTCTGGCAGTTTCGCGCGTTGGAAAGAAATGCGCTTTCCACGCATCCATCGGCTTCTTCGAGAAACTGGCTCCGGTACGATTTGTCGGTATCAACACATTGATATAGAAGCTCCGAATGATGAGTGTAGGTATCGTCAATGCACTGCTTGAGCTCCACCGCGCGGCAACAATACGCCACATCTTCCGAATCTCGAAGCGCGAAGGAAAGATATACGTTTTTATTCGAATATGATTGGTTGGTGTATTCCGAATCTGTGGACTGTTGTACCCAAATGGCAAGCCGCGGAACTTTTTCACTTAATTCCTTGAATTGCCGGAAAAACGGCTTTGAGGGGTCGTATGCGGCTCCGTATGTGAGCGGATCCCATTTGTCCGAAAACCAACACGCGTTGCAGTAGACCGGAAATTTCGAGTCCTTCGGGTAAAGCGCGATCACATCTTTGCGGCACATGTCGCACGCGCGTTTATAGAGCGTACGTTCATTACGCCACGCGAAACGTCTTTGTCGGCGGCAATCCGGGCAGAAAGTCGGCGCAGGAACCTTCATTTTCTCGTAGAACGCAAAATCGTCCGGTTCAATGACGAAATTCTGCTTGCAGTTCTGACACTGCCGCGTTTCGGGGGTCATATAATTTCAGTTTGATAGCATTGCTCGCAATATACAATTTCCGGTCGATCCGGCGCATAGGGTGTCTGTACTATGTTCGGGCAGTGTCCGTCACCGTGAAAATGCGGAGTGGTATTTGCAAAACCGCCCTTGTTGGACGCTTTTCCTCCACACTCGCACGCACGGTCAAAAAGCTTGCGCGGCAAAAGTTTTGCGGTGCGGTCCTTGTGCCGCTGGAGCGGTGCACGGCGCGGAAGCGGCAAACCCATGCGTCGGTAGAATGCGAGCTCCATCGGAATTATCTTGTACGGTTTCCCCGAAACCTCGCACTCCAAAACCTTTTCCAGCACATCGTCCTTCACGTCTTTGATGTCGTCGGGGATTTCATAGCCCGAGAATGCCACGCTCGTTTCCGATTCGTAATCGCTCCATACATAACCTTGCGCAAGGGCCTCGTCGCGCGTGAGTGGATAGTAGTCCATCGCCGCGCTTTCGTTATACCCGAAAAGCGAGAGCTCTGACGGGAAAAACTCGCCATAGCGATATTCTCTTCCCATCCCGTCCGCATAGGGCACCGCCATCATCTGCTGCCGTATTTCCGCAACTTTCTTTTGATAGTCCGCTTCGGAATATTGCTTGTTCAAAATGCAATATTTTTTACTCCGGAGACCCACGCACCCAAAACAACTATCGCAATCTCCCGTGGCGTAGCAGTATTCCAAATCGCGGGAATGCATCTTTTCGAGCGGGTTCGGCGACATGCTATATGCGGTAAACTTCACGTTATACCCTCCGCCCCCACTCGAACATTCATAGCTCAACTCCGAACCGCCGCTCGAGGTCATATCGTAGCTGTCTTTCACCCATCCGGTGATAAAAAGGTATTTGGAATTCTCAATGGTTCCCCCATCAAAAACGTAGTGTGCGTTCTTAGACTCCACGAGATTATTTCCACTGCAATTCACCGACTTGAAAACCGCGCTGAATCGCCGCGGTATGCCACTCCCTATCTTCCGAGCTTCTGCCGCCAATCGGGCAACGTTCTTTGCGGACGAGAGAGGGTTCTCCTCTAAAAATTTCGCGAATTCCTCCTTGGAAACCGGTTTGTTAAATATATAGTTCTGCTTGTTGCGAAGTCCCGCGCACCCAAGAATGTTCGTGCAATTCCTGCAATCGTATGAAAAATATGTGTCCTGGCAGTCAAAACAATCTTGGGAATAAAAAGCTTTATAACACCGGTGACAATTGATGGCGGCGTAGCAGAACTCGCTATTGAGAAGCCAGTGACAGTCCAAAGAATCCTTTCCGTAAACCTCATAGGTGTTGTATGCGGAATTCTCGTTGTAGTGACCACCGACATTGAGATAGCAGTTTTTGTCGTTGGTTTCCTGGTTCACCCAATCGCTGTTCACCACTGCGCTGTTGTACATCGCAACGTGAGGAACCAAATAGAGCAACTCCTTATACTGCGCGAAAAATGGTTTTGTGGCGTCAAAATCCCTTCCGTAGGAAAGCACATCCCACTTATCCGACCACCAACAATTATTGCAATACATCGGATAAGTTTTGTCGGGCGAAATTCGCGATACCACTTCCTTCCCGCACATATCGCACTTCCTTCTGTAGAGCGAGCGTTCGTTCCTGGATGCGATACGCCGCTTTTCGCGGCATTCCGCGCAAAATGTCGGTGGCGGCACTTTGATGCGCTCGTAGAACGCGAAATCATCCGGTTCAATGATGAACGGGCTGTGGCAATTTTGGCAGGTTTTGGTTTCAGAGTTCATGCGACTTCGGCGTTATAACACTGTTCACAATATATCGTCTCCGGCCTTTCGGGCGCATAACTCGTCTCAAATTCGTTGGGGCAACGACCGTGGTGGGGATGGTTTGGCTTATCACACATGCATTGGCGGTGCCAAAGCTTCATAGGGTTCCGCTCCGAGAGACGTTCATAGTGTCTGCAGTTGGGACAGAGCCTGGGGAGGGGGAGGTTCATTCTGCGGTAGAAGGCGAGCTCTTCGGGGATGACCTTGAAGGCGGTGGTGCACTGGTGGGTGCAGAAACCTTCATGGGCGCAACCAATGGTCTCTTGAAGGATTGAGTCGTCCACATCCTTGATGTGATCGGGGAGGCCCTGGGGGGGCTTGGTCACCTTGTACTCCTTGGTGTCGGGGTCTCTCCAGCGATACCCTCGCGAGAGAGCCTGTTCTTTTGTGAGGGGGAAGTACTCTTGGGCGATGGTTTCGTTGTATGCCGAGGGGCTCAACTCTGGCGGGAAAAACTCTCCATACCGATATACTCTCCCCTTCTCATCCACATACGGCATGTCGTTCATGTGCTTGATGATCTTGGGCACCAGCTCCTCGTATTCCTCCTTTGTGTATTGCTTGTTCAGGATGCAGTATTGCTTGTGTTTTAGACCTGCGCACCCGAAAAGATTTTTCCCCGACAATCGGCAGTAATCGCAATACCACACCAAATTCATCCCTTCATAGGTATGGGTGACGAAAAAGACCGACTGGTCTTTATAACCACCATTGACCACTTCGTAGATGAGTTCCCCAGACGGTCCCACGCCATGCGCGTCCATGGAGTCCTTTGCTTCCACAAAGTGCGCCACAAACTTCAAATTTTCGCTATCTTTACCATTAAAACCCCGGTGCACGTTCTTTGAATTGAAAATCATATCGCCTGTTACATTTTCAACTTTGCTCAATATGGCATACTTCCGCATCGTGTGGAGCATAAGCTCGTTGAATTCAGCGATAAGCTTCTGCGTGGACGTAAAACTTCCCATGTCGATTTCCGCAAATTTCTTCTCATATTCCTCTCTCGTAAGCTGGGTATTGCGGAAATAAAACGTTTTATTTCGAAGTCCGCTACTCATAAAGCAATTCCTACAATTCCTGCAATCAAAGAGGAATGCGGAATCAAGACACTCGAGCGAATCTGTTAAATAGCGCGACGACGAACACTTGTTGGACTCAACCAGATAATAGCCAAGCGAAGAGTTTTGGGTGCGGAAACAATCCACAAGATCCGTGCTGTACCAAGCTCCGAAAGTGAACAGAATATTCTCGGAAAACATCGAGGAGGGCGAAAGATAAATATTTTTGGACATCCATGTGAAATTTGAATAGGGGGAATTTTCGTTCTGGTAGGCCTCCAGCGCCATCCTTGGCACTTCCGCCAGGAGACCGGCGAATTGCGCGAAAAACGGGCGCGAAAAATCATACTCGCGTCCATATTCTGTCCCGTCCCATTTGTCCGAAAACCAGCATGCGTTGCAGTACACTTTATACGGCTTTTCCGGTCCGTACATGGAAATTATCTCTTTCCTGCAAAGGTCGCAGAAATCTTTAAAAAGGGGGCGCTCGCTCCGAAACGCCATCCGCCGTATCATTCGGCACTCCGGACACCACGTCGGCGGCGGCACCTTGATGCGCTCGTAGAACGCAAAATCATCCGGCTCGATGACAAATGGGTTTCGACAATTCTGGCACTGCCTTGTTTCTGTCATGAGAAATTTTGTTGGTAGCATTCCACGCAAGCGACCTTCCGAAAGCCGAGCTCCGGAGAATAATAATGTTCAATCTCCTTACCACAATAAACACACTCCTCTCTTTGAAGATCTACCATAAGCGCCAGCGGTTTGAAGCGTTTAAAGGTCCGCCAGTCGAAATGCTCGCGCGGCAGCGGAACTCCGTGTTCTCGATAGAATTGCAGCTCGTGGGGCGCAATATTGTAGCTCAGCTTCGTTGCGGCGCAGATAATCCGCTGCTTGGTAAGTTCGTCCTGAACTCCGTCGATTCTGTCTGGCAAATCTTCGCTTCGCACTCCGACATGTCCGTCGTGCGGTAGTTCGTCCCACTTTGCGCCAAAGGCAAGTGCCTCCTCGCGAAACTTGGGGAACATGAGATGGGCAAGTGAATAATTGTACCCACTGTAAGCTCCGGCAAGCGGGAAAAACAATCCCCATTCGTTCGTTGCCTTCATTTGCGACTTAATATGCAAAACAAGTTCCTCGTATTGCTCTTTCGAATATTGCTTGTTCAAAACGCAATAACTTCTCTTCCGAAGACCGACACAGCCGAAACAATGTTCGCATTCCTCGCAATTATCCAAATAGGCGCTGTAGCGACAATATGAAGTGTAAAGATTGCACACATTCTCGTAACCCCATTGATCGAGGGAACCACGCCCACATTTTTCTCCTACAGAACCCATAATATAGATATTGTCCTTGCTCCCCAGCCCGCGGAAACAATAACGGCAATTTTCCGATTTATCGAGGAAGTAGCACTTGTGACAGTTTTTGTCCTCTGTCAAAAAATTTCCGGTTGAGCGGGAATTGAGAAAGTTATAGTCCGCACGATGAGTCGCATCGTTGCGGATATGCTCCCAAAATTCTTTCCTCAACTGCTCTACAACCGCATACGAACGAACATCAAATTCCTTGATTTTGACGAGGTAATCTTCTTTCGAGTATGGCTGATTGAGAATGTGATACTGTTTGTTCCGCAAATTCCAGCACATGAAACAATCCGTGCAATTGCGACAGTCGTACAGAAACGCGCTATTAATGCAGGCACGGCAATTAAATGAGTACTTTAGGCCATAACCATTGAAGCAATGAAGGCAGTCGTAAGAGTGCTCGGTATTGAAACAATAAGTAAGATCAATGGAATTCTTGCAGTAGAATGCCCGATAGCAGTAGCTCACGGATTCCATGCCCAGTCCGGAACGTGTAAGATAGGCGTCCCGAGATTCCCACACGTCATCGGTCCAGTCACAATTCACGTTCTTGATACCGGTTTGGTGCGGATGAGGAACACTTGCTTGAAGTTCAAGAAGCCGTGTGAGAAAAGGTCGACGAGGGTCGTGGTCGCGTCCATACGACAACGGATCCCACGCATCAGAAACGAATTCATCGCGCTCGTAAATTGGGAAGGGTACGCTTTCCGGAAGCGCGGTAATAATACGCTTTCCGCTCAACGCTGATACGGAGATGCGGAAGCGACCGAAAATCCAAAACGCGAGGAGATATTGCCACTCACATTTCGGGCAACGGAAAGGCGCGGGGAGGTCCAACCTTTGATAAAATCCAAAATCGTCCGGTTCGATGGTGAAGGAACCATGACAATTCTGGCAGATTTTAGTTTCGCTCGTCATACGATTTCTTTAAGATAACACCGTTTGCAGAGAATGTGCGGCGCCTCCTCCTTGGGATAATTCGTTTGGAATGTAACGCCGCATTTGCCGCACGTCCGGTCAATGACGCGGAGATTCTTCACCCACTGCGCGAATTTTTCCTGGATGCGGCAGAAGGGGCACCGGCGCGGGAGCGGCAGGTTCATGTTCCGCAGGAACGCAAGCTCCATCTCGGTCACCTTGTATCCTTTCCCGCATTTCTCGCACGCGATGGTCTCTTTTACGATATCGTTCGGCGCATCTTTGATATGATCCGGAAGGTTCTTCGCTTGTTTCGTTACGGTGTAGGTCCGCACCTCCGGCTCCATATATACATATCCCCGCTCCTCTGCCTCCCGTTTTGAGAGCGGGAAGAATATATCTGCAATCGTTTTGTTGTATGCGAACGGTGACAACTCCACCGGGAAAAATTCACCGTATTTATAGACTCCTCCTCTTTTATCCACATACGGCATCTCATCCATATGCTTCCGTATCTTCTCGGTGAGTGCCCTGTATTCTTCTTTGGAGTAATGCTTGTTCAAAATGGCGTATTCGCCTTTCTTCACCGACACACACCCGAAGTGACGCGAGCCTCCCGTCGAAAGCTTGCAGTACTCCGCAAAGTAGAGATTAATGCCGCTTTCCTGGCAAAATTTCAGGTCGCTTACGAACTCCCCCACCACACAGCCTTCATAGCAACGCTGCGTGTTGTTGCCCCAGCTTGTAACGTCGTAGCAGTCCTTGACTGGGGGGTCCTGCACCATATGGACGTAGCGACAGTCCTCGGCACCCACCACTTCGAAACAATCCTTGCAGTTTTTTGCTTGGAACACATGGCTCCCCGTGCAGTTCGTTGTGAACTCATCCATTGTCGGCTTCGGAGGCAATGTTACCAAATGCTCTTCGGCGCGCCGCTTCGCTTCCTGGTATGTGCGATAGCTCCCAAGGTCCCACTTCTTCATTTCCTCCTCGTACCCTTCTTTAGAATATGGCTGATTGAATATGTAGTATTTCTTGTTCCGCATGTTCGCGGACGCAAAGCAGTGCTGGCAATTCATCGAGTCCTTCAAGAACGCGCAGTCAATAGATTCGGTGACTTGGCTCCGCCCACCGACACATCGGTTGTTCCGGTAAGAATGGAGCATATCGTAGCAGTGCTCGGAAGAAATGGTAAGCGAAGAATCAAAAACGGACTTGCACCGGTTGAGGTACGCTCCGTATGCCGAATCCTCGCAAAAATCTGCGTGGAAAAGGAGGTAACAATTTTTCAATCCTCCCGCGTGGTTGTTGTAGGGCGACGTATCAATGGAATTCAAGCTGAGCGAGAGCCCAAGGAGGGGAACTTCGTGCCAGAGCTCACTGAACTGCGCGAAGAATGGCCGCGAGAAATCGTACTCGCGACCGTAGTTGTAGGGGTCCCATCCGTCTCCCCACCAGCAATGGGGACAGTACACTTTGTAAGATGCCTCCGGTGGATACATGGCAATCATCTCATTTCCGCAAAGGTCGCACTTCCGCTTCCACAAATTGAAGAGATTGAAAAATGCGAGGCGCCGCTGGAGCCGGCACTTGGGGCACCATGTGGGCGCCGGCACCGTCATTTTTTCGTAGAACGAGAAATCCTCCGCTTCGATGACGAACGGTTGCTTACAGTTCTGACAATCTCGCGTCTCTTGTTTCATACGACTTCTGCGTTATAGCACTGCTCGCAATACACCACTTCGGGCCTTTCGGGGGCATAGGAAGTTTTGAACTCGTTAGAACATCTCCCTTCGGTGTGATGCGGGTGTTTTACGCTATTCTCCCACGCTCGATAGTCGCACATGCATTGCCGGTGCCAAAGTCTGCGTGGGGGGCGGAGGCTAAGCCGTTTCTGATAGCGGCAATTCGGGCAAAAACGCGGGATAGGAATGCCTTCTCGGCGATAGAATTCCAGCTCCGGCTCCACAATGTTGTAGTTTTTTTCACATTCATCACACTTCAGAACCTCCTTAAGAATTGAATTCTCAACATCCTTAATATCGTCCGGAACTTCGTTTTGAGAAATGGTTTCTTTATTGAATGTGCCGGTTACCACATCTTCCCATTTATATCCACGCTTCACCGCTTCTTCTTTGGTGAGGGGCATATAAATAATCCCTTGGGTTTCGTTATATCCGAAAGGAGAAAGTTTGGGTGGGAAGAATTCGCCGTACTCCCCGCCCTTCTTCATATGCTCAATGATTTTCGCGCGAAGCGTTTTATATTCTTCTTCCGAATATTGTTTGTTGAAAATGCAATATTTTTTTGATCGCAAACCCACGCATCCGAAAAGGTTTTCGCTGTTGTGACACGAATCGCAATATTGCAAATGGGAGTTGTCATAACTCAAGTGGGAAAAGAACACGTCGTAGACACGAACCAAGGCATGAGCTTCGTAATTTAGCTCGCAGCTAAAACCAACGTGGTATACATCCATACTATTCTTCACATCGGGACAGATAATGGAATATTTGGAATCTTCCGTCTTATCGCCATCGAAAATCGCGGCTGAATTCTTGGAATTGAAAACCATATTCCCTGTCACGCCGGTGGATTTTTCTACGATCGCGAATTTGTGAAGTGAGCGTTTCTTGATAAGGTCAAGCCATTTTTCATACAGTTTTTCGCGAATTTTTCGCGAACCAAGATTCATTGCCTCCATTTTCTTTTGGTACTCTTCCTTTGAGAGCGGATGATTCTCAAAATAGTACTGCTTGTTTCTTAGATTTGAGGAGAGGAAACAGTGGGAGCACCCGCGACAATCGAAGCAATATGCACAGTCATTTGAGTCTTTGACCAGCTTGGTGAACTGCAAACTGTAGATTTTGGACGAATCGATGCATTCATAGCAACGCTCCGCACCTCCTTCTGTCCGAACAAGATAAAGGTCCATGGAATCCTTGGACGGCGCCCACACGTTCGTACCATACATAATGTTCTCACCTCCAAAAGTGCTGAAGCTCAGGTAACAGTTCTTGTTATCGCCGGAGTGGTTGGTGTATTCGGAATTGACACTATTCTTCGTAAGAAGCGCGATGCGGGGCACTTGGAGCTGCGCCTCTTGAAACTGCTCGAAAAACGGGCGAGAAAAATCAAATTCCCTCCCATACTCAAGGGCGTCCCATTTATCGGACCACCAACATGGCGGGCAAAATACCTTGTAGGGCTTGCTCGGCGAGTAGATTGTTACCGTGCTTTTTCCACACAAGTCACAGTTCCTACGATACAGCACACGTTCATTACGCCACGAATAGCGGCGTTGCTGCCGACACCCTGGGCACCACGTGGGTGGCGGCACGCTTATCCGTTCATAGAACACAAAATCGTCCGGCTCTATCGTGAAAGAGTTCTTGCAATTCGCGCAATTTCTCGTTTCCGCGTTCATATGACCTCCGCTTGGTAACATTGCTCGCAATAAACAATTTCTGGCCTTTCTGAGCCGTAGGTGGTTTGGATTGCCTTGCCGCAATGCACACATTTTCTCGCATAGAGCGCGAAGGGTCCTCTTTTCTCGATCCTTTCCTTGTGGCGACAATAGAAACACTTTCGAGGAATGGGGGTGGTCTCGCGTCTATACAATCCCAATTCTTGGGCAGTGATCTTATAGTTCCGACCGCACGAGATGCAGGCGAGGATTTCCTCGGTTATAGAATCGGGAATGTCTCGAATATGATCTGGGATGTCGCCAGGCTTCAATGTCTCTTTTCCTTTCGTCATCTGGGGATTTTCCTCCCAGCGGAAACCCTGTCGAATCGCCTCCTCCTTTGTTAGGGGAAGATTGTCTTGCGCAATGGTCTCGTTGTAAGCGAACGGCGCCAGTTGAACCGGAATGAAATGTCCGTAGGTACCTTTTTCTTTCATTTCCTCGATTATGTGTTGCCGTACCTTTTCGAATTCCTCTTTCGAATACTTCTTGTTCAGGACCGAAAATTGGGCATGCTTTAAACCATCACAACCAAAACAATTTTCACTTGACATGACACAATAACAATAATCGATGTCATGGGACTCCTCGGCCCAATAGGTGCCGATGACCCGCTGCGAAACGCCGACCCCAACGCATTCGAGAAGTAGCTCGGCGCCATAGCCAAAACCGGTTAGATCGTAGGAATCCTTCGAACCCTTGATAAAATAACCAAACTTGCAATTCTCGCAGTCGGTTACCTCAAAACAGGTACGGGCATTTTTTGAACTAAAGATGTAATCCCCGACGCAATCTACCGCTTTAATATTGTTGTTTTCTTTCTTTGGAAATTGAAGCGAAAAATCATCAAATTTCTTCTGAAAATTCGTTGTTTTCGAATAACTACCCTTTATTTCCCCCAACTTCTTTTCCAATTCCTCCTTCGAAACGGGCTTGTTGAAAAAGTAATTGCTTTTGTGCCGAAGATTCACGCAGCCAAGGCAATTCTGGAGATCGCTTCCATCCGATACAAACATTGAGTCTATGCTGCCTGAAATATTTTTACCGAACTGGACCCCAGTGGACTGCATAATATTTATTCCCTCATAACACCTCTCCGTTTTCTGTGTGAAATACATGTCCACGACATCCTTGCAAAACCTTAGACCCCGGCAATACATAGAATTCTCCGCCGACCCACCATTAAATATGAGGTAGCAATCCTTATTACCGCCGGAATAATTTATATATTCGCTGTTGGTACTAGGCCTGGAACGGTCTGAAAACGTGGTCATTTTTGGAACTTTCTTTAGCAACTCTCCGAACTGCTCGAAAAACGGCCGGTTGAAATCATAATTAATTCCGTAGGAAAAAGGGTCCCACTTGTCGGACACGTAACACGCCTCGCAGTAGACCGTGTAAGGCGACTGGGGATTATACATCGAAATGATCGAGCGTCCACACAAGTTGCACTTCCTCGAATAGAGCGTCGTTTCATTCCTGAACTGCGCTCTTATTTTGAAGCGGCAATCGGGACAGCTTACAGGAGGTAGGACACCCATTTTCTCATAGAACGTGAAATCGTCCGGTTCAATAGTGAAGGCGTTCTGGCAATTCCGGCACGCTCTGGTTTCGGGAGTCATTTGATGATTATAACGTAATTTTCTAAAACAACCGCGCTAAAAATGTTACATTTCCGCGATAGCAGAAATGCAACATTTTACCGTTGCGATATGTAAAAATCGGGATAAAAATCCCCGCCTATGCGAGGGTACTGGAGTGTACGCGAAACACCGCGGGCAAAGCCGCGGAAGATCGCGAATAATGTCTAGCTCCCGTCCTCAGAACCGCCCATTTCGGTATCGGGAACGGAGCCGCCCCCTTTTTCTTCCTCTCCCTCCAGGAGCGCTATTTCGGACTTCAATCTGCGCCGCTCATCAAGGAGCGAGATGATCTTCGCAATGAGGCAGACAAAAAATACCGCAATGATGGCAAGAAGCCACCACGGCATGGCAAACGTCGCGTTGGACACGGTAATGAGTGTAGCAACTAGCGGACTACTTGGGACATCCATTCTTTGTATTCTCGGTTCAATCTCCGCACATCCACCATACCGATAAATGGGATGGAATACGAGTGGTTCTTCATGACCAATTCTTCAATGTCCGGCACCTTCGCCTCATTGGTCTTTATGAGCATCGCGTACTCCTTTTCACATTTCATTTTGCCTTCCCATTCATAACAAGATTCTATCGGCCACATGTTCACGCACGCCGCGAGATGGCCCGATACCACGAGCTCGCTCAACTTCTTCCCCTCTTCCGCATCACGACAGGTTGTATAGATGAATACCATAATGTGCGTACCTCTATCGACCTTTCATTGATAACTATATCAAAGGCTCAGGGTTGTCGGTTGCGACCCCTCCTTTTTCGCCGGTAATAGCTGCCTTTTCCTGCGCGCTCCGGAAGATGCCCGCTTCTTCCTCCACAATGAGCTTTTTTGCGGCATCCGCCGAAATGGAGTATTTCTGCCGCGACGCTTCTATGATACGCTCTTTGAACGAACCGTGCGGCGACGGGAGCACCTTCAGAGTCTCCGCCGAGAAAGGGTCGTAGGTTTCTCCATCTATTGTCATCTTCACGTAGAATTCCTGCATCCCGAGATTGATCATATCCTTCGCTTTGAAGATTGGGGTCATTTCGGATTCCAAGGCCGCCGCATCCTCGCCACCCACACGAAAAACGACCATGGACCCCGTGTTCCCCAAAACCGCCCCCTGCACCTCTTGCGAAAGCTGCTTCATATATTGGTGCGCCACCGTGAGACAGAGCCCGTACTTGCGCGCTTCGGAAAGGAGGTTTTCGAAGGTCTCCGTGACCACATTGTGGAACTCGTCCACGTAGAGGTAGAAATCGTGCCGCTTGGATTCCGACATCGCCGCGCGCGCCATGCCCGCCTGTTTAATCTTTGTGATAAACATGGAACCGAAGAAGCTGGAGTTTTCCTCGCCGAGCTTCCCTTTGGAAAGGTTGATGAGGATAATCTTCTTCGCCTGCATGAGCTTCTCGAGATCCACCTTGTTCTCCTTCTGCCCGAAGACGTTCCGGAGGAGTGGGTTCGAGAGGAACTGCCCCAGCTTGTTTACTAAAGGAATGATGGCGTCCGTATCGAACTTTTCCGACCAGTCAGCGAATTCAATGGCCCAAAAGCGCTTTACCATGTCGTCCTCAATGTATTCCACCACCTTCTGCCGATAATTGCGGTCGGTGAGCATGGATATCATCCCCCGCATGGTGGCATGGGGATAGTCGAGAAGCGCCAAACATGTGAAACGGAATACGTGTTCCAAGCGCGGCGTCCAGTTCGCGCCGAACTGCTTTTCCATGACTTCAATCAACCCTTGGGTGAGTTGATGCTTAAACTCGGGATCCACGTTCGCGAGCGGGTTGAATGAGATGGGGTATTTTGAATCCGAAGGGTCAATGATACACACATCCTCCAGGCGCTCCTCTGGAATGAACTCCAGAATGGCCTCAATGACATCGCCGTGTGGGTCCATGAGGCAGAGCCCATGACCGAACGCAACATCCTGCCGGATGAGAAGCTCCAAAAGTTTTGATTTCCCCACACCGCTCTTCCCCACGATGTAGAGGTGCCGCCGGCGATCCACACGCTTCAGTCCGAACACAAATTTTTTCTCCTCAATGCCGGTCACGTAGTTCGTGCGTCCGATGAACGAGCAGTCCTCCGGCTTCACCTTCCCGAGCATCGGGAGGTCGGGCGGCGGCGGAGCGTATTTGATTATTTGTACCTTTCCTGCGCGTGACATGTTATTCAGTGAGCGCTCCCAACTCCTTCAGAAATTTTTGGTAGGCCTTGAGCACATCTTTGGCGTCGCCTTCGTCAATGCCGAAATCGGGGGTATGTACCAGTTCGTTCCTTACGCGGTGCGCGCGCCAAAGCCGATCAAGCGAAGGGTAGTCCTCCACGCGAAGTTTTTGGAGACGATCCGCCATATGCTCGCCTTCAAGTCCCATGAGTCGAAGCGCATCGTCCACAAGCTTGTCCGCTTCGATGATAGCGAGCACGCATGACTGGGGAGGCGCGGAAAGCGCATGTTTCTCCAGTTTTGCCCACCGTTCGGAAAAAAGTTTAGTGTCGAAGGGAGATTTTCCCCCCGCTTTTTTGTGGCTGCGAGTGAACTTGGGCCGATAGTTCAGCGCTTTCACAAAAAGTATGACGAACGCAACGATGACCGCGATGTCCAAGAATATAAAAAGCCAGCGAACCCCGTAGAGAAACCGCGCCCATGGTGCGTCCAAAACACCAAGCGCAAGATGTTCAAATGTTTGAATAACTTGGTCCATAAAATTTTAGCCGAATCGCTCTATGTCTTTTTCCTCTCCGAATATTGCGAGTCCCGCAGGAGGCCCCGCGCGGCGGCTCTCTACGCGCTTGATGTGGGGGGCGGTCAATACCACAGAGGTCGGCGGGTGGAAAAGCGTGGCAACAGATTTTGTGTTCAAGAGAAACCGCTTTGAGCCAAAATTCCAGCAGAAAAAGTACGAGGTCATGAATTTCCCCATCCATGTCTCGGGCGGAATTTCACGCTTCCTGATCCAATGGAGCATGCGCTGTTTGCGGTATTCCAAACGTATTTTCGGAAACACATACGGCTTGTTCCAGATGCGGGTACGGGTACCAACCTTGTGGTTCTGGCGGAATCCGTTCAAGTTCAGTGCGCTGTACTGGTTGAACGCGCCTGCGAGTCCGCGGCGAGGGAATGTATCGGAGAACCCTTCTTTCGGTGAGAGATACACAAAGCGAACGATCGTATCAAAAGCGGGCTTGGAAAGGTTTTCCTCCACTATCTTTAACACGTCCTTATGCACTTCAGAATGTGAGATTGGCACTTCTCGCCCTTCCGTCTCCGCGTCCCCTCCAACAATCACGGTCTTTGGCGTTTTAAGATCTTCCACCACATCCTCATACTTTTCTCCCCACCCCGCCCCGGCGGGAGCTACAAGAATGTGAATGGCAACCGTTTCCTCTTTTTTGATGTTTCCCAATATTTCCAAGAAGGTGGAGATGGGGTCAAACTGTTTTTCTTCCGCCAGATTTTCAAAGTCCTCATAGGTCTTGATAGGGTACGCCGCCGGCTTTGTGAGTATCATTTCGGTACCCCACAGGTCGCGCTTGCTCTCATACATTTCCTCCACCGTCTGGGGAAAGAGCGACATGTAATCCTCCACTTCCGCAATTTCAACATCCGGGTAATACGAGAAGAGGGACGATTGTACAAGTTTCACCTGACCCTTATACACGCGGATAAAGAAACGGATTTCGCCGCCGAAACTCACCATCTCAAGCGTGTACCACCGTGTGACCTCGCCTTCCCAATATTTTTCCTTAATGTCGCCTGCCGCATTCCTCAAAGAATGGATGGCGGCGAGCACCTGCTCCATCCCCTGCGGACTCTTCTTCACCTCGCGCGGAATGCGAATCTCAAGAAGCACCCACTTCATGGCTTCTTTGTACTGCGCCTGGCGTATAAAAAGCCAAAGCGACGAGAGGAGCGGGAGTACCACGAAGAAAAGGATGATGGGCCACGCGTAGCGGAAAAAGTTCACAAGGATCTCCCAGAGCGCGTCAAAAAAAGCGTAGATGATCCACACCCCGAACCCAACAAAAAGGAGTAGTGCCCACACCTCCTCTTTTTTGAAGAATTCGGAAAAGAACTCTAAGACGTGCTCAAAGGATTCCTTTAGCATCGTAAATTACCTCTATTGTACCCCGTTCGAGGCCGCACCGCCAAAGGCGCGGCTACGGTCGCCATGGGGCGACCTGCCTCGAACGAGGTGTAGCTCCATCATTTCTGAAACCCAACGAAAAATGGTCGCCTGAGGCGACCATTCCTTACGCTTCCTTCACTCGGTATTTTCCGTCGTCCAGTCGAGCAAAATGCTTGCGGTTCTGGAGAGCCAAAAGCACCGTGTTCTGCTTCAAGAAACGCTGCTCGTTCACGAGGGTGAGCACGCGCTTCGCATCCATCGGGCCGTTACGCTTCAAAAGTTTTGCGATGACCTCACGCACCGTGCCGCGCTCGTATCCGTGCTCTTCAAGCCCGTAGATACCGCGCCCCACAAGCACGAACCGAACGTCTTTGATAAGCTCGTTGTGCACGGTCTGCACGTGCGCCGGCTTCGCCGCCAAACGGTATTTTGCGATGTGCTTCGCAATCTCTTCAAAGTGAAGTGGTTCTGTGTGTTTCTTCAACACCAAGTATGCCTTGTCGCGCACCGTCTTCGGCTCTATTTCCGCCCATTCGCGGAGTCCCACGTCGCCGAACACGTTCGTACCGATGTGCTTCGGGATGGAAAGGTAGTGGCACGTCACCATATCCTTGCAAAACGCAAGGTGTGCTTTTTCGTTGATGACTTTGGTCGGACCCGCCTTTTTGAAAAAGTCGGTGATTTTCTTTACAAAATCCTGGAATTTCTTTTCCGCCGCCGCGTTCACCGCCCAATAGGCGTGCATGTCATCGGTCGCCGGCATATAGCGGGGCTCGCCTGCCGCAAGAAGTACAAAGCGCACTTTCTCAGCAAGATTCTTCACTTCACGGTCTCCCTTGAGAAGCGCTTCACGGAGGTCCTCCATGAAGTTATCGTCGCGGCGGACGCCGCCCACACCGACGAGGTGCTTCACGGCCGCTTCCACGAACGACTTCGCCTCAGCGCGTACCAAGGGCGCGAGCTTTTTCATCGTCTGTGCCTCTATTTGGCGGACGCGCTCCCGGGTCACCCCGAGCTCGTCGCCGATCTCCTGTAGGGTGGATTTGGCACCTCCTTTCAGGCCAAACCGGCCAACAACAACGCGGCGCTGTTTCGGTGAGAGCGCTACAAAACAATCTTCAAGAAATCGATCAATAGATTTCATTAGTTTCATGATACCACACCCCTTTTAAGCCGTCAACTCCTTCCAACCCCCTATCCTTTCCTTACCGCCCCATGTCCAAAAAGGTAAAGAAGCGGGCTCGCCACAAAGATGGAGGAGTAGGTGCCTACCACGGTACCGACGAGGATAACGAGCACGAAGTAGAAGAGCGATGAAGGCCCTGCCACGATGAGCGCGATGAGCACCAACACGAGGGTAAGCGAGGTATTGAGAGACCTCACGAAGGTCTCGCGAACGCTCCGGTTTATCACCTCCGCAAAATCGAACTTTCCCTGCGCCCGAAGAAGATTCTCACGGATACGGTCAAATACCACGATAGTGTCGTGCACAGAAAACCCCATAACGACGAGAAGCGCAACAATAAAGTTCGTATCCACTTCTATCCCCTTCCATGCGCCAAGAACCGCGAGGAGACCGGTGGGTATCACGACGTCATGGAACAGTGAGATGAGTGTTGCCATTCCGTACTTCCACGACTTCACGGGCGCTGAGACCTTGCGGAATGCCCACGCAATGTAGAGCGAGATGCCGATGAGCACGAAGAGAATGGCGTTCATCGCTTTCTTCTGAAGCTCCGCGCCGACCGTGGGACCGATGGAAGAGAAGCTCAATTCCTGCATGTCGCCCAAGGCCATAAGCGCGGTGCGGTACGCCGCATGCACGGGTTCGTCTATGACGCCAAGACGGATGGTGATGATATTCTCGTCGTTCACGGTCGCAAGCGTTTCCGCTCCTGCATTTTTCAACGTTTCATGTATCGCAGAAGTGGAAACCGCGCCATCGCTGAACTTCACTTGCCAGCGCGTGCCTCCCACAAGGTCGGTGCCCGGGGTGAGGCCAAAAACGATGACGCACGCGATGCTCGCGACAAGTAGCACGCCCGAGATGCCGAGAAATATTTTGCGGTTTTTGATGAGCTCGAACATGTTATTTGATGAATACGCGCATGAGGGTACGGGTGACCGTGATGGCGGAGAACATGGACATAAAGACACCAATAAAAAGCGCGAGCGCAAAACCCTGCACAAAGCTTGAGGTAAAGGTGTAGAGCACGATCGCGGTGATCATGGTGGAAATGTTGGAGTCGCGGATAGAGGTCCATGCCCGCTTGAACCCCTCTTCCATTGCCGCTTTTCTCTCCATCCCTCTTTTCAATTCTTCCTTCATTCGCTCAAAGACGAGGATATTTGCATCCACCGCCATACCGATGGAGAGAATAAAGCCCGCGATGCCCGCAAGCGTCATGGTGACGGGCACAAGCTTGAAGACCGCGAGCGTGAGCGCCACATACATAAGGAGCGCCGCAACCGCGAAAATCCCGAGCCGGCGGTAGTAGATAAGCATGAAAAGCATCACCACAAGCGTACCCACGGCACCCGCAAATATCGCTTTTGCGAGCGAATCGGCGCCGAAATCCGGGCTTATGGTCTCCTGGTGCACCAGCATAATGGGCGCGGGAAGCGCACCGGCGTTGAAACGCTCCACGAATGCGCGCGCTTCGTCCAACGTGTAGCTCCCGGTAATGACCGCGGTCCCGCCGGGGATCTTCCCCTGCACGGTCGGCGCTTCCAAAAGTTCGCCGTCCAAGAAAATGCCTAAGGGTTTCCCGATGTTCGCCTCGGTCAGCTGTTCAAAAAGATCGGCGCCTTCGTCGTTAAATTGGAGATAGATTTCCGGCTTCCGCCCCACCTGACTGAAGCCGACCTGCGCCGCCTTCACATAACGCCCATTCAACGGGGTGGAAACGAACGCCGCAGTCGTCGTACCATTCGCGGTAGTTTCCTTCACTTCGCGAAATTCCAAAAAGGGAGTGGCGCCGATTTCTTGCGCGGCCGCGGTCACATCTCGCGTACCCGCGAGCTCTACCACGAGCCGGTCCTCGCCGCCCGCACGCGCAAGATATACGCGAGGCTCCTGCACGCCGAAGAGATTCACCCGCCGTTCAATTACATCGCGGAGCCATTCCACCACCGAACTGCGGTCGCCTGAACCCACGTTGGAAAGGTCGATGGAATATGTAAGTACGGTGCCGCCCGAAAGGTCCAACCCCAATGCCCAAGGTCTGACGGAGCTTATTTTGTTCCACAGCGGCTCGTACGAAAAAACCCCCGCAAGGGCGGAGAGGATGACGAGGAATGTGAGAATGCCTATAAGTCGGGAACGAAGCATTGTTGAAAGTACGGTTAGTGTAGAGAAAAACTATCCTTTTTTCAAGTGCGCGAGCGCGTATTCAATCGAAGCCCCCACTTTCTTCCCTGGGTTGAAAATATTATGCGGGTCAAAAATGCGCTTCACCTCTTCAAAGAGCGCGTAGATGTCCGCGCCGAACATTTGCGAAAGGTACGGGCTCCGCACCAGTCCGTCGTTGTGTTCTCCGGTGATGGAGCCGTGGTAGCGGAGGACGAGCGCGTAGACCTCATCCATCGCGGGCTTTATCTTTGCGCGCTCGCTCTCGTCCGCAAGCCGCATGAGCGGGATGACGTGGAAATTCCCCTCGCCCACATGCCCCGCCACGGTAGCAAGAAATCCGTAGCGGGCGAGTATCGCGTAGACCTCGGGAAGGAACGTAGAAAGGTACTCGGGGTTCACCACGATATCGTCAATGAACGGCGCGGTCTGGAGTCCCTGCACCTTGTGGCGCAGCAAATTGAAGCTCTCGTGGCGGATGACCCAGAACTTTCGTGCGGCACGCGCGCTCTTCAACGTGTGCATGACAGTTTTAAAATGTCCGCGTGCCTCCAAGTCGATGAGCGCTGTTTTGAGTGCAGCAAGCTTTTCCATAACCGCAGTAACGGTCGTCTCTTCAAATTCCACCATCACGATGAACGCGGGCATCCCGTGGACCATCACAGTCAAGGCCTCGGGCACGAAGGCGAAGAGGAGTGAGAAGGGATTCCGCGCGAATAATTTGAAAAATCCCCAGAAATGTTTCAGCGCGAGCGAGAAGGTGTAGCGGTCGAACGACTCCACGCTGGAAGGTGTGAGAGTAAGCACCGTGCGGATGATATCGACCAAAGGCGCAATGTCTTTGAGAAAAATCACGAGCATCCCTGAGTGCGCCTCGGGTGTTACGAGGCGGAATGTCGCTTCGGTCGCGATACCAAGCGTGCCTTGCGATCCTGTGAAAAGCTTTGTGATATCAAAAGTTTTTCGGTCCCACACATCCCAAAGGTTGAATCCGGCGGAATTTTTAGCGACGTTCGGCTTCGCCGCCTTCACTTTTTCGTAATTTGCCTCAAGGAGCGCGTGGAGCCTCTTATATATGTCTCCCTCAAACGTGCCGAGCGCTTCTTTTGCTGAGAGTTCGCGTGCGGTAAGCGGCTTTATCTCGTACTCGTTCCCGTCTGCAAGTACGGCCTTCAGTTTTGTCACGAAGTTGTGCACTTTGCCGTATTTCAGCGTTTTCTCACCCGCCGCATCGTTCCCCACCATGCCACCGATGGTGCACATCTCGCGCGATGCGGGAAACGCGGGCATAAGATACCCTTTCGCAAGTGTCGCTTTTTCAAAATCGCGATAGAAACATCCCGGTTCCGCGGTCGCATACCCTTCCGGAGATCCGCCAGTGGTATTCACGCGGTCGCCCACTTCAAGAACGCGATTCATATATTTCGTAACATCCACCACGAGCGACTCGGTTAGGGGACCGCCGCTCATACAGCTTCCACCGCCGCGGGGCGTAAGCGAAACCTTTTCGCCCGCTCCGGTGCGTTCCGCGACATATCGCACGAGCGTTTTTACGTCTTCCGCACTCTTTGGGTACGTGATGGCCGCGGGCATTACCTCAAATAAACTCGCGTCACGCGCGTAGCGGGTGCGCGTTACTGCATCATCCGAAACTTCCAACCCTTTTGCTCGCAGCGTCTCCGAAAACGTCATGCCTCCATTCTACACCACGGGAATCTCCTCTTTACATCGCGCCCGCGCCACTATATTGTCACTCATAGAACATCCAACCAGAGGGAAATCCTATGCCACAGATCACCGTAGGTCCCGAGACGGTCGGCTCCGAAAAGTGCGGCATCTGCTTACAGATGTTTGACGCACAGTTCGGCGACGCACCATGCAGCAACTGCGGCATCCCGCACTGCCCCGAGCATACCGACCGCGAGACCGAGAGTGAACTCACCCCGGAACTCTGCGTCACCTGCGGCAAGATGTACCGCAAGTACGGTAAGGAGGGCCTGAAAAGGGTGGTGAATATGCTGCTCCACACTCATGGGAGCTGACGATAATATGAGCGCCGTTCCTTACCAAAGGACACGGCGCTTGTTTTTTTGCGGCATCAGCATGAAAATAACGGCATGGGAATGGAAAGGACGCCGAAACCGGAAATGGAACCTCAAAACGCGAAGGAGGTTGCGGGAGAGCTGGTATCAACGCTCCTCGCCGAATTTACGAAAAAACACCTGGAACAACTGCGGCGCGGAGAGCGCGGCATCGTGGAACAGGACCTCGCCGCACTCATTGACCGCGCTATTGGCGTGGTAAGTGTGGAGGAAGGCGAGGAATTTGCGCGCGAGGTGGGCGCACGCTTTATTGATGAAATTGAGTTTTGCTCGGCGGCTTTCCAGGATTTCGCGGAACTCGCGAAAGACACGGTAAAAGAAGCCGAAATAAAACACGGGATTGAAACCCCGCAGGATACGGAGCTGGAAGAAGCCGCGTAGCAATACGCGGTTTTATACTTTTGCCCGACGGAAAGCGACTTCACTTTCATCGCATATGCGATGTAACTGAAGCTCTACTTTTTCACAAAATTCCTGCTTCGGAGCCGGATGTGAAAACTTCGCGCGAAACGATGTGCCTCGTCGCGTACGCGCACCAAAGTGCGAAGTGAAACTCCTTTTGGCGCTTCCCCTATTACATCCGTCCGTTTGCGTGTCGGCCCCTTCGCAAGCCCCACAATAGGGATGAAAAGCCCCGCGTCTTTCATTGCCACATGCGCCGCGTTTACCTGTCCCTTCCCGCCGTCTATTAAGAGAAGGTCGGGGAGTGGCCAGTTGTTTTTGAACCTCCTCGTCAATACCTCGCGGAGCATCCCCACGTCGTTCGGCGTATGGAGCGAATGGATTTTGAAAAGTCGGTATCCCTCCCTTGCGCTCCGGTCACCGCGGAACACCACCATGGCCCCGGTTGCCGATGTGCCGGAAATGTTTGAAACGTCATACCCCTCAATGCGCAGCGTCCGGACCGGCGCTTGCGGGAGCGTAAACTCGTTGTCTTTTATGAGCGCAACGTCTTGGATGTGTTTCAGCGCAAAAAGCTGTTTCCGATAGATTGCCGCTTTTTCGAATTCCTCGTGCTTCGCCGCTGTTTTCATCGCGCGCGCGAGCTCGCGGAGAATCGTAGGCCGCTTGCCCCGGAAAAGTTGCTTGAGGCGGCGGATGTTCGCGGCATATTCCGCCTTGTCCGCCACATTCACGCACGTGCCGGGGCAAAGTCCGAGTTCATATTCAAAGCACGGCCGTTTGAACGTGCCAATCTCCGAGGGGCTATGCACGCTCCATGGAAATATTCGCCGGAGAAGGCGGAGCGCTTCGCGGATGCTCCCGCCCTGGATGAACGGTCCGAACACGTCGCCACGCGATTTCCCCACCACTTTCCCTCGTGTAAGTATGAGGCGCGGAAATTTCTCCTTCGTGATAACAACATAGAGAAAGCTTGTGTCGTCTTTTTCCTGAATGTTATAGGGCGGCTGGTATTTTTTGATGAGCGCCGCTTCCAATATGAGCGCCTCAAGCGCGGTTGCGGTCTTTTTGTGGTCTATCGTCCGTATGTGCGCAACGAGTTTGGAAATCCGCGCGTCGTGGGGCCGCGTGAAATAGCTTTGCACGCGCCTCCGCAAATTCGCCGCTTTGCCTATATAAAGGAGCCGCTTCGCGGTGTCCCGCATGAGATATACCCCGGGCGTCTCCGGCATGGTGCTCCATAGTTTCTTCGTATCCATCTATGGAGGAGCATACCCGGTAGCACAACGGTATTCAACGGTATTCAACAGCACTCAGACACAACACCACTTCACTCACTTTCTATGCATATGCATCAAAAGTGAGTGAACCGTCTGCTACTGCCTAAGATAAAGTTTCAGATACCAGTCGGGCGTGCCGGCCGGCGCAGGTACTTCCACCTTGCAAAAATCCATGTCAGTGCATAAAGTGGCGCTCCCCTTTCCCGCCTGTCCAGCCGGATACGCGTCGTTCCCCACCGAAATGGCGTTCCGCCATCGGTTATCATAGTACGCCATGCCGTTATCGTAGCTCCCCACGTCGAGCACGAGCCAGTACTTTGTGCCTGCGTCGAGCGTCACTGGGTTTGAAAACGTGAACGCAATGTCGGTAGCTGTGGGCGTTTCCCCTTTTTTCTCTACCGTCGCTTCCCCTATTTTTAATGAAAGAAGCGGCCGACTCTCCCCATCATCGCCGTACACCCCGAGGCGGAGGGTTGCGAGAGCACCCCTCCTCGTTTGGTCTTCCCACACGCGCACTGACGCCACATCGAATATAATGGTGGTGGCGGGCGTAACGCTTTGAAGCGAGGCAACGCTTGAATCGGTGCGATTAGGATTTTTATCACCCCACTGGACACTCCACCCAGTGCTCGTCGCTTGGGAAAATACTTCCGCTACGGCGGGATACGGCCACATGACCATGCGCGATGTAGACGTCACATTAAATTCATCTTTTGCACGGACGCCAACTGTAAATGGGTCACCTGGCGTTACGTGCCGCAAGAAGCGGTGCGAAATGAACGTTTGGTTGTCGAGATTAGCGCTTGGCTGGGCGCCCGCTGACTCCCACCGCGTCTCATCAAGCGCCGTGCTCGTCGAGAAGTTAATCTCGTAGGCGAGGAGGTTATCGAGTGTATCGCGGTCCGTTGCTGCCTCCCACCGCGTGATAAGGCGCGATTGCGTTGGTTTGAATTCAACTTGGAGCGTATCCGGCAATATTGGAGCCGCAAAGGGGGGCGCGGTAGAGCTGAAATAGTAGCGATTTGCATCAATCGCGACGATCGAGAACATGCGGCACGTACATGCCCACGTCGGTGACGAATAATCGTAGAACGCCAAAGTAAGATAATCTGCCGCGGAGAGCGCAAGTGTGTCGCTTGGCGAGGCGAGCGTGAATCGCACATGTGGGTCTTCAAGGAGCAAGAATGAAACATCATCAACATTCGGTCCAGCACCCTCACAATTCCCGCTTGAATCAGGAAGTATGGGAAGTGAGCTTATCTGATCCGGTTGCCCGCCACAATCCCGGAACTTCATTGCGAGAAGTCCCTCACGCATAGCGACTGGGACCTCGGCACCGCCTGAGGTTACAAAATCCCGCTCTGTTGAGGGAACTCGATTGAGATAAAACACTGCCACACGCGAAGTGTCTCCGGAGCTCCAGCGGTGCGGAATAAACGGATATGAATCATAGTAAAGATCAACGGCATAACGGCTACTCGTGGCGAACGGGTCGGGATAAAGATAAAGAGAGTTTACGAAACTTGGCGCGTCCACTGTGACCGAAGTTGTTGCAGACCCCATTCCGTCCCGATCGAATGCTTGAAGTACGAACGAGTGCGATCTCCCCACTTCGGTAACTCGCTGCGAAAACGACGTTGAGATTGCATTGAAAATGGCTGCGGAGGTGGACGCGTTCGTAATCCGATAGACCATAGTGGAGGTGACTCCTTGGAAATCAGCGGATGGTTCCCATGCAAAATTGATTGAAACAGAATCTCGAACATATTCCGCGAGCGCTAAAGCGCCAGTCGGTACCTGGAGCGCTGAAGGTGCGGCGCGCGGCTCCACAAAACTTCCGCTATTTTGTGGGCGTGAGATAGAACGCAACTCAAAATCGTCCGCAAATACACCGGCATCACACCCATTTCCTAAAAATTCTCCGCTCCCGTTTGGAATCACAGAGTGACACAAATTGTTACTCCACGCGCGGCGTTCAAAACTACTCCCCGCGTCAGGAATAGTAGTTGAAGTGTAGTCCAGCACATCAAGAATATTGGGGTCGGTCTCACTTTCTATAAACGTGGCGCTTGGTACAAGGAAAATTCGCGCACCAGCGGATACGCCAGAGAGTGAGAAGGTACGATGCGTCATATTGGGTTCCACATATCCTTGATATCCGTCTTCTCCTGCCGCATTAAACCCGCGCCCAATAAGGTAAAAACCCTTTGCGGCAATAAAGCTGGTCGCCAAAAAATTTTTCTTGCTCACCGTGGACGAAGTAACCGTCTCCACTGCACCACTCACATATTGAAGCGACCATCCGGAAAGATCTACCGCGGCATCAGTAGGATTGTAAAGTTCAATAAATTCATCTCCCGCATCAACACCATCAACCTGCACCTCGCTTATCACCACATGAGATGCGCCAAACCCTGACGTCGGAGGCGATGAGGTCACGGTGGAGGTTGATGTGTCGCCCGTAGAACCGCCAGTAGAAATAGTTACGGCAACATTCGCCACGCCGGGCGTCGGCACTGCTGCCACCCACCCTGCTCCAGTTAACTGGAGCGAATTCCCGTCGCCGTAGGCGCCCGTGCTCGAGGCATACGCCACGGAGTAAAATGAACTTCCATTGAAGGCGAGTGGGAGTGCTTCGCCGTCGTTCGAAAGCGAGAATGAACTGTCAAAAAGATTTCCCGAGAATAATGGAAAATCGATAAGAAATTGGTCAGCGTCATCCGCTATGACCGCGTATCCACCTACAGTAAGAGAAGCGCTCCCCCGCATGGATGAGAGGCGATGATTTGTGCCTCCCTCTAAAAACTTCACGTCGTCAAAACTTACGGAAGATGCTCCATTATTTCTTATCTCTATCCATTCGTGTCCATCGTCTGTTCCGGACGCGTTATACATGATTTCGGTTATGACTAAATTCGGCACCGATACCGCAACGCCTCCTCCCCCGCTCGAAACAAAGTTGAGTTGACTGGACTTACCGGCCGTATCGGTCACATTCGCCTCTTCTTTCTCCAAACCAAATGCTTCATTTTGAATGCCTCCCTTGCCTTCTCCCTTTGCCACGTCACCTACTTGATAAGTGAGGTCGTCAATTTGGTCTGAGATATCATCAAGTTGATTCTGGAGCTCTTTAAGTTGCCCCCGTTCTTCATCCGTATCGATCACTATCCCGTCAGTTAGATCTCCTGCGAGCAAGCTCTCTATCTGCTCTACGCTCTCCGTCAAAATTTCTACTAGGTTCTCAGGCTCGTTCGTAATTCTTGAGATTATGTTCTTAGTAAACTTTGCGATACCGCCCACGGCACTTTCCACTGCACTCCCCGCAGACACAATGAAGCCCTGAACTGTATCTAATGCGTTTGCAACAAACGATTCTGGCTCTTCTCCGAGAAAATTCGGGTCAATCTTTGCTCGCTCCACATCTTTAAAAAACAAACCTATAACGCCCGCACTATACTGAACGGCTTTTGTGGAAAGCCGCGACCAGTAAGCGGACATGATAATCGGGCGGTTTAATAACTCCTTATCTTCACTTTCGAGCAAACCTTGCGCTTTAATAAGTGGGTAATCGCCAAAGTCTCTATCTTCTTTCATCCCATAACTTCTTCCGTCCTCTAATGTCGAGAAATAACTCGACTCGGGAAGTTTATAAGTGCGCGTAATTCCTAATGTGTCTTTACTGTAAAAACCGTTGTTTGTAAAAGTGGCGAGCTGAACAAAGACCGACCCAAGATCATTAAAGGAAGCTGAGTATCCGTCCCCCAACCGACTCCTTAGAGTCACGTCCGGAGCGTTGGGAATAAATTGCGCAGTCCAGTTCTCGTAAGGGCTGTCGCCCGGATGGGAGTCATTCCGTGTGTGTTCCGGCACCGTCACATCCTCGATTAGGTGAACAACGTGACCCAACATAAATATCGCCTTTTCTTCCTCTCCCTTTAGCCAATATCTAATTGCCTGCTGCCATGTAAAGTTTGTTTCGGCGGATATCATTTCAATACTCCTCTGTTGAATCGCGGTCAGGATTGAAGCTACAGTCGCAGGTACTTTATAGGTTGCTTTGTTCTGATTTTCTTCATCAACCGCCCACTCTTTTGATACTTGCCACGTGCCAAGTATGGAATCGGAGAATCCTCGATTGTGAACAGGGTCAAAAAAGTGGTTCATCCAGCGAGGAGCGTCGTCTTCGCGCCGCGAACCATCGATAAAAAAACTCCGAAATTTTTCTGGAATTTTATTGGAACTTGAATACTGATTATAAAAATCAAAGACCACGTCAGTAAGAAACGCGTGGGTCTCTACGCTATATGCAAAAACTCGAGATGCCGGAGTGAAGAAGAAAATGAATAGTATTCCGACGAAAAGCGAAACGTGCCGCTTTTTCATGAAAATTTTATTTAATCTATAAACTTTGAATTTTCCACACGCCAGAGTATTTATTAAGGCGCATATCTAAATCTGTAATCACTACACCATTCTCGTCGCGAGCGGAAAACACGAAGTAATCTTCGGTAATTGCCGCCTGTGGATCTGGTCGTGCGATGGCAACCACACTAAGAATGTAATCCGATTTACCATCGCTTCGTGCTTTTTCTAGAGCTTGTTCCCATTTTCTTCTTGTTAGATAGTCCTCACTTTGGGTATTTATGTCCAACTCAAAATACTTACTCGCCAATTCGATATCTCCCTTACGGAGCGCATCTACGAACAAATCCAGCGTTTCCTGCGGCGTTGCGCCGCCATATGTATCAGCTCGCAACGCTGCCTCCATATCATTAATTCCTTGCTGATACAACTCATAATTTCTTTGCGTTTCCCGGGCACTGCGCGCTCCGGGACTGACATAATCCGCCACCCATACCACGACCCCGGCCACAACCACAATCACCACAAACCACGTCGCGAATTTCCAGAACTTTGATTGCTGTGGCGGCTCCGGCATCGCGGGTGGCACGTTTGCAGACGGAACGGTACCCATTTGATTCTGATTTTGATTTAATTCATCCATAATTTTGTATTTCGCAAACAAAAACGACGTTTCGAGAAGACGCGAGGCCTGAACCGGCCTCAACCTACGCGTACTCTCGAAACGCCGAACTGCTCCTTATTAATTTCCTTCTCATTCTACTCCCCTCCGACTGCTTATAAAACCGTTTTATCCACAGCTTCACTTTCATCGCATATGCGATGTAAATGAAGCTCATAATACATAGCCAAATCTACGGCGCTACCGCGAAGGGATCTTGAAACGGCGACGCAATTCTTCGTCCCCTTCCAAAATGTCTACAACCATTATCTTGCAGTACCTCCCTAAATCCTTATCAATCATGAGTTCTAAAAATTCTTCTTCCGCCGCATGGGGAGATGCCCACACGCTCTTTTGCAGAGGGCGGAAATCGAATTCGTCAAGCAATGCCCGAAGTGCAGCACGTTCGCTGTTATGTTCTACGGGAACATCAAACGACACGAGCCGCCATTTTCCATCCCACATCTTCGCATTCCATTGCAAAGACTTTTTCTGTGTGCGCCTAAAAAATCGTATTCCTTTATTCGTAAGTTTCCAACCGCTTGCACTCTTTTTAATAAATCCCCGTGAAACAAAACGCCGGAAGCTTTGGCGAAGCTCTTTTTGTTCTTTGTAGAGGCGGATAAATTCCGCAAGCGCCTCACCGTTTATCACTTCTCCTGCCGCGCTGAAAAAATTTATCCACGCGGCATAGTGGCGCCATGCATCTCGCGAAGTCTTTGCCATACAAGATCATTATATCATGTCAGCTTCATTTACATCGCATATGCGATGTAAATGAAGCATGAAAAAAAACATAAAAAACCGCAAGGGACAGCGCGAAGGACGGCGGGGCTCTAGTAATTATGAAAACGCTCACAAAAAACAGCGGAGGCCGCCATTTGGGCGGCCTCCACTCGCGACGCGAGATACCTCACTTATCTCACGCGAAGGGCAGTATTGCTACTGTTCTTCACATATATTTTAGCAAATCTCCCATTCTTCGCACATCAAGTTATCCACACCCTTTTATCTCACTCAGGGCAAATCTTCATCTCCGCCGCCAACGCGCGACTTAAACACCACGTTCCGATACATAAAGAAATTCCATCCGAGCGCCACGAAAATACCGACGAGCGCGCCGACATTCGCCCACATATTCTCCGTGATGCCGCGCGGTGCAGAAATAAAGTTCACCACGCCCGAGGCAACCCCGACATTCAAGAGGTACCCTGTCGCCGTGAAAAATACGAACGAAAGATATTCGCGACCCGTGATGGCGCCGTGCGCCTGAAACGTCCAAAACTTGTTCCAAAAATAGCTTGAGTTCTTCCCCACGATAAATGCGAGCGATTTCCACACAACGTAGTACCAGCCGGTCGCCATACCGCTCAAAAGTATGAGCGCGTTCAGGACCGCGAGGTCAAGAAACGAATTGAAGCTTCCCACCGCCGCGAATTTCCCGAATTGAAACCATATGGGCCAGCGGATGCCGAGGCGCGCGAACACCGCGAGTGCGAGGGGCGCGAGTGCGGTGAATCCCACGAGCGAAGCGGCAACCACGCCGGGCGTGAGCGCAACATCAAGACTCCGCAAGGGGAAAAGCGCGAATACCCCTACCGAAGCGCCGATGATAAGCGCGGCGCGCAAATCCTTCGGCGCCAACCATTTATCCATCACTCCATTATATCGGAATGGGATATCTCTAAAAATAAAATAGCCAGTCCCCAAAGGAGACCAGCTATTCCCTTCATGATTCAAAGTGGATCGTGGAGCGTGCCACGATATACGGTCCGGATGAATTCGTCCCAGAGCGGGCTTCCGGCCGTGTACCCTGCGCGCACCCATGCGTGGTAGTATTCCATGTCCCCCGGCGCGAGGCGAAATTTCCCGTACTCAACGAGCGGTCGGAGAACTTCTTCGCAGGTAAACGCCCATGCCACCTTTTCGTTCCAAATCACTTCTTCGAAAGGCGCGTTCGTTCTGTTGATGTAACCGTAGGCGAGGTGGTCCAATTCATGCACCAAGGAGACCACCATAAAGAGTTCGAATTGCTCCTGCCAAGAAGTGTCTCCACTTCGGCGCAGTTTCCCGTAAACATCAATGAGGGCAGGTACTATGAGTTCGATCACTACTGAATCCTTCGTTACATAGGAACCGGCCATCACCGAGGCACCGCTCAATGAATACGACTCCACCAAGGAAACGTGCAGGCGGAAAGCGTTGTACCGTTTCGCCGCAAGTTCGAGAAGTTTTTCGGAAACCATATTAACGGTTTGAACCCGATAGGTACGTCTGAAAATCACCAGTTCGACGGTTCCGCGCAGTTTGTCCTCCCAGAAACTCTGAAGCGTCTCCGTCGAATAGGGGCGATTACCCGAAACATCGGATTTCTCCCGCACCGCCAGGGACGGGGAAGTAATTCTCCCCTTCTCCTGCCCGGAAAGCACGAATATCATAGGCACGATAAGTGCCCACCAACGAAGATTCTTCATCGCTCACACTCCTCTCTGCGCAATGGATTTTTTCAAGATTATTCTGAGATCCAGTATAACACACCTCAGGAATTTGACAAATTCGAAATAAAGGAGTATAATCGGGGCAGAACATATCATCCATCATTCTGGGAGTACGCCATGAGGCACTGGCTCGCGGTATTCCTGCTCACCATGTTTTCCGCACAGCTTTTTGCACAGCGGTCGACATGGTTCGAGCAATTCAAAGAACGGGCGGCTCCGCCATTGTCCCCCATCACCCAGGACACGGACACTTCAAAGCCTTCGTGGTTTGAGGAATTCTCGGAGAGCGCTTCCCCCGTCACCCGCAACACGGATGGCGAAGTGGATTACGCTTTCTCCGCGCTTCTCGGCGCCTATGACCTGCTTCAGGTGGCCGACGTCGCCACCACCCAGCAGGGACTCGAGAAGTTCCACAGGCAGTGGGAACTCGTCGAAGCAAATCCGTTCTGGCGAAACCCGAAATCCGCCGGCTTCATCGCCTACAAGGCCAGCTCGACGCTTCTAATGAATTATCTTCTGAAGCGGATGTATCGGAACAATCGGGTAGCGGCCTACATCGTTGCCGGTGGGATGACCGTCGGCTACGCGTGGCTCGTCCACCGGAACTATCAGCTCACGCTCCAGTTCCCCGTGAACTGACGGCGCGGCAACCGGGAAATCAAAGGCCCCACATCGAACTCATTCGATGCGGGGCCTGCTTTTTAATATCGGCGCGTTCTTCTTGACTGTTTCACTCGGACACGATGATGGTGCCCGCGAGCGCGCCCGGACCTCCAGGCGGACAATAGCGGAGGCATGAGAATTTAAAAACTCCCGCCTTCGTCACCGAAAAACCGCCGACTGCTACTCGCCCTGCAGGAACCACCACGTAGAATCCGAATGCGGGAATATTCACGTCATAGGTACCACCCCGCGCACGGATATTCAACTGAATGCCATCGCCTTTCGCCACCGCGAACGTAGAGGGTGCGATGCCGTTCCCGCTCAATTCGACATCAAAAATATTGAGTTCACCTCCTCCGCCGCTCGGCGTGAGCGGAAGTATTCCTACAAGGCCCCCCGCGGCCGGCACCGGCGTGGGCGTTCCCGCAACAGGAGAAACACCCGTCATCGCGGGACGCACGGGTGGTGGAGTAATTTGTAAAAGAAAAGACGCCGCAAGGAGAATGACCCCCGCCGCAATGAACAATTGAAACTCGCGGTGCGATTCCATGCTTTTTCCTATTCACCGAAGAACTGGCGTGTGCACGAACGTACCGTCACTGTCGACGTCGCTACGGAGCATTTCTTACCCGCAAGATTCCACGCGCCGCAGGTAGGGTCCACGCTCCCGCCTAAGCTCGCATCATTTTTCCACGAGACCACCTCAAGGACGTGGATTTGCGGACACTGGAGGTTGCTTACGGTGACGCTCATCTCCGTACTGCTCCCGATCTTCAACTGGCGCGTGGAAGAAGCCGCGGTGATGAGGTAATCATAGACGTTGAAGCCATCGCTCGACCCCGACCAGGACACCGTCGCTTGCGTGCTCCCCGTGTTCGTCTCGGTCACTGTCGTTGAGGTCGGCGCGGGCGGCGCGGTACAGCTCGCGGTCGTGGTCGCCAAGGACACAGAGCCCGTTTGGTTCAACGCCGCGTCGCGATGCTTCAAATATCTCGTGTACGAGGTCGCGCACGCGAGTCCCGTTTCCGACCACGTGGTGCTCGTGGACCATGAAAACGCACTGTTGTCGGTGGAAAATCCGTACGACCCGAGCGTGGAGCTACCGGAAAGCGCATCAGAGAACGTCCCAGAGGTCCAGCTGACGGAGGTTTCGCCGTTCACCGCCGCGCTCAAGGTCGAGGTCGTAGGCGGAGCAGTGTCGCGCCGGTAATCTCCATTCGGCGTTGCAGCGGAAAGGCTCCCGGCATTGTCACGCGCCATCACCCACAAGGTGTGATTTCCATCCGCAGTGAGCGCAAACCTCGTACCGGAGGGGCCGGAAAAAGGAGTGCTCGTCGGATTCGGGCCGTTGGGATACGGCACACACGCCTGCCCAATCGAGTAGCACGCGTAAATCGCTTGGAGGCCCGAGAGCGCATCTGTCGCAGTGACCGTCGAAGAGGCGGTTTGGGCCCAGGTGGTGGTTGCTCCGGAGAAGGTGATGTTCGTCGGCGCCGTCGCGTCTACCTTTGCGGTCCGCAGTGACGTTGTCGCAGACGTGAGGGCGCCATCCGATGAATAGGCATACCACGTAACGCTGTTCAGGTCCGCAGTGTGGGTGTAGCAACTATTGGTACCGCTCGTGACGGTAGTCCCCGTCGCGGCGGGAGCACCGCCGATCACGAAGTAGTTGGTCACGTTCCCTCCATCGCCGTCATAGGTAGAGGCGCAGAATGCGCGTGAATTCGCCCACACGTTATCTGCGGGCGAAACCAAGGTCGGCGTGTTAGGAGCATTCACACAAGCCCAGGTTGAGGTCGCGGCGGTCGTCTCACCATAGTTGATGTCGTATGAATAGTTCGTGCCGCAGGTAAGCCCCGTATCGTCGTAGGTGAGGAACGTACCGCCGTCCGCACGACACACTGAGGTTATGTACCCGCCGTTGCGGCTTACATCGTCACATTCGCCGATGGGCATACTGGTTGTCCAGGTAAGATAGGTCTGTGTTTTTGAAGCAGAGCTTGCGGTCAAACCGCTCGCCGCGTAGGCGGCGTCGGGAAACAGGATAATTGCCGCGAGAAACGCAATGGAGAAAAGAATAAAATGTTTCATATCATCCCTTCGGCACGATGATAAGCGCGCCTTCCATTGCCCCCTTCGGACAAAACTGGAAGCATGCGAACGAATACGTGCCGACCTTGGACGCGGTGAAACCGAACGTCCGCGTAATGCCCTCCTCCGCCACCACGTAGCCGCCGATAGGGAGCGCGATGGCGAGATCGTAGGTATCGGCGACAGCTGTGAGCGCGAGCTGCACTCTGTCGCCTTCCATGACCACGAACTCATGCGGCGCAAACGCGCCGTTCTCGGCGCGCACCGCGAATAACTTTACCTGGTTTACGCCATCCCGCGAGGTGACAACACGCGAGGGAACCGTGAGCGCGTGCACGTCGCCCACACTTGGAGAAAAAGGAGGGAGTTGGTCCCCCACCGGCGGCAGGATAGGTGCAACCACTTTTTCCTTGCTCGGCGCGCCCCGGAATACACCGCCGTACCACAACGCAATGCCCGCGATAACGAGGACCCCAATCGTCGCAAGAATTCCAACCGTATGGCTCTTTTGCGCCGGGGGGATACCTTGTGTCGTTTGCGTTTCCATCACGATAGAGAAAACTATATCACGTTAGAACCCCGACGTGAACGCCAAGCCGTCGTACTTCGCATCCACGCCATTGTAAATGAAGGTGACGTAGTCGGTGGCGGAAGCGGCCGTAGAGAGCGTGGGCGCACCAGTATTTCCCCACCGCACTGTCCCTGGCCACACTGCGGTGTGCCCTCCGGTGCCGTCCTGTTTCAAGATAAGAGTGTAGCGACCGCCCGGTTGGCCGTTCGAAAAAGTGAACGTCACATTCCCTGTCATCGTCACATGCTGGGTGTTTCCGCTGTTCCAATCAATGGTCTTCGCGGTACCAGAGTTCCCCGCACTGTATTGCACCGCATAGTATGTGCCATTGATAGAAAGTGCATGCTGTGGTGTCGAAGTCCCGATACCGACGTTGCCGCCGTTCGGGTTCAAAGCAAGATTGTAATTCGTTGCATAGTTCGTGCGAAAGCGCGGCTGTATCCACGCATGCACGGGAGTGCCTGAATTAAACCCCACATCTAAGAGCGCGTCGGTTCCTGCGGGTTCAAGACGCAAAAGAGAGTTTCCGGCGGAGCCCGATGTAGCGGCGGCGGCGTTCACTCCTCCCTGCACATCGAGGGACGCAATGGGGGTCGGCTGGTTTACCCCCACATACCCGCTGCTCGCGATGGTGAACTTCATCGTGCCAGCGTAACTGTACACGCCGAGGATGGGGCGTGTGGCGAGCGCCGCGCCCGTCTGCCGCCCGTCAATGGTAACAGCTGGAATCGCTCCCGTATCATCCGCCGCCTCAATGCTCCCCACGAGGTCTAGTCCCGCGTCGCTGGAATCCTCCCCCACGCCAATGATGCGGGGGCCGAACCCCGACCCCGTATTGTTCACGATGGAGAGGCCATAGGTTCCCTGTCCAAAATGTGCTCCATTAGTGGCCGCAGAGCTGTTCGAGGGGATGTTCACTTGGAACTTATATGAAGGAGCGGAGACACCGATGCCGACGTTGCCATTCTGTTCAAGCCAGAGAGTCGAGGTCGCACCGCCCCCTAATGTAGGGCTGATATAAAATTCGTCGCCACTTCCCCATCCTTGGTCGCTGTCGGAAGTCCCCATCTCCCACTGGGTATATGGCACGGTGGAACTTGAACGGAAACGGAACACGGCAGGCTTTTGATTCCATCCCTTCCTGATGTTGAACACCCATCCCCCGAAGTCGCTGTTGAAGTTTACGGTGTCGTTACCATAATTTGCGGTAGAAGAAGCGTGAAGAAAAGTGGCATTGGAACCACTATCGCTTACGATGCCGAGTTTCCCCGCGGGGGCAGCCGTCCCCACCCCCACATTCCAGCTCGTGCTGGAGGCATAGAGGTTGGAGCCAGAGAGTTGCCATACGCCGGAGGCGCCTCCCAAGGGGGCAAAATTGTTGTCCACATAGTCCTTGCGGGCCGCGTCGGTGGAAGAGGCGGGGTACCCGATGGTAATGGGATCGCTGAAGATGGCGGAGTTCGCTCCGCCGGACTCGACATGCAGTTTCTTGGCAGGCGTGGTGGTGCCAATGCCGACGTTGCCGCCGTCTTTAAGCATAAATCTAAAGTCGCTTCCTTCTTTCCAGTAAAGTCCTCCCGAATCTTCATATAAGTACCAAACCTCTGGAGTAGCATATGATGTTCTATATTCAACTAAATTTCCAGCAGCAGACTGATTCAAAGTAAAAAGCGTTCCTGGTGTCGGGGTACCGATGCCGACGTTGCCGCCTGCAAGAATTGAGAAACGGTTTGTTGTTGTATCTTCATAGATACCAAAATTAGCATTGTTAAAAGTCGTCAAACTCCATTCCTCCGCAGAAGTGTCTGTGTCATAAATCCTGAACTGATGACTGCCCGCTCTGGACCTTATAACGCCAACAACGTCTAATGCTTGCTCAGGACTCGCTGTTCCAATACCGACCTTACCAGAAGACAAAACATTGAAGATATTGGTGGTGGTTGCGACAGCGAAGAGAGTTGCGGGAGTCGAGGTCCCGATGCCGACATTCCAGCTCGTGCTGGAGGCATAGAGGTTGGAGCCAGAGAGTTGCCATACGCCGGAGGCGCCTCCCAAGGGGGCAAAATTGTTGTCCACATAGTCCTTGCGGGCCGCGTCGGTGGAAGCAAAAGTGTACCCGATGGTGATGGGATCGCTGAAGATGGCGGAGTTCGCTCCGCCTGACTCGACGTGCAGTTTCTTAGCGGGGGTGGTGGTCCCGATGCCGACCCGCTCATTGTCGGTAATGCGAACCACTTCATTGCCGCCATTCGTAACGAAACGAATGGAACCGTAGGTGGTTTTAAAACCAATATAATCATCTGCAACCGTACTCGACGACATTCCAAAAATCCAACTGCGCCGTGAATCGTCGCTCGCGCGAAATACGATTTCGTGTTCCACACCCGCATCTCTCCCCAAACCGATATCCCCCTGATACACGTCGAGTTCGTCGAGGGGTTGTGTTGTCCCGATACCTACATTATTAGTGGAAGATGCGATAAAAATCCCCGTGCCGGCCGATCGGGTATAGATGTGAATAGCGCCACCAGTTGTCGGACGCGTCGAAATATTGAACGTGGCGGTAGAGGTAGCAAGGAGTTCAATCTGCGCGTCACTTAAAAATTGAATTTGGTTGAGGGTTTGGCCCGCCGCAAACGAGGCAACGCCTAGAACGCCTCCGGCGAACATGAGAACCGCTCCGAGACGTGCCAATGATTTCCACGACATCACTTTCTACTAGTATACCAAACCCAAAGGTTAAAACTTGAGAAAATACTCTATCTGGATGAAATCAAAGAAGGGGCTTCCGTTTTGTCTCCCCGAGAGATTGCCGAATTCCACTTTCCAAAAGAGATTCCTCCCGTTTTCGTCGGGAAATACGACCCATTCTCCGACCGTAGCCGGCATCCATTCACCTTGCGTATTCGCAAGGGAAAATGCCACGCGTGCCCCAGATGCGGCGATGTCCGCCCGTGCGATACGGGCACGACGTACGGCGGCAACACGCCCATTGTTCAGATCGCCGGAGACTACCGCATATTCATCGCCCTCAAAACCATTATCAAAGAACTCGTAATACGCGATGCCATTCCCCGCGAAGGCGAACCGAATGAGTATTCGGTCACGCCCGTCGCCTGCGCCGACGCGAATTTCCATTTTCCGAACTTCGTCCCCCGCACGCTCAACAAAGCGCTCGCCGAGATCCGTTATCCCCACAATATTTCTTTCGTTATCCTCAAAAAGTTTCAGAAAGCGGACTCGCTCGCCCTCTGTGTCCCACACGTACCAACTCCGATGTGCCGCATCGCGCAGAACGCCGGGGCGAAAACCTCCATCCATTGCGCGAGCGCCAAAAAGATGCGAGACATTTTGAACGTTTCCGCCCCGCACACGCACCGCTTGGCCTTCGTATGCGCCGTACACAGCAAGCCAATCCTCGCTTGTGCCGCCGAAACTAAACGTACCGGAATATTTGGAAACAAACGGCGTATTAGCTTCGGTAAAAATAGGAGTGCCGTCAGCGCGAGAAACAAGTCCTTTATAAACATCGCCAACCTTGACGACTCTCCCCACAAGCTCAACGGAATGCGGGAGTGAGCTCGCACTTGTCCAATCCGTTTCGGTTGCGGCGCGGAGTTCGAATTTCGGTTCAAATAAGAACGCGGTCGCAATGCGGTCGTGATGCATGGTGGTTGCGCCGGTGTCCAACCATCCCACGCCAGAAAAAAGATCGGAAAAACTTGCGGAGACAAGGCCCGCGGTGTCGGAAACTTCTACGAACTGTTGGAGTGCGGGAATTTCGAGAATGCCGACCGAAGCGGGGGGTTCAGACGAGGGTAACGACCCACGCGGTGCGACGATTTCGCGCAAGCGCTCCACAAGCGCACGCTCCAACCGGAGCTCGATCACATTCTTTAACGCGCCGATGCCCCACCATACGAGCATAAAAAGGCCGATTACGAGCGCGGCGGAAACAACCGCGACCCCGGTCCCCGCAAAAAGTTCATGCGTACGGCGCATGAAGCGGAAAAATAATTTGAGCGTCCGCAACGAAAGTTTATGGAGCGGGCTTATCATTGAAATACTAGAAGCGGAATACGCTGATATTACGCGGAAGAACGCGCCTGCCTGCCGGTCAGGCAGGGATGCCGTGCCTCATCGAAAACACGACGCTTTATCTCTAGTTTGCGACTACCGAAATTAACCAAGAAGCCTAATTTATAATCTGTGGCCTTGAAATAACGCCAAAATTGCCGCTCATCGCCTTCTGAAATAAATGGTTTTGCTTTCAATTCAAGGACAATTTTGTCATCTACCACAACATCAGGAACATACGTACCCACTTTATCACCCTTATAGACAAGGTTGATTCGTCTCTGATTTTCTACCTTTATTCCACGCACAGTAAATTCTTTTACTAATGCCTTATTAATAACACTTTCCTTAAAATCGCCGCCAAATTTCTTATACACCTCAAAACAAGCCCCTCTGATTTGATAGCTTAGATCTTTATAAAGGAGGTGTCCTGGCATTGATGTAATTATAAAACAAACGGACAATTCAAAAATCGTCCGTTTGTCTGCGTTTATCCG
>JAZDNP010000014.1:0-2051 GCA_043799565.1 Candidatus Brennerbacteria bacterium | reverse complement strand
CCATCGCCACCATCCTCCGCTACGAGTCCTACGGGATGAAACACCTCATCGGGAAACTCATCGCCGCGGCGCTTCTTGTGAACTTCAGCCTGGTCATCGGCGGGAGCATCCTGAACTTCGCCGACCAGATGTCGAGCGTCTTCCTCACCGCGCTCCCCGGCGGAGGCGGGGGAATAGCGCAGTTCCATAATTTCGCGAAGTCATTCGGCGGCGCATTCTCTCCCCAACGCTCGCTTATGAACCCCACGCTCTCGCAGGCAGATATGTCTACCTCTGCGGAGGACCTCCAAAAACTGCAGGGGGCGGGCTCCGTGGGGCAAAGTTTAGGGTCGCTTTTCACGCCCCTCATTAACCTCGTCTTCGTCGCCGCCATCCTTATTGTGATGTGCATCACCATAGCCACTTTTTTCTTCATGCTCCTTATCCGCTATATCTATCTGGGGATTCTTTTCATCCTTATGCCCTTCGCGTGGCTCTTCTGGGTATTCCCCTTGACCGCAAGCATCTGGAAACAATGGTGGGATAAATTCCTCAAGTGGACGTTCTTCGCGCCGATTTCGCTCTTCTTCCTCTGGCTTGTTATTATCACCTCGCAAAAAATGAACGAGGGGGCGGGGACCAATCCGCTCCAGGGACTCCGCGGATTGGGATACACCGCGTCAGATGACACGTTTTTACGAGGACTTTCAAGCTTCGTGGGAAGTTTTGCAAATCAGGTTATTGGCACATTCCTCCAGGCGTCAATTCTCGTGGGGCTTTCGCTCGGCGGACTTATTGCGGCGGAAAAGTTTTCCATCACGGGCGCGAAAGCGGTGATGGGAGCAGCGAAGGCAGTCGGGAAATTCGGGCAGGCATATGTCGGGAAGCGCGCGAAGCAGGCGGGAGGAGCACTCGCACAACGGATGGGTGCGCAAAATCTCGCAAATCGCCTCCAGGGAACAAACATCGCCGCAAATCGCGGGCGCCTCGCCCGCTTCTTTGCGGCTCCTCTTAACTTCGCCGCAACTCACATGGGCGCGGGTATCCAAGCGGCTACTACTGCGGGAAGAAAGGGGCTTGTGCATGACGCGGAAGCCCGCGTAAAGAAACAGGCGGAGAACCTTTCAGGGCAGGAACGTGCGAATCTTTTGAGCAGCTTAACCGGACCGGAACGGATTGCGATGCTCAAGCTCATGAAAAAAGAGAACCAACTCCGGCACGTGGATGCGCAACGGTGGTTCGGTCCCGAACGGCAAGCTGAATTCGAACGGCTTGGAGAGGGGCTTGAGTTTGAAGAGCTGAACAAGGCATCGGGAGGACTTGGAGAAATTTTCCGTGATACTCAAAACGGCCAGGCTGGTCTTGAAGAAATAGGAGGGCGCGTCGACCGGGCCGTGGAAGCAGAAGCGGTACGGAACCCGGCCCTCACCCAAGAACAGCTTGAATTGTTCCGCCAGAGAACAATCGCAAACGAGCTTGCAACAAGAACTGATATTACTCAGGCGATAAGAGAATCCATCCGCTCCATCAAGCCGGGTGATAAGGTACAAATTGCAGACCTATTTAGAGAAGGCGGCGCATTCGGACTCTCACAAAGTGCGTCGGGCGTACTCGCCACCGCAAACGCAGCTGCGATTGCGCGATTAAACCCTGCGGTAGTTCCCGGAATGGTGCGCGGCATGGACGCCGAACGGCTTGAACATTTCTCGCAAGTATATCGGCCGATGCTAGACGAGGGGATAAGGAACACCGCACCCGAAAGCGACGAACACGCACAACTAGTAAGGGCGAAAAGAGGCTTTGAAAGAATCCTCATAAACCGATCCGTAGACGCACCGGGTACAACTCCAGGTCCCGCACCCGCACCTCCACCAGGTACTCCCTAACACAACATGACCACACAACCCACCACAATTCCAAAGAATAAAATCTTCGAGCGTTGGGACTTACTTGCCCCCGCGCTTCGCGATGCATTGGTTTCGGAAAAATATTCCGACATCGTGTGGCAAACTTGCGCCGCGGAACATCTCTCGGAAGAAAAAACGTGCGAGGTCGCCCGCATTACCTCATGG
>JAZDNP010000006.1:0-19270 GCA_043799565.1 Candidatus Brennerbacteria bacterium | reverse complement strand
TCCGGCAGAAAAGCAGTTTACAACCCGAAGGCTGTCATCCTGCACGCGGCGTCGCTCGATCAGGCTTTCGCCCATTGTCGAATATTCTCGACTGCTGCCTCCCGTAGGAGTACGCACCGTGTCTCAGTTGCGTCGTTGGGGAACGGGCTCTCACCCCCCCTACCCGTCGTCGCCTTGGTGAGCTATTACCTCACCAACTAGCTGATAGGACCTAGGCCGCTCCCGAAGCGTCTTGCGACTTTACACTTCGAGCTTGCGCTCTCAGTGACCATCGGGAATTAGCTCGCCTTTCGGCAAGTTATGCCCGACTTCGGGGTACGTACCAAGGCGTTACTAACTCGTTCGCCACTACGCGGTCTTGATGTAATCGCAACCGCATCGTTCGACTTGCATGCCTTATCCACGCCGCCAGCGTTCATCCTGGACCAGGATCAAATCCTCAAATAAAAATTCTAGCTAGCTTACGCTAGCCAGAGACTAGGACAACGAAAAAAATCTTTGTTTGGTATGCTTACTTCCGTTGCTGCAACGAAAGCAAGCTATGGAGTTATGAATGGACGCGCTATGGAACAGTGAAGTTTTCATAGGCGTGTCCAGTATAGAATAAACAGCGGCGCTGTCAACAGCGCCGCCACACAAACCGCACCATTTATTCCCCCGCTTCCTGTGCTCCTATGAGATGCTTCGCTTCGTCTAGCATCTCGTGAAAACTAAGTTCTCCTGGAAGAGGTCGTTCTTCGTAGGGGCTGCCAGGGAGTAGATGGGTGACCCTTACAAAGGCGACCAATAAGTCATGACGGGGAAAGGTCCCAGTTTTTTCAAGAAGGAGTCGTGCTTTATCAAGATCAGTCTCAGTTATTGTGACGCGCTGAACTTCTTCCCACCCTGCTTCACTTAACATTCCACCAAGCTCTCTATACTTCTCAAACGGAGTGAAGAGTGGGTGTTTTTCGAAATCTTGGTGCCTTAGTTCTCTTTCAGCGAATTCTCTCCGACGTTTTTCATATTTTTCAAACTCTTCCATAGCCTCCTGCGGACTTCGAAGGGTGGGGTCGCCGGTTTTTAGAAGTTTTTTATATTCTTCCGGATCTCGCGCAGCATCTTCTTTCAACCTTTCAAGATATCTTTCGGTCCAGTCATAGTGTTCGCGACCACCAGGCGCGAAATAATCTATTTGTATATCCCCAGGTTCCACCATTCCTCTCATGCGGTTCGCTTCCTCGTGCGCCTCTTCTCCAGAAAGACACCCGTCTTTCTTTTCTTCCGAACCCGATTCGAGTTTTTCTTTCGCCATAGTTTTTTGTGTGATGGCGGCCTTTGGTAGAAGCATACCCCCCCTCTCCTACCGTGTCAATGGTATTGCCAATACTTGCCATTTCCCGCAATTTATAGAAAAATGGTGTGGCTTGTAAAACTACTATGAAAGAAGGTATTCACCCCCAATATTACCCGAAAGCCAAAGTAACCTGTGCCTGCGGCGAAACCTTTACGGTCGGCGCAACGGTCCCCGAGCTCCGCGTGGAAATCTGCTCCAAGTGCCATCCGTTCTACACCGGCAAGCAATCGCTCGTGGACACCACCGGACGTGTTGAGCGTTTCCGCGCACGCACAGCGAAAGCATCGCCCGCCAAAAAAGCGAAGAAGGTGAAGAAGCCGCGCGCAAAATAGCGTCATGACCGAACTCAAAGTACAAACCCGGGACGCGCTCGGCAAAAAAACGAAAGTACTTCGTCGTGAGGGCTTCGTACCCGCGGAGGTCTATGGGCGTGGCACGGAAAACCTCCACGTCTCGGTATCGCTGAAAGAATTCGTCGCACTCTACCGCACTGCCGGAAGCCACACCGTTATCACACTCGTAGCGGGAGAACACAAAATTCCCGCGGTCATCGCCGAAGTCGCAAAAAATCCCCTGACCGACGAAATCCTCGCGATTGATTTCCATGCCATTAAAAAGGGGGAGAAGGTGCACGCGAAAGTGCCGGTCGTGTTCGTCGGCACCGCGCCCGCAACCAAGGAAGGCTTCGTGGTGGTGGAAGTGGTCCGTGAAATAGAGATAGAGGCACTCCCCGAAGACCTGCTCCACAGAATCGAGGTCTCGGTGGAAAAATTGGAGAAGCCGGGTGACTCCGTTGCGATAAAAGACCTTTCCATCCCCGCATCCGTCAAACTTCACATTCCGGCCGATGCAGTGCTTGCCACGGTGCGCGAACATGTGAAGGAGGCGGCTCCGGAGCCCGCACCCGCGGCAACGCCTGCAGAGGGAGCTCCCGTGGAAGGCGAAGCGGCCGTACCCGCCGAGACGCCCGCGGAACCGGAAAAAAAGGAGAAGAAATAGGAGAGAATGTATCCCCGCTGGTCCATGGACCGGCGGGATTTGTTATTAAATCATCCGGAAAACCGTTATACTCTATGAAATCAATGAGAAAATGGACGTTTTCATTTCTCGCAGTATTCGCGCTCGGGAGCGCGCTATTTTTGTCCGTGGGCGTTACCCCCATCCACGCCCAAGCCACAAGCGAGGAAGAACGCCGCGTACTGGAGAGCCAACTTGCCGACCTTGAGCGCCAAATTGAGGCGGACGAGGCAGTCATCGCAAAATACAAGGCGGAAGGCAAAACGCTTTCTAACGAGATTGCGACGTTGAACGCACGCATATCAAAACTCAACACCCAGATCAAGGCGGTGAATTTGGAGCTCGCGAAGCTCACGGCCGAGATCAACGAAACCCAGCGCCAGATCAACCGAACAGAAAACAACATCGGCTCGCATAAGGACGCGATAGGAAAATACATACGCAATCTCTACGAGACCGACCAAGCGGGGCTCATGGAGGTGGTGCTCTCCAATAATGAGCTCTCGGACTTTTTTGGATACATCGAGAACGTCACCTTGGTACAGGAGAACCTCCGCGTTTCACTCTCCGAGATAACCCGCCTCCGCGAAGAATTGGTGGAACAAAAAGACCAGCTCGCGACAAAAAAAGACGATACAGAAAATTTCCGCCTCATTCAGGAGAGCCAAAGGAAAAGTGTGCAGGTCACGCAAGCGGAAAAGAACAAAGTGCTCACGGACACCAAAGGGAAGGAGTCGGAATACCAAAAACTGGTTAGGACAAAGCAGGAATCGGCTGCGCAGATCCGCACCCGCATCTTCCAACTCCTCGGAGGCGGCGAGCTCACTTTTGAGGCCGCATACGACTACGCGCGTCTCGCTGAGAGCGCGACCGGTGTGCGCGCCGCGCTCATTCTCTCCATCCTCCACCGCGAGTCGCTACTTGGAAAAAATGTCGGGCGCTGCTCCTACACGACCGCTATGCACCCTACGCGCGACAAGCCGTACTTCCTGGATCTCTTGGGCCGCCTCGGTATAGACCCCAATTCCGACTTTGCGAAGGTTTCGTGCCCCATCGCCTCGCACGGCTCATACGGGGGCGCGATGGGCCCCGCGCAGTTCATCCCTTCCACATGGAAGATTTACGAGACAAAAATCTCGTCGGTAACCGGCGCGAATCCCCCCTCGCCGTGGAACAATGCGGATGCTTTCGCCGCAACCGCGGTGTACATGAAAGACCTCTTGGGCTCTTCGAGCTGCAAAAATTATGCGGAAGCGAATAAGAATCAGGTGTCATATCAAACACTTATAGAACGGTGTGCTGCCGCGAAATATTACTCGGGCGGTAATTGGTACACCTATCGCTTCTGGTACGGCGACCCTGTGGTCACAAAAGCCAACGAATTTGAACAGGACATCGCGGTCTTGAAAGGAAATGGAGCGTAATGTAAAAGCCTTCACAAATTTGTGAAGGCTTTTACTATTTTGTCCATGTCCCCCTCCAATATCTTCTCTATGTTCGAGAATTTTTTGCCGATGCGATGGCTAAATCAGTCGCGTATGCGACTGATCGCCCGACCCGCCTATGGTGGGCTTAGGGTCGGTGGTTCTCAAACGCTTTCAGTATCGGTTCAAAATTGCCTTCTAATATTTTCTCAATATTATGAAATTTCTTGCCAATTCGATGATCGGTAATCCTATCTTCCGGGAAATTGTAGGTGCGAATCTTCTCCGAGCGGTCGCCCGAACCTACCTGTTCCTTGCGAAGCTCAGAAATGGATCCGACCGCCTGTTCCTTTTGGGCCTCGTAGAGTTTTGCGCGAAGCACCTCCATCGCGCGTTCGCGGTTCGCATATTGCGAACGCTCCTCGCGCGACCCTACCACTACTCCCGTCGGTTTATGGAGAATGCGCACGGCGGTCTCCACCTTGTTCACGTTCTGGCCGCCGGGGCCTCCTGCGCGAGAAAACGTCACTTCAAGATCGCTTTCTTTGATATCGAACGCTTTCGCCTCTATGACCGGAAGCACCGCCACCGATGCCGTGGAGGTATGAATGCGCCCCTGTCGTTCGGTTGACGGCACCCTTTGCACGCGATGGACTCCCGATTCATGTTGTAGCGCGTCATACGAACCGTCACCCGCCACTTCGGCCACGAGCGTTTTGTATCCGCGCGCGCCGGATTCGGACGCGTCCACAATTACAAACCGCCATCCCCGCTTCGCCGCATACCGCTGGTACATCCGCGCAAGGTCGCCCGCAAAGAGCGACGCCTCGTCGCCTCCGGTTCCCGCCCGAATTTCCATGATTATTTTTTTGATTGGGGCCTGTTCCATACCACGCCATTAAACCAGAGCTGGGTATAAAATAAAAGCTCCCACCTGCGCGGGAGCATTGAAGGGGCTGCTCCTCACACTAGGGGGGTTGGAAAGTTAGTCCTCGCCTTCAATATAACTTTCGACTTTACGTAGAGCTTCTGTCATATTACCCTGACTCACGTCATTCACTTTTTCTATTTTCTCTTTCAATTCTAAATTAGAGGAATTCACGTCAACGAATTCCTTTTTCATGAAATCGACGCCTTTCACACCAATAGTCCCATCGGGCCGACGTTCCAATTCATAAACTTTTATATTCTGGTTCTTCTCGTCTGGTGTGAGTTCGGCCAATTCTTGCAACCGCTCCATACTGCCGAAGGCTAAAGGAAAGTTTTCTGTTTTGTCGCCGTCCTTATTGGCGATAACTCTATCCACAAATCCGTCCATATCATTATCAACAAAGGCATTTTCTCCTCCATCTACGTTCACAAATATGAAACGAGGTTTCGTTCCATACTCGTCGAAACCAACCACCACTTCCACCTCTCCGCTTCGATTTGCCCAACTTTTGACCGGTACGTCCTCTGATTTAATATCAGACGCGTTAGAAGTAAATATTCTCGTGGTCGTCGTGTTTTTCCTCCTTGTGTGAAGCCTTTCAATAATCTTTTTCTCCGAGCGGTAGGACTCCCAATGCAACTTAACAATCTCGGGTTTGCTCAGCGGCTTTTCGGACTTATCCTGCACTATTGCGGACTCGTGAGTACTTAGAGACAAAGCACCTAAAAAGGCGGCGACTTCCGCCGCATTAATGACCTTCTTGAAGAGACCCTTCCCTTCCATTACGTCCTCTCCCGCACGCTCTGGCCGTTTGAAAAATTCCCCAAATTTCATCGTTTTTATTGTACCGCGAGCCTTTTCATAATGGCAACGCCGTACTTATTTTATCCGACCAACCGATTGAAAAGGCGCAGGTGGTGCTCCACCACTTCCTCCATCGCCTTTAAGACATCAGGCATCACTTTGTAGGGCGCCACTTCGCCGGGATGTTCCGCGAGCTCCTCTTCCAAGCTTTTCCGCCACGCGACGCGAAGCTCGGTTGAGATGTGGACAATGGAAATGCCCGCGTCTATCGCCGTCGCCAAATCTTCGTCGGTATTTCCCGATGCGCCGTGGAGCACAAGCGGAATTTTTTTACCCTGGGTTTGCCGAAGGGCACCGTCAATGGCACGTATGCGTGCGATATCCAATGCGGGGTCCGATGCGTCCGCCCTCATCCCGTGTATGTTTCCGACCGCAGGCGAAAGCATGTCCACGCCGGTTTCTTCCACAAATCGCGCCGCTTCTTCCGGTTTGGTAAGGTCCTCTGGCTTTATTACCGCGCCTTCGGGAACTCCCTCCCGTATTTCCGAGGCGCCGCCGATATAGCCGAGTTCCCCCTCCACCACAATCTCTGGATTTACAGACCTCGCGATGCGCACCGCTTCTTTCGTTTGCACCATGCTTTCCTCAAATGAAAGTTTTGAGCCGTCAAAAAGTATCGCGTCAAAACCGCTCTCCGCCGCTTCCTTCGCTTTTTCTAACGATTTGGTGTGGTCAGCGTTCAAAAATAAGCGGAACCCTCCTTCTTTAGAATGTTCGTCGTTGTAGCTTTTCACGAGGTCACGCACGTGGTGCACGCCAAGGTATTCGCGTTCCCCTTCCGAAACGCCGATGATAACGGGAACATTCAAACGCGCGCCGACATGCGCGATGGCCTTCAACTGCTCCAGGTTCGCGATATTGAAGTGACCTATCGCGATCTTTCTCACTTCCGCATTTCGTATAACTTCTCGGAGATTCATAATTGGTGGTTTAGATTCAACTTCTGTTTCAAATCCGAAAGCAGTTCCGGGAATAACTCTTTCCCTCTTTCCGTTCTAATGCGACCAGCTAATTCATTTTCCCACAGTGCTATCATTTTAGAAAAACTTGCTGGTTGGTATTTTTGTTCCAGATGTTCGAAGCATAGTTTGCTTAAGTTATCCGCATCCACCATAACCGCTTCGTCGTCTCGCTCCGATTGATGCTTATCAGCTGCGGCTACAAGCCTCTTTATGGTATCGATTTCGGGATCAGTAAATTTCAACTTCGCAAGCACTTCGAAAATTAATCTTGAAGAATTTTCGTTCGCCCTCGGCTCCAATGCCAGCATTTCATCGAGGTCCAGCTTACCCCTAGGTGCAACTCCCGACCAGCCTATATCGTGAATGTAGGAGGCGGTTATCAGTAAAGAAAGGTCGCTTCTTCCATTTCCAAGCTCCTTTACCCACTTCACAACTCGCAGAGCGTGTTCCCAATCGCCAGACCGCGCGGAATCAAAATATGGTCTGGCTACTTCTATTAATTTTTTCTCGTCAAATTTCATAGCAAGCTGCGTCGCGAATCCGATGCGCCCGCGAAGAAGGCTAAGACTTGGGCGTCGCCCCGGAGACAGCCTGATGAGTGGATGCGGCGGATAAGCAAGTTCATATTTCAAAATAGCCCTGCAGCAGATATTCCTTCGAAACCTTTTCCAATTCGTCGCGGCTGAAGTACGACATAAAAATCTTGTTCCAGAGCGCTTCTTGGTGGTGGTAGAGGTACTTGATAAGTTCTTTCTGCTTCACCAAGGACATCACGGTATCCACAATGTTGAAGCTCACGAGCGTATTGTTCCCCACCTCGTCTTTGAAATAGTCGCCTACCCACCCGAGGTCGCGCCAAAACGCCATGTCGGTACTGAACCCCGTTCGAGGCCGCCCCACCGCAGGCGCGGCTACGGCCGCCTTGGGGCGACCTGCCTCGAACGGGGTGAACCCGTCTACTGCGTCACCAAGTTTTACGAGATCCTCTTCCGCGCGGAGCCAGTGGAGCGCTTCCGGGTTCACCCGCGGCACCGCGAGCCGCCAGTCATGCTCATCGTCCTTCGCGAGGTAGCGCTGCACCACGAGCCAAAATGTTTTTTCGCCTTTCCCGACTTCGTCGTGGATCCGCGATGCCGAAGGCATCGGGACCGGCATCTCTCCGTCAAATACGTCGCCCCGGAGAAGCGAAGTGAAATTCGCCGCAAATGTCGTGGGGACATCCGCGATGCGGCGGAACATATCGGAATAAAACGGCACCTCATGAAGATAATGGAAAACGAGCGAGAGCATTCGGAGTATCTCCCCCGAAATGCCGAGGTGGATGGGAATCACAAATACCACCCCCATTTCTTTCAGGTGGCTGATGTTGTGCCATTTCTTACGCACAAACTTTTCTGCGGCTTCCACCCATTTCGCGGAAAGCGCTTGCACCTTTACTTCCCGCTCTTCAAAATCGTCCGGAGTAAGCGCCCCATACTGTTTGAAAAACACGTTATTCAACCATTCATTCCCCTCAATGAAGCGGAGCGCGCTCATAACTTCGTAGAGGTCCTCCTTGGCGAGCATCGCGTCTACCGTTGCATGTCCCAAGTACTTCATCACCTCTTGAGGCGGCTCTTTTTTGAGGAACTCGGCGGCTTTCGTTTCTTTCAGGAAAAACCCTTTTTGCACACCCGTCACTTTCTTTGCGACGTCCAGCATGCGCGTGCAATCGTCGCAATTTGAGCACTTCGGTTCTCCGAACGCCTTGAAAACCTTGTGGTCGTCCGTCTCAATCTTTGAGATCAGAGCGTCGTATATTTCGCGGGCGCCCGCGTCTTTTTGAACGCCGAGCGTGAGGAGTGAGCGTATTACCGCCGCATCGTTCTCTTCCACAATCCGTTCCAGCACCCCTTTCTTACCCGTAACCGCAGAGAGGCGCGCTTCTATTTTCGCGAGATAATCCTTGTCGGCGCGAAGTATTCCGGAAAGCTTTTCTATTGCACTCATTGATTACAATGGCTCAACGTCCAAGCTAAGATATTTGAAACGGTTCGCGGTGAAGTCCTTTTTCGTGAGTATGCCTTCCTCTGCGCCTATTGACTCCACCACCGAGGTCGCGTTCGCAGAAGCCAAACGAAGCGCGTAATGGATATCGTGCTTCTCTATGAGTCCCGCCACGAACCCGGAACCGAACGCATCTCCTGCGCCCGTGCGGTCCACCAGCTTCTTTTCCCTGAACGTCTCCGCGGTGTAGAGATAGCGTCCGTCCGAAACCTTCGCGCCGCGCGGCCCATCGGTCACGACCGCAAGTCCCGGCACCAGGTCGTCGAATTTCTTGAACACTTTTCGCTCTTTTGAAAAATCAAATCCGGTGAGGAGTGTTGCTTCTTCGCGGTTCATAATGACCACGTCAAGTTGCGCGAGGAGCGGCTTCAGTTTCTCCGCACCCATCGCCACGTACGCTCCGGAGGGGTTCATCGCCACGGAGGTGCCTCGTTTTTTAAGGAGCGCCACGAGCTCCCGTATGAGTATCATGGGGAGCGCTCCCGGCGTAATGTACGCCCACTTTGCGACAAGCTTGTTCCAGGGAATATCGCGGCGCGAAAGGTCCTCCGATGCACCCCGATAGGAAAGGATGGTACGCTCGCCCCCCGAGGTGAGGAGTGCTACGGAGTATGCGGTCGCGGTTTTTTTGTCGCGTGCCGCAAAGGCGGTAATGCGCTCGCGCTTCAGGTTTTCCAAAAGCGCCTCGCCACTCTCGTCGTCCCCCACTTTTATGACCGCGCTGGTTTTCAAGCCCTGCCGCGCAAAGGTCACCGCCGCATTCACCGCACCGCCCCCGAAGGCGAACACCGGAGCGTCCACGGCGATTTTGCTTCCCATTGCGAAACATTCCGCTTCGCCGGTTACAAATCCAAGCTTTTTCAAATGCTCCGGGTCCCGGAGCACTTTGAATTTCGCACTTTTCAGAAATACGTCCCGCGTTGCGGTGCCGATAGTAATGATGTCAAACATATATTATTTCCGCTTCCTTGCACGCTTTATCGCGCTTTTTACCGCCTCCACCCCCATGCCGTAGAACTCCAGGAGTTCCTCGGGCTGGCCCGACTGGCCGAAGGTGTCATGTAAGCCAACGAATTCTATAGGAACCGGGCCCTCTTTGGCAAAGAATTCGGCGACCGCACCGCCGAGACCTCCAGCGATTTGATGTTCCTCCGCAACCACCAAGGCGCCGGTGCGATTCGCGAGCGCACGGAGTGCAGAACCGTCCAACGGCTTAACAGTGTGCACGTTTATGACCGCAACTTCAATGCCATCGGCTTTGAGCTCCTGCGCCGCGCGGAGCGCAGTGGCAACCAAGAGTCCGCATGCGACAATGCCAACCTCCGGCTTTTTGGAATCCCAAAAGAGCTCGGCTTTGCCCGGTGTGAACGGCGTTTTTCCGGTCGTCACAACAGGACTTTTCTCGCGCGCGAATCTCAGATAGACGGGCCCTTTGATCTTTGCGGCCGCAATTGTCGCTTTCTTCGCCTCCACCGCGTCGCACGGCACGATCACTTTCATGTTCGGCATGGTACGCATCCACGCGATGTCCTCGGTCGCTTGGTGTGTTGCGCCGTCGGGCCCCACCGAAACTCCCGCGTGGTGCCCCGCAATCTTCACGTTCGCATCGTTGTAGGCGATGGTCGTCCGTATCTGTTCCAAATTCCTCCCAGGCGAAAACGTGGCGTACGAAGATATGAACGGGATTTTCCCGCTGATGCCGAAACCCGCCGCGATGGTAGCCATATTCTGCTCGGCAACGCCGCATTCGAAGAACCGCTCGGGGTATTTTTTGGCGAACGCTTCCGCGCGGGTGGATTCCGAAAGGTCGGCGGTCAACACCACCACGCTCTTATTGGTGTCGCCGAGTGTCACGAGCCCTTCACCGTAACCGTCGCGCGTCGCGCGCTTCTCTGCGTCGGGTTTGAACATGTTGCCGTTCAGTTTTGCGAATGGTTCCAACATATTATTCGTGTTCGGACTTGATTCTCTTTCCGAGCGTTCGAAGTTCCGAAAGTGCGATACGGGCTTCGTCTTTCTTCGGAGCTTTTCCGTGCCATGTGTAGTCCCCTTCCATAAAGCTCACTCCTTTTCCGGGAATCGTGTGCGCAATGATGACGGTCGGTTTTTCAAAAATGGCGTGCGCCTCGTGCACCGCGTCCACGAACTCTTCAATGTTGTGCCCGTCCACTTCAATCACGTTCCAACGGAACGCCTCGTACTTCGCGCGGAGTGATTCCAATGGCATCACGTCCTCCGTCGCCCCATCTATCTGAATGTTGTTCCGATCAACGATGGCGGTGAGGTTGGAGATACGGTATTTCCCCGCGAACATGATGGCCTCCCACGTGTTCCCCTCCTGATGCTCGCCGTCCGACATTATGCAGTACGTGCGGTATTTCTTATGGTCCAGCTTCGCCGCGAGCGCCACGCCGATGGCCTGCGAGAGCCCGGAGCCAAGCGGCCCCGACGTGGTTTCAACTCCGGGAAGCGAGGTGCGGTGCGGGTGCCCCTGCAAACGCGAGTGGATTTTCCGAAGTGTCTTCAGTTCTTCAAGGGGCAGATACCCCGCGTACGCCATCGCCACATACCTGATAGGAGCGATGTGGCCGTTGGAGAGTATCAGCCGGTCGCGCTCCGCCCAGTCCGGCTTTTCGGGGTTATGGTTCAATACGTGAAAATAGAGCGCGGCGAACATGTCCGCCATGCCGAGAGGCCCCGCCGAATGTCCGCTCCCTGCCTCGACGAGCGTCTGGATCAAGGTCTCCCGCATCCGATTCGCCAGCTCCTCGAGGTATTTCAGCTTATCTTCGTGTAGTGGCTCCATGTGTTATATCAAGTTCTTCGCCTGCCCCGCACTAACGCGAAGCTTTGGTGCGGGGTGTAAAGATTCCATTTAAATATTGGGATTTTTCTTATTATACCCTATTCGTCTGATTTGACCTACTTGCCCGCCGTTTTGTTCGCCAAAGCGTCAGCGTCGGCGGAAGCTTCAGCGAAGGCGGGCTTGGTTTATCTGACCTATTCGACCTATGAGACCTATCGGACTTATCCGACTTATGCCTCCACAAAAATAAATCTCCGCACAAAAAACAGAGCGCTCCAGTTAACTGGAGCGCTTCGTAACAACACGCCAACAAAAATCCCGCACCCACCCGAAGGCAGTGCGGGATATAATTGCCTTCCTTCTTACTGCATCCTCTCTAAAGATAGAGGTGTTCTCTCACTCTCTGAATAAGTTCCGCAGTACGAAGGAAATCTTCTTCTGCGCCAGCATGAGGAGCTGTCAGGAAATGAAAAAAGCAACGCTCATTTGAATTCCACTGCACCTGGCTCAGTCCGTTTATGGGCGAATTTTCATCTACGGCAAAACTGATCTCTCCCGACTCCCAAGGAACTCCTCTTCGCCCGTATCCGAAAAATCTCGCGTGAATCCGCAAACGAGGAGACACACCGACCACAGCAATACGTACTCTTCTCTCCTCGGCGTGGACGCTATTCGGATAATCCTTGCGCAATTGTGCCATGCGCGCCGCGTTCGTCGTGGTATCCTCTTCGATGTTGAGTCCCCTCACCGTTCCACTGAGCCACATCAAATCAACAAAAATAGGAACAACGTGGAAGACGAGTGTGCATGCTGCAATGTCTATTCCATGAAACTCCACTTTTCTCATAGCAACATCTCCTTATCTGAGGCCTCACGCCTCAAGGTTTAGGTTATTAACCTGCCGGCTTCACGCCGACGTGAATTGCTGATTATTGAATACCACCGAACAAGCTTGTATGTCAATAGCTACCTCAAAACCAACGCTTTCATTCTAAATCGCAATAAGAAAATCAAGGCGCTCCAGTTAACTGGAGCGCCCCGCCCATTGCACACGCGCAATTATGCGAGTTGTCCCCTCCTCCGTCTCTCGCGGTACCAACGGGAATACCCTACGCGTGGCGGCAGAAGCGGTAGATCTTTTTCCTTCCGTTCGTACAAAGGGGCATACACGCGGTGCGCCACCGGTTTCTTCTTTAAATTCCCCCTTCACAAAACTAATAGTCGTAGGACTTACGTCTATGAGCTGGCCTATATGGCGATAGCTTATTTTCTTTTCCAAGAGAATTGGAATGAGGAGCCGTTTTTCGAGCATGGTAATTTCCGACGCGGTCAGAAATAACCGCAAATCATCCACAAACGATCCTTCCGACCGCGAACCTACGAGCACATTCCGAAAGCGCCTCCACGCGCTCCTACGGAGATCCTTTGATATGGCTTTCTTAACCACATTCACCATGTCTGCATTATATCACAACCCGCTCCAGTTAACTGGAGCGGGTTGATTTGCCAACTATTTTTCTATTCAGGCGTTAATAGCTCAAGCGTTGATAGCGAGCTAAGCATCCAAAAATTCCTGGTATGCGGCGCGGGGGTCACGCTCACCCATAATGTACGAGGACGACGCCACCATATCTGCGCCCGCTTCCTTCAGTCGGCGCGCGAGCGCGGGCGTCATTCCCCCATCAATCTCAATCACCGCTTCCGGCACGCGGTCTCGCAAGAATTCCAACTTTTCAAACGTCCCTTCGTCGAATTTCTGACCGGAAGGCCCCGGTTTCACCGCAAGAAGCTGAATAAAAAGAATCTCACCGAAATATGGCACAAGTTCATCCACTGACGTTTCGGGCGCAATGGAAAGACCGAGCTCCGCACCGGCCGCAACACACATGCGCTCAAGCTCGTAGAAAAATTCCCTCTCGTTCCCCTTCGGGAACACTTCCACGTGCACGATGGCACGCTTTGCGCCGACATTGAGCCATTCCGCAAGCGCCGCTTTTACGTCCCGCACCATAAGGTGGGCCTCAATCCCGATATCGCTGAGTTCTTCTTTTTTGAGAAGCGCCGGAAGTTTTCCCGGCTCGTTCCAGGTCACCGTGGACGCAAATGTGCCGTCCGACACATCAAATTTCACCCACTCCGTTTCAAGAAGTTTTACTACGCCAAGCGCGTGACGCACGCCCGCCTCATCTTCACAGTTCACCGCGGGAATTACTTCCATACTTAATCGCCCTTCCGGCGCGTTTCCGATTCTATCTGCGTGAGTTCCTGTAATCTCCTCACAAACCGCGGCTCTTTGGAAAACGGGGTTGCGAGCCATGTGACCGCGATCTTTTCCGCGCTTGCGGCATCTATATAGTTCGCACCAAGCGCAAGCACGTTCGCATCATCGTCGTTCCGGCTATCAAATGCTTGGTCAGGCGTGGCGACGAGCGCGGCACGCACGTTCGGAAACTTGTTTGCCACCACAGTAACTCCTACCCCCGAGCCGCAGAGGAGGATACCCCTACTCGTTTCGCGGTTCTCGCTCACCTTTTTCGCGAGCGATGCAGCGACATCCGTGTAGTCATCTTCTTCGTCGTACGCTGCGGGGCCAAGGTCCACCACGGGATACCCGCGCCGTGAAAGCGCGTTCTTTAAATATTCTTTCAGTTCGAATCCGCGATGATCCGCGCCCAAATAGATGACCATAATATCGCTTATTGTACCGCTTCAAAAGCGGGCTGGAAATACGCGTTCATATGCGTGGGAATTTGTTCCACGCTCTCCACACGCCCGCCCTTCACCGTCACGCGAAGCGTGAGACCGCGCATGGTCTCATCCGAAAATCCCTGGTCAAAGACGAAATTCCCCAAGCTGTATGCAATCCATCCGTCTTTGTACTGCTCCACTTCTTGCGCTACGTGAGGATGGTGGCCGGCCACAAGGTCGGCACCGGCATCTACAAGCGCGCGAGCAATCCGCCGTTGAGCCTCATTTGCTTTCGTCTGATACTCGTCTCCAAAATGGAGCAACGCCACTACGATATCGTTCCCTCCCGCAAGAAACCGTACCTGCGTAACCGCTTCGTCTTCGCGAAAACGACTGATGCCAGGTCCGTCCCCTTTCGCTTCCAGTCCTTCGGGGTACAAATTCGTCCACGAAACAAATGCGATGGAATTCCCTTTTACCTCCACGACAAGGGGCCGATTGGCGTCCGTTTCATTCATTCCCGCACCGATGTGGCGAATACCTGCGCGGTCAAGATAAAGAAAAGTATCAGAAAGCGCGTCGGTGCCCCAGTCCCACATGTGATTGTTCGCAAGCGACACGATATCAAATCCTGCGTCCGCCAGTCCCTCTAGAGAAGCGGGCGACGCGCGAAGCGAATATTCACTTCCTTGATTTTTCCCGCGATCCGATACGGGATGTTCCAAATTCCCCACCGTGAGGTCGGCCGCACGAAGTGTGGTTAAGGTGCGCAAAAACGGGAACTTATAATCGTTTCCGCCCTCACGCTCGGTATAAAATGCCACGCCGCGCGCAAGCATAATGTCACCCGTAAAAAGCAGCGTGGCGGTTTTCGGCCGTGCCAGTTCGGCTGCCCGTGCCGCGATTGTATTGATAATGAGATTGGTTCGAAAGGATGCGAGTATCCCCTGGTGCATCGCGCTCTCTACACGATACGCGATGATACCAAGAAACACCGCGACTGTTATTTCAAGTCCCGCAGCTATAAAAATAAGGAGCGCGAGCCGCTTCGCCATATACTAACGGACGCTACCGACGCGCCAGCGCCCTCACTACATGCTTCAAAAGCATGGCCGCATAGCCATACTCGTTGTCATACCATGCGAGCACCTTCACAAGGTCCTGGTCCACTACTTTTGTGAACGCAAGATCCACAATCGCCCCGTATGGTTCTTTCACAATGTCCGATGATACTACCTGAGCGTCCGTTACCGCGAGAATTCCTTTCCACTTCGGGGATTTCGCCGCACGCCGAAAAATGTTGTTGATCTCCTCCACGCTCGTTTTTCGCTTCGCAAGGAACGTGATATCCGCAATCGACCCCGCGATGACCGGCACCCGCATGGCAATGCCGTCAAATCTTCCCGCGAGCGAAGGAAAGGCACGCGTAACCGTAATTGCCGCACCGGTCGTGGACGGAACGATATTTGTGGCTGCCGCCCGTCCGCGCCGAAAATCCTTGCCGTGCGTTGGTCCGTCCACCAGATTTTGAGTCGCGGTGTACCCGTGTACCGTATTCAATATTGCTTTTTTGATGCCGGGCTTTTCCGCCATAATCGCGATGACTGGCGAAGCCGCGTTCGTGGTACAGGAACCGTTGGAGGTTATCACAACCTTCTTCATGTCTCCCTCATTCACACCCATAAGCACGGTCTTCCCGAGCGTGCCGTCCGCGTCCTTCGCGGGCGCCGTGATGACCACGCGCTTCGCGCCCGCCGCAAGGTGCACCTTCGCTTTTTCGTACGATTCGAATGCGCCCGTCGCCTCCACCACCACATCCACTTTCAACTTCTTCCAAGGAAGTTTCGCGGGGTCTTTTTCCTGCAGAAATTTGATGCGCTTCCCACCTACCACCAAAGCGCCCTGGCGCACCCTCACTTCTTTTTCATAACGTCCATAGACCGAATCGTACTTCAAAAGATGTGCAAAATTTGCGACATCGCCCAAGTCGTTCACCGCCACTATCTCAAAATCTTTGCCGCCGAACGCAAGTCGGAAAAAAAGCCGACCAATCCTCCCAAAGCCGTTGATGGCAACTCGTGCTTTCATATGTTCCAGTATACCTCGTTAAGGGCTCGTCTTCACGTCGCCTTGAAGCGCACGCCATTCTTTGAACATCCCTTTGAGTTCCGCAAACGACGGGAGACGAGCACCGCCCGCAATGAGGCGCCGTATCTTTACCGCATCACCTACCTCGGCACGGAGGAGCCGGGCACGGCCCGCCGAAAGCTCCAATACCTTGTCCACCGGCTCGGGCGGTGCGTAGCTCATAAGCTCGGAGTCGGGTATGCCCGGTTCCGGCGACACGCGCTCCTCAAATCCTACAATCGTGTTCTCCGCGATCCACACAATATCGATGGGGAATCTCATGTCCTTCATCCAAAATGGATAATACGCCGCATCGTCGAACAAAAAGAGCATTCCTTCGTTCACTCCCAAACCGTCGCGCTCACTCAAGCCCTTTGCGCGCGCGTCCGGATCCTTCACGATGTCCACCACGATTATTTGTTCGTTGATTTTCACTTCGCCCTTATTCTCCAGCGAGAAAAGCGAAGAAAAATACGGCACACCGATGAGCGACACGCCGGCAACGATACCGAACACCACCATAAAAAGTTTGATGATGGAAGACATTGATTTCAGTATAGCGCAAAAGAAAAAGCCCAACCTTTTGAGTCGGGCTATATCGCGAGCGGGGAACAGGATTCTAATCTGTGACCTCTGGCTTACCAAGCTAGTGCTCTACCAGGCTGAGCTATTCCCGCCTACATGCCTTATGAGATTGCACTGGTTCCTAGTTCGATGAACCGATTCAGCTCATCGCGTTCGGAAAACGTGAGCGGTCCGAGGGACTGCTTTTCAAGAAGTTCCTGAAACCGTGGGTTGTCCGAAGGAATCTCCACAACATCCATCTCGCGGTGGAGCGCCGCGATGACACGCCCTGCATTCTCCGAGGCAGGATCGTGGTTCAAATCAGAACCGAGTTCGATCATGGCTTTCTCCTAATAGGTGGAAAAAAACTCTACTGGTTTGGACTATAGCATATTGGTGGCACCCTGTCAATGGAATTGAAATGTGGCGAAATAAAGACCCCGTCCACACAACATCGTGGACGGGGCATTTCCAACTTCACTACCCTTCTCACTTATCGCGCCAGTGAAGGGGCCAGGAGAAACGTTCGCCGGCTCGCCTTCGGAGGTCTCTTCGGTTGAGCAAGATTGGAGTGATTGTGCGTCATGGACTTCGGAATCCTTTCAACAGGCCTCCCATGCGTCCTACAGACGCGAACGTCCTCTCCATTCTCCCTCCTCGTGGTGACCACCTTGTAAGCGGTCCCCTCGCAACCAACTGGACAGCGATATCTATCGCACATAGCACCTCCCGTGAGAAAAAGGTTGATGGAAAAGAACGGCACTCCCTAGTGGAGACTAAATTCAGGCTATCACCCAGAATTTTCTCCGTCAAATTATGGCGCGGTACCCGGCGTTGGAGCGCTTATCACGAACGATGTTCCCATACGCGCGTAGCTTTGCCCTTTCGGTATCTCGGTCCAAGAAATTTCATTCACCTTTTCTCCATTCGCGTTATAGAGAATCACTGAATTATTTGTATAGGCAAGTGTGTATGATTTCGGCCATACCACGTTTGCAGCACCGCCATAGTCGGGATGAGCGAGGACGATATAACCGCCCGCAGAAATCGTCACTCCATCAAAACGTGACGCAGACACGAGCGCAGATTCGGTTCCGGCGGACGACCGCTTCTTCACGCTCCACCCGGTGAGATTGACCGCGCTCGAACCCGCATTGTGGAGTTCCACAAAATCCCAATTCCCCACACCTTCCTTTCCCGCCATAACTTCGCTTATCACGACCGTACCTTGCGGCGAGCTCGTCAAATCCGCCTGCGCAGACGGTGAAGAAGTGGCGACCGCGGGAGTGGTCACTTGTTCTGACTCGGTAGGGGCTGTGGTAGAACTCTCCGCGGAAGAAGCAGGAGCATAGTATAATATATTATAGTACCCTTTGGAATTTTCAGCGCGTGGGGTGCCGCCGATTTTTGACGATGTGTACCAGACGCGCGTGGTAAGGTTCCGCTCCATCGTGCGCCGCTCGGCGCTTTCGCCTCCCGGCCACTTCGGTCCCGCGATGACCCCGTCCATCACCTCGCAATTCGCGTTCAAAAGCCGCAATCCTTCATCCTCATTTTTCAAATTTCCCGCATAGCGCACGTCGGCACGCACGCTTCCCACCTTATCAACGCTCCGCGCGAGGAGAAAATAACCTCCTGCCGGCATCACCGCGTTCTTTGCAAACACAATTTGAATCTGCCCGTCCTTATCCACCACGCTCCACCCGGCGATACTCGCGGGTTGCTCGCCGACATTCGCAAGCTCTATCCACTCATACTGCGCCCCTTCTCCCGTTCCCATCCAAGCAACTTCACTGAATACCACTGAAATTGCTTGCCCTGAGCTGGTCGAAGGGCCGCTCTCAAAACTGCACGCTCCGTTCAACGCGCCCGAATCTACATCTTCGGTTCGTGCGAACGACGTTCCCTCCTCACGCCCACTACTCCAAAGCGGGAACGTTTCACCTTGCTCATCGCTCGCAGTTCCAAAAAGCGATGCCGAAAGCGCGCCGGTGCCACCGCCAAAATATCCAAACGCATACGCACCCCCTACCAATACGAACACCGCAGCAACTGCGGTGAGTGACCACACAACGGAACGGCGCGCAGGGTCGCTCCGTTTTTCATACGCCTCCACCTCTTCGTCAGAGATGAATTCGTCGTCCATTATTCATATTATAGAACTTTCTTTAAATACTGCCCGGTGAAGCTTCTCCCTTTCTTCGCGATGTCCTCCGGCGTACCGACCGCGACGATCTCGCCTCCGCGCGCCGCACCGCACCAAATAAAAAGGCGCGTCTGAATTTCAGACGCGCCTTGCGCTCGACTTTCCTGGGTTTCTCCTTTCTACTGGCTCGCTCTCCAGGTGCGGATTTCTCATTGTTTTTGGCTCGCTTCCGACCAAAGGATTCCTCTTCTAGCGCGGCTCGCTCGAAATGTTCGGTTTTCTCCGTACTCTCGGCTCGCTCATCTACCGCGGATTTCTCTTTCGGCTAGGCTCGCTCGTCTCATATGGATTTCTCGACT
>JAZDNP010000001.1:0-27605 GCA_043799565.1 Candidatus Brennerbacteria bacterium | reverse complement strand
GTTAAATCGCTTCATGTTCGGACCTCTATAATTCATCCCATTTTGACAGAAGAATATTCTCCCTCTGCCTTATTTAATCATATCACGAAAAAACTAAGGTAATTCCTTGTTGTTGGGGATTTCTTTTCTCCACATTGGTGTCCGAATGGCGAAGGATTGCCCCTAATGCTCTCTTTCACCGAAAAAATAACAAAAAATGCCTAAACCTCTATGTTACATGCCTGTTACAGTCAATTTTTTGTTTCTATACTTACGTTTTACTAAATTTATGTATTGATTTCTTTCTAGAATATATTGGGGAAAAGTTTCTATATTTTCCCTTTAAGACGCTCCCAACATGAAAAGAGTTGGTGTGTTAGTGGAAAACGCTCCTTGACAGAACATGCGTCCGCTAGCCGCGGGTCTCAATAATGATGGGAGGAATGGAATTCTCCTGACCGAGAAAGTATCCGACCGCAAAACTCGCAAAAAGTAAAAGCGTGAGGACCGCCCACGCGAGCGGAATCTTCCAACGATCGGCAATCGGAACTCCCCCGCGATGCGAAAATATTGACATACGCTCAATTATAACCTATCATGCATTCACAATGGCGCATACAAAAGCCAAAGGCTCGACAAAACTGGGACGCGATTCCGAGTCCAAGCGACTCGGGGTAAAGCGCTTTGCGGGCGTCACCGTGCGCGCAGGCGAGGTTCTTGTCCGTCAGCGTGGCACAAAGTTCTTCCCGGGCACGAACGTCCGGAAGGGCGGCGACGACACGCTCTATGCGAAGAAGGCGGGAGTGGTGAAGTTCAGCACAAAAAAGCGTGCCCACTTTGACGGCACGAAGAAGGTTTCGCGTATTGTAAGTATCAGTTAGGAACGAGGAGCGGGCGCGGGAACAACGGTTATCGTAACCGTTGTTTTTATTCCCTCCCCGAGGTCAAGTTCCACGCAGTGGTCGCCGAGCGTCTTCAAAGGCTTTGCGAGCTTCACGGTAATGCTGTGGTATCCCCGCGAAGTGAGTGCGGCTTGCACATCCTTTGCGGTTACGGAACCGAACACTTCGCTGTGCGGTCCCGATTTCACAGGGAACGAAAGTGAAAGCACGGAAAGTTTCTCCGCCCACATTTCCACTTCGCGCCGCCGATCCACGCGCTCCTGTGCGCGTGCGGCATCTCCTTCTTCTTTCCTTGCAAGCACTTCTTCAGTCGCAACTTCGGCAAGGCCTCGGGGGATAAGAAAATTTCGCGCGTACCCTTCGCGCACTTCCTTCACATCACCACTGCGCCCGGTACCGCGCACGTCCGCTAAGAGAATCACTTTCATCCCGCGGGCGTATATCCAATTTGTTTCCAAATAAGTTCAAGCGCTTTATCCAATTGAGGGTCCGTCCCTTCCTCCCCTTCTTTCACTACCGAGTCCGGAACGAGCCCTTCGCCGTCTATGACCATGCCTGCGGGCGTGAGCCACTCGGCAATTGTCACTTTCACTGTCGCACCATCCTTCAAATTTTCTATCTCCTGCACACTCCCCTTCCCGAAGGTTGTTTCGCCAACGAGCACCACGCCGCGGATATCACGGAGTGCTCCTGCAAGAATCTCGGAGGCGGACGCTGACCCTTTGTTCACCACAACCACCACCGGAAGTTTTGCGAGCGCCTCATTCCCATTTGCGAGAAGCGGCTGTTCTTCGCCACCGCGGAACCGCTCTTTCACTACCACTTCCCCGCGATCTAGAAACCACCCCGCGAGGTGCACCGCAACATCCAAGAAACCGCCAGGGTTATTCCGAAGGTCTAACACAAGCCCCTTTGCGCCCCTTGTGAGCGCATTTAACCCCATCTCGTAGAAAAGCGAGGGTGCGTTCCCGTTGAAATTATAGAGGTGTACATACATCACGCTTCCATCCTTCATCTCATAGTCCAGAGTGGGCACCACAATAATGCGCCGCGTGATTGGGAATTCCTTCGCTTCATCAAAACCGTCGCGGTAAATGAGGAGCATTACCTCGGTACCGGGCTCACCACGAATTATCTTCACCGCCTCTTCCGCCGCCATCCCCGTTGTATCTGTCTCATCCACTTTCAATATCCGGTCGCCTGGTTTGAGCCCTACCTCCTCTGCGGGATTCCCTTTCAGAGGAGCGATGACGACAAGCTCGTTGTCCCTCACTCCGATCTCCGCACCGATGCCGCCAAACGCGCCTTCCAAATCTTCTTCAAATTTTTTCGCGTCGCTCGGGCTGAAGAATGTGGTGTAGGGGTCTTTAAGCGTTGCAAGGGCTCCGCGGATTGCGCCGTAGACAAGCTCCTGGTCGTCAAATTCGCTCTCGTCCACATATTTATCTTTAGTTGCGAGAATTGCTTCCCAAAAAAGGGAGAAGTCGGCGTCTACCACCTCACGGCTGTCCGTGATGGCGATAATCTTGGTGTTTTTCGCATACCCTACCCCGCCATAGAACGCGCCGCCGGCAATGGCTGCGATGAGGATAATTGCCCCGATAATTTTTCGATTCGTGTTCATAAGTCGAGAACGTCCTTCTATTTAATCAGAAGTGGCTTGATTCCGCAATTTTTCCTCGCGTGCAATGAGGCGGCCCGAGGTAGGTGTGCGGTGCACATGCTTCGTGCGGTCGGTGAACACCTTGCCGTCCAGGTGGTCCACTTCGTGCTGGAATACGCGGGCAAGGAACCCCCATGCACTTATCTTCACCTTCTTCCCACGGAGATCGAATCCGGTGAGCATCACCCGCGCCGCACGCTCCACCAAACCATAGAGTTCGGGAATGGAAAGGCACCCCTCTTCCATCACCGCGGTTTCCTCCCCTTTCTTCACAAGCTCGGGGTTCACGATGGCATAGAACTTCGGCCGCCCTTCCACGTCCGGCACCTGCGCCACGAAAAAGCGCTTTTCGATGCCTATTTGGTTCGCGGAGAGTCCTACGCCGTTCGATTCCTTCATAATGACGCGCATTTCCTTCGCGAGCGTGCGGAGGCCACGGAGCTCCTCTCTGGTGAGCGTGAGCATGGGAAGCTTCCGCCGGAGCACCTTCTCTTCCTTTTTATTTTTTATGAAATAGATTCGGTTTTCCATTTTTTCTTTCCTACTGTTTCCTCCTCAAGGGTGGTCTAATATATTAGACCACCCACTTTATTATTTTCGTTTTTTTCTGAGCGGTAATCGCGTTTGTCGGCGGCGAGGGCGCACGGTGCGCTGCATGGTGCCTCTGAGCTGCTGGAATCTCCTCATGAAATACGCTCCGTAGTTTGTGATACCCTCCCGGTCCGCCACATCCTTCGCGAGTCCGAGTAGATCGGTGCTCTGATATTCCCGCGCGAGTTTCAGATAAATATGCTTGTGCGCGCGGTCGCGAAGCAAGTCCGCAAGCATGAGGCCGGTCACTTGGTATCCTCGCGATATCGGCGAAGATTGCCGCTTCCGCTCTGCAAGCACTTTCACATACGAAGTCGGCGTTCGTTCCATACCGGGCATAGTGCAAGTATAAGGGAGGAAGTGTAATGTATAAAGTATGAAATTTGCATTTTTCGGTACTCCACAATTTGCCGCAATAATATTGGAAAAGCTTATCGCGGGCGGCTTTGTGCCCGACACAATTGTCACCAATCCCGACCGTCCCGTAGGGCGCCGCAAGGTGGTCACCCCCCCTCCGATAAAGCAGGTATTTATGGAGCAGGACGAATCCATCCGCGAGCGCGTCCGCCTTTTCCAGCCCGAACATTCCAAGGAATTGCCGCTCATCCCCGGCGGACCATATGACTTCTTCATTGTCGCCTCGTACGGCTTCATCCTCCCGAAGGAACTTCTCGCGCTTCCCCGTCTCGGCACCATCGGTGTTCATCCTTCCCTCCTTCCCCGCCACCGCGGTGCTTCCCCCATTCAGACAGCCATATTGGACGGCGACCGCGAGGCGGGGGTGTCGCTCTTTTTGGTGGACGAAAAGGTGGACCACGGCTCGGTTATCGCGACCGAAACATTGGACGGGTACGACGTGTCGTCCATGGCGTATCGCGAGCTCCACGATTCATTGGCGGAGCTTGGTGGAAATCTCTTGGTGCGTACGCTCCCTGAATTTATTGAAGGCAACATCACGCCCACGCCGCAAGATGAATCAAAGGCGACGTTCACGAAGAAAATCACCGCGGCGGATGCTGAAGTTGACTTGGAAAAAGATTCTCCGGAGACGGTGTGGCGGAAAGTACGCGCTCTCACCCCCGAACCGGGTGTGTGGACGATTGAAAACGGAAAGCGAATGAAAATATTGGACGCGGACTACAAGGGCGGAAAACTAATACTCCGCCGCACGCAGATAGCGGGAGAGCTCCCGAAAATAATTAAGGGGTAGCGGTTACCGATTGGTAATTGAGCCGAATATCCTGACCGTCCTTAAAGACGATTGTTGCTGTGTCCGTGGCCGCTTCGCCGTCCGCGGTTGCAGTAAGCGCATATCCTTCGCGCACGAGCGATTTGCCCCACACCCCAAAGAAATCACCGAGCACGTAACTCCTGCGGTCCTGCGATTCCACGTGGATAATGCCCTGCGCCGCATCATCGTCGTGGGTGTGGACTGCCCGTTCACATTCCGCAAGGCCGATATTCGCGGGAATCTCTTCGCGCACGCCGTCCACCGTGATAGTTAGCACGGGATGAATGTGCTGAACTAATGAAACGTTGGGCACGAGGCACGGCACGCCAGAACCGATACCGCTCCCCGCTTTTCCTCCGTTCAAGCGAGGATACATGAAAAGCGCTCCGAGCACGACCACAATTCCTATCGTCCACATCCATGTTTTGGTTTTCATATTTGTCCCATAATACCATGCCGTCGCACGCCCCGTCCCGCATTGACACCATCACCCTCGCTAACGTATAACAAAACCAGCTTTCTTCCCACATCTCACTTGGAGGCCCTATGAAACGCTGGTTTGAATCAATGCGGAACACGTTCATGCTTGGATTAGAAGCGATGATCTCCGTAATCGCTGCGTGGGGAATCGTCTCCTCGTTCACGGAAAAACCGGGGCCGCGGATGCTTGTCTCGCTTTTCGGATGGGAACCTATTGAGTTCCATCCTATGATGGACGCACTCCTCGCGCTTCTCGTTCCCGTCGTCACTATGGGCATCACGCGCATTTCGTACTGGCGCGCGGAAATAAAGCTCGACAGCGACTCTGTGGACACGGATTATGCCATCTTCTTCGGCATCAGCGCATGCATTACGCTTCTTGCGCTGGCAGGTTCGTTCGGAGCGAAGCTTCTCGGATGGTTGCCGTATGGGAATACCGTCGTGCTTCCTATCTCCGGCATCCTGCTCCTCATCATTGCGCTCCTGTCCGGCAAGGACGAATGGGTCATCTCGGTTCCCGCGGCAGCTCTCGGGTTCGCCGTCACCGCGGTGTGCGCGAACGGCATCGTGCACGGATGGCTCTTTCCGTGGACGATCCTCATGTGGTGGGTTTTTGAGAATGTCGTGATCCCGTGGGACGAGGAACGTGTGCGCAGAAAAACCGTCGCGCCGAGCTCCACGTGAATCCCGCTATACCCGCCCGCAACAGACACATTGTTGCGGGCGCTCTTTTTAGTTGAAAAATCGTACGAATTGAGGCACATTGAATCCATTGCCGGGTCATCTAATGGTAGGATACATGACTCTGAATCATGTCATCTTGGTTCGAATCCAAGCCCGGCAGCTCGTAAGCTCCGAACGATAACTAACCACCTCCGTGATTACACAAATTCTCATCAACTATATCGTTGGCCTTCTTTGTGGCTATCTCTTTGAGTTCATATACAAGCTAGTGAAATTTAAGCGACTAATAAAGCCGATCTTTATCAATTTCCAAATGTATGGCCTAGCCGCCGTCTTCTTGTATCTCATTTATTTCATTGACCCTCCGCTGCTACTTAGAATCTTACTTATTCTCGTGGTTACTACGGCGATAGAATTTACGGTCGGTTATGGTTATTATAAACTCAAGAATGTCCGATTGTGGGACTACTCGCATCAGTTTCTGAACTTTAAAGGATTCATTTGTCCGCTTTTCTCATTTTATTGGCTGATACTTTCTTTGTTTTACTTTTATCTTATAGTTCCGATCGTGGAGGATATGATTGGGGTCTAGAGGATCAAAATTAACCCAAGCTGATTCCAACAACATCCCATAACCGCAGCAAACTTAAACGAAATGAAAGTATTAATCACTGGCGTCGCAGGAACAGGCAAGTCAGCGATAGTAAAAGCATTGAATGAAAGGGGAATTTTCTCTATAGATCTTCACGACGTGCCTGATCTATGCTTTTGGCAAGACAAGAAAACTAAGGAAAAAGTTGAATATGCTCCTGTTCATTCACGAGAGTGGTTTGATACCGTAGATCGTCTTTGTGATTTAGACCAATTGAAGGGAATACTAGGCCAACACGATAATATCATCGTAGCGGGCACCGCAAGTGGTAATCAAACTGAATACTTTCCACTATTCGACAAAGTGATCCTACTACAATGCGATCCTAAGACCCTCATTTATCGTCTACAAACAAGAACTAATAAATCTGGGTTTGGAAAAACAAAAGCCGAACAGGATGATAACACTGAATGGCAGAAGGAGTTCGACCCGCTGGTTCTCTCGCACGGCGCGATTCCTGTTAAAACGGAAGGAGATCTCAATAAGACTGTGGATAAAATACTCAAAGTTATAGGTGACCGAGACGGGTCAGTTTGACTGATAGAACGACCGCCAAAAAACGCTTACACTGATTGAAAGTCCTTGGTACTAGACCGAGGAACACAGCATCAAACCCTAAGAATCATGTCAAAATCATCGTCCTCCGATGATTTGTTCTTCCGTTCAAACCCACATTTGATACACCGATGGAGAATGGTATATTTGTCCCCCTTCATCTCCACGCCGACCGGCTCCATAAGTCCGAGACATTTTGCCTGACGGTCGCCGGGATTTATATCAACGTGTTTGCTCCACAGACAACGCGGGCAATGGTTGGTATATCCGCTCCCCTCCACCAAAAACCCGCACTTTTCGCACGTGAAATCCTCTTTGGTCCTTTGGAACTTCTTCGTCGCCATACGCGGTTTGTTAAGTGGAATACTATACCAAACCTCCGATCGCGAGAAGCCACACCAGTGGTATACTGGTCCATATGAATACCAAAATAATCGTCGGAGTCGTGATTACGCTCATGGTGGTCGGCATTGCGGGGAGCTACCTTGCAGACACGGCGCCACACGATGCAACACGCGCCACATTTGATCCTTTGAACGCGACATACAATATAGACGGCACGCGCGTAACGCTCGTAAACGGCAGCGCGTCGCAACCAATAGCCGGAGAATCGGCCTCCATGTTTGAGGTGCAAACCTTTGAGGCGCCGGAGCGAGGAGACCTCGATTTTGACGGTGACGAAGATGCCGCTCTCCTCCTCGTCGTAAATTCGGGCGGAACCGGCACATTCTATTACGTGGTGGCCGCAGTGAACGACAATGGGACCACGAAAGGCACAAACGCCATCCTCCTCGGCGACCGCATCGCGCCTCAAACGATGGAGATAAAGAACGGGGTCGTTATCGCAAACTATGCCGACCGCGCACCAGACGAACCGTTCACTGCGCGCCCTTCGGTCGGCGTCTCAAAATATCTTTCGGTTCAGGGCGGCGTACTCGTTGACGTATGGCCCGCCGCAAAGCGGAACCTCATTGAACCCACCACCCTCCACCCCGGAGACGTTATCTCCTCTCCTCTTACGATAAGCGGCAGGGCACGCGGCAACTGGTATTTTGAGGCGAGCTTCCCCGTACGTCTCTTGGATGCGAATGGCGTGAACATTCCGCTTACGCCTCCCTACATCACCGCAAATTCCAACTGGATGACGACTGAATTCGTCCCCTTCTCCGCCGTACTCACGTTCGCCCAGCAGCCCTCGGGCACGCACGGCACGCTCATATTCCAAAAGGACAATCCTTCCGGTCTTCCGGAGCACGACGATTCACTGGAGTTCCCCGTCGTGTTTTAAGAGTGTTATAATATAACCGAAAATATGTTTGACCTTACAGGAAAAGTGGCGCTCGTAACCGGAGCTCGCCGCGGAATGGGCAAGGCAGACGCGATTGCGCTTGCGGCACAGGGCGCGAAGGTGGTCATCACCGACATTGACCTTGTGGAGTGCCAGGCCGTCGCGGACGAGATAATCGCGAAGGGCGGTGAAGCGCTTGCGCTCAAAATGGATGTTTCGAATGCGGGCGACGTAAACGCCGGGTTTGATGCGGCAATCGCGAAGTTCGGGCGCTTGGACATTTTAATAAACAACGCCGGCATCTTCGCACCGAAGTCCGCTATGGAAATGACCGAAGCCGACTGGGACCGTACGATCAACATCAACCTCAAAGGGCAGTTCCTCTGCGCCCAGCGCGCGGCGAAGGAGATGGCGAAGAATAAGTGGGGCCGCATTGTGAACATCGCCTCCATCGCGTCCGGCCAGGTGGGCGTCGGCATTGCCGGCGGTTCGCACTACACCGCTTCCAAAGGAGGTGTTATCGGTATGACGGAAACCTTGGCGGTGGAATGGGCACCGCTCGGCATCAATGTGAATGTCATTGGCCCGGGCGCGATAGACACGCCGATGGTTTCGGCGGCAACCATACCGAAAGAAACTATGGACGCGCTTCTCGCCGGAGTTCCCTTAAAGCGCATAGGCACGCCGGAAGAGATAGCGGCTGCGGTGGTATTCCTCTCCTCAAACGAAGCAAGCTATGTAACGGGCGCTACATTCTTCGTTGACGGCGGTTGGCTCGCGAATTAGTTGATACTTTCTGAAATACGAAAGCCCACAAACCATATTGGTTGTGGGCTTTTCGATGATTCCGAATGTCAGCTTTTTGCTGGATTGAGCGACTTCGGCGCAGTGACAAGAACCTTGGCGCGGTGCATGCGTGCTCCAGGCTCCCCTCTGCTCCAAGTTCGGGCGCGAACGATACGGGAAAGGTAAAGCGTGCTACTCGTCTTCCCCATCGCCTTCAGAATGCCGCCCCTCGCAAGCAGCACTGCCTTGTCGATTGCCATCTGCATGTCCCGCGACTCGGCTTCGCCGAACGCGTTCCAGTAGATGCTGTCGGGGTAATGCACGAGCGCCTCTTCCCAGTTCGTATCGTCAACGATCGTGGCGCCAGAACCGCACCCGATCATGAAAACACCGGCGAGCACTGCGAGTAACGCGATGAATGTACGCATGGCACACTCCTTTGTGATATGTGGAGAGATTCTTAATCTAACTCTGCTTCCTATTATAGCATAATATATATCATTTTGTCAATATATCAAAAAGCCGCTCACTGAGCGGCCCCCCGCCCCTCTTCACTAAAGCTGAAGATACTTTCGCGTCGCAATGATGGAGGAGACGATGCCAAGCACAATACAGAAAAGAAGTTGGTAGAGCAGTAGCGAGAAGAAGTTGGCCTGGAAATAATCAGAGAATATAAGCTCGGGAATGAAACGGCCAACGTAAGGCGAGAGGAAGCTGATAACGGGCACAAGTATGAGAAACCCGACGATGCCCGCGATAATACCATAGATAATGCCCTCCACCACGTAAGGGCCGCGAATGAACACATTGGACCCACCTACGAGCCGCATAATGCCTATCTGCTCGCGGTTGGAGAAGATGGCGAGGCGGATGGTATTGAACGTCACGGTAATCGCGAGAAACGCGAGAAATACGGTAAGCGTAATGCCGCCCTTCTTCATCGTGTCTATGAGCCCCACAAGCCGGTCAATGACCACCTGATTTTGGGCATAGGTCACTTTTTCCACCGTGTCGCCCAAGTTTTCGTTTTCTAAATACGAAGCGATGGCGCCGTACTCGCTCGGGTCATTTGCCTTAATGTTCAATGATGCAAGGAGCGGGTTCTCATCCAGTTCCGCGAGTGTCTGCGTGATGGTCTCTTCGCCCTCATGACGCAATTTGAATTCCTCAAGCGCCTGTTCACGAGAGATATATTCCACACCCTTCACCTCCTCCAATCCTTCGAGCGACTTCTTCATGTTCAAAATGGAGTCCTCGTCCACATTGCTCTTGAAATACACGCTGATGTCTATCTTGTTCTGAATGGAGGTGAGCGCGGTCTTCCCCATCACGTTGAAAAGAATGAGTCCCTCAAAGACGAGCGCCGCGAGAATCATGATGCTGATGGTGGAAAGCGAAAGCCACCCGTTCCGAAGGAACGCCTGCCAGCCGTACTTAATGATGCGTGAAAGGGTAACCATGTCTTAATCAATAATGAAACGTCCGTGCTCCTCGTCCTTGATGACCGCGCCGTCCTCAAGCGTGACAACCCGCTGGCCGATAGTGTTCACCACTTCCTTGTCATGGGTTGCAAGAATGACCGTACTGCCGAGCTCGTTGATCTTCAGAAGTAATTTTACCACCTCCCACGTGTTGAAGGGGTCCAGGTTTCCGGTCGGCTCGTCTGCGATCAAGACGTCGGGGTGGTTTATCATGGCGCGCGCGATCGCAACTCTTTGGCGTTCACCGCCCGAAAGTTCCGCGGGAAAACGGGACGCTTTCTCTTTAAGCCCCACCATATCCAAAACCTGCGGCACGAATTCCATAATGTCCCGCTCCGGACGCCCTCCCACCTCAAGCGCGAACGCCACGTTCTCAAAAACCGTCTTCCCTTGAAGAAGGCGGAAGTCCTGGAAGATGACGCCGATGTGGCGGCGGAACTCCGGAAGCTCTTTCGGAAGGAGTTTACTGACTTCAAACGAACCAAAGAAAATCTGCCCTTTGGAAGGTTTTTCTTCGCCGATAAGGAGTTTTACGATAGTGGACTTTCCCGCCCCCGAGCGCCCCACGATGGAGACAAACTCGCCGGGCTGTATCTTGAAGCTCACCTTGTCCAGGGCGTTGGATTTGCCGTACGCCTTCGTTACGTTCTGAAAAATTATCATTGACGCGAGAAATCAAAACTTCCGCACGATTGGAAGTATATTGCTATGATACCACAAATTTTATTTCCCCTCTAATAGGTCTAATTCTCCTTCCAAAACCTGCTCCACGCGCGATATTTTCTTTCCCGTCTTGTGGTCTTTCACTTGTTTATAGGGGTGGAGCACATACGAACGTATCTCGTGCCCCCACTCGGGAGCCACTTTCGTTTTGAGATTCGCGATTGAGGCCTCATGCTTTTCATCCATTAGTTTCAAAAGTTTTGCTTTAAGGAGCGCAAGCGCCTTCTCGCGGTTCGCGGCTTGCGAACGCTCTGCGCGCGAGGCAGACACGATACCGGTCGGCAAGTGAACAATGCGCACCGCGGTTTCCACTTTATTTACGTTCTGTCCGCCTGGGCCACCTGCGCGCGAGAAATCCACTTTCAAATCCCTTTCGGGTATCACAATGTTCCGCGCCTCCATTTCAGGCAAGCCCGGGAGCACCTCCACCGCCGCAAACGAAGTGTGGCGCAACTTCTTCGCGTCAAAAGGCGAGATACGCACGAGGCGGTGTACGCCGTTCTCGCCTTTCAAGCGCTCATAGGCGCCCTCGCCTTTGAATTCAAGCGTGAAGTCGTCCACCTGCGTTTTCTTCCACCCGCGGATGTCCGCGTAACGCGAATACATGCGGAGGAGCATCTGCGCCCAGTCTTTCGCGTCGTCCCCGCCTGCCCCGGCCATAAGCGACACGGTCGCAATATTTGCGTTTATGTTCATAGTGTTACCATTTCCCTTTTTTGTAATCCGACTTTAGTTCGCTCCAATCCCTGTATGTCTTGAATGGATACGCGTGAGAAACCTCCGCATAGGTCGTAAGATATGAATTCGTGAGATCGACATCAAGCCATTTTTTATTCAAAGGATTGTAGATTTTCAGCCATGAATGGCGATGATTATCATCATCCTTTCCTCTTATTTTCGCGTGTACGAGTTTTATAGGGATATTATTCCCCCTCAAGACCGCGCCCGCAATAGTGCATATCGAACCGCACGATTGGATCTTACGTTTCAGAATCTCCTGCGCCGTTAAGAATCTGGATTCCTTAAAAGATCTGGCATGGCGAGTTGCCTTTTGATAATAGAACTTTCTAATTCTCCGAAGAAAATCTAAAAGATTTGAATCGGATTTCTTAGAAAGGCACTTCAGATAAAACGTTCGGGGAAGACCTTTCATTAAGCCAAATATCTTCAAATACCGCTTTTGGGAGCGTAATGCTCGATAATCTGAAAGACGCACGCGGCGCAAGGTTTTTTCTAACTTCATCTGGAGCCACCTCTGGGATTTGAACCCAGGACCCCATCTTTACGAAAGATGTGCTCTACCGCTGAGCTAAGGTGGCAAACTTTTTAACCAACCGACGACCCTCTCTTGCTCTATTGCTTACAATCCGGTTTCTCCTCCCATTCCCTCTGTTTAATCCTGCGTACGTCGGATTTAATGAATCGCAATTTGGACAAAGAAGGCGAAGGTTGTTTTCCTTATTGTTACGCCAATTCCCATCAATGTGATCTGCGACTAATGGTATTTGGTTCGTTCTCGGGTTCACTTCTGCCCACCCACAAATTAAACAACGGTCTCCAAATTTTCGCCGCAGATACCTCTTCACATATTTTGAAACGATCCCGAGACCTTGCAATCCACTCGTTTCCCCCGCTTTCCACTTTTCGATATATGAGCGGTACTGATATTCGAGTTGGCATGCATTACTACAGTATCGATAACCCGCGCGAGGCGTCTCTTTGTCGCACGCCCAGCATTTCTTCCTTGGCTTTCTCGACATCGGCATACCATCATAATACAGCAACCACCGTCAAAGCTGGAAGGGGTCGCATGTTCAGAATCTACACTGGCGCGCTTCTATCGTACCCAAAGTATCCGCCTTTTTCAAATAAAACCGAAGCGCCCACCTTTCGATGAGCGCTCGGAGAAGCATGACGTAAGCCGGATTCTGTAAGTGCCCTCTGCACAAATACCGCGATAGATTGGAAGCTCACTATTAGTTGCGAGCTCGCGACGCGACGACGAGGTGAACATGACAATGTTCATTGAGGAGGAGCAACAAAGAGATCGCTCTATAGTGAGCTTCTCGTCGAGCCAGGTGATTTTTCTTCCTGACTTCGTTGCTCGTCACTCATGTATCCAACGGATACACATCGTTCCTCGCGCCTCGCCATGTGAGAAAAATCTCACTGGCCAATCATCGTGCTATTTGTGCAGAGGACACCCAGCGACAATTCATCTGGGACCGCAATCACTTACGGACTCGAGCGGCACTTCCTCCGGTTTCCCGAAAGACACGGCCTTGCACTCGGGTAAGGATTTAGCCGTTTCATCTCCGCGTTCTTATCCCTATTACGGAGCTAAGCCACCTAGCTTGGGATTGGGCTTTCCTTCGGCTTTCGCCTCAGGACGTTTCTGCTCGCACCTCTATCCTCACGGACGACGGGCGTTACCCGCTACCTTACTCCTCCATTGCTGAAGGGAGTGTCCGGACTTTCCTCTCCGACCCCCTTGCGGGCGTCGGAGCTGTCGCTTGTCATGCTTCTAGTGACATCTTACCACAAATATCAGTAAAAATCAACCGCCTCATTTTCCTACCATATGGTAGGAAAATGAGGCAACCGCAACCCACGCGAGTTAGCCGACCAGTACGCCTACGAGGACACCGACTCCCACCGCGGCGCCGCCGATAAGAAACATGCGAAGCGCTTCAAGGAAAATGGGAACGCGCGACACGCGCGCAGATATCATGCCGAGCACGAAAAGCGCGACGAGCGTAGCGCCAACCGAAACGATAAGCCCAGCTATCCCTTCAAAAACAAGGTATGGCACAAGCGGAACGAAACCGGAGATGAAGTAGGAAACGAACATAATGGCCCCTGCGAGGCGCGAATCCCGGTCGCTCACACCGCTGTGCATATGGAGCACCGCTTCCTCCGCCGAATGTTCAGCAAGGAACGTCCCTACCGCCATTGAGAACGCTTCCACGAAGACAAGAACCACGCCGGTCAATATTATGGTCTCGCGCGGCGTCCCCACCGCGGCGATGCCGGAGAGCAAGCCCACGGTGGAAACCAAACTGTCCTCCACACCAAACACGAAGTTCCGCATGATGAGCATGCGCCGCTCCTTCTTTTCAAAGCTCTCATTATCGGCCATTAGGATTCAAGCGCTTTCCGCTTTTCCTGGTACTCCTTTTTCTCTATCTCCCCTTTCACATAGCGCTCTTCAAGAATTTCCAACGCAGATTTTCCGCGCGGTGCGGCCGAGTCCGCACGGTCAGAAAACCAGCGAATCGCGGAAACCACGAGAAACACGATGAGAACCCACCATATTGCCATCCCGACCCATCCGAGCCACCCTCCATCCCAACCATAACCGCCCCAATGCATCATACCGAGCATAATTTTTGTTTGTGTATTCGGAGCCGACTAAAACTCCCTTTTAACCAAACCATTTCTGGAGCGACGGACACCTTGCGCTCCACCGCGACACCACTCCCCAACCGTCCACCCCCCACACGCGTCCTGCCCGCACCGCCGCGAGGAAAAGAAGCACCGCAGCATAGATAAGGTGCTCGTCCACAATGAATGAATGCGTGTTCGGGTACCACCCATCAAGGACGGGGAAGTAATAGAGAAGCATGAGCGCGCTCCCTAATACAGACGAGAGTCGCACTCCGAAACCGAGGATGAGCGACACCCCGAGGAGTGTGAGCCCCCACTCGTTCACGAAGTTTACATACGGCAGAAGCGCCGGCGACGCAAACCAGGAAAAAAGTGCAGGGAATGTCTTTGCGCTCGTTAAATATCCTTCCGAAGACCACGCGGGGTTCATCACCTTCGTGATACCCGCATAGAACATCATCCACCCCGTGGTCACGCGGAGGATGGTAAGTGAAACCTTTTCAAACTTTGTCATAGTTTCTTTATATTAAACGACCTTTCTTAATCCTTGGGCACATAAGGGCAGCTCGCCGCACGGGCAAGGCCCTCCAACCCCTGCTTGCCCTCGAGGCGGGTACCGTCCGAAAACGTCCATAATGGCACCCCCTCCACTTTTGCTTCCACGCAACGATTCGGTTCTTCGGTGCATTCCACATAGCTGATGTATTGGAACGCCTCGCCGAACGCTGCTTTTTCCGCGCGGCAATAAGGGCAGGTCTTCGTGCCGTACATTATGGCTCCCTTCCCCGCAAGGCACTGCGCGAGTTCAACCACCGCGGCGTCCACCTGCTTCGGCTCGCCGCCGATGAACGCAAAGACACCGAGCACGGCGATGGCCGCGAGAATAACAAAAAGAGCGATAACTGATGATTTTGAGCTCATATATTAGCAACAATCTTTCATTCTCTCTTCCAAACGCTCCGCGCGGGCGGCATCGCCTTTCGCGAGCGGCAATTCAAGGAAGAATCCAGCAACCGTGAGAAGTACCAGAACGCCGAGGATGGCGAAGCCAAGCGCGAAGTTCGTCACGCTCCACGCCGTCACAAACCCAAGCGGAATAAAGAGCGCTTTCCAGAGGAGCGCCGAACGACCCGCCTTGAGGTACCTCTCACCTTGATACGCGATGCCGACCACCGAACCCCCCATAAGAATGGCAACGACCGGCATATACGACGCGAAGGTGAGCCAGCCGAAAAGGATGCCCGCGAGGAGCAATATCCAGGTCCCCGCGGTCCCCGCGCAGATCGCGCATACCTTGATGGGAAGCAGATTCTTTTCGTTTACCAGCCACGTAAGCGCGGTGATGATTCCGATACAAATAAGCGCTACAAGTATTGCAAGCATAAGTTATATGTATTGTACCAATTTTTTTGTACGACCGTTAGAGGAAGAACATAATAGCGCCAATGGCTATCATCGCGGCACCTCCCGCCCACCGCATCACGCTCCGTTCCTGCTTCTGCCATGCGCGCACTTTCTCCAAGAGCGCGGGGTTAGAAGCAATGGCGAGAATAACGATAAGCGGCACCACGAAGATGAGGTTGTAGAGAAGAAGGTACGAAAGTCCGGAGACGTAGGTCGCCTGGTCATGGAGGAGTCCCAACGCCGCAAGATAAGGACCGCCGGTGCACGGAAACTCACAGATGCCGACAAACGCTCCCAAGAGGAACGTAAGCCACATGGAGCTTTTTTCCAGGAGCCGCGCCATCGTGTGGTGCGCCGCATCCGGAATTTTGAGTTTCACCGGAAATTTCGGAAAGAATTCGTTAATGAGATTCAGCGCGCCCACGAGAATGAGCAATGACGCCCCGACTTTCCCCATGAAGTGCGGGATGTTGAAGAACGAAAGCGTCTGTAATATCCCGAGACCGATCAATGTGTACGCGACAAAGATGCCGAGGATGTAGACCCCGCCGATCTTCAGAGCGTCCGAACGTAGCTTTCCGATACTGAAGAGAAACGCGATGGTAAGGATAAGGACGGAAAATGCGCACGGGTTCACCGAGTCCACAAGCGCCGCGGCAACGATGAGCGGCATGAGCCATGTACCGCCGCTAGAGAGCGAGAACAGGAGCCCCGCGCTTTCACTGGAACGAAAGAACAACGTAAGTGCAATCAATACAATCGCTGCAACCACAAAACCTACGAGTTTCTTATTCATGGCGTGACAATGGCATTGAAGGCGAGTTCGAGTGGGTCGCCTGCAGTTGATTCAATAAAGACGGAGCGTGCAATGGGGCCGACACCTGCGGGACCGTGCGCCGCCGGGTCAAAGACCGCTTCAACCTCTGCAACTTCCCCCGCCGCGAGCGAAAGATTGATGTTGCGGCGTGTACCGTGCCCCGGCATCCCGAAGGGCCCTTCGGTCCTCCCTTCGGCGCGAATGACAGCGGTGGTGCACATACAGGAGGTGTAGACACTTTGTATGGTCACGGGCTCCGTTCCAGTATTGCGCACCTTGTAGATGTTGCCCACCAATCCTCCCATGAGCGGCACCGGACCGAATGAATAGGTTGAGGCATCGGCGATCAACACGCCCGAACTCCCGGTAGCAACTGCCGGTGCGGGAGACGGCTTCGTAATGATGATGACTGCGAGCGCGCCGATAATGACGGCTGCAGTTGCAATGGATTTTAAGAGTTTTTTGTTATTCATGATGGATACAATAATTTATAAACAAAATCCCTCCTGAGCGAGGGAAAGGCGCGGAAGAATTCGTTTTTCCGACAAAAACGCCCTTTGCGCCCTAAACAAACCGAGTCGGACTCGTCTCGTGGAGCGCAGTCCACCGGGCGTATTTAAAAACTGCACGGGGAACTTCGGCAATCCGAGCACGCACCAAAACCGGCGCAAACGCGAATGCTCCATCACTAAACGAAAGGAAAAGCGCGAACGCCGCAAGCGTAAGAAGCGTAAGAACACCCGCCCCCGTGCTTCCCACGAAATCCTGGAGCGAGTTTAAGTGCGAGGCAAGAAGAGAGAATGGAGTTTCCGAAACGGGGCAGGCGCTCCCCTGCAGTTCCTGGAACATGTCGGCCACGCACCCGACGTGCGCACCGTCCACCATCGCGGACGCTACGCTGAAACCGAAAAGCGCGATACCGGCAAAACTTATTCCGAGAAGTACGGCGAACGTGCGTGTCATCTTAGAAGGAGAAGAAGCTCCACCAAGGTTTTTTACTTCTAATCAATTCTCCTGAAACCGCGTCAATCTGGACATCGGTCGGCACTTTCACTTTGATAAATCCGAATAATTTTTCATCTGAGAGTCCATTCAACTCATACGCAAGACCGCTCGATTTTTCTCCGGCGGGAACGTCTTTCAATGAGATACTACCGAATATGTCACCTAATTTTTCCACCGCAATTTTCGAAGCACGGTCGGGTAAAATTTTTACTTCTTTATTGTCCGAAAAGACCTTCCCTTCCTTCACCTCAAGAGAAACCTCGAGTGATGCGTTCACCGAACCCACGCCAAACATCGCCTTTTCGCCACCGCTCCCTTTAAAGAACCTCACCGAAATCTCGTCGTTCGGGCCCGCTTGTCCGAATAAAACCTCCTTAGGAGAAAGTTTGATAACGGTCTGAAAATCTCCTCCCGTACCAGCCTGGAAAGAACTCACCTGTCCGCTTGCAGAATCCTTAACTTCAAGAACGCCGCTCGGCGCCATTTTTATCTCCTTGGTCGTCGCTCCCTGCATGAATCCCTCCATCAACATCGTTGGCACGTTGCCAAAACTCTCACCCCCGTTCGCTGGAGCAAGCGGGTGGGGGAACTCCACCATACAGATACCTTTTTCAACTTCATAACCGCCGTTCTCACATTGAGTTTTTCCCGCTCCCCAGTCGGGCGTCTTCACAACGCCTGAAGAAGCGCCACTCCCATCCGAACCAAAACCTTGCATAGGCGCCACCGGATAAACCGAGGTGGTTTCACATATACCTTTTGCGACTTCATAGCCACCGTTAGGGCAGGGAGTTGTTTCGCTCTGCTCGCACTTCAACACAAGACCGCATTGTGTTTTCTCATCATAATTCGGCCCCGGAACATAGCTGCAGCCTACATCTGGAGCTGCGTATTCACATATATTCGGCAGTTGGGTCTGCGCCAAAACCGACACGCTGGGAACCAATAATGAAACGGCACAAACCGCAACCCACATTTTCTTACATGTTTGCATGATGATTTAGTATACTCCCTCTAAAGGAGTGTGTCCAAAGCGTGGTTCACGAGCCCGTCCGAGACCTTATTTTGCTCACGCGGAATGAGTTTGTAGGAAACCGACTGAAAATCCTGCATGAGGTTCCATACCTCTACAAAGAGCGGGATAAGGTCCTTGTCGTGCACCTTGTATTTCCCCGTAAGCTGGCTTATCACAAGCTCGGAGTCGGCGCGTATTTCCACCTCCGTTTCCTTCGCCTCCTTTTTCCCTAAAAGCTGTTTCGCTTTGTGGAGCGCGAAGATGAGCGCTTTGTACTCCGCGATATTATTCGTGGTCTCTCCTATCGCCTTGTGGTAATGACGGTCGCCGACGACCGCGCCGATAGCCGCGGGCCCCGGGTTCCCTCGTGCGCCCCCATCGGTGTAGATAACCAACTTACCTTTGGGAAACAATCTTTCCTTCGCCATTACCTTGATTCTAACACCTTCCACGGAAATACGTTCTTGAACGGTATGGTGAACCCTGCCGCGCGCGGATGCCCTCCCCCGCCGGGAAACTGCGCGGCGAGCTTGCCCGCATCTGCGCCTTCGTTCGTACGGAGCGAAACGTAGAGCATCCCTCTCTCTACCCTCCACACGATGCCAAGCGGCGGACGTTTCTCGCGCAATGCTTGCCCTATCTCGGAGTGAAACCGCTTGGAGCTAGAATTCACCGCAAGCGCTTTATATTTTCCGAACTGCACAAGTTCGGCACGCGCGACCGCTTCCATAACAAGAATTTGGTTATATTCCTCAAGCGCTTTCCCGAGCTCTATAAAACGCTTCCGCTCGCGGGCCGATTCCATCCCACGCGCAAGCATGTCGTATTCCTTAAAAGCGAAGGGGCGCGCGTACACATATGCAAGCAGCATTTTCGCCTTCTGCAACTTGAACCGCCAGAGGTCGCCGTCTTCAATGTATGCGATAAGCGCGGGAACTTTTTTCTTTGGATGGAAATAGTGCCACGCGAGGAACGCGCCGGAATGCTTCACGTCGAAAACGTGCTCCGTGGCGTGGCGTATATGGGAAGCGTTCGTCGTGTGGTGGTCCACGACCGTCACGCGCTCGTTCGCCATGCGGAGCTTGAGGAGCGAGGGGGTGATGTAGCAGTGGTCCAAAAGATAGACCTCACGCTTCTTCGGTAATATAGGCGGGAGCTCGTTCGGGGAGACGGGGTAATATTCTGCCCTTTTGCCAAACTTTTTCCATGCCGCCCAGGCAGCCGAAAAGCCGTCAGGGCAGTTTGCATGGTATAGAATCAGTGGTTTCTTCATTGCCACCTATTATGCCTGAAATTTAAGAAAAAAAGAACCGCCAGGCACGGGTATGCACTGGCGGGTAAATACTCTTGGGAATGTTCCCTTCAGTTTCACGCGGAGAGCGCCGCGTAGTGACAGAAACGTTAGGAAGAATCGAACGGGAACTTCATCGTGAACCTCCGCTATGGGAGAGATGGGATCGGTTCAGGCGGTTTTGGCGCCGCCTTTTCCATTTCCTTCCACACACCAGTTCCTGCGACAATTACCGAGGCAATCTGGAAGTGGGCGAAAAAATCCTGATTTGTATCAAAGAACACTATCGTCGACATCACATGCCCTACGCCCATGATCGCCCATCCCCACCGAACATGCGTACCCGCAAGAAAATACGTTCCCCACAGTGAAAACAGCGTTGCGAAGAATTCAATCGCCGTCATAACACCGCTGAACAAGAAGTACGTGAGAAACGCCATAATCGCGGTGAGCGCGATACGCACGAGAACTTCTATGCGAGGATTGACCTTATCGCCTTTAGAAAATCCATACCACATGAGCGCCGCAAGCCCAACTTCAAGAGACGCAAAAATATAGAGCTTGATGAGGATGAAGTAATAGATACCTCCAACTGCGGCGACAAGGCCAACGAGCCAACCCGCACGCTTTCCAATAAGCCAAAGCACCTTGTTCGCAAAGAACAAGAGCGCCAACGAAATTTCCAGTACTGGTATCACCTTTGGCCTCCCTTAGGCAGTAAGTGATGAGGTGAATGTTCTAAATTGTTTATAGCACAATATTGTGCTGTTTGTCAATACAAACAAAAAGCCGCGCTGGCGATGAATTACCAGAGCGGCTCCAAATCTAAATATGAACGAACAGTGCGTCAGGCAGCCGGCGCGAACGCACGACGAGACCTGATGCCGTTCGGGCGAAGATAGTCGTCAACCTTCTCCCCCGTTGCGAACCCGAGATGTCCTGCGGCATTCACCATGGTCCAAAAGGTGACTCTCATAACGCTCACGGTGGCTGCATATCCCTTAAGATGCTGCAGCGCACATGCTTCGTTGCCTTTGTAACCGCCCTGCTCGGCGGAAGCCACAAACTGCTCCTCAAGGACGCATGCGTCCTTGAACTTTTTTGCCAGCGCAGTGATGTAATCGTCGATGCTTGGCTGGAGAACTTTAACCCACTTCCACGGAAGCTTCCCGCTCTTTTCTTTCATGCCAAGTAGGGAATCGATCTCTTCAGTCGTCATCCGGGAGAGTGCAGAGGCGAGCAGTGAATGGTCTTCGGAGTGGCGCGCCTGTCGCACTCGCTTCGTGCGAGCGACGAACAAACCCCCGACAACGATGATGAATCCGCACAAGAAAATCAGTGCGCCCCAAGTTTCAGGACTTGAAAACATAACTCCTCCTTGGCGCCGTTGCATGTAGGCGCGAAGTTATAACCAGTCTTTGCTTGTCGGCTGGCGAGTTTACATTGTGGCGTTCTCAGCAGAACTTGCTTTTGTTCCGGGGAATCGCCCGTTCTCTGATTTTCAAAGAACGGCTTCATTATAGCACAATATTGTGCCGTTTGTCAATTGCTTCATTTACATCGCATATGCGACACAAATGAAGCCACTATAAAACCCGGCTATTTGAGAGCTTCGAGACCGGGGAGTTTTTCTCCCGCGAGATACGCGAGCATCGCGCCGCCGCCCGTGGATATGAAGATGTTCTTGGGAGCGCGCTTCGTAATGCGGAGCTGCTTTAAAGACGCTACCGTCTCCCCTCCTCCCACCACGCCGCGCACCCTCCGGTTTGCAAGAAGCACGTTCCACATCGCACGCGTACCATCCGCAAACCCTTTCTTTTCGTAATACCCCACGGGGCCGTTCCAGATAACGGACTTCGCGCGCGCAAGCGCTTTCGCATATCTCACCATCGTCCACGGGCCGATATCCCACGCAAGATCCCCATGCGCTTTGATGTCGTCGGGAAAACTCAACTTCGGAAGATTGGGGATATCCTCCTCGTTGAACACGCTGGACCCTAAAAGCACCGCATCCGCTTTTTTCAAAAGTCCACGGAGCGAGCGAAGCTTGTCGCCCACCTTCGCGCCGCCCACCATCATGACGAACGGCCGCTTGGGATTCTTCATCGCCGCATCCAACTGGGAAATTTCTTCCTTAAGCCAAAGCCCCCCGTATGCAGGAAGGAATTTTGCTATTGCAACCACAGAGGCATTCTTGCGGTGCGAAACCGCGAAGGCATCGTTCACGTAAAAGTCCCCGAGCGCCGCAAGCCGGCGCGCGAACGATACATCATTCGTTTCTTCTCCGGAAAAGAACCTAAGGTTTTCCATTACCACCACGCGTTCTTTCACGCTCCATATCCGCGCGCGAACCGTGGAGAGATTTGTGCCGGGGATGAAACGCACGGGTATCTTCAGTTTCTGTGCGACAATGCGCGCGAAGGGCGAGAGCGAAAGCGCGGGCGTACGCCGCGCGGGACGCCCGCGGTGTGAAAGTAAAACCACTTTCGCGTTATAATCTAGAAGCAATCTGATGGTGGGAAGTATCGCGTCTACGCGGTTCGTCGCATCCTCCGCACCGGGCTCCACATTAAGGTCCACGCGGAGAAGGCACGTCTTCCCTTGATAGCGCTTCGCGATGGCGGGGGTAAGGAATTTCATTATCTAAGTATACAAAAAATAAAGGGACCATCTCAGCGATAAATTGCTGTGATGGTCCTTAGAACTAGACCTGGGGAACGAGGTGTCCATCAACGATGTCGAAGACCTCATTGGCGAGCTTGATGTCCTCTTGGGACAGCTCCTCGTCTTCACCCCTTCCGGCCATCTTTGCATCCAGCGCCACGACCTTCGCCATCTCCTCGGCGCTCAGGTAGTGACTCTTCTCCTTCGCCAGCCTTACTTCTCGGAGTGCATGCCGCACTCTGGCCGGACCAACCATACACGGGTTGCACATGACAGTACTCCTTGTGGGTATTGGAATGTACATGTGGATAGTAGCACGAATATATAACAGTGTCAAGAAAAAAGCCATATGTAATCTGCTAAAATAGGCGCGTGGATGCTTTCAAAAAGAACATTGTAATCCTCGGCGGAGGATTTGGGGGACTCCAAGCGGCGCTCCGGTTGGGGCGCGCGGTCCGGCGGCTCGGCCTCGGCGGAAGGTATGCGGTCACGCTGGTAGACAAACATCCCCGCCACGTTTTTACTCCTCTTCTCTACGAGGTCGCGACAACCCCCGAAGCGAGTGCCACCGCACGCGATATTGAGCCCCTCATCGCATATCCGTTAAAAACACTCCTAGAGGGGCATGGCGTTGAATTTCACCTAGATGAGGTACTCCACCTGGATATCGCGGAGAACGTGGTCCACCTGAAAAATGGAAAACTGCCCTACACATATCTCGTCATCGCTTTGGGTGGCGAGACCAATTATTACAGCGTTCCGGGTCTCCAAGCACACGGGCTTCCGCTCAAAACATTTGAAGACGCGCTTGCGATACGCGAGCGGCTTTCTCCGCGCGTTGGCGAGCATAAGGGCCTTACCCGCGTGGTCGTCGGCGGCGCAGGTTCCACAGGCGTGGAACTTGCGGCGGAAATAAGAGAGTGGGCAGGGAGAGAAGGCAATGTTCACCCCGTTCGAAATAGCCCGCCCCAAGGCCCATCCGGGGCGCGCTTAAGCGCGGGCGCGATTTCGAACGGGGTACACGTAACACTTGTGGAAAACGGCGTTTCCATACTCGGAGCAATGGACCCGCGCGTGCAAACGAAAGCAACCGCGCGTTTAAAAAAACTCGGCGTGCAGATGCTCACCGAAGAGCGCATCGCGCGCGTGGATATCCGCGAGGTGCACCTTGAGAGCGGAGAGAAAATTCCCTACGACGTCTTCCTATGGACCGGCGGTGTGAGAGCCGTGACGCTCACCGACAGACTCCCCGTGAAACGTGAGGGAAAAGGGCGCATTGAAATAGCGGAGGCGATGGAATGTATTCCTGAAAGTTCCGACCTCCGCGTCACGGGAAATATTTACCCCGTTAGAGGCCGCCCCGCCGAAGGCGCGACTACAGTCGCCCCGGGGCGACCTGCCTCTAACGGGGTTTATGCGGTCGGGGATATCGCGTGCCTCTACGACCCAGAGACCAAACGTCCTTCGCCATGGATGGCGCGACCTGCAATGATGGGTGCACGCATTGCAGCAAAAAATATTGTGGAGCGTATTAAGTTCGCGGAAGGAATGAGCCGTGAGGTAAAAACCTATACCTACCGCGTCTCCGATTACCCTTATATCGTTCCCCTCGGCGGTAAATACGCGGTCGCAAAAATTGGTCCGTTCGTCATTTCGGGGTTCTTCGGGTGGGTATTCAAAGGAACAGTGGAATTGAATTATCTTGTCTCCATTATGCCGTGGCCGCGTGCGCTCGCTTTGTGGCTCAAGGGGCTTCGTATCTTCATACAAAACGATCGGCTCGGCTGAACTTAATATTTAGTCAAAATGAATATCACATTTAATCTGCTATAGCAGATTAAATGTGATAAATTGCCAGAAATGGAAATCCTTAGCATGAAAACGACCGGATGGGCTAACCCTTCGGCCATACTCAGGGCAAATAAAAAAGGGGCAAGCACATTGTGCCGACCCCTTCGGTCTTCCCTTCATATCTCCTCTCCACCGCGTACTGCTACTTCAGAGGTCTGTTCAGCAGCCTGCCGTGAACCGGGTTCTGGGGAATGCGGAATGGTTCCTCCACATGCATCCCAAGCGCCTCAAGCTGGCTCTGAAGTTCAGGATCCCGTTCACCCGATTGGATGTCCTGAAGATCCCTTGCAGTTTGAAACGGCACCGAGCGTCCCCGGCGCGGCTCATTACCTCCTAGAGCTGAAGATAATGGCATAGCGTGGTACCTCCCTGAAAGGTGGATGAGTGAAAGTGAATTAACAACACACCTCGTACGTTGGTGTGACTAGACCCTACCATACCACAAAAAACAAAAAACACCAAGACTTTGGAGTACCGGCATACCCTACCTGCCCGAATGACCGGGCATTCGGTCGGGCGGGCTTTCCCTGCCACCGAAGCGGCCAGTATCATCAGGCCTGCGCGCTTTCACTTCTCTGTCCCCGCACTAGAAATTTTTGTATGCCCGCATACCCTACTTTCCCTGCCACCGAAGCGGCCAGTATCATCAGGCCATGATGCTTTCACTTCTCTGTTCGGAATGGGAAGAGGTGGGTCACATCATGGTTAAACACGAGCAAACAAAAATTTCAGTGCGGGGCGCGGTCGGAATGTTCCCGATTTCTTCCCGACTATTCCGTCGGGACTAGAAATCGCAATCCCGTTATGCGCTCAGCGCATGGGCGGGAGGAAGACCCGCCCGGACGATTGACATCGTTCAGTCGGGCGGGGGGTGGGTCACACGTAGGTTAAACACCAGCACACCAAAACTTTGGTGCGTGTTTGGTTAGAAATTTGAGTGATGAACAAGAAGAGCAAGCGCACGGGCTTATTAGTACGCCTCGGCTTAACGCGTTACCGCGCTTACACCTAGCGCCTATTAGTACCCACTGCACAAATACCGCGATAGATTGGAAGCTCACCATTATGCGAGCTCGCGACGCGACGACGAGGTGAACATGGCAATGTTCATTGAGGAGGAGCAACAAAGAGATCGCTCTATGGTGAGCTTCTCTATGGAGCCAGGTGATTTTTCTTCCTGACTTCGTTGCTCGTCACTCATGTATCCAACGGATACACATCGTTCCTCGCGCCTCGCCAGATGAGAAAAATCTCACTGGCCAATCATCGTGCTATTTATGCAGTGGGTACGTTTACGTCGTAGTCTGCGACGGGCTCACGACGCCTTATCTTGGGAGAGGCTTCGCGCTTAGATGCTTTCAGCGCTTATCCCGTCCGAACATAGCTACCCGGCACTTCACTTGGTAGCAAAGCCGGTACACCAGCGGTTCGTTCATCCCGGTCCTCTCGTCACGTAATCCTCTATCACTAGAGGCGTAGACTATATCTTCATCCGTCCGCACAATAGCGGAGCAGGAGGCGGCGTATTATGGCTCTCAAATGAGCGCCATCTTCACTCCGACGTATGTCGGAGATTCAGTCGTTACGGGGTCAAATCAAGCATCCTGAAGAAATCTGATTCGGTTTTCTTTCTTCTGGTCGCGTAGTTCTCATTTTGAATTATGAGTATCCAACGCACGAGCTTTCGTAATTGGTGCGGCATAAGCGTTTTTCGCTTTGTCCGCGCCAAAAGCGTCGCCGCTTTATACATCGCATCCGCCTGCCGCTTCTTAAACCTAAGAAATGGGAGGAGGTGTTCCAGTATTCTTGCGACTTGCTCATAACCGTTCACGCGCAGTTCAGTAATCCCATCGTTTCTCTTTGAGATGTAACCGATACCGAGCGTTCTACGGATCCAGAAGAGCGGGTGTTCATGGCGACTGTCTTGATAAAAACAGATCGTACACATGAAGCGCCGTTTCAGTTTTCCTTCTTTACGTTTCTTCACCTGCACCATAAGGCTTCCATCGCCATCGAGGAAACCTGCGATGTAGGCGAAATCGTTGCTTGATCGACTTCCCACGGTATTGTCTTTGGATATTTCTGGTCCTCAAGTAAATTGTACCATTCTCCACGGGACCGTGCGAGGAATGGCTATCAACGAACCAAACGTACCAAAGATTCCACCGTTATTAGCCGCATTTTCATCAGAGATTACTCTCTGAAGTAGCAATTTCTTACTAGGGACGACTTCCCTCAAGCGTCACACGCTGACAACAGATAGAGACCAACCTGTCTCACGACGGTTTGAACCCAGCTCACGTACCACTTTAAATGGCGAACAGCCATACCCTTGGGACCTTCTCCAGCCCCGGGATGTGGTGAGCCGACATCGAGGTGCCGAGCTTCGTCGTCGATAAGGACTCTCGGACGAAACCAGCCTGTTATCCCCGGAGTAACTTTTATCCGTTATCTCCACCCTTCCTATGAAGGAGTGTCGGGTCGCTAACCTCCGCTTTCGCGCCTGCGCGGCTTGTCGGCCTTGCAGTCAAGCCAGCTTATGCGTTTGCACGTCGGGCGCGATGTCCATCCGCGCCAAGCTGACCTTAATAGGCCCCTCCGTTACATTTTGGGAGGGTTCCGCCCCAGAAAAACTGCCCACCAGGCACTGTCCCGATACGGTTTTTCCGCACCGGTGAGACGCTAGCAATTGTAAAATGGGTGTTTCATTGTTGCCTCCACACCACCCGAAAGCGGCGCTTCAAAGGCTCCCCACTACGCTACGTATACAACCACTAACCTCAATACCAAGCTACAGTAAAGCTTCCGGGGTCTTTTCGTCTAGTTGCCAGTACCCCGCGTCTTCACGGGAATCGCACTTTCATCGGGCTCTTCGTTGAGACAGTTCTTTGATCGTTACGCCTTTCATGCGCTCCGGAACTTACCCGGAAAGGAATTGCGCTACTTTAACACGGTTATAGTTACCGCGGACATTGACGAGGGCTTCGGACAGTGAGCAATAAACCTTGCGGCCTACCACCCCCATCGTTAACCTTCTCGCATTGGTCAGGCGTCACCCCCTATACATCGTCTTACGACTTCGCAGGGAGCTGTGTTTTTGGTAAACAGTCGCCAAAGAAACTTTCGCTGCGCCCCTTCACCTCGCGGCAAAGGGGA
>JAZDNP010000010.1:0-24022 GCA_043799565.1 Candidatus Brennerbacteria bacterium | reverse complement strand
TTGGCTCGCTTCCGACCAAAGGATTCCTCTTCTAGCGCGGCTCGCTCGAAATGTTCGGTTTTCTCCGTACTCTCGGCTCGCTCATCTACCGCGGATTTCTCTTTCGGCTAGGCTCGCTCGTCTCATATGGATTTCTCGACTTGCCTGGCTCGCTCGTGCTGATTGGATTTCTCTATTTCACTGGCTTCGGGAAGCCTCGCCTAATCCTTGTCCGCCATATCCCACGGCGAGATAACGGTCGTATGGCCGCCATACTCGATAGGGTACGGCTCGCGGATCGAAAGTCCATTCGCTTCCCTCCAGACCACCCAGAGGTGGTCCAAGAAAAGCTGAAGCATCCGCCGCTGCGCCATGAGGTGCACGTGCATCTCGTACCGCACGCCCTCCGGTTCCCGCTTTAGTGAGAGCGGTCCGCCGCACTCCGGGCAGTATCGCGCTGCTTTCGCAGTGCTTTCCTTCCCGCAGCTTTGGCACAAGCGACCCTTCGGCGTAGGAATCACACGGATACCGTCCTTCTCGAACCGCCGCACCAAGTACGCTTTGTAGTTCGTGTAGAACTCATGGTACTTGTTCTGCTGACGCAGGAAGACGTTGCCGAGGCGCCAGAGCATGGTCTTGAGCTCCATATTGAACGGGAGTTTCTTCCCCGCTTCGCGCCTCAACCCCGGCATGAGTCCTGAATATTTCCGGAGTTTGGAAGGTGTGGTGAAGCGCTCGATCGCCTCCACCCACACCACCGTCTGCATCACTGCTTCTGTGCCGTTCTTCGGCTCCACGGTGATGGTGACGGGGTCGCGGTATATTTCTTTCGGCAGCATCGGGTCGTCGAGGTCGTAGAACCTTCCAAAGTTCTCGATATTCCCGAGCACTTTCCCGATTACCTCGCCTCCCGCCGCTCCCTTGATTTTTTTGAGCCACGCGTAGGCGGGGTGATCGCGAAGAAGCTTATTGAGCCGTTTATCGGCCCATTGCTCGATCTCCCACGACCGCCGAAGAAGTTCTTCGGTGTCCGCGCACGACTCACCGCGCTTCATGAGATGCGCGAGGCGCACCTCGGCGCCCACGCGCACCCGCTCCATCGCGAGAGCCGCGTTTGCAACTACGACGAACGGGGTACGATACACCAGCTGCTCTTCCGCAACCGGGTTTCTGGATTCTTCCATGGGTTTCTCCTTGTATAGTGTTGTGAAATAACCTGTGAAATAGGTTGGATAATCTGGCAATAAAATATAACGATTCTAAAACTTTGTCAAATCTAGTGTAAGGCACGCTACCTGCGTCCGTGTGCGGCGATTTTCACACGCACCGTCTAAAAAGTAATATCTTCACTTTTATCCCACGTGGGATAAAAGTGAAGACACCTCGTGCAACCAGCGATCAGAGCACTTTTTTGAGGTACTGCCCGGTCCCGATTTCACATACGCTTCGCGTATTCATGAAATCGTGGATGCACGATTTTGTCATCCCGACTTACGTCGGGAACAAAATCGGCATAAAACTCTACAATACCTTTTTAAGGTATTGTCCTGTAAAACTCCTCCCTTTCTTCGCGATATCTTCCGGCGTTCCCACTGCCACTATCTCCCCGCCCCGCTCCCCTCCCTCGGGTCCGAGGTCAATCACCCAGTCCGCGGTTTTGATGACGTCCAAGTTGTGCTCAATCACCACCACGGTGTTCCCGCGCTCCACCAAACGGTGAAGGACTTTCAGTAATTGATCCACGTCCGCAAAGTGGAGTCCTGTCGTCGGTTCGTCCAAAAGATAGAGCGATTTGCGCGTATCGCGCTTGCCGAGTTCCGCGCCCAGTTTTACACGCTGCGCCTCACCGCCTGAAAGTGTCGTTGCCGACTGACCAAGCGTGATGTACCCAAGCCCCACCTCCTCCAAGATTTTCAGCCGGTCGTAGAGCCATGGAATGTCGTCAAAAAATCCTACCGCCTCTTCCACCGTCATTTGGAGCACCTCATAGATATTCTTGGCCTTATATTCCACCTCCAAGGTCTCACGATCAAAACGTTTTCCCTTGCAGACATCGCACGACACGTAGACCGTCGGTAAGAAATGCATCTCGATTGCAATAAGCCCGTGCCCTTCACAGTTCTCGCACCGCCCTCCTTTCACATTGAAGGAAAAACGTCCGGGACGATACCCGCGCACGCGCGCATCTTCCGTCGCGGTGAAAAGGTCGCGAATGTGGGTCCACGCACCTACGTAGGTCGCGGGGTTGGAGCGCGGTGTTCTCCCAATCGGAGATTGGTCGACGTTCACCACTCGGTTCAGATATTCCGTGCCAGTCATCTTCTCGTGCGCGCCCATCTTGTATGCGGCGCCGTTCCATCTGTTCGCAAGCGCTTTATAGAGCACGTCATATACAAGCGTGGACTTCCCCGAACCCGAAACGCCCGTAATCGCTACAAACCTACGGAGCGGGATATCCACGTTGATATTCTTCAGGTTGTTTGCGGTCGCGCGTTGGATTTTAAGAAAGTCGTGGTCCTTCGTCACGCGGAGACGCGTCTTCGGCACCTCAATGAAGCGTTTCCCCCGGAGATAATCCAGTGTGGGCGAATGGATTTTCTCGTTCTTTAAAAGCGCGGGCATGGGCCCTTCCGCCACCACCTCTCCGCCATGTATGCCCGCCGCGGGACCGATGTCTACCAAGTGGTCGGCGGTGCGAATGGTTTCCTCGTCATGCTCAACCACAAGAACCGAGTTCCCGAGGTCACGCAGTTCCAAAAGCGTTGCAAGAAGTTTTGCGTTGTCTCTTTGATGAAGCCCTATGGTGGGCTCATCCAGCACATATAAAGTGCCTGTGAGGCGCGAACCGATTTGGGACGCAAGTCGTATCCTCTGCGCCTCGCCGCCCGAGAGCGTACCTGCCTTCCGGTCAAGTGTGAGATATTCCAACCCGACGTCGGAGAGAAATCTGAGGCGGCTCCGTATCTCCCGTAGCGGAGCTTTAATGATCTCTTGAATGGAATCTTTTTCCGTTTCCAGCGATTTGAAGAATTTTCCCGCGTCTTCCACTGCGGATGCCACTACCTGCGCGATATTTTTCCCCCCGAGAAGCACGTTCAACGCTTCGGTGCGGAGCCGTCGTCCTTCGCATACCGGACATACACGCTCGGAAAAAAGCGACTCTGTTCCCAAACCATTGCACGCCTCGCATGCCCCGAACGGACTGTTGAAAGAAAATAGGCGCGGTTCTATCTCGGGAAACGAGAAGCCGTCGTGCGGACAGGTAAACTGCGCGGAGAGCGAGGTTTCTTTGTCGGTTACCACCGTAACCACATGGCCTCCGTATTTCAGCGCCGTTTCTACCGCCTCCGAAAGCCGCAAACGATTATCCTTGTCCGAAAAATCCATCTTCGCCGGAATGCGGTCCACCAAAAGCTCGATGGTATGCACTTTGTAGCGCGAAATTTCTATCCGCTCCCGAAGCGACATTAAAACCCCGTCCACGCGCACCTCGGAAAAACCGGCGTTCAAAAAATCGTAGAGAAGCTGGTAGTATTCCCCTTTCCGCCCCCGCACCACAGGAGCGAGGATGACAATGTTTTTGTCGGACGTGTTTTCCTTCGCAAGCTGAATGACCACATCCACTATCTCTTCGTTCGTAAGTTTCTTTATCTCCCTTCCGCATGTGGGGCAATAAGGTGTTCCCGCCCGCGCGAAGAGCACCCGGAGATAGTCGTACATTTCCGTGATGGTCGCTACGGTGGAGCGCGGGTTCGCGCTGTGGCTTTTCTGGTCTATCGCGATCGCAGGACTAAGCCCCTCTATCTCGTCCACATCGGGCTTGTCGAAGCGGCCGAGGAACTGCCGCGCGTAGGCCGAGAGCGACTCAATGTAGCGCCGCTGGCCCTCGGCGAAGATGGTGTCAAAGACGAGCGAGGACTTCCCCGACCCCGAGAGTCCGGTAAACACGACAAGCTTTCCCCGCGGTATCGTGAGCGAAATGTTCTTTAAATTGTGCTCCCTCGCACCTTTAATGACTATTTTATCGTGCATACAAGAAATGCCCCGAGGTTGGAGTCCTTAGGGGGTATGAGGCGAGGATACGCTCGTCGGCTAAAGAGCGCAAGCTTAATATGCCCGCTCATCAGGCTGTCCCCTTAGCTAGCCCCGAGTCTTAGCCTTCTTCGCAAACATATTAAGCCTCATTAGGCTCCTACTTTCTTTTTAAAAGTTTAAGCTCGTCCCGCAATATTGCCGCAAGCTCAAAGTTGAGTTCTCCCGCGGCGTCTTTCATTGCGACCTCTTTTTCTTTTATAAGCGCTTCGCGGGCGCGTGCGGAACGCGGCACCGGCTTTGCCTCAAGTTTTAATATCTTCTCGACGTCGACAGGAAGTATATCCTTGATTTCCCGTTGTATGGATGTCGGTGTAATACCATGCTTGGTGTTATAGGCGAGCTGGAGCTTCCGCCGCCGCTCGGTTTCCCGTACCGCACGGGTAATGGAGCCGGTCATAAGGTCGGCGTACAGAAGTACCTCTCCGCGGCCGGGCCGCGCGGCACGTCCTATGGTCTGTACGAGCGAGGTCTCGCTCCGCAAGAATCCTTCTTTGTCGGCGTCCAAAATGGCGACGAGTGAAACCTCGGGAAGATCCAGCCCTTCACGGAGAAGGTTCACGCCGACCAGCACGTCAAACACACCTTTCCGCAAATTGGTGAGGATGCGAATACGGTCCATTGTCTTCACATCGCTATGGAGGTAAGCAACCTTCACCCCGTTCGAAGTCGCGCTCGCGACGGAGCCGCGAGTCCCTCGGGGACCGCTGGCGCGGCTACTTCGAACGGGGTTCATCTTTTTTTCTTCAAGATAGCCGGCGAGATCCTCGGCCATCTTTTTTGTAAGTGTCGTGACAAGCACCCGCTCTTTTGCCTTTGCCCGCTCCTCTATGCGGGGGATAAGGTCGGCAACCTGTCCACGCGCGGGGAGAAGCGTAACTTTCGGGTCCACAAGTCCGGTGGGGCGGATGATTTGTTCCACCGTCTTCGTGCTCACTTTTTTCTCAAAAGGTCCGGGGGTCGCAGAGGTGAAAATAATCTGCCCCACGCGTTTTTCGAATTCCGCAAAAGTGAGTGGGCGGTTGTCGGCGGCCGAAGGAAGCCGAAATCCGTACTCGATGAGCGTCTTCTTGCGGGATGCATCGCCTTCATGCATCCCCGCAATCTGCGGCACGGTAACGTGGGATTCATCTATTATCGTGATGAAGTCGGCCTGCCCGCCTAAATGGCCATTGGCCTTTTGGCGGGGAAAATAATCCAAAAGCGTATCCGGCGGGGCACCCTCGGCACGCCCCGAAAGGTGGCGCGAGTAGTTCTCGATGCCATTGCAGTATCCCACCTCGCGTATCATCGCGAGATCAAACTTCGTGCGCCGTTCAAGCCGCTCCGCTTCCAAAAGTTTCCCTTCTTTCTCGAACTTCGCGAGTTGTGCTTTCAGCTCCGCTTTTATTGCTTTGATAGCACGCTCGCGCTCTTCTTTGGGTGTTATGAAATGTTTCGCGGGCGCGATGACCACCTCCGGCACTTCTTCGGTCTCGCCGGGCACGGACCCGCGTACCGGATCAACCTCATAAACTTTTTGGATAGTTCCGGCTTTCACCTCCAGGGCGTAGATAAGTTCGCGGTCCGGCGGCATTATCTCCCACTGGTCACCGCGGATACGGAACGTGCCGCGCTTCAAATCGGCGGTGGTTCGCGTGTAATGCAGTTCCACCAGTTTCCGCGTGAAGGTTACGCGGTCTATCGGCGCGCCTTTTTTGAGATGAAAAATATTTTCGCGGTACACGTCGGGCGCGCCGAGGCCGTAAATGCATGAAACCGAAGCCACCACGATCACGTCGCTCCGTGTGAGAAGCGCCGAAGTCGCCGCATGGCGTAGCTTGTCTATCTCATCGTTGATCATCGCCTCCTTGCCGATATAGGTGTCGGTGGTCGGCATGTACGCCTCCGGCTGATAGTAATCGTAGTACGAAACGAAATAGTGTACGGAGTTCTTCGGGAATAACTCGCGAAATTCGTTCGTAAGTTGCGCGGCAAGCGTTTTGTTGTGCGCAATGACGAGCGCGGGCTTCCCCGCATTTGCGATCACATGCGCAGCGGTAAACGTCTTTCCCGATCCCGTAACGCCAAGGAGCGTTTGGTACCGGTGTCCTTTTTCAAGGCCATCGGTCAGTTCGCGAATCGCCTTCGGTTGATCTCCCGCCGGCTTGAATTTTGATTCTAATTTGAACACGCCCACATCCTACCTCACCGAGGGAGCGGACGGTAGATGTCGGGGTCAATGGTACGCAAAAAACAGTACCTCCCCGCATCGTGGTCCCAATTCTCCGCGAAATCGTAGTAAGGTTTCCGCGCAAGCGTCGTTACTTCCGTGGAAATACCGTACTCACTTTTTCGCGCGAACATGGCACATAGTTCGAAAGAAAGCGGACCTTTGACGCGGTATTCGTACGCTTCTCCAGTCTCCGGATCACGCGGCATCACCACCCCACGAACGTCATTTACATCTACAATCGCCTCAAAATTCTCGGGAAGTTTTTCTTTTGCCTGCCAGTAGCTCACCACTTCGCTTTGTATCATTTGAAGATCGTTCACGCGCTGCATATCAATGCGCCGGACGCGTTCCTCCGCGGGGCTTCCAGCGTAGAAAAAACCGGAAATTACGCCCGCGAGAACCACAAGGAGAATGGCTGAAGCGACAGCTTTTGCATTGCGCGTGACGGGGCGGCTTTTCAGTATCCAGAGGTAATATGCACCGACGGCACCAGCCACAAACGCCACCACAAGAATCTTGAGCACGAATCGCGCGGTAAGCTCACCCTCAAGGAAATGAGAAAGAAGCGACACGAGGTCCCCTATCAAAGCGAGTGCAACAACAAAAAGCGTGAATGAGATGAGCCATTTCCGTACGCGCAGCTCACGTTTCTCCGGTTCCTCTTCATATTCTTTCCTTAAAAATCTCGCGGTTCCAAAATAAACAGGAAAGATGACCACGAGAGATGCGAGCGACCACCGAATGGCGCTCCGTGCGCCTGCATACGCGTAGTAACCGCTCATATCCAGAATGTCGGGGAACCATAGGTTAATCAATTGGAATGAAAGCGTAAGGAATGCGGTCGCAGACGCATAGAGCGTGACGATGGAGAGGAGGTGGAGAAATACGTCACGTGGTGCACTTTTCGGCTTTTGTATGTTTTCCATATACATCTATATTAACGAATTTTTGCGCCCGGTGTAACGTCCTTGTCCGGCATAAGAAGCACCGGGCCGCCCTCCCCCTCCGCCGCAAGAAGCATTCCTTGGCTTTCCATTCCCATCAACTGGCGCGGTTCAAGGTTTGCCACAACCGCAATCTGTTTCCCTACTAACGTATCCAGCGCGTAGGAAAGCGCGATTCCTGCAAGTATCTGACGTGGTTGTTCCTCTCCCAAATCCACCGAGAGCTTAATAAGCTTCTCCGACCCCTCTGCACGTTCCGCAGAAAGTATCTTCCCCGCTTTAAGCTCAATCTTCTTAAAATCGTCTATGGATATCATGTTATTCGTACCGAAGTGCCTCTATCGGGCTCTTTTTTGACGCCACACGCGCAGGATAGAGGCCGAAGATCAATCCCACTGCGGCCGCAACCGCGATACCTAAAGCCGCCGCACCGAACGGGAACACGAATTCCCAGTTCACGGCGAGCGTGCGTCCCAACACGAACGAAATGAGAAGCGAGAAAAGCGCACCGAGCAGGATACCGATAATGCCGCCGAGCACGGTCAATATCACGGCTTCAAGGAGAAATTGGAGCATGATGTCAGAGTCCTTCGCGCCCACCGCTTTCCGCAAGCCAATCTCGCGTGTCCGCTCGGTCACGGAGACCAGCATGATGTTCATGATGCCGACGCCGCCCACCACCAAGGAAATTGCGGCTACGGCGGCGAGAAAGAGTGTAAGTACATTCGTGATGGTTCCTACGGTTTCCATCGCATCCGCCTGCGTTTCAAGGAAAAAGTCGTCCTTCTCTGGGTCGTCAATACCGTGGGAAGAACGGAGCGTGGTCTTCACGTCCTCTATCGTCGCGTCCACGTTCGCCTCCGCATCCGCTTCTACCACGATACGGTGGAAATATTTAATACCGAAGATGTATTGCTGGGCGGTGGTGTAAGGCACGATGGCCGCGGTATCAAAGTTCAAAAAGAGCGACTGGCCCGCGACGCCCAGGACCCCGATGATGCGGAAGCTTTTCTCTTTTATTCTAATGCGCTTTCCAAGCGCCTCTTCGTTGCCGAAGAGTTCCTCCGCCACTTTACTCCCAATGACCGCCACGTCCGCATACCCCTCCACCTCGTCGTCGTTGAAAATGCGGCCTTCCTCGGGGTAGATATCATAAATGTCTGCAAAAAGTGGCGTCACGCCATAGATGGTCGGCCGGTAGGTTTCACCGCCGTGGGACGCGCTCTGACTCCCGAAGACGATCGGCATGATTTTGGAAAGGTGCGGCACATTCGTGGTGCGCGAGAGCGCATCAATGTCCTTCTCCTTCAGGGAATCCGTAAATGTGCTTAAGAAGTCGGAAGGCCCTTTCGGTTCGCGGCCCGGCACCACCGCAATGGTCTTTGCGCCAATACTTTGTACTTCGCCCAAAATAAGCGCCTGTGCACCTTCTCCTAATGAAACGATGAGGATAATGGCCGTCACACCGATCACAATACCAAGCATGGTGAGCGCAGAACGGGTGCGGTGGGTATTCAAACCCTTCCAGGCGGTGGTGAGTGCGCGGGGAAATATCATTTTACGAAGTGCGCGCTCGTACGCCGCGCATGGACCTTTTCGTCCTTTACAAGCTCCCCGTCCATAAGGTGGATAATGCGCTCCGCCTGTTCCGCGGTATAGGTCTCATGGGTAATAAGCACGATGGTGTGCCCTCGTGCCCGGTTCAACTGTTCCAAAATGCTCATGATGGCTTGCCCCGATTTAGAATCAAGGTTCCCGGTCGGTTCGTCCGCAAATATAATCTCGGGCGTAAGCACGAGCGCGCGCGCGATCGCCACGCGCTGGCGTTCCCCTCCTGAAAGTTTGGAGGATTCGTGGTGGATGCGGTGTGTAAGTCCCACCGCTTCTACCGCCTCTTCCGCCAAATGATTCCATTTCTTCTCCGGGATATCGGAATAGAGAAGCGGGAGCTTCACGTTCTCCAACGTGGTCGTGCGCGGGAGGAGATTGAAGGTCTGGAACACGAATCCCATCTTCTTGTTCCGCACTTCGGCAAGTTCGCGGTCGCTATGTTCGTCAATGCTCCGTCCGTCAAAACGATAGGTGCCTCCGCTCGGACGGTCTAAGAATCCCAAAATGTGGAGAAGCGTGGACTTACCCGAGCCTGAAGGACCCATAATGGCGACAAACTCTCCCTTTTTAATATCAAGTGAAACTCCCTGGAGCGCGGGTGTGACCACTTCGTCGTCTACGTAGGTTTTGGAAAGCTCCCGCGCTTCAATGAGCAGCATAATATTACTCGCGCGGTGGCGTGGCGATCACGCGCTCATTCTCCATGAGCCCTTCTATAATCTCCACGGTACCGTTGGTACCGCGGAGTCCTATCGTTACCGATCGTTCCACGCTCTCTCCGTCCGCGTTCAGAAAGTATGCCACCCATCCCCCATTCTTTCCGCGGAGCGAACGATACGGCACCGTGAGCACATTCTCTTTGCGCTCCGTCTCTATTTCCACATTCGCGGTCATGCCAGACTTCACGCGTTCCTGAACATTCCCATCGGCATCAATAAAATGAAAAATGGTTTTGTAGGTTGCAACCCCTTCCACTACCGTTTCGGCCGGTTCAATGCGTGCCACCCGCACGGCGAAAACTTCGCCGGACCCGAACGAGTCAAAGGTGACCATTGCGATATCTCCTGTATCCACCTTCCCCACATCCACCTCCGGAATGTAAGCCTCGATTTCCAGCGACTTTTCGGCTATGAGCGAAACAAGCTCCGTATTCGCAGCGACGATCTCTCCTTCCGCCGCATCTTGTTTTGTCACTAGGCCAGCAAAAGGTGCCATGATAACCGTTTTTGAAAGCTCGGCTGTGGCCGCATCGCGGCGTGCTTCCACCTGCAATACTTTAGCTTCCTGTGCATGGAGCACATCCACGGCGGTACCCGCCTTGATAAGCGTAAGTTCTGAGCGTGTCTTCGCGACTACAAACGCCTGTGCGGCAAGATTTTGAGAGGCGCTGGAGACCGCAGTTGTTGCGGCTGCCACGTTCGCGCGCCCCACGCTGATATCCGTTTTATATGCGTCCGCCGTTGCAGAGGAAAGTCCTACCGAAAAATTCACCGTATCAATAGCGCGCGCAAGAAAGTCACGCACGGTGGCAAGATGTATCCCTGAGGTTCCTAGGAGCGCGAAGACCGTGGCTGGCGTGGTGGAGGCGCGAACCGTACGGAGTATATCGTTCCATGAGGTAAGTGCGAGTCCCGCGCGGCGGCGCAAACCAACAACATCGCTCTGCGTTTGCGAGTCCGACAAGTTGAAGGTGAGGGAGGGCGAGTCGCTCTCGGCGTTCGTAAAAAGTGCGTCAGTCCTCACTCGTACCGCATCGTCTGCCTTCGCGTATGCATCTTCCACGATTACGAGTGCGGCGGTGTAATAGTTTGCAAGATCCTGTTCGGCTTTCGCGAGCTCCGCTTCTTTCACCGAGATCTCCTCCGGCCGCGCACCACGGCGAAACTCTTCAAGATTTGCCCGTTCTGTTGCTACCTGCGCTTCCGCCTCGCGAAGATTAGCTCTGAGTGCACTCGCGTCAAGTTCCAAAAGCGGAGTGCGGGCGGCTACACGGTCGCCCACCTTCGCGAGCACACGGCTTATCTTCCCGCTCCGTTCAAATGCAAGGTCCACGCTGGACGCGGGCCTTACACGTCCCGTGACCGAGATGGTCTCCACCACTATAGAGTGTGTGACCGTAATCTCCTCCGGGCGTACTTCTCCACCCCCGAATGCAAATATAAAACCCGCCCCGAGAAGTACTACGACGATAAGCGAGATCCAAAACCACTTCTTTGACGCACGATGAGGGTGCACATGCGGATGCACTTGATGCTGCATAAGCACAGTATAACCCTAGAACAATTGCCGGAGCAATTATTCGGGCGACTCGTGAGCGAGTTTAGCCCTAGCTTACGAACGCGGTGTACCCGAGGTATGCGAGCAGGAGTCCCGCAATAACGAATACCCAAAATTCAAGATGGGCGAACATATATTGGAATAACTATAACCGCTGGATTGAAAACTTACAACGTTGAAATTACTTGCCCCGTGAGAAGCGGCACGCTTCTATCGGGGTACTCCGAGACGCACGCGCCGCAAGAGGAACGCATTCACCGCCACGATGACCGTGGAGAGCGACATAAAGACCGCCGCCACGGCAGGAGGAAGAATGAATCCTTGCCCCGCCAAAACTCCCGCGGCAAGCGGAAGGGCCGCGAGGTTATAACCAGTTGCCCACCAAAGATTTTGGATCATTTTCCGGTAGGTCGCGCGCGAGAGCGCGATAATCTTCGGAATATCACGCGGATCGTTTCGCATAAGAATGATGCCGGCGGATTCCACCGCAATGTTCGTCCCTGCACCAATCGCGATGCCAAGGTCGGCCTGTGTGAGGGCGGGCGCATCATTCACCCCGTCACCCACCATCGCCACCTTCTTCCCTTCGCGCTGGAGGAGCTTCACCTTTTCTGACTTTTCGGCGGGAAGCACCCTTGCAAATACCTTATCAATACCGAGTTCACGCGCCACCCACGCCGCGACCGCTTCCGTATCGCCGGTAAGCATCGCCACTTCTATACCTTCCGCGCGGAGCGTACGTATCGCTTCCCTCGATTCCTCGCGGATGATGTCTGCGAACGCAAAAGCGCCCAAGATCTCGTTTCCACGAATGACGTAGATAACTGTCTTCCCTTTTTCCCCCTCTTCCGCAACACGCTTTAAAAGTTCATCGGAAATATGGGCCCGCGCCTCTTCAAGAATATGCTCGCCCCCCACGTACACCGTGGTACCGTTCACCGTTCCTTTCACTCCCTTTCCGGGAATGCGCACGAAGTCTGTCGAGGGAGGTACGGGGAGTTTCCTATTTTTTATCTCTTCCACTATCGCGCGCGAGATGAAGTGTTCGGAATGCGCATCCACCGCCGCCGCGATGGTGAGGAGTTCGCCTTCACTCTTCACCCCGACCGGCCAAATGTCGGTAATGCCGTACTCGCCTTTGGTGAGTGTGCCTGTTTTATCAAAGAGCACGATATTCACCTCGCGCGCCACTTCCAGCGCAAGACGGCGCTTTATAAAAAATCCGTGGCGTGCGGCAAGTGTAGTGGAAAGCGATGCCACAAGCGGCACCGCAAGACCCAAAGCGTGGGGACATGCAATGACAAGTACGGCAACTAATCGTTCCACCGCAAATTCCGTAGGAGCGCCATACGCAAGCCATGTAATGAGCGTCGTCACACCTACGCTTACCGCCACGTACGTGAGATACATCGCCGCACGGTCGGAAAGAAGTTGGAGACGCGACTTTGACGCCTCCGCTTCGCGCACGAGGCGCATAATGCCGGCAAGAAACGTATGGTCGCCCACTTTTGCGACCCTCACTTTAAGCATGCCATCGCCGTTCACCGTGCCCCCAATGACCTCTCCGCCTATGTCTTTCATGACCGGCGCAGATTCTCCTGTCACCATCGATTCATCCACCTCCGCACGACCCTCAACCACCACTCCGTCCGCAGGAATGCGTCCCCCAGGGCGCACCACCACCACGTCGCCCTCGCGGACCTCGCTTAGGGGCACCAGCTTTGTATATACATCCCCGCTCGCCACTTCGGCGACGTCGGGGAGAAGTTTGGAGAGTTCCTTGAGCGCGGCGGATGCACCTTTCACCGCACGCATCTCAAGCCAGTGGCCGAGAAGCATCACGGTGATAAGCGTGGTAAGTTCCCACCACAGTGGCATGCCGAGGCCTGAAATGAGCACGTAGACGCTCCAAAGATACGCCGCGGAGGTCGCGAGTGCGATCAACGTCATCATGCCGGGAAGCCGCGCGCGGAGCTCGCGCCATGCGCTCGCAAGGAATATCCATCCACCGTAGAAAAAAACGAGCGACGCGAGTGCGAATGTAAGGTAGGGGGCACCGGGGAACACGGAGAGCGTGATGCCGAACACGGTTTCTCCTATGTCCGAAAGCAACACGACCGGCACCGTAAGGACCGCGCTAATAGCAAACTTCTTCAGAAAATCCTCGGTGTGGTGCCCTGCGTGTTTATCGAGAGCACCTTCGTGGGCCGCGTGATTGGTGTGGTCTTCCTTTTTTCTCTTCTCCAGAACCAAATTCATCCCACACTCGGGACACCGCCCCGGCTGGGATTCCTGGACCGACGGGTGCATAGGACAGATATAGCGCGGTGCATTTGCCGCCGTGTTGGGCGTTGGGGAATGAGAATGTTCCATACCTTTACCTAATTTCTTACCGACCGATTGTGGATCCACGCAAAAACCCACCCGGTGAGGTATGAGAGAATGACGACCTCTGCAAAACCGGCGAAGAACGTGCCCCACGTGATGGTAGCCACTTCGAGATTTACGAGATGCACCATCCAGCTAAAAAGAGTGCTCCCGACCTCCGGAGCTACCACTACGATGAACGCGCACACAATGTACCAAATACCCATGACGCTGGCAGCGGAAAATGCGAATTTGTTATTATTGAGTTCCATATTGTTTTAAATTGATTGGCCCGACCTTTATTTCTGCCGAGAAAGCTTGTAAATGGACGCAAGCTCTCGGGCCGCTTTCGCATGCTCACCTTTTCTCATTTGGTAAACCGCATGGGTTTTGAGGTGATTCTCCAGTATCACATCCTCGAACGCTGAAAGCGCGGCTTTGACGGCGAGCGATTGATGGATGATTTTGACGCAGTATTCCCCTTTTTCCACCATGCGCTCAAGCCCCGCGATTTGCCCTGCCGCCCTGCGGAGACGTTTTACCGCGCTCTTTTTTACTGATTCATGCATATGATTTTATATTACACCCCGCAGCTTCCACCACCGCGCGAAGGGATGGGGTCCACCTCCGAAAGCACGCGCGCATAGCCCTCCGCGCTTGAAAAATCTCCGCCGAGTGCAACCTTCGGGTCCACATCAGCCCACACAACACCGCGCGCTTCGAAATAGCGCCGTATCGCGTCATACGTGTCGGGAAACCATTCCTCATTCATCGCAAGTGCCGCGCGATACATTTCGTCCTCACTCGTGTCCTGCGCCGCGAGAATTTCAAGGTAGCCCAGCATTGCCATCCCGTGATTACAGTCGGGGAAATAAACCGAATTGCCGCAACACGGGCGATAGATATTTTTTGAAACACGCTCCACCAAATCCTGCTCCTCGTCAGTAAGCGTCACAAACCGATGCATTGCATAGTGGTCCATCGCGCTCCCCTTCGCCAAAGTCCACCCTCCCGTAGACGCAAAGTCCCCCGCGCCGCCATAACGTGGATCCATCATGGAACCTTGAGTCAAAATCGGGTTTTCGTTCGCAAGACCGAACGCCCAGAGAAGATTTAATTTTGTCCGTGCGTTTTCCCACCGTATTCTATCAATAACACCTGCATCTATAAGCTTCCCCTCTAGTTCACCCAGCGCGGCAGGGAATAGATCGCTTTGTGAAATACCGACCCCGCGCGCAGGTTCAACCCCCGCGCGGTATACGAACGCAAGACCGATAAGCATAAGCGAGAGCACAACCGCCGCGGGTATGGTCCATTTCCCTTGTTCCATGGTTCCAGTATACCCCGTAGGGGTATACGACACAAGTGGATAAATAAAAAGGGGCGACGGACGTCGCCCCCTGGAGGGAAATGAATGAATCGTACTACTGGTGTGGTAGTAAAGCTGGCACACCCAAATGTGCGAGCGGTGGCGAGCACACCTCCAGAAGGAGGTGCCTGGTGCTGAAGGCCACCGACTAGGAGCATCCGGATGTAGCGCCACATTCCTGACACTTATAGCAGCTACCGCCACGCACCATAATTGCACCGCATTCGGGACACGGAGGCGCGTCGGCTTGATTCAGGAAGGTGGCATGCTCCTGCGGAACTTTCGGGACGCTTGCCACCTTGGTTTCGTCCACAACAAGGTCCAGCGACTCGCCATTCCCATTGGTGGAAGTATCGGGCAGCGGCTCAGGTCGTTCTTCGGGCGGGAGAAACTTTATGCCCAACCACCTGAAAAGGAAGTCCACTACCGATTTTGCCATCGGAACTTCCTTGCTGTTTGTGAGTCCCGCAGGCTCAAACCGCACATGGCTCATCTTGTCGACAAGCACTTTGAGTGGGATGCCGTATTGGAGAAGCAAGGAGATTAGGATTCCCAGCACGTCCATGAGACCCCGAATAGTGGAGCCCACCTTCGACATCGTGACAAACACCTCGCCCAGAGTACCATCCTCGAACTTACCGACCGTGATGTAACCTTCGTGACCGGCAATCGAGAATTTACGTGTGAGCGATTCCCGTTCATCCGGAAGATGTCGTCGCACGGGCTTCGGAATGACCTTTCCCCCGCTGTCACGCGACGTGGAAAGCGGCTGGGTCTTCTTACATCCATCGCGATAGATTGCGATAGCTTTAAGCCCCAACTTCCACGCCTCCATGTATGCCTTCTCAATGTCCTCTGACGTCGCTTTGTTCGGCATATTGACCGTCTTCGAGATGGCACCCGAGAGAAATGGTTGAACCGCACCCATCATCCGGATATGTCCCATATAATGGATAGAGCGCTCCCCTTTCGCCGGCTTGAACGCGCAGTCGAACACAGAGAGATGTTCCTCCTTCAGATGAGGCGCTCCTTCGATGGTGTCGTTCTTATCCATGTACGCCTCGATCGCCTCCCGCTGCGCATCGTCATACCCAAGCTTCGTGAGCGCTTCGGAAACCGTGGTGTTCACAAGTTTGAGCTCTCCACCGCCGACCATCTTTTTGTACTTCACGAGCGCGAGATCGGGCTCAACACCCGTGGTATCGCAGTCCATCATGAAACCGATGGTGCCCGTAGGAGCGAGAACCGTAGCTTGCGCGTTACGAATGCCGTATTGAGCACAAAGCGTCACGACATTCTCCCACGCAGAGACCGAAGCATCGTAAAGATCCTTTGGAATCCCGTTCCCCACTGTGTCCATGACTTTACGAAGGAAGGCTGGTTTATCAGTATCTCCGTCGGCCAGACGCCGTGTTGCCGCATGATGCCTCATCATCACGTCAAGCATCGGCTCGCGGTTCGCTTCGAATCCTTTGAAAGGACCGATTGCTTCCGCAATGCGCGCCGATTGTTCGTACGCCACGCCGCACATGAGCGAGGTTATCGCCGCCGCGAGCGCGCGTCCTTCGGCCGAGTCATACGCATACCCCCGCGCCATCAAAAGCGCACCGAGGTTTGCATACCCCAATCCGAGAGGACGGTAGTCGTACGAATTCTGCGTGATAGCCGGGGTCGGATACGAGGAGTTGCCGACCGAAATTTCCATCGCCGTGATGGTCACAATGACCGCAGCACGGAATTTTTCCACATCGAACGACCCGTCTTCCCGTCGGAACTTCATGAGATTGAGCGAGGCCAAATTGCAGGCCGTATCATCCAAAAACATGTATTCCGAGCACGGATTTGAGCTGTAGATGGGCGCCGTCACGGAACAGGTGTGCCAACCGTTGATGGTGGTGTGGAATTGGAGACCGGGGTCTCCGCATATCCACGCCGCATCGGCGATTTTTTGCATCAGTTCGCGCGCGCGAAGCTTTTTCACCGGACTCCCGTTCATGATGGCATGCGTCCACCATTCCTTGTCCTCAATGACCGCCTTCATGAATTCATCGGTCACACGGACGGAATGGTTCGCGTTCTGGAAGAACACGGAATCATATGCGCCGCCGGGCACATTGAAGTCGCGATTGTAGCCGGCCTCAATGAGTGCCCACGCCTTCTTCTCCTCGTCCGCTTTGCAGATTACGAACTCCTCGATGTCGGGGTGATCGTCGTTCAGGATGACCATCTTCGCCGCGCGACGTGTTTTGCCGCCCGACTTGATGACGCCTGCGAACGCATCGTATCCCCGCATGAAGCTCACCGGACCAGATGCGGTACCACCGTGCGACAGTGTCTCTTTCGAGGAACGGATTGGAGAAAGATTGGAACCGGTACCGGAACCCCACTTGAAGAGCATGCCTTCGGTGTGGGCAAGTTTCAGGATAGAATCCATCGAATCCTCGACGGAGTTGATGAAGCACGCGGAACATTGCGGCTTCTCTTCCACACCGACGTTGAACCATACAGGCGAATTGAATGCCATGTGCTGATTCACCAAGAGATGCACGAGCTCCATGTAAAAGACCTCGGCATCTTCATCGGTCGCGAAATATCCGCCTTCAATACCCCACCGCTGATACGCGCGCGCAACACGCTCGATGAGTTGCTTCACGCTTGTTTCACGCTCAGGAGTGCCGAGCCGGCCGTGGAAATACTTGGACACGACCACATTCGTCGCGGTCAAGGACCACGGCTCAGGAATCTCCACGTCGTCCTGGCGGAATACTTCCACACCTTCCTTGTTCACGATAACCGCGTTGCGTTTCTCCCATTCAATTTGGTCGAACGGGTGAACATTCGGCGTTGAAAAGCGTCGCTCAAATGTGAGTCCGCGCGTTCCATCGCCTTTACTTCCCGTACTCCGCGTTACCGGAGCGCGCACATGAGTGGTTTCCATGCCTCTTACCTACCTTTCTGATATGAGTGATTGTTAAATAGCGTGGGTTCACCTTATCCCTCCCCAAGGGGTACCGTCAACGGTGGACAAGCCAGAATTTCACGACTCGGGGGGGCTCGGTCAACCCCCCTCCCTCCCGCAAATATAAAGAACACCGATGTTTCGGTGTTCTTCGAAATGGGCCGCTACCTGGCGGACGTTGAAACGACGCGCGGAGTGATCCTCTCGTTGCGTATTTCAATGAGCGTCTCCTGCAATTGCTTCAGCTCGTCCACGCGGTCGCCGATACTGCGGATCGTTTCCATAAGTTCATTGAGTGGGCGGTTACGGAACATGCCCTCAAACTTCTCGTACTTCATACCGAGAACATTCTCCGCGTTCTGTTGAAGCTGGCGGAGAAACCGGTTGAGAAGCCGATAATCGTCATTTGAGGTTCTCCGCCTTCCACCCGGCACGAATGAACTTTCAACTTCGTGCGCACGAATGAACGCGAGCGCACGCTTGTGGTCAAAGCCGCGGTCAAGTATCTTGCGCGCCATTTTGATCTGGAACTCCGGCGTTCGATTCGTGAGTGCTACGCCAACTTGGAACGGAATTTCCTTCTCTTCCACAAGCTCGCGAACCTCCGGGCAAAGTTTCAGGAGTCCAAGATTTTGGCGAACCCATGTGACGGATTTCCCGAGCACACCTATAATCTCCTGAATGGCGTCTTTCTCGGTTTTCCCTTCTTTCAGATAGTCCGTCATCATCCGATCGAGCGCGCTCGCGATTTCAAGAGGTGTGTGCCTCTCATCAAGGAAATTCATGACGAGCGACATCCTGAACTGCTCCGCCGTGGACTCCACGTGTTCCACCACCGCGCGATACGTTTCCTTCCCCGCCAACACACATGCACGGTAGCGCCGCTCCCCGTCGATGAGCTCAAATCCGTCTTTCTCCGGAAGCAGCCGAACCGCTCCAATCTTTCTTTGCCCAATCTTTTTGATGCTTGCCGCAAGGCCAACGAGCGATTCTGGTTTAAATTTCTTCCTCGGTTGGTCTGGGAACTTGCGAATGAGCCGTATCGGGATATCGAGCACGAGCTGCTGGCCGCGAAACTTGAGCATGAGCGAGAGAATGTCTTTCATGCTCATTATTTTCTCCTTCCCGTTCTGCCCGTTCCCACGGTTCTTTTCTATTACCTCGCGCGTCATCATCGCGACGCTTCTTTCGTGTGGCATAGTGCCCTCCATACGATTGTTGTGAATGGATTAAAACTTCCTTAGTTCTAGGGAAAAGTATGGGGCGCGTCAAATAGGCCTAAATGGAAGGAGACATTAATTGACAATGGCTTAATATTATTGCATTCTTCACCCAGCACCATTCATCCACAACCACTGGGAGATAGTCGTGAAAACATTACTGATGGCGGCTACGACGTTCATCCTTGCATCGCATGCTCTGGCACAAAGCCCGTTCTCGATATTCGAGAGTGGGAACGTATCGGCGGCAAACTCGACCGCTTCCGATACCGGAACGGCGGGGTGGGGGTATCGCTTTTCCTTCACGAGTGGAACGGGAACCACCGCGGTTCCTTACCTCATCGTGGGGAAAACGTACCTCGAACAAGCGATACCCGCAAAACTGCTCGTAAAATTCCGGTCCCCCTTGTGGGTGGACGGCATAACACGGGTGGTGGCGATTTTGGACCGCGGAGGGATAGGCGATACCGCGCGCGTGGCGCAGTATACGGTCTACGTATGGCCCTCATCCGAATGGACCGAGGGAGCGTTCACGTTCGCGTTGAGCACCTCGTCGTTCTCGCGATTGCGCTTCAGCTTAACCTTTGTTCCGGGCGATTCCGGAACGCGGACAATCTTCGCCGACGACATCCGCACGGTCTCATCTTTAGGAGACACAGTGTCGCTTGATGATGGAGGCGCTCTGCCCGTACAGCTCACCATGTTTTCCACTTCAATGGACGGTATGGCAGTAGTGCTCACATGGCGCACCGCAACCGAAGTGAACAACTACGGGTTTGAGATTGAGCGGCGCATAATCGGCGGCCTCGCGTGGCATACCGTGGGATTCGTCCAAGGTTTCGGAACGACCACCAGTCCGCGTGATTATGCGTTCACCGATCGCGAGGTTTCTTACGGCCGCTATGTGTACCGTCTGAAGCAGATTGATCGCGACGGCACATTCGCATACTCCGGCGATGCGGAAATATCGGCAGGCACGGTACCCACTGCGCTTACGCTCGGTAACTTTCCGAATCCGTTCAACCCGAGCACGAAAGTGCAATTCAGTGTACCGTACGACGGTTGGGTAACGCTCAAGATATACGACGTGCTGGGGAAGGAAGCCGCAACGCTGGTCGATCGCGAGATGGTTGCTGGTAACCACGAAGTTACCTTCGACGCCTCGGGGCTCCCCACCGGAGTCTACTTTTCCCGAATCGTCGCCGGTGCCGTAGCGACAAAAAAGATGGTTCTTGCGCGATAGCGTGCAAGCGCTTGATAGGCAAGCAGTGCCCCCGATGTAATTCGTCGGGGGTCTTTATTTGTTGACACGAGAGTAATTCTATTGTTAAAGTAAGCCCGCAAATATGCGGAAAGGAATACCCCTCATTATCGTTTTTCTCATGTCCATAGCGCCGGTGGCGAAGGCCGCTGTTCCCCCGATTGCCTCATTTTCTGCGTCTGCCACCGGGTCCGGGCAGGCCACCCTCTCGTGGGTCACCCCGAGCGGGACCTTCACGGGTCTTGATATCCGCCAGTCGCTCTCTCCAATCGATGAGGCAAACTTTGGCGCCGCACCGCAGGTGGCGGGAGTTCCCGCGCCGGTCGCGGACGCCACACAGAGCGTGGAAGTGACGGGGCTTGCAAACGGCACTACCTACTACTTCGGCGCAATACTTTCGTCCATCGTGGGCGAAAATTCTCCGCTCGTAACTACATCGGCGACCACTTCGGGGACACAGAGTGGGGGCGGGGGCGCATGTGCGGCGGTGAGCCCGGTCACAAACTTTACCGCTTCTTTCGGTACCACAAATGCCGTTCTCTTATGGGTCACCCCAAGCGGAGTTTCCACTGGATTCGATGTCCGGCAATCACTCTCCCCGCTTGAAGATGCAAATTTCAGTATTGCACCGCAGGTGGCGGGAGTTCCCGCGCCGGTCGCGGACGCCACGCAGAGCGTGGAGGTGGCGGGGCTTGCGTCCGGCACCACGTACTATTTCGGCATCCAAGTCGCCGGCATATGCGGTGACGTATCAACAATTGCCCTAACATCGGGAGCCACTTCAGTACCCCCTCCTCCCCCGTCTCCGACTCCTTCGGGCGGCGGACTCGGATACATTTTCCCTCCTCCTCACGTGGTGATGAACGGAGGCACCACGAGCACCACAAGTACTCTCGTCACGCTCGATATCTACGCCGCGAATGCGCTCGAAATGTTTGTGAGCGAAAGTTCATCGACGCTCATATTTGATTGGCGTCCATATATGTCCACGAGTTCATGGACGCTCTCCGCAGGAGACGGTTTGAAAACCATCTACGTACGATTCCGGAACAGCGCGCTGTTTCCCGAGGTTGCGTCAAGCTCCATCACGCTCTCAAGCCCCACCACCACGGTTCCCCTCGAAGAAGCGACCACGACGGTTCCGATTGAAATAATTGTTCTCCCTGTGGTTCCAAAAGCCTCCGCACCGCCGCTTGTGGAACCCATACCTTTGCCAAGCGCGGATACCGAGGAAGAAAGCACCACTACGGTGGCTACCGCTCCCGCCACGGTGGGGATGAGCCCACAATTTTTTGCGAATCTTCTCGCCTCGCTCGGCGTCGAGGGGGTGAGCCCCACCGCCGCCACGGGTCTCGCTGTCCTCGTTTTTGCCGGGGCCTACGCGGGAGTCTTCTCCGTCGTCCAAATCGCCTGCCGGAAGCTCTTCGGGTGGTAGCGTGAAGTTCGTCCTCCCGGAGAAAAACAAGACCCGAGCATGCTCAGGTCTTTTGATACTTCGAAACGGAACCTACGCGGTCGCGTGTGCACGACGCGCGAAAAACGCATCGATGGGGCAGTGGAAATCGGGAGGGTCGTACTGTTCGAGCATACACATCCCGAACTCCCCGTTTCCATCCTTCCGCTCTTCTCCGCAGATAAAACGGTCAGCTACGTTCCGATGGAGCAGCGCGCACGGCGGCATTTCCATGATGGGTTCCCGAGGGTCCACGCGTAGCGCTTTGGACTCGGGTGAATTGCCACCGATCATCGCTCCTTCCCATTCGAGCAGGAATTTCAGGATAGCGTCGATGCGCGAGTCCGCCTCGACGATGCAATGTGTGTGCTCGATTCCGACGAGATAGCAGCGGATGTTCCCCGGGGTAAGCTCTTCATCCGAGGAGTACCTAATGAAAAAACCCACTCCGTCGAGCGCCATACATTTTTCCTTCTTCCTGAAGGAATTGTCGAGTTGTATGGCTCTTTGGAGGAGGGGGATGCGATAGAGAGGCACGGCGTCCTCCTTTCTCATTGGTTGCAAGTTCCGTGATTTGAACGTCGCTCGTACCACCATGCCCGCCGCTCCCCCTCTTGTCAATGGGGTTTGCTACTCCCCCCTCCATTTGCTACCATAGTCTAAAGGTCACCCACAATACATTTATAGACAAACCTATGGCAGGAAAAGCTAATTCGGCGTTCATGAAGCCGATGCAGATAGACGCAGCGCTCGCGGCGGTGATCGGTGAGGGCCCCATGCCCCGTTCGGAGGTCGTAAAGAAGCTTTGGATGTACATCAAGGGCGATGCGTACGAAGATGCGAGTGGAAAAAAGGGAAGTAGTTTGAGAAAGGGTCCGAGCTTACAGGACTCGGCGAACAAGCGGAATATCAATGCCGACGCAAAGTTGAAGGAGGTGTTCGGCGGGAAAGCAGTGGTCAACATGTTTGAGATGACCAAGCTCGTATCAGCGCACCTTTCCTAAGTAGATTTCGGAGATGACAAAAGACGCCCACCTAGGGCGTTTTTTGTTTTCGGCACGATATCCCAGTGGTCACCCAAGCGCGGGGCCATAACGATTTTCGGTGAGTTGTCCTTTTGTCGCTAAGAAAACAATGAGAATGATTGTGCCGACAATCGGAATCAAGCCGATGAACATCCACCCACCGCTATGCTCGGTGTCGTGCAGCCGCCGCACCCCAACGCTGATACTCGGAAGTAGCGTGGCCAAAGCATACAGGGATTGAACTACGACATCGATTCCGCTTGGAAGCACTATGGGAAGCAATATTGAGATTACTACGCTAATAAGGAAAAACATCCAATACTCTCTCCTCCCTGCTCTCCCGTTGAAAACGGAGTACTTTTTTAGAACTTGAATATATTCATTCATAGCTAAAGTATAACAAAGCAACAGGAGAGCACATTTCCCAGACTCAGCTCCACACGTTAGAGGACGTTAGAGCTTGTCTGGTTTCCTCATAAGCAATAAAATCTCACCTCCACCGATATATATGCACCGCTATATACATTGCCAACATCCCCAATAAAAAGCCGCCGGAGAGTAGTTCAAAACTTTTTAACCTTGCCTCTCCGCCCACGAACCACGCAATATAATTTATAAGTGCGAGAACGATTACAACGCCAATTACATACAGACCCAGCGGATATTTTTTCATAACCTCATTATATAATTAAAAAGTTCTCGCGTCCAACTCGGGTATACAAAAATCACCAATATTTGTTGGTGATTTTTGTTAGCTCCCCGGGCGGGAGGATGTTAGAGCTCGTTATCGAGAAACCGTAAACGTAGGACTGGAATCTCCCATAACTATGTAACCATCCTTCTCACCATAAACATGCGCAGAGTATGTTTTAGAAGGATCGAGTGCCGGTCCATCATATATTACCGACATATCCGTAGTTCCCGCGCTTGCACCAACAAAGCCATTCCATAAATCACCCGGACCGCTGTATGAGAACGCGTGATAATTTAGGGAGGGTAAGCCGCTGGGAACGGTCCAATGAAACGTTGGCGTAAGTGAACCTTGTGCTCCAATCGGACTCAAGAGTGTCGCCTTGGCGACAACATTACTGGCCACGTTTGATGCGGGTCCTTCAACGCCTGCTGTATTAATGGCAGTCACATATGCGTTATATTCGCCTACCGGGTAAATTGATGCATATGCGACTGAGCCTAATACCTGCCACGGGTAAGGCGGGTAATTAGTCGGCTTCACGACACAATAATGCATA
>JAZDNP010000005.1:0-55494 GCA_043799565.1 Candidatus Brennerbacteria bacterium | reverse complement strand
CCACTAAACTAATCCCGCTTCCATCAGTTATCATACTACCTTCGTTCGTTTGCGCGGGTCAACGAGTGTGGGATATGATGGGTAAAAACAAATGGCCTTCACTGAGCGGCTAAAATTGCCGAAAACCATAGCGCGGGCAGCGCTCCTTCTTATAGGAGCCGGCCTTCTTATATATATGATAGGTGCAGGAATGGCGGCTACGCGTCTTCCTCAAGAATTTGTACGGGCGCGCCAGGGAGCTGCGGCGGTAAGCCAGCATATTGTGGACCTTGCCACGCTCACAAGTGAAAAAATGACCGAGGTGAATCTCTCCGACCTCGGGGGAGATGCCCCCCGCGCGCTCACGCTCATGAGCGACGCGCGCGCCTCCAATGCGGCCGCCTACGGGAAGGCATTTGAATTAACCCAGCATCTTCAGGCACTCGCCAAGTCGCTCCCCGGAATTTCATCGGTTACGAAGCAGCGCGAAGGTTCGGAAGCTGTGGCGATAGAGCTTTCGCTCGTTTCTGAGTTCATCGTCTATACACAAAAAGTTGATGCGTTTTTGGATGCACTGGAGCGGGCAATCCGTTTCAATATTGAAGCCAATCGCGCAGCCGCGGCCGCGGCGCTCGATGAAGTGAATACAAAGGTGGTATCCATCAACACTTTGAATAAAGCATTCCGCGAGGCGATAGGCATATTCGACGCTTCCGAGTAATAAAACCGGCCGCCCGTCGATTCTCCACGCTCACGCCTGCCTGCCGGCAGGCGTGGGGTTTTCCGCGAGCGGCACCGTGGCGGTTGTGTCGGCAAGGTGCGCCCCGCCGGGTGCACTAGTTCAAGCGCGGTCGTTCATCCGCGGGCTCACGCCCGCGGTTTCCCGACCTGCGCCGATAAAAAAAAGCGCGGGGGGTTGAATCCCGCGCTCGTCATTTCTACTTGTCGCGCCTAATTTCGGCGCGATCTTTCATTTCCCACGCAGCCGCATCCGTTCGTGTGGGTGATGCAGGTTGGTGCGATTGGGGTCGCATCTAACCGCTCCCGCTCGATGAACTTTGAGCAGTCCTTCTCAAGGCATTTCCCGTACGGAGGTCTCGAGTGATTCCGTCCAGGTCCCTTGAGGTCGTTGCGGACCTTTGTAAGCGCCTCGCTCACCTTTGGGAGCTCGTGCTTGATGCTGGCGAGGATTGCCGCTGCGTCGTCCTTGATAACCGCAATGCTGCGGTCGCCCTCGTCGCCGTAACCCTCCATTGTAGACTGTAGCGCTTTTTCCTGGTGCCCCATGTCCTCCAAAAGTTCGGCTTCCTTTTGTGAGAGCTGCGCTTCGAATGACCGGAGCGCGTCCTCTTCAAGGAAACCTGCCGAAGTGACGGGGTAGAACGTGAAAGATTCGGGAACCAGTACTATACGTGGTTCTCGTGAAGGAACTAATAATCCTTGTTTCATGCTACCTCCCTAAAAGCGTTGTGGTGGGATCGTGAATTAACCAAGTTGTGTTGCTATTCACGCTTTATAACCACACACCCCACATACCTTAGTATCGGCTGTGTCATATGCATCTACCTCCTTCCCGCGGGATATGAGTGATTTGAGGAACCTCACTTACCATACTCCACGAGACAAACGTGTCAATCCTTGAATAAAGATATTCAGGATTGATAGTGAGCGAAGCCGAACTATCAATTTTTTGCTTTATTGTCGGGTACATTCGCGCCGCTGTGTTCAGTACTTCCTCACCTTCGTTTGTCAGTCGGGCCGCTGGGAAGCGAACAACGCGCGCGTTCCCGCGCATTCTGAAACCCTTCGGTTTCAGTACTTCCGGCACGGGAAACCTTTCCTTTGCGGTTTCCCGACCCCTTTCCCGTTCGATTCCCCGCGAAGGAACAAAATCATTTTGTCGGGCCGCTGGGAATCGAACCCAGTCTACCTGCTCCCAAAGCAGGCGTACTGCCGGTATACTACGGCCCGTAACGAGGAACAAAATGATTTAGAGAATCATTTTATCCGAGTGCCCGGGACGGAAGCTATTGCTTACGGCCCGTATCTGTTTACCTTACGCACTTTTTCACTTACTATCAAATTTGAATCATGCTGGCCTTGCCCCTCGTATGAGCACATACAAGGGTATCGCTCAACGATATAATGCCTAGGGCATTCTATCGTTTCGTTATCCCCTCGTAGCACAATGGATAGTGCAGGGCTCTTCTAAGGCCTTGATGTAGGTTCGATTCCTACCGAGGGGACAAGCAAGGAAATATGCGAAGAGCATATTTCCGAGCGCGGATGCTCGGCCGAAAGTACCGAGGGGACAAAAATATGTTTTTAACCATTCTCGGAGCGAGTATTATTGGTAGCATTGCGGCCCTTGCGGGGGGCGCGCTTCTTTTGTGGCGCGAAGCGTGGGCGCGGAAGATGTCGCTCCTTCTCGTGAGCTTTGCGGCGGGGTCGCTTCTCGGAGCCGCATTCTTTGACCTTCTTCCCGAGATGCACGAGGTTTTTCCCACCGGTGCGGCGTATGGGAGTGTGGTGGTGGGAATCCTCATCATGTTGTTCTTCGAGAAATTCCTTAAGTGGTACCACTGCCACGACCGGGCGGTGTGCGATTACCACACATTTTCAAGCTCAATATTGTTTGGTGATGCGGTGCACAATTTTCTGGACGGTATTGCGATTGCCGCGAGTTTTTTCATCAGCATGCCGGTGGGTATCGCGACAACCGTGGCGGTATTTTTCCACGAGGTTCCGCAGGAAATAGGGGATTTCGGGGCGCTCCTCCACGCCGGGTATTCGCGCGCGAAGGTGTGGTGGTTGAACGTATTGACCGCGCTCGCGACTCCTGTGGGCGCGATTCTCGCTTATTTTTTCCTCCCGTTCTTTGACGCTTACCTCGGTTATTTCCTCGGGCTTGCCGCAGGCTCCTTCATCTACATTGCGGTCTCCGACCTTATGCCGGAGATTCGCCACCACGCCGCACCGAAAGAATTCCTGCATTTCTTCATGATCGTATTCGGCATAGTGGTCATTATCCTCGTCGGTACATTGGTGCCGGAATGATTTGTGCTACAACAGTTCAAAAAACTGTTTGCGCGAACAATCCCCGACCTTAGTCGGGGATTGTTTTAGTGCCGCGGGTCAGAATCGAACTGACAACCCTTTCCTCTTCAGGGAAATGCTCTACCATTGAGCTACCGCGGCAAGTAATGAGTAGAATGAATGCACACGTTCATTCTCGAATTACGATGCCACGGAATGAGCGCGAAGCGCAAATACCGCGGCAAGTAATGAGCGAAAGGAACGTTTATAACTTTATCGCGAAGTGAGGAGAGGAGCAAGTAAATTCGTCGCATATTTGACAAATACATAATTTTGTGCTTTACTTGAAGACAGAACATATCGGAGAAAACTGTGAAAACCGACAAAAAACTTCTTGTTCTTGTAGTTGACGACAACGTCAGCCTACAGGAGGCGCTTCACGCGTGGGCGTCATGTGAGGAGTCCATTGACCTTCGCTCGGCACTGAACGTCACGAGCGGACTCGCGATATTCTATGAGCTGAAAGGCCGTCTCGATGTTGTTGCGGTAGACGGTCAGATCCCAGGAGCACTCTCCTCGCTTGATTTCATGAGAGAGGTGAGTGCATCCGGATTTCTGAAGGGGAAGGGGCTCGCAATCGCGATCTCCACGGAGCCGGCCGCGAACCGGTTGCTTCGAGGGGGTGGGTGCGATATTGAATGCGAGAAAAGTCACCTCCACACTGTGTTAAAAAAACTCGCATGCCTCGGAAGTTGAGCTACTCTCTTGCGTACCGGCGCCCTACACCATCTGTGGGGCGCTTCTTCTTTATCGTCCCAGCGCCTATCATATAAAGAGGATTATTTCACAGTCATCAATTAGGAGGATACATGAGACGGAATCTTGTGCACACATTGATGTTTCTCGTCGCGTTCGCCGGCGCGTTCTATTCTACGAAGCACGATGTAAAGCGAAAGAAGATCGAAGCGGGGAATTCACATCTCGCGGTGCGCGTATGGGCACCTGAAGATACCGCGTTCGTCTCATTCCTTACGAAGGTGAGCGATTCACTTACGGTCGTCACGCTTTTCAATGACGTTCGTTTTGGAATTGACGACGATGTGGTGGCGCGATTCGCGGAAGCGCGTCGTGCGAGGAGTAACCCCGCGAAGCGTCGAGCGCCGTACGCGTGGCTTTTCACAGATTCTTCTGTTGCGCGCGGGAAGCAATTTCTTTCGCAATACCGGGAGTTTTTGGACAGCGTGGCGCAACCATTCGGAGTGCCATCACGAGTGATTGCAGCGTTGCTTCGCACAGAGTCGGATTTTGGTGAAGCGCCCGGCGAATATGTGGTGGCGAATACGCTTTATACCGCTGCCCGACTTGCGGAAAATTCAACTCAGCGCAATCCTGAACTCCGCGAACTTTCCGCCTTGCTCCAGATCATGCAGGGTGGAAATATCGATCTATTTCTTGCACTTCGCGGATCATGGCGTGGCGCGTTTGGATTCCCGCAGTTTCGGCCCACTTCGTACCTTGCTTACGGGGTAGACGGTAACGGAGATGATGTTGTTGATCTCTTCGCGCTTCCCGATGCGGTCGCAAGCGCCTCAAACTATCTCCGCGCTCACGGATGGTCGCCGAGGCACCGCGACCAACGGCGTGCGCTCTACGCCTATAATCGAGGAGGATATGCCGATGCCGTGCTCTCGTACGCGGCACGCATTGCTACGAACTAACATGCCTGGCGGGTTCACTCGCCAGGCATTTTCATCCCGTTCGAAATCGCATAGCGTGTTCGGCGCTACGATCTACGTTTCGCTATCTTGCTCATCCATAAACCGTGAAGTTTCCGCGCTGCCATTTTGAACAGGGCCCATTTCGCGTTTCTCGCCATCTTCAACCCGGACCCTACTGCCCGCTTGGAACGATTTATGGAGCGCCTTCTTTAAGAAATGTTCACCGACGAACATGAGAACCATGACGACCGCAATGCCGATCTCGATCTGGCGGAACACTTTTTCGGAACGCAGGTAGCTGAAACCGGAGGCGAAGAAATATGCCACGGCCGTAGCGGAGAAGAACCATAGCATGACGCTGGTAAATTGCGACTTGAGGAATTTCCCAAAGCTCACCTTGGACCAGCTCACGGCGAGCACCGCGAACACGTTTGCGGCAACGAGGAATTTGGAAATAATCATTAATTTATTGATGTTCTCTTTCACATAGTACAGATAGAACTGTGCGCGGCGGCTGTGCTTCATTCTTATGTACAACTTCCACCCGAAGCGGGTATTGCGCGTCATGCGGCCGAGAACGAAGAGGAACGTGTCGCCGACAATGAGGGACGCAACCGCGGGGATGATGAATCCTCCCCACGTGAGACTGCCCGAGACGACCAAAAAGACCGAGACCAGGACCACTACCTCGCCCTGGAAGAGAATCGCGACGGCAATAATCCAGTGGCTCCACTGTGGGTATTGGATAACAAGCGCGCCAAGGTTGTCTAAAATCCCCATTGATTAAAGGGATAATAACACACTTTCCGGACCCCAATACTTCCAAATCGCCAAAAAGTGAGTTATTATGCCCGTGGTTAGAGCGGATGGTGCCCATAGTGTAGCGGTAACACAAGAGTTTGTGGAACTCTTATCACGGGTTCGAACCCCGTTGGGCACCCATTTACCTTTATTTCTTGCGGCAGTATGCTGAAACTATGGAACTATTTGAGAAGTCAGATCCGACTGGAGAAAAAGAGGCAACAGAACTAGACAAGGAATATGCCGAAAAAGTTCGTGGGCTCGCTGAAGAAGCAGCGCGGCTGAAGCTTTTTATGGGACACGAACTAGATATGAAGGACGAGGAAAAAATCAATCAAGCAATCTTAGAAAAAGTTAAGGATGCTTTAGAGCACCAAGGGACCTTCTCTTAACCTGAGAGAGCCTCGCTCGCTTTGAGCCACCGCCGGGGGCTTTTTATTGCTCCACACAAGTTCTAACGCGCTCGACTATAGGACCCAGCAAAAACAGTTGTAATACGTGTTTTTGCCTCCCATTTCCCCTCGTTGGAGGTGAATGGTATACTGTCCCCAACTTCCAAAAGTCGAGCAGGATAAAAAAGAAAATAATCAATGAGAAAACTTACGGTATTCATGATTTCGCTTGCGCTTATCGTGCCGCTCTTCGTTGGAGCGCAGGATACGTCGGCGAATGTTCGGGAGCAGGAAAGAATGAGGGAAGAGGTGAAGACGTTGCAGGAAAGCTTGAAGAAGGAAGCAGAACAGGTTCGTGAGCGCGTAAAACAAGAGACGGAGCAGATTCGTGAAGGCATGCGGGTTGAGGCTCAGAATGCTATCAAGCTTTCCCGCGAGAATATTGAAGCGCTCAAAGAGCGCCGTGAAGAGGAGAAGAAGCAGATGGAGCAGGTGCGCGAGGAAGCAAAACAGCAGATGGAAGCGCGCCGCGAGGAAGCAAAGCAGGTTATGGAAACGAAGCGAGAAGAATTGAAACAGCGCTTGGAGATTTTGAAGGACGAGCGGAAAAAGGAGGCCGTGACGCGTGTGTACGATAAGGTGAACGAGCTCAATACCCGACTCACGAGTCACTATCTTGATGTGTTGGAGAAAATCGAAAAAGTGCTTGCGAACGTGAAGAGCCGTACCGATAAGGCGGAAGCGGCGGGTTTGAGCGTCACTTCGGTTCGGACCGCTATCACAAGTGTAGAGGCCGCAATTGCGGCAAGCCGTACTGCGGTGCAAGCGCAGGCGGGGAAGAGCTACAACATTACGGTGACCTCCAGTTCTACGCTCCGGTCAGATGTGGCAGTAGCACGCGATGCGCTCAAGAATGACCTAAATACAGTCCGCGAGACGGTGCGTGCGGCACATGATGCGGTGCGACAGGCCGCCGTAGCGCTCGCGCAGATTTCCCGCGTGGACGATGCGGACCGTAATGACGACGACGAGGATGAAAACGCAACTTCTACCGCAACTTCTACCGCAACTTCCACCGCTACAGGCAACGAATAAGGTCGGACAAATTTCCAACTACTAAAAAATATGGACGGACAAAATCCAGTAATGATATCGGAGGAAAAGAAGAGGAAGTCGTGGCTCATGTGGGCAGTGCTCGTGGTTATCGTGATACTCGCGGCTATCTTTATCTTTTGGCAAGGACCGGCGGCGCTGGCGCCCGCGCCCGAGATTGGCGTGGAAGACACAACGTCGGCGATTGACGCCCAGATTGAGAGCATTGACCTCGGCAATCTTGAGTCAGAACTCCAAGACATCAACGCTGAGCTGGACCAGCTTTAACTCCCGGTATCTCGCGGAGACGCCCCTTATGGGGCGTTTTCGTTTATAATATTTTCATGCTTACGTTGGAAGAAATGCTCATCCGTCTCGCGGTTGCGGTGGTACTCGGCGCCATTGTGGGATTCGGGCGCGAAGTGGCGGGGAAGGAAGCGGGAGTCAGGACCGATATCATCGTTGCGGCGGGTGCGGCGCTCTTCACCGTTGCGGCACTTATGCTCCCGTACCTCCTTGCGAGCTCGCCGGAACATTTGGACGAAATCATTGCGCGGAACAGCGGCTTCCTTTCACTTATCGGGAACGTCGTGGTCGGAATCGGATTTTTGGGAGCCGGCATCATTGTGAAACAGGGAGTCCACGTACGGAGCGTGACCACGGCGGCCACCGTTTGGTTTGTAGCGGCATTAGGCGTGCTCTCCGGCCTTGGGCTTCTTTGGTTTGCGGCCATCGCGGCCACCGCGCTCACCGTACTTCTTGCGATTCTCGGCAAGATAGATTTAAAACGTGCGCTTGCGGAAGAACGGCACGGGAAACATCGCGACCTCTAGCGGCATGTCCTTATATCTTGACCATGCCGCGGCGACGCCGGTGGACCCTCGCGTCTTACGCGTGATGCGACCGTATTTCGGCGAGAAATTCGGGAATCCCGGCTCGCTCCATGCCTTCGGTGCCAAGGCGCTTTCGGCGATTGATCGCGCACGCGCGGAGATCGCGCGGCTCACCGGGGTTGAATTTCGCGATGTGGTATTTACCGCTTCGGCGACGGAGGCGAATAATTTAGCACTTCGGGGTGTAGTCCGAGCGTTTGCTCTCGGAAACCAGAATAGTTTTCCTCCTGCGGGATATTCCCGAGGAGCAAACGCTCGGACCTTTATTCCCCGTATCATTATTTCGGCGGTAGAGCACGATTCGGTGTTGGAAACTGCACGTGATATGGAACGTGCGGGAGAGGCGGACCTTATTATAATCCCCGTAGACACGCGGGGAGTGGTGGATGTCAAAAAATCAAAAAAGAGCTTAATGAGCGCACCGCACTCGTGTCCGTGATGTACGTGAATAACGAGATAGGAACGGTTCAGCCGATAGCCGAGATTGCAAAAGCCGTGAGAGCGCAGAGAGCCAATACGCCGTACCCGGTTTTTCATACCGATGCCGCACAAGCGTTTCTCTACTACCCGTGCGATATGCGCGCACTCGGGGTGGACCTCGTAACGCTTTCTTCGCAGAAAATCTATGGACCAAAGGGTGCGGGAGCGCTTGCGGGTGCAATACGCACGCTTCATCCGCTCACTACGGGCGGAGGCCAGGAATTTGGCATTCGCGCGGGCACCGAGAATGTCCCCGCAATCGTGGGGTTCGCGGCCGCGGCCGCGTATGCCGAGCGCGAGCGGAAAAAGAATGCGGACTACGCAAGGAGTGTACGGAATGCGTTCGTTGAAGCGTTGAAGAAAGCAATCCCCGGCGTGGAAGAGAACGGCCCGAAAGGTTCGGCTCGGGCGCCCCATATCGCAAATATTTTGTTTCCACCCAGAATCTCGTCGGAAGACCTACTCGTGCTGTTTGATAGAAAGGGGATTGCGGCGAGCCCCGGTGCGGCATGCAGCGCTCGCGCACTCATGCTGTCTCACGTACTCCGGGCGATAGGCGTTAAGGACGAAGGCATTCGGCGAACCATCCGCTTCAGCTTCGGGCGCCGAGTGACGCGTGCGGGAGCAAAGGGAGCCGCGCGAAGCGTGGCGGGGGTATGCCGTTACCTTTTTGAGAAAAAAATGTAATATATGCTAAAGGTCAAAAAGTAAAATAAATCTATGACAGAAAAATTTAAGAATTATGTGTGGGGAGCGGTGATAGTAGGTATTCTTGCGGTATCGTATGCGGCGGTGTCGTACGTGCGGACGTATTCGCAGTCCATTGAACCATCGTCATTCCGGAGCTTTTCGGTGACCGCAGATGCGAAAGTGGTGGCAGTGCCGGACGTTGCGGCATTCACTGCGAGCGTCATTACGGAAGGAGGGCTGGATCTCGGCGCGCTTCAAACTGCGAACACGGAGAGCACGAACAAGGTCATTGCATACGTGAAGGAGAACGGTGTGGACGCGAAGGACGTGAAGACGGAAGGGTACTCGGTAGAACCGCGATACCAATACTACGGATGCGAAATGGGGGCATGTCCGCCGTCGCGCATCGTGGGATATACCGTGCGCCAAACCGTATCGGTGAAGGTACGCGATTTCACGAAAGCGGGTGCGATTTTGGGCGGCGTGGTTACGAACGGTGCGAACTCCGTATCGTCGCTCACGTTCACCATTGACGACCAGACCGAGGTGCAAGCGGAAGCACGCGCGGAAGCCATCGAAAAAGCGAAGGCAAAAGCGGAACTTATTGCAGACGAAGCGGGGTTTACTATTGGGCGCCTACTCTCTATAGATGAGGGAGGATTGGCATATCCGGTACCAATGTATGAGCGTGCGTATGGCATGGGTGGTGCGGGAGATGCGGTAAAATCGGTCCCATCCATTGAACCAGGGTCGCAGGATGTGCGGGTAACGGTCACGCTTCGGTATGAGATTCGATAAAACCGGCCGCCCATTGATTTTTACGCGCGCCCGAGAATTTTTTTGTGGGCGGCACCATGGCGGTTATGCCGGTAAGGAGCGCCCGCCGTGCGCACAATTCATCCGCGACCCCTCGGGTCGCGCCGGTAAGAGGATTCTTTCGCTTATTGTGGTCGCGGGAATTATCGGGGGCGTTGTGGGAGGTGCCATGGCGCCTTTGTCCGCATCCGCGAACTTTTTTGACGATTTAAAAACCTTTTTTGGGATTCTGAAGCCGGTTGCACCATCGCCGACATCCACAGAGTCCTTATCATTTCCGCCAGCGCCGAGCGTTCCGCTCTACAAACCCGTCATTGATTATGAAGAGGCGGTTACGAACGCGGTGGAAACCGCGAGCCCTAGCGTGGTTTCCATCGTCATTTCAAAGGACGTGCCTATCGTTGAGCAATGTCCTTACGACCCGTTCGGTGAGCTTCCCTACGAGTTCCGTGACATTTTCGGTGGCGGGTTTGGCGGTTTTTATACCCAATGTGAACGGGGCACCGAACGACGCGAGGTAGGAGGGGGTTCAGGGTTCATCGTTTCAGCAGACGGGCTTATCGTGACGAATAAACATGTAGTGGCGGACACGAAGGCGGCATACACGGTGTTCACGAACGATGGCAAAAAATATGACGCGAAGGTAATCGCGCGCGATCCCTTGCAAGACCTCGCGGTTCTCAAAATTGAAAAGAGTGGGCTCACGCCTGCACGCCTCGGAAACTCTGACTCGTTAAAGCTCGGCCAGACCGCGATCGCAATCGGAAATTCGCTCGGCGAATTTCAGAACACCGTGTCGGTAGGCGTTATCTCCGGCCTCGCGAGAAATATCACTGCGTCTGGCGAAGGATTTGGCATCGAGGTTATCCAAGGTGTTATCCAAACAGATGCGGCGATCAACCCGGGAAATTCGGGAGGGCCGCTCTTGAACCTTAAGGGAGAAGTAGTGGGTATTAACGTGGCGGTCGCATCGGGCGCGGAGAATATCGGATTCGCGATTCCGGTGAACCGCGCAAAGCGGGCGATAGAGTCGGTGAAGAAGACAGGAGCCATCATGGCGCCATACCTCGGTGTTCGCTACGAAATGACGAGCGAAGGCGCTTTGGTGCGTGGTGTCAAAGACGGACCCGGCGTTATTCCGGACTCTCCCGCCGCGATTTCAGGTATTCTTGCGGACGACATTATTGTCTCCATGAACGGCGAAGCGTTGAATGAAGAAAATCCACTCGGTGTAGTGATACAAAAGTATGGCGCGGGGGATACGGTAACACTCGCGATAGAGAGGGGTGAGACCGCACTCACACTTTCCGTGACCTTGGGCGAGCGCCCGAAGGAATAACCACAACTAGCACCCGATTAGTTCGGTTGCTAATGCCCCCAAAAAGGTGTAGGATACGTTCATACCTATGCAGAACTTCCATCGCTTCACGATAAAAGCGCAGGAGGCACTCCAAACGGCGCAGGAACTCGTTGCGCAGTTGAACCACGGGGAACTGAAAGGACTCCATCTTCTCTCTGCACTTCTTGAGGACGAATCCACACTCGCCCGCCCACTCCTTTCACGGGGACAGGTGGACGTGAATATGCTGGAAACGGAGCTGGAGGCAAAACTCGCGGCACTTCCGAAGATCGTTGCGGCGCACGGCACCGTGGGCCAGCTTTATCTTTCCACCGAACTTATGAGGGTGTTGGACCGTGCGGCGGAAGCGGCCAAGCGGCAGAAGGACGACTTTATTTCATGCGAGCACCTGGTGCTTGCGCTTTTGGACGTGCCGGGCGGCGCCTCCGAGCTTCTTACGCGCGCGGGTGCGCGGCGCGATACGCTTTTTCGTACGCTCGCGGAACTTCGCGGTACCGTGCGTGTGACAGACGAGATGCCGGAGTCAAAATTCCAGGTTTTGGATAAATATTCGGTGAATCTCACCGATAAAGCGAAGGAGGGAAAATTAGATCCGGTCATCGGACGTGAGAATGAGCTTGAGCGCGTCATGCAAATCCTCTCGCGCCGTACCAAAAATAACCCGATTCTCATCGGTGAGCCGGGGGTAGGGAAGACCGCCATTGTTGAAGGTTTGGCGCAGATGATCGTGTCTGGGAACGTCCCAGAATCGCTGAAAGAGAAAGAAATTGTGATGATGGACATCGGCTCGCTCATTGCCGGCACCAAGTTTCGCGGCGAGTTTGAGGACCGGTTGAAGGCATTCTTGAAAGAGCTGCAGAATGCGCAGGGGCGCATAATCCTCTTCATAGACGAAATTCACATGATTGTGGGAGCGGGGGCGGCGGAAGGTGCGGTTGATGCCGCAAATCTTTTGAAGCCCGCACTTGCGCGTGGTGAATTGCATGCGATAGGAGCCACGACACAGAAAGAATATCAGCGTCACATCGAGAAGGACCCTGCGCTTGAGCGGAGGTTCCAGCCCGTCATAGTGGAGGAGCCGACCACCGAGGACTCCGTCTCCATCCTTCGCGGTTTGAAAGAGAAATACGAAACGCATCACGGGCTTCGCATTACTGACGAAGCGATTGTGGCGGCGGTGGAACTTTCCGCGCGCTACATCACCGACCGTTTTCTTCCCGACAAAGCGGTGGACCTTATTGACGAAGCCGCGGCGGCGCGGAGGTTGGAATCCGACAGCGTGCCTGCGGAACTCGCGAAGGTGCGGAAAGAACTTACGCGGCTCGAAATAGAACGTGCGGCGTTGGAAAAGGAAGAGATAAAATCGGCGCGGAAGAAAACGCTTATAAAGGAAATCGCGAAGTTCAAAGAACGGCACGAAGCGCTCTCCGCCGATTGGCACACGGAAAAACTGGTATTTGAAAATCTCCATGCCTCGCGGAAAAAAATAGAAGATCTGAAACGTGCCGCGGAGCGTGCGGAACGGGAAGGAGAGCTGGAACGTGTGGCGCAGATTCGTTACGGCGAACTTCCTGAGGCGGAGAAGCAATATCGTGCGTTTGAAAAGCGTTACGCGTCCGCATCAAAGATCCCCCCGCCTCGCGGACGGGCAGGCGTGAATGGGACACACGCGCTGCATTTCATACGGGAAACGGTGGAAAAGGAAGATATCGCAACCGTGGTGGCCCGTTGGACGGGCATCCCCACCTCAAGGATGTTGGAGTCGGAGCTCAAAAAACTTTCGCGCATTGAGGAAGTACTTGCGGGGCGTGTGGTAGGCCAAAGCGAAGCGGTCTCCGCGGTTGCGCGGGCTTTAAGACGCTCGCGTGCGGGACTCGCGGACGAAGACCGTCCCGCAGGGTCATTTATGTTCCTCGGGCCCACAGGTGTGGGGAAAACGGAACTTGCGCGAACGCTCGCGGAATTCATGTTCAACGACGAAAAAGCCCTTATCCGCATTGATATGTCTGAGTATATGGAGCGCCATTCGGTTTCTCGTCTTATCGGAAGCCCGCCGGGCTATGTGGGGTACGAAGAGGGGGGACAGTTGACCGAGCTCGTGCGGCATCGCCCCTACTCACTCATCCTTTTTGATGAGATAGAAAAGGCGCATCCAGAGGTTTTCAATATCCTTCTCCAAATGTTGGACAACGGGCGCCTCACGGACGGGAAGGGGAAGCATGTGAATTTCAAGAACGCCATCATCATCCTTACCTCAAATGTGGGGAGCGAATACTTCCGCGAAATGTCTGGAGTCGGCTTTGCGGCGGCGAACGAAGAGGAGCTTCACATCAAAGAAGATCAGTTTCGTGATAAGGTATGGGAGGCTCTCAAAGATACGTTCAAGCCGGAATTTTTAAACCGTTTGGACGAGGTCATCATCTTCAACGCGCTTGCCCCGAAGGAAGTGGAGCACATCGTGGATATCCAACTTGCGCGGCTTGCGGACCGACTCAAACACAAAGGACTCGCGCTTTCTGTGAAACCGGAGGTGCGCCGTTATCTCGTCACGCACGGATTTGACCCTGACTACGGCGCGCGTCCCGTGAAACGTCTCATTGAGAAAACTATCGTGGACGCACTTGCGGACAGTATGGTGAAAGGCAATGTTCAACATGGAAAAAAAATTATTGTTTCGCTTACCAAGTCCAACCGCGTGGCGATCAATAGCTAGTGCAGCGATTTTTGCGCTTCTCGCATATTGGCTTTCTGCGGGAGGTTTTGGTTTCGGCTCCTTTCTTTTTCTTGCCATTGTACTGTATGTACTCGCGTTCCAGTTCTCCGAGTGGCGCAGGGTAAAGTACTCGCTCCTTGCGCTCGCGCTTGCCCTCGGCGCGCTTTTTACCGAGGAACTCGCGTCTCTCCCGACACTTGCGGGTGCGTGCGTAGCAGGGGCGCTCTCGGTGTTGCTTTTCATGTCTTCAACGTCAAGTCGTGACCCGCGCCGCACTTTCCAGCGCGTGTTCGGAGTAGCACTTACCTTTATTGCTTCCACGCTTTTCTTCGCATACCCCACGCCCTTTTCGTTCTTTGTGTTCGCGGTGGTGGTGGCGCTCCTCACGCGAGATGAGGCACTTTCGTGGGCGGCGCTCCGCGTGGGAGAGGGGAAACTTATCGGTGCTGCGGTGGGATTTTTCGGCGCGGAAATAGCGACGTTTGTAGGGCTCTTGCCGTTGGGGCCGGTCCGGGCGGGAGCGTTTACCGCCCTCGTGCTCCTTATCGCCCGCGAAGGCCTCGGGGAGGCCTACCAAGGTGGTCTTAGGAGGAATCTCATGTTCCATGGGCTTGCGGTGTTTTTCGCGCTCTCCGTGCTCATTTTTGCCTCTGCGCCCTGGACGGTTTAGGGGGGGGTGTGGATAACTGTGCCGACCTTTTCGGCACTCCGGTAACTTTTCCGCTGTGAATATCGTTTTAACTGATGAACGCGTGAAAACTTGAGTTTTCCTTGCGTTTCCTGTACCTTAGTCAGTAGACAGTATCCGAAGCTTTCAGTGTGAGGCTGAGAGTTGATGGGATACGGAAGAAAGTACCGCAGGACGGACGAAATGACCGTTTCGCGGTCTCGCCTTATACAAGGCGGGCTTTCTTTCGTGATTCTATCGTATGCCTCGCACCGAAATGCGAGGTTTTCTGTTTTTTCATCCAATATTGTCCTTTTCCCGTCCTTCGTGCCCCCGATCCTCACTAGGTTGGCTACACGTCGAAACAGGGCGGGGGAAGCTTCCAGAAACTCGAAAAGGTCGAAATAGCACATTAATGTTTGGTCGATTAACTAACTAAATGAGTAAATCATTCAAGAAAATTGCGTCCATAGGGCTTTCCGTCTCAACGGCGGTTTATCTTTTTGGCGCTGCGGCGATCCCTGCGTCGGCACAGTCGACGGCGGATCTCGCGGCCCAGATTGCGGTCCTCTTGGCGCAGATTCAGACATTGCAAGCCCAACTCGCGGCGCAGTCCGGTGGAACTCCAGCCGCGTCTTCGTACAGCTTTACCCGCTCCCTCACAGTGGGTTCAACTGGCGCTGACGTGAAAGCTCTCCAACAGTGGCTGAACGCGAAAGGGTACACAGTTTCAGCGAGCGGCGCCGGCTCGGTCGGCAGCGAGACGCAGACCTTCGGGCCCGCGACTCGTGCAGCCCTCGCACGGTACCAGGCGGCGGTGGGAATCTCCCCCGCGGCAGGGTACTTCGGTCCTGTCACCCGCGCGCGCGTAAGCGCCGCAGGCGGCGTTACGGGCGGCACGACCCCTCCGGTCGTCTCCGTTCCTACGGGGACTGACCTCGTGGTGTCCGTGGCTTCCGACTCGCCCATATCACGGACGATCGGTTCCGGCACCGCGTTCAACGCAGCGTCAAAGTTCGCTTTGACGGCTGGCTCAAAGTCCGTAAGCGTCTCTTCCGTCACGTTCCAGAAGGGGGGCTTTCTCGCAAATACGAATCTGAACGGTATTGACGCCGTTGATTCCAAGGGCGTGCGTCACGGTCAGGTGGTCACGTCGGTAAACGCCGACAACACCATCACCATCGTGATGACGGCAGACCCGATAGTGGTTCCGGCGGGCTCCACCGAATACATTACGGTTCGGTTCAACCTGCTCTCAGGTAACTACACGGGAACGGTTTCGTTCGGCATCAACGCGGTTTCCGCGATTGCTGCGAACACCTCAGCGATCTCGGGCGCATTTCCGCTCGCGGGCGCTGCGATGAACATTGTGAACGGTGGTACGTCACTTGCGTCAACGACGCTTGACGTTCTTACGTCCACAGGTTCTTCAACTCTCAATGTAGACGCGAACAGCTCGCAGGAGATAACCAAGTTCCGCATCCAGGAAACTGGGTCGCAGGAAGGTGCTTACCTCCACAGGCTCACGCTCTACAACTACGGGAACGCGAACGAAGCGGATTTCCGCGACGTGACGCTGTTGGACCAGGCAGATGTGGTCCTCGCGACCGCACAGCCCTCGGGCCAGTACGTGACGTTCAACCTCGCGTCCCCCTACTTCATTGATAAAGGCCTCACGAAGGACTTTACAGTGAAAGCGAAGCTTGTCGGTGGTACAACGAAGACCATCAGGTTCGTGGTGTTCAACAACTACGATATTGACCTTCGTGGTGCGACGACAGGCGTCTCGGTCATTCCGGGCGCGGGCACGAACGACGCTACATTCCCGCTCGGTAACGCCTACAACCAGACAACTATCGGGAGCGGAACCATTACCTTGACGCGCGCGTCCGACTCGCCATCATCGGCGATCGTGCCGGGCGCATCATCAGTGGTGCTTGCAAAGTTCAATGCAAAGCCGAACGGAGAGAATTACGAACTCCGTCAGGTTTCATTCGGCATTACGAACTTGGGCATTCCTCTCACCGGAACGGTCTACGTGAAGGTGAACGGCCAGATTGTCTACTCAGCAGGAGCTTCGGGCGCATCGAGCACGAGCGCAGTAACGTTCTCGCTCTCTGCGTATCCGATTCTTACCGCTGGCGTGGACAACTCGATTGTGATTGAGGTCTCGGCGATCCCGTCGAACGCGACGGCCGCCAGCTCGTACACAGTCCTTGACTTCAACCTTGAGCAGGTGAAGCGGGTCGTCTCGAACGACATCTTGTCGAGCGGCGACACAGGACTCACGACGGGCGACACAGACGCGCTCACGATCTCCGTACAGGCGGCGACACTCGTAGTAACCACACTCGCGACCCCAGTGGCAGGTAAGGTGGTAGCGGGGACGGTTGGATACGAGTACGCGACCTTCCAGCTCAACGCCCAGACAGGCGGTGAAGATGTGAAGGTGTCCAGGATCATCGTGTCGCACTCTGGTGGCACGGCAAGCGAGGTAGCGAACCTCCTTATGTATAAGGATTCCAGCACCTCGCCCATCGCGACTACCGCTTCAACGGCGGCGAACGGTACGACGGTGACGTTCAACTTCTCGCAGCCGATCGTGGTAGCGCGCGGTACGCCGGTCGTCCTCCACCTAAAGGCGGATGCGGTCTCCGGCACGGGTGCCCACACGTTCTCTATCGCCTCGTCCACCACTCCGGTGTCGGCGACGGGAGCGCTCACAGGGAACTCACTCGCGCACGGTTCAAACATCACGTTCGCGGGCGGCGGCCAGGTACAGACCCACGCGGCGGTCGGCGAGCTCAACATCTCGTTGGATGGTGCCTCGCCTTCTTCGAATCAGGTGGTGGCAGCGAATACGAATGGAATCACGGTACTCGCCTTCAAGCTTACCTCGCTCTACGAGGCGCAGAAGGTGACGAGCCTCAAGCTCACCGCGACCTCCTCGGGTTCGCTTGATAGCACCCAGCTTGCTATCGCGACGACGACCTTGAAGAACATCCGGGTGTACGAAGGGAACGCGTCTACGCCGTTCGCTTCCGCTCCACAGTTTGACGGATGCTTCATGACGCCTGCGGCGAGCTCCAGCTACTGTACGGTAACGTTCACGGCATCTGACAACCTTCTCTCGGCCCCAGTGCCGTCGACGGGTGTCACGATTTATGTGAAGGCCGACGTGGCGAGCTTGAGCGAGGGCGTACGCCTTGGCAACAGCTTCAAGTTCAATATCGCATCGTCAACCAGCGACATCTCTATCAAGGGCGCGGTCACCGGTTTAACGACCGGAATCAAGACCGGAGCGCCTACCGCAGGCGGCCTGACGTATGTGGTACCGCAGAAGGTTACAATCGAGGCGGTCTCGCCTACGGCTGCAACCACTCTCGGAACTGGTTCGGGGCAGATCGTAGGTATCTTCAAGGTGACGAACAACGGCAGCGCCTCCATCCGACTTGCGTCTACCACGGCGTTCAAGTTCACGGAAGGCGGGTCGTCTACGAGCACCTTCAAGCTCTACGCCTCGGGTCAGAACGGGTCTTCGGGTGATACCACATATGACCTGACGCCCGGCTACTCGTCTGGTACATCCACGCAAGGCGGAGTGGTAAACTTCAACGTTTCCACCTCCACCGATGCGAACCGCACCATTGACGGAGGCTACTTCAGATACCTCACCATCAAGAACGGCGAGGCAACGACCGGTGGAAGCACCTACCGATTCTCGGTATCTACCATCGGCAACCTCACCTTCAACGTGGATGAGGCACAGTTTGGAGTTACCACGAACGACGACACTGACTTGAGCGACACAGTCAGCGGCCTCTACCTTGATGGCTTGCCGGCACTGGGAACAGTGACGATAAGTTCATCGCTGTAGCGGACGGTCGTTTCGGAATTGGTTTCCCGATAGCGCAAATCGGACCACAAGCCCCCGCAAGGGGGCTTGTGATTTGGCGAGGACAAAACATTGACAAATTTAGTATATTATGTTTTTCTTACGACAGTAGCTTCTAAACGATTTTTCCCCCATTTTCAGAGAGAGGTGCAGCATGCATGAATTCGATCTGTGGCGTTTCCAAGAAGAAAGCGTGCAGGCGGTCATGGAAGGGATGAATATTGTTCGTTCCTACCAGCTTCGCGAAAAGTCGATTGGCGAGGCGTCCATCAAGAAAGCGGACGACACGTTTCTCACCATGGCGGACCGCGAGTGCGGGGTGTTCCTCCGCGAGTTTCTCAAGAAACAGTTCCCGAACATCCGGAGCAATATTGAGGACGCGGACGCCATGAGTGCCGATTCGCGCATCACGATTTACGGGGATCCGGTGGACGGCACGTTGCCGTTCACGGTAGGTCTTCCTACTTCCACCGTCATTCTCGGCGCCTACGACACCGAGGCGAAGCGGGTACTCTCCTGTGTTATCGGTGAGCCGGCATTGCGCCGACTGTGGCGCACCGTGAATGGGGAGAGTTATTGGTGGGCGTGGGATCTTCCGAATTCTGCGATACGCACCCCGCGGCCCATCTCGGTATGGCGAGGAGAACTCTCGGTAAACACCGCGGTGCTTCTGGACCATTGCCAAGGGTTTAAGCGTTCCGGGCGGCAGATCCTCACGAACGACGAGGTGGGCAAACTCATGACACGCCTGGCGCGCTACCGGCTGCTCCTCACCGGATCAAACGGACTTCATCAAGCGATGGTGGCGCAGGGGAACGACAAGATGGCAGGTGCCATCACAAGCGCCATCGGCGGTCCACAAGACGTGTGCGGGGTGAAGTTGGTGCTTGGTGCGGGTGGTGCAGCACGCGCGTTCCGTATGAACGACGATCGGACGCTTGCGGAGGAATCACCCGAAGCGATCGAGGACTATGACATTCTTGTGGTTGGCAACAACCAGAACACGGTTGATGTGCTGACCGCGGACCTCTTCTCGATCGTGGAGCGGTAAGATTCATTTTCAACTGGCTGGCCGGCGGACCTAGTGTTCGCCGGCTTTTTGTTTTTTACGAAGCCGTATATAATAAGCGAAACTTTCGATGGCTCATTCTTTCAAGATCGCGCGTGGATTTCTCTACCTCTCGGCACTCTATGTGGCGCTCGTCACGCCATCCACGCTCTTCCCGTTCATCGTGGGGAAATATGCGTGGTTTAGGGGGTCGGTGGATCTTGCACTCATCGCCTTCGCGCTCGGACTCCTCTTCCAAGACCCGCACGGTGAGATGTGGGAACGATTGAAGCGCGTTTTTCGAAAGCCGCTCGTCATCGCAGTTTCGGTGTTCACTGCGCTCTTTATCCTCGCGGGATTCTTTGGCATAGATCCTGTTATGTCATTCTGGTCCAATTTTGAACGTGGTGAAGGCGGACTCCAGATACTGCACCTTTTTGCGCTGTTTATTCTCACCGTTTTGCTTTTTCGTGAGGAGCGAGATTGGCGGAAATTTTTTGGGTGGATACTCACAGGCGGGGTACTTATGGTGGGGTACGGACTTTTTGCCGCATGGGATATTCCCGGTTTCATAGGAGGGAACTTTGGCGACGGAGGATTCCGTTTTTCGGGTTCCATCGGTAATCCTGCGTACGTTGCCGCATTTGCGATCTTTATGGTGTTCTACGCCGGATACCTTCTCTTTTCAAAATATCGGCACCGGCTTTTTTCTGGAGGTGCTTTTTTTCTGTACGGCGTGTGTGTGATTATGGCGGGAGCGTTTTTGTCCGCCGCTACTCGCGGCGCGTTCCTCGGGTTTCTCGCGGGGCTTGTCGCGGCTGCGGCATACTTTGTGTTTGTACATCGCGCGTGGCGGCGATGGTTCATGCTCGGAACGATTATTCTCGTGCTCCTCGTGGGGACACTCGTATTCTTCAAAAATTCGCCTTTGGTATCAGCGATACCCGGCTCGCGCATTTTTGACATCTCGCTTACTACAGAAACATTCCGACATCGCGCGATAATGTGGGGAATGGCACTTGAGGGGTGGAAGGACCGACCTATTCTCGGCTGGGGCCCCGAAAATTACATCAATGTGTTCGACCGAAAGCTTGACCCTGCATACTTCAATCCTACGGAAGGATTCGGCGCGTGGTTTGATCGCGCCCACAGCGTCTACTTCGATTACCTTGTGGAAACGGGAATCCTCGGACTCTTGAGTTTCCTCGCGCTTTTCGTCGTATTTACGGTTGTCGCGTTCCGGAAACGCGTGAGCGAAGGGAACGACGAATCGATCGTTCCAAGAGCGCTTATGTTCGGCGTGTTCGTCGCGTACCTCGTACAAGGCATCGTGCTTTTTGATGTACTTCCTATTTACTACAACCTCTTTGTGACACTCGCATTTGTAGCATTTTTCTTTGAAAATCATATAACAACGAAGCTCCCACCTTCAAAGCCTTCCATACAATGGAAGTGCGCCGCCACTTCGTCGCTGCTCGTCATTCTTGCGGCGGGGAGCTTGGTATTCGGCGTGTATGCGCCGGTTGCGAAAGCCCGAGCCTATATTAACGCTCTTCAAACCGCCGGTTCGATTACCAGTGTGGATTCGTTCATCACTCACTTTACTCCCGCACTCACGCACTGGTCTCCGATAGGCCAAGAAGAGGTCGTGAAATTTCTTTCGAGCGACGTGGGAAGTATGGTAGGAACGGGGAACCAACTTGAAGAAGGAATGCGTGGGCTCATCGCATTTATTGAGCCATATCTATTGCAAAATAATGTCCGACACCTCTTAGTCGGCGGTCACTTGTACTATGGACTGTGGTCCAAATATGGAGGGGATTCCGAAGACTATGTTCGTGCCGAACGGTATTACGAAGCTGCACGCGCGATCGGACCAGCGCTTCCCCCCGTCCTCTATGCGCTTTTTGACCTCTATTTGAACGGTGGGAACTACGAAAAGGCCCAGGTGGTAGGAGAAGACATTCTTCGATTATGGCCCGACGCCCAAGATGTGCGCGGTACGCTCGGCACCATTTCATCAGCCGGAAGGTGATGCGTGGGGTATCGTTCGTTTTATGACCTACCGATTATCAATTGTCATCCCTCTCTATAACGAGGAGAAAAGATTGCGGGAGGGTTTTGAAAACACCCTTCAGTATTTCCAAAAGAGCGCCCGCCCTTTTGAGATCATTCTTGTTGACGACGGTAGCATTGATGGCACCAAACGCATCATCCAGGACCTCGCAGATAGGAATCCTAACGTACGCGCCATCACGAATGAGGAGAATAGGGGAAAGGGGGCGGCAGTAAAACAAGGCGCGCTTTCCGCGGAAGGAGACGTGGTACTTTTTACCGATATTGATCTTTCGGTCCCGTTACCGCATGCCGAAGCGCTCATCGGAAAGGTGGAGGAAGGATACGATGTTGCGATAGGTTCGCGAAGGGTACCTGGCGCGGTCATTGAAGTTCACCAGCCGCCGTTCCGGGAATTTTTAGGAAAAGGATACCGCTGCATCGCGAATTTTATCCTCGGGACCTCTTTCAGCGACCACACGTGTGGAATGAAGGCCTTTGGGAAAGAAGCGGCACGGACATTGTTTGGCCGGCAGATTCTGGAGCGATGGGCGTTCGACTCCGAGATTCTCTATCTGTGCAAAAAGTTGGGGTATCGGGTAGCGGAAGTGCCCGTCCATTGGAGGGACGCGTCTGGTACGAAGGTAAGGAAATTTAGGGACATCGTCACTTCCTTCGTGGAGATTCTGAGGATCCGATTCCACCACGGTTAGCGCGCCTTGATCCGATAGAGTACCGTTTTTCCCTCTCGCGCGACGAGTAAGGCGTTAAGCCCGAGCGCATCGCTTCCCGACAGCAACCCATGTTCTTCCGCGTCGCCGAACGCGAGCGCGTGGGTAATCCTCTTATCACGAATGAACGTGGCGTCCGTCGTTCGGTAGAAGCGCTCAAGCTCTTCGCGTTGGTCCGGCGGCAGCTCAATCATGAAGGTGAGAAGGGAAGGCATGGAAATGGTTTTTATGCGGGACGCTATCGTCGTCGGGTCGGCGGAGAGCTGACGTTCCACCTCGTCCCACGGCACTCCGAAAAGGCGCGCGGTGAACACGTAACGTTCTAGATTTTCCCAGTTTCCGACGTTGCTGAGGTTTATAAACGCATAGAATCGAAACCGCCACAGTCGTGCGGGAAAAACGCTATTAAGGTAGGGGTTCGCGATGGCGAGGACGTCATCGGTGGTGACGAATTGCTCCACGAGCGTTTCCGCCGCCCGTTCTTCCGGGCGCGCAATTGAAACATCGCGCGTGTGGTACCACGCGGTCGTTTGTCTCACGAAGAGAAAAACAAGAAGCGTAATTCCTAAGAGCGGCATGAACCAACGGACATTTTTCCGTGCAAGGTATCCACCGCCCAGAATCGCAACGGTGAAAAGGCCGAAACCGTTGATGATGTGTTGGGAAAATTGTCCTGCCTGGAGTACCAACGCCGAAAAAGGAGCGATGACGAACTCCACGCCTGCGGCGGAAAGGAGCAGGGCAGCCATTGGTAGCTCGAGGAACGCACCGCGTTCCTCACTCTTTTTCTCTCGCACAAAGAGACATATCGCCGCCGCTAGGAAAACGAAGGCGGCGACGTCAAGAAGTGAGGGAGCATGGGGAGTGGCGGTCCACCGCGTAAGGTAATCGGGGGATGACGTGAGTGTCTGAAAATACTGTAGATACCATGGTATCGCCAGGATATTCGTAATCACGAACGAGCCGGCGATGGCCAAGAACTCTCCCCTTCGCTTCAGGAACGCGTAAATCATACCGAGGAGAATTAGGGCGCCAAAAAAAGCAATCTGGTAGTAGTAGAAAGTGTAGAACAGGAGCCCGCCTGCGATGCCGGCGAGCGCCACGCCGCTTCGGAAACTTCTTGCATTGATGCGCATAAGGCCGATAAGTCCGAGGAGGAGGAATGGAAGCACGACGAGCGGGGCATTCATCCGCGAGAAGAGGATGGGTTGTGAGACCCTGTCCGGCACGAAATTAAGAAACGTGCGGAGACCGAAGCCAATCGTGCACAACGTCACGGCGGCCACGAGCGCGACCACGCGATTGCCGGTGAATTCCCTCGCCAAGCGATACGCGAGAAGAAAGGAAAGGATCGCGAAGACAATCCGAATAAATGTCCAACTAGCCCGAGTGTTGTTTATTACGGCGGCACTCCATCCCGCAATGGCGGTTGGAAGGAAGTACTTTATGTTTACCCTGTCCTTGTATTCGTAAATTTCCGTTTCGTATGGAATCTTTTTAGTTTCCTTGAAATACGATGCGGGAGGGGCGTAGAATGTAGCTTCATCGAACTGGAGTTCCGAGGAGAACGCGTAGTAGAACGGTTCATAGTTCGGCCCGAGCGAGAGATTGCCTATGATTTGAGGAAGGGCAGTGGCAATGCCGACCGCGAGCGCGATTACGAGGACGAGGGCTGGAGCGATCCAGCGCCTCGTTTCTCCCGAGAACCGGATGAGGAAGTTCGCCATTGTGGTTTATCATACCAAAATATAATCTGTATCTAAGCGATACCCATGAAACTGGCGATACTCATCAATCGGGCGGGGCCCACGAACGCGCGACTTTTTCGAACGCTCGCCGAAGAACCCGGCGTGTCACTCTCCGTATATTACTGTTCCGATGTCGGCGTGGGAAAGCGGGATTTTGACCCTGGGTTTAACCGGGCGATTGATTGGGGTACCGATTTTCTTAGTGGCTATCGGTACCGTTTTCTTACCAACTTCCTCGCGTTCAATAAGAAAAACGACGCATGGCTTCTCAATCCCGGCATCGTGTGGAAATTGTTCAGTGGGGACTTTGACTGCGTCATCGTGTATGGATGGAACTCCCCGACTCAATGGCTCGCGTTCGCCGCCGCCGCCGTACGGGGGATTCGGATATTGGTATGGGGCGAAAATCCCCTTAATCAAGAACTCGCGAAACGAATTACCACCATGGTTCTCCTAAAACGATTTATATTGCGGCGGCTCTTCAAGAATGTCGACGCGTTCCTCTATATCGGAAAGCAGAACAAGGACTTTTATCGATTTTTCGGAGTTCCGGAGGGCAAACTTTTTTTCACGCCGTACGCGACCGACAACGCGAGATGTGAAGAAGCGTATCGGAAGCTTTCTCCCTCGCGGGACCGCGTCCGTGCATCGCTTGGGATTTCAGAAGATTCAATCGCGATCCTGTTCGTGGGGCGCCTAATCCATAAGAAGAACCCGGGGGATCTTTTATGTGCGTATGAAATTCTTGTGAGGGGAGTGGAGCTGTCTGCTCCGCCGCCAACGCTTATATTCGTAGGAGACGGAGTACTACGAGGTCAATTGGAAAAAGAAATGAAGAACCGCCGAATTTCCAACGTTCATTTTAAAGGGTTTAAGGGCAAGGAGGATCTCTACCCGTATTTCATTGCGGCAGACGTATTCGTACTTCCCTCGGGAATCGGAGAGACCTGGGGACTCGTAGTGAACGAAGCGATGTGCTTCGGTCTTCCGGTCATTGTGCCGGATATAGTGGGATGCGCCGCCGACCTCGTGCACAACGGTGAGAATGGTTTTACGTTTTCGACTGGCAATGTGAATGCACTTGCCGAAGCGCTCAAGAAACTCACCGAAAACCGCGAACTTTGCCGCCGTTTTGGCGAGCGCTCGCGCGCGATCATAGCGGAGTACAGTCAGGAGAACGATGTAAAGGGGATTGTAGGAGCCGTGACGAATATTTGCAAAGGCATGCGGAGTTGAGGTATACCATATCCATATGACGCATTCTCGCCACAAAGCGGTGATCTTTGACCTTGACGGTGTCTTAGTGGATATGCCGCGCGGGCACTACGAAGCACTGAACCGGGCGCTCGGGCTTTTCGGTACGCGCATTACCGAAGAAGAGCACCAGAAGACGTTCAACGGCCTCCCGACGCGAAAGAAGATAGAGAGATTGGAAGACGCGGGCCGTCTTCCAGTGGGGCTTAAGGAGTTCATCAACGGCATCAAGCAACAGTACACGAAAGAAGTGATTCCGAAATACTGCCCCCCCGACTACTCCAAGATCATTCTCCTTAAACAGTTGAAGGCGGAAGGATATAAGCTTGCATGCTGTTCCAATTCAGTGAAGGAAACGCTACATATCATGCTCCGGTCGGCGCACCTCTTTGACTTCTTTGACCTTGTGCTGGGGAACGACGAGATCAAGAACCCGAAGCCGCACCCCGAGATTTACCTTACCGCGATGAAGCAGCTCGATCTCGAGCCACACGAATGCGTTATTGTGGAAGACGCCCCTCACGGTATTGCGGCGGCGAAGGCAAGCGGGGCGGATGTCATAGAGGTGAAGAACATACACGACGTGAATTTGTCGCTCTTCAAAGATCACATCACCTTCGCATGAAGATCCTGAATCTTCGCGATTCTACGAAGGGTTGGTTCGTGGGTGATTTTGAGAAGGGCATCGTCCGTAGCCGCGAATGTGAAGTCGCGGTCCATTATTATCACAAAGGAGACGCTCCCGACCCCCACCTTCATAAAATAGCGAAGGAGATTACCGTGATACATTCCGGTAAATTCATGGCGAACGGTGTCATTCTCTCGAGTGGCGATATTATGGTACTTGAGCCAGGGGAACCGGTTCGCTTCCAATGTTTGGAGGACGGCTCCGCGACCGTCGTAAAGAGCCCATCTGTCCCGGGCGACAAGTACCCGATATAATTCAAAGTGTCTATGCTCAATATCCTTATCCCCATGGCCGGTCGCGGTTCACGCTTTCAGGAGGCGGGATATACATTTCCCAAGCCGCTCATTGATGTGAACGGGAAAACAATGATAGAGGTGGTCATTGAGAATCTTCGTCCGAAGGTGGAGCATCAATTCATTTTTGTATGTCGCAAGGAGCACTACGAAAAGTACGATCTCCACAACATCCTCAAACGAGCCACGAAAGAGAAATTCGAAGTCGCTTTGATTGACGGCGACCATCCAGGAGCAGTATGCGCAGCGCTCACCGCTATCCAATACATAAACAACGACGACGACCTGCTCATCGCGAACGCTGACCAATTCATAGAGAACGGCATAGATGACTTCTTGAAGACGGCGCGCGACGGCGACAAAGACGGCCTCATCATGACGTTCAAAAACAGCCACCCCAAATGGAGCTATGCGCGATTGGACGGAAGCGGACGCGTGATAGAAACTGCGGAGAAAAAGCTCATCTCCGACAACGCGACCGTTGGCCTCTATTATTTCAGGAAAGGAAGCGATTTCGTCCGTGCAGGGCAATCTATGATAGCAAAGGATATCCGCCACAATAACGAGTTCTATGTGTGCCCGACCTACAACGAGCTCATTTTGGAAGAGAAGAATATCTACACCCTTGAAATTCCAAAAGAAAGGATGCACGGACTCGGGACGCCGGAAGACCTTCAGCAGTTTTTGAAGATGGTAGGGGAAGGTAAGGTTCAGCTCTGAGAGGTATGAGAATTGCGTTTTGCTTGCACGGTTTTGCGGGTGGTAAGAACATCACCTCCGGGCTTCCGGTCGATTTTGCACCGGCCTATGAGCACTTCCGAGAGCACATTTTCAACGTAAACAATGTGGATGTATTCATCCACGCATGGAATCCCGAGCTGGAAAAGGATTTACACGCGCTCTACCGGCCTGTCGCGGCCTCGTTCGAAAAAATGGTGATGTTCGACGCATCTCCCACAAAACGGCACGGAATCTACAGCCGATGGAGCTCGTTCAAAAAGGCGGTTGAGTTGAAGCGCCAGCATGAAGAGCGGGAAGGGTTTAAATACGATTTCGTCATGGTGGCACGTTTCGATCTACTCTTTTTCCGTGACGTTCGGTTCGGCGACTATGACCCAAAATATTTTTATGTCCCGAGGTGGGATGGTGACTCGAGAGAGGGCGTTTCAGACCTCTGGTTTTTCTCGAATTCCCGCGCCATGGACCGATTCGCGACGCTCTTTGATGTGCTGGATTCGTACCTTCCCGCCGTTGAACTTTCCAATCACGTTCTTGCGCGTCACCATCTGGAAAAGCTCGGTATGCTCCCAAGTGTAAAGCCACTTTTCAAGAAGCCGGAAGATTTTACGCTGACAAGGGAATATTATCGCGGCACAAAAAAGATTCTCATTGGGGCCTTTCGATTGGCGCTTATCAGCCTTCTTGGGGAGGAGCGATATGTGCGAATGCGGGAGCGTCTTAGATAATCTCGCCCTCGGGACGCCGGAATACGAACGTCCGATAGAAAAAGAAGTTCCAAAGTTTTGAAGCGACGACCGCGATGAGCGCGGCAATGCTTCCCCACATTGCTGGAGTGAACGCTTCGGGGTGGGAGACGAAATTTACGATGACCGTAGCGGTGCCGACGTTCAGGAATGCCCCCATAAGTGAAAAGCCGAAGAATTTTCCGAATTCCTTTGTCGCGACAGGCTCGGTGTTGTCGAATGCCCACCATTTGTTCCAGAAATAACTGTTCACGGTCGCGGTCGCGAACGCGAGCGCTTTCCACACAGAATAGTGCAATCCGTCGGCGATACCACTTGTCGCGATAAGTATATTCAGGATTACGAGGTCGATGGAGGTATTGAGAACTCCGATGGTGGCGAATTTTCCGAACTCGTAGAGCGTGCGGCGGCGGAGCGCGCCGAAAACCGTAACACCCAAAGCGCCGCCGGCACCCATTCCGATAGCAAAAAGGAGCCCTCCCCACCATTGGAGGACCACGCCGAACTTTGAGAGGGGAAAGATGAAAAGAAGGCCACTTATGAATCCGGCAATCACCGCGCGTATCCGGTCGCCTCGGTTCGTCATCATGATGTGTTCCATCATACCACGCCGACAAAAAGAAAAACCCCGCTCACTATCCCGTGCTTTGCGCAAGGATGTCGCGCATGAGGTCGGGGTAGTCGGTACACACCGCGTCGGGGCCGAGCGCCGCGATCTCCCGCATCCGTATCTCTAGGCGCTCACGCGTTGTAGCGTCTTCGTGTGCTTCACCGCCGAGAAGCCCGGGGGAGGTCGCATGAAGTTCGGGCGTCACAAGTGCGATCTTCATCCCCGCGTTGCGGAAAATTGAGAATGTCTCCTTCGTGTAAAACTTTTTTGTGCCCTCTGGAGCTTTGAGATCCCACTCGTCCAGCCACACCCAGTCAAAGAGGTTTCGATTTCCAATCACCTCTTCCGCCTGCATCAGTGTGCCGCCCACCTCCTCGTTATAACGCGCCACGTCGTAGGGGTGAGCGACCGAGGGGGCCAGCACGAGGTCGCCGTTCCGCTCTTTGAGATATTCGGCGGCAGCCACCGCCACATCAAAAATGATGAATTTTCGCGGGTCGGCTTTCTCAAGCTCCGAAAGGAGCACATCAAGACGTTTTTCTTCCTGCCACCCACGCTTCAGGTGAAGTGCGGAGATGGGGTGCATTTTCCCTTGTTTCCCAATCTCACGGAGAAGTTCCGTGAGTGTTGTGAGGCGGCAATCGGAAAAGCGAAACGACAGAAGTTCGGCGGTGGAAACTTCCTGGATCTTTCGCATATCGTGCCCTCCTGTCATTCTCCGAAGATTGGAATCGTGGACGACTACGATGCCGCCGTCTGCAGTGAGTTGGGGGTCAAATTCCAACCCGAATCCGCGCGCAAGCTGGTCCGTGAACGCTTCGTGGGAGCTTTCCGCGAAGTAGTTCCTTCGGGAAGGGTCCAGTCCTCGGTGGGCGATGATTATTCGTTCGGCTTTCATAATTAGTGGATTCTCCCTCCTCTAGATTTTAGTTCATTATGACTTTCAGTGCTTGTATTGTTTTGTGTGGAATGAAAACCCGTCCGGATGAATATTGGACGGGTTTCCACGTTCCTTACGGAGCGCGGTGTATGAAGTCATGCGTGGATCCGACGAAAAGCGACGTGGCGAGCGCGAGCGGTTTACGTGAGATGTTACGCCTCAGCTCCCTCACGCGCATTAGGTATTCCCCGAGCCGCTCTCGGTCTGGGAGCTTCGTCATCCTTCCGAGCGTGATGTGAAGAATGGGGTCCATGGCGAAGGGTGCGAGTCCGTATTCCGCGTAGATCGTGGCAAACATTTTTCGCGCCGCGAATACCGCAGGAGGTATCTCCCCGCACGTGAGAAGTATGTTGCCCGCGTTTACGAGGAGAAAGCGGAAGAAGACACATGAGGGCATTAAAAGATCCTCCCTCCATGCCATGTCTCCCATGCGTGAATCCTCCACCACACCTAGAAACGCTCTTTCCCTCCCCGCCTCATCGGTTCCTTCCCATTTTCCTTCCAGGATGGTGGCGTGAGGAGTGAAGTCGCGTCCCGCAAGAAAGAATTCCCCGTACGAAGCCCGTGCTATCTCCGCAATGGGGGAGAGTACGCGCCGCTCAAGTTCTTCCACCGAAAAAGGTGCGAACGTGAACGCGGCGAGGAACCTTCTCTTCAACGAGTTGCCGAAGCCGCGGAAGGGGACGATGTCACCGCGCTGAATGGCGGCGACTCCCTCTGCATTGATACGCGCATACTTCAGAAGCGAGAGGTTTTGGAAAGTTTTCACGTTTCCGCCTTTCCTATTTTGTGCGTTTTCGTGATTGTGCTGGTAGTATTCTACATAATTAATGTATTTCTGTCAATCAATTGGAATTAACGCGATACCCACTTCCCCGCACATAAAGGTCGGGTTAGAATAAGCGGGCGTTTTTATACGGCATGGAAACCGAGGATAAAAAGACCAATCCCCAAATACCCGCATACTTCGTTGAAGATCCTTCTCACACGATGGAGCGTGTATATCTTTCCACCGGAGTGTACGCCGAGGCGATGCGAGCATTCATTGTTGCGTGTGCCGACGTTGTCATCGTTGATCGGGCACGGAAAACATTCTGGCTTACTCAACGCCGCCACCGGCCCATGATGGGGATCTGGTGGATAGGAGGGAGGCGCTATACCGGAGAGGACGCGGTGACGAGTGCGCGGCGGGCTTTCGCGCGCGAAACGAAGATGGAACTTCCTCCGGAACGGTTCCACTTCCTTACCATCTACGAGTACCACTGGAAGGATCGGGAAGAACAGCCGCAGAACGCGGGTTCCCACACGCTCGCCTATCTGTTCACGGTGGAGCTCTCCGAGGGAGAGCGTGCCCAAATCTCGCGTTCACTTGATGCCGAGGAATACACGGAAGGTTCCGGCCTTACCGAGTTTACGCGGGAAGATATGGTGGCGAAGAATATTCATCCCGCCATCCTTGACGCATACGACCGAATATTCTCTTGACTGTTTGCATATTTAGTGCTATAAATTCAGCCAGTAAGTTTTCGTAACGTTTTTCACGCCCTATCCATCCAACCTCAAGGAGGCATGTATGAAGGTGATACACGTGAAAGCAAACGACCGGGTGGTTGAGCCCACGCGGCATGGTTCCCATATCATGAAGTCGGTGTGTGTGCGGGGAGGGCAGATTGCCAACCTCACGCAAGTTGCCGAAGCAACACTGCCGCTCGGCAAGGCAGAGGTGGAGATGCATCGGCACCCCACCATGTGGGAGTGCTACCTCGTGCTTGAGGGGAAGGCGGTCTACTCCGTCGGTGACGAACGGGTGGAGGTTGAACCCGGCGATTTTCTCGCCATTCCTCCCGACACGCTTCACAATCAGGAAGTGACCGAGGGGCCCCACCGCATCTTCTATTTCGGGGTCGCGACCGACATGGCGCAGTAGGAAAAACAATGAGCCCTTCGTTCGGATTTCGAACGAAGGGCTTTGTCTTTCTTCTCTTTTCAGAGAAATGATGGATCTTCCAACTTGACCGCGAGTTTTCTATACTCAGCCGAGCCGGGATTTTCTTGTAACGCTCTTTCGCCTTCCTGATCCTCGAGGACCCCTCGCAACCTACGAATCCAGTATGAATACGGATTGGTAAGGCGGGAGAAGGTCCCGTCCTCCACGCTTTGCGCGAAGAGTTCCAGGAATCGGAAATTCACCCCGCACATGACGCGAAAAAGCTCCTTCCCCGACGACGTTTCCATGATGGGCCACCAGTTGCAGGCGTGGATATCGTCCATCGCGGATTTGATGTCCTCGTTCTTCACGAGAGGACGCTCGAGGTCCCAAAGGATTTCAGCTCCCTTCTGATAGAACGGGACGCCGTAGAACCGGTTTGCCACAAGGATAGAGAGAAGCCCCTCATATCCCTGACGTGCGCACCGGTCCGCGTCTCGGAGGACAGTGTGGAGCGCGGATTCGTTCGGTGTGGGAGCGGTGTTGTGGCATTCAATTGCGCGGAGTATTGCCGCCGTTTCCACCTCGCTGAATCCGGAGATGCTCCGGAGAATACTCTCCGGTGATTCCGTACTTCGGCGCTCGGGGGATACGACGATCTTTCGGATCTTCCGCTCCTCCTCGTCCCAAAATCTGAGGTCGTGGAGAGCTCCAGCCACCGCCGCGCGAAACGGATCCACCCCTTCACATACTGCGAGATGTTCGGCAATATCCGCCACCGTGAGAAGGTGGAGAGCGCCGTGACTCTCGGGTACGTTTCTCGTGACGCTGCGGACTTTTTCAACGATCTGGAATATCTGGTGATGCTGTAGCGCATTCATATGCGCCCTCCTTCTTGGAAAACAGTGAGAGTTTAGTGAACGTTCTAGTTAGCATTATAGTACTTTTTCGGTAAAATGTCAATACTGTTGACCCATATTGACATTTCCTTATTCTATACTATTTTGACCGCAGCATACGTTCGTTAGCAGTAGGCTAAACATCCACCGCATCTAGAAGGAGGTTCTACGATGGATATGTCGTTCTCAAATATTTCCGTGGGCGGCCATACGGATCCGCGGCGTTCCATCGTCGACATCATATTCCCGGAAGGATTTGTCTTTCCGTTCCCCGTCGTCCAAGTGAAGACGGTGCGACTCTCGGAAGAGGCGATCACGGGAGGGTTGGTGGTGGAAAACCATTACCATTCCGTAGCTTCGCGGCGGCAGGAACTCTTCGTTGCCGTCGGCCCCAAAGGGACGCCACTCTTCAAGTTCCGCTACCGTGAAGAAGTTGGCGGGGAGGTGAAGAGATGCGCTCTCTCCGCAGGAGACACTTGCCTCGTGATTCCGCCATGCACACACAGCTTCATCGGCCTTATCCGTGGCGCGGAACTCTGGGTGTTCTCCAATAAGTCGTACGACGACGCGGACACCGTCTCCGACAAGCTGTTTTGAAGCTCTTGTTCCGAGTTCATGTTTCACCAAAGGCCTCGAATGCGGGGCCTTTTCTATTTGCAATGTTTGGTGGTATATTTTTCCTATGCAAAAGATCGCACTTATCACCGGCGTCACCGGTCAGGACGGGAGCTACCTCTCGGAGCTGCTCCTTGATAAGGGCTACAAGGTATGGGGCATCCAGCGGCGCTCCAGCCACTTCAATACTGGGCGTATCGACCACCTCTATAAGAATTCGAATTTTGATACGCGCTACGGGGACCTCACCGACGCGGTATCCATCCACAACCTTATACAAGAATTGAAGCCCGACGAGATCTACAACCTCGGGGCGATGAGCCAGGTGCGGGTCTCGTTCGATGTGCCACAGTACACACTCATGACGAATGCGGGGGGCGCGGTAAACATTCTTGAATATCTGCGGAAGCACGCGGCGCATACGAAGTATTACCAGGCCTCAAGCTCTGAAATGTTCGGTGCGACACGGAGCAAGCCGCCTTTTAACGAGGACTCGGAGTTCCGGCCGCAAAGCCCTTACGGCGTTTCTAAAGTCGCGGCGTTCCACATGACCCGCGTCTACCGCGAAGGGTACGGACTCTTTGCGGCAAACGGCATTCTTTTCAATCACGAGAGTCCGCGGCGCGGCGAGACGTTCGTGACGAGAAAGATCACGAGGAGCATCGCCGCGATTCTCCGTGGTGACATTAAGAAGCTTCCCATGGGAAATCTTGAGTCGGTACGCGACTGGGGACACTCCAAGGACTATATGCGCGCCATTCATCTCATCATGCAGCAGGAAAAGGCGGGCGATTATGTGGTCGCGACCGGCGATTCCCACAGCATCAAGGAGGCGCTGGAATTTTGTTTCAACGAGGTGGGGCTGGATTGGAAGGAATATGTAACGCTTGACCAAAAGTACCTTCGCCCCAACGAGGTGCCGTATCTTCAAGGAGACGCGAGTAAGATTCGTGCGCTCGGGTGGAAACCAGAATACGACTGGAAAGGCGTACTTCGGGAAATGTTGAAATCCGACATTGAGAACAAGAAGGACCTGTATATCCCCATATGAGAGAAATAAAGGAACACGGAGCGGTGGTGGCGGTAGTGCTGGACGGCACCTTTGAAGAAGGCACCAGGCCGCTCACCGAAGGACCGCTCGCACTTCAGATCATCGCGCTCAAGCACCCGAAGGGAAAGAAATTGGTCGCGCACGCGCACAGGCCTACCGAGCGGACCACCCAAACGCTCGTGGAGGCGCTGATGGTGTTTTCCGGTCTGGTTGAGGTGACGGTATACAACCGTGCCGGTGCTCCACTTGAAAAGGTGAAACTTTCGGGAGGGCAAGGAGTGCTCATTGTGGATGGAGGCATTGGTATCGAGGTCGTTGAGGATGCGGAGATGATGGAGTTCAAGAACGGACCGTTTGTGGAAGATAAGATTGTGCTCGAATGAGGGAGCTCATCGGAAAATTCATACCACGCGCGGTAAAAAATGCGGTGAAGAAAGCGGTCGGAAACGCTCCGGCCGCGAATCTTGATGCCACCTATTCCTATCCTCCTACGTGGCTTTCGACGCGCAAGTTCTACGGCCAATACGGAGAAGACCTGAAGATCCTTCCGCTCTTTGCAAAGGGGCGGGGTTATTTCGTGGAAATCGGCGCCATGGAAGGGATTCGTTTCAGCAATACCTATCTTCTTGAACTTATGGGTTGGGAGGGGATATGTATGGAGCCCCACCCGGACTATTTCGAGCTCCTGGAAAAAAACCGTCCGCGCTCCATAACAATCCGCGCGGCGGCGGGAAAGGAAGATAGGGGCTCGGTGGATTTCTATACAAACTTCCGCGGGTCCATGTCCACGCTAGACAAGAACTTGGAAGGATTTTTCAAATCGCACTACGGGAAATTCTTCGGAGGATTCAAAACCATTCAGGTGCCGCTCGTCACCCTGAATACGCTCCTTCAGAAACACCACGCTCCGACCCCGATAGACGTCCTTTCGGTGGATACCGAGGGGACCGAAAAAGACGTGTTCCTAGGATTTGATTTCAAACGGTACGTTCCCCGCGTGGTTATTGCGGAGATTTCCATACGGAAAGAACCCGTGCTCGCATACCTCGCGCGTGAAGGATACGTGCTTGCGTGCACAAATCCTTCCAATGCGATATTCTGTAGGAACGAAGAAGATGCGGAGGTGGTCCGGCGTATGAACGTGGAAGGAACACAGCTCGCGCCTCCGCACCCACTCGATTAGCGATATGAAGAGAAAAAAACAACCGCTTATGGTCCATCTGGGATGCGGCAAGCGCCATCTTCCCGGATTCGTGCATATCGATCTCGCAAAATTTCCTCACGTCAAATACCGCCGCCCCATCGGCGATCTCAAGATTTTTAAGTCCGGTTCCGCGAATCTCATTTATTCCTCGCACGCTTTTGAATATTTCGATCGCGCGGAAGCGGTGAGGGTCCTGAAAGAATGGCGAAGGGTTCTCCGGAAGGGCGGCATACTGCGCCTCGCGGTGCCCGACTTTGAGGCGATGGTGAATGTATACCTGAAATATGGAAAGGATCTGGAGCACCAAGGGATCCTGGGGCCGATCTTCGGGAAGTGGCCCATTCCCGGCACAGGGAAGACCGTGTACCACAAGACCGTCTACGACTTTAAAAGTTTGAAACGGCTCCTTGAAACGAATGGTTTTACGGGAGTAAAGCGATACAACTGGAGGAAAGCGCTTCCAGAAGGGTACGACGATTATTCCCGCGCGTACGTTCCACACATGGACGAAAAGAAGGGAATTCTCATTAGTTTGAACGTGGAGGCGAAGAAGAAATAAATTCATATGGCCGAGAGAAACATCCCGCAGATGGAGCCGTGGTTCGACGAGCGTGAGCGAAAAGCGCTCGCCGAGTATATGGAAGGCGGGGGATGGGTCACGGAATTCAAAAAGACCCGCGAGCTTGAAACGCGCATCGCGGAATACGTCGGCGCGAAACACTGTTCGGTGGTTTCAAACGGTACGGTGAGTCTGACGCTTATTCTTCTTGCGTACGGCATCGGTCCGGGCGACGAAGTAATCGTGCCCGACTACACGATGGTCGCGAGCGCGAATGCGGTGAAGCTCGCGGGAGCCGAAGTGGTGTTCGTGGACATTGAGCCGACAACGCTTTGTATGGACTTCGAGGCGATGCAAAAAGCCGTGACGCTGCGGACAAAAGCGGTCATGCTGGTCACCATAAACGGCCGTTACCCAGCAAATCTAGAGGGGTTTGTTTCGTTTTGCAAAAAACATAATCTCAAGCTCATTGAAGATGCCGCGCAATCACTCGGTTCGCGGAAAGGAGGAAAACATCTTGGTACGTTCGGCGACATGGGGAGTTTTTCTTTCAGCGCCCCTAAGGTCATCACTATGGGGCAGGGAGGCGCTATCGTAACCGACGATTCAGAAGCGTTTGCGCGAATAGAGAAATTGAGGGACTTTGGACGGGAAAAACCAGGCGCCGATCACTATCTCACTATGGGGTGGAACTTCAAGTTTACGGATCTCCAGGCCGTTGTCGGACTTGTGCAGATGGAGAAGCTTCCGTGGCGCGTGGAGCGGAAGAAGGAAATATACCGGCAGTACGAATCCCAATTGAACGGCATCGAAGGATTGACACTCATCCATACGAATCTCCTGGATACCTCGCCGTGGTTTATTGACGTGCTGGTGGGTGGTGGAAAGCGTGAGGTGCTCATCGCGTTTCTCAAAGAAAAAGGAGTCGGTTCACGTTCTTTTTACCCCGCGCTTCATGCGGAGCCGGTGTACGGAAGGAGCGGTTCGTATCCGGTCGCCGAGCGTGTGGCGAAAGAAGGGCTTTGGCTTCCATCCGCGAGTAAGCTCACTGATGATGATATTAACTATGTATGTAGCGCAGTAATAGAGTTTCTCTCCGTATAATGCCATGCCGCTCAAAATAGCGTTCTATCCCGGCTATACCGACATGATGCAAAACCACGTCTTTGACGTGGGTTCCGAAGTGAGCAAGGAGCTCGGGGGGCTCCCGGTTATAAACCGGTATGCGGCATTGAAGCAGTACCTCTCGGCACGGGGAATTGAGATAAACACTTACGACAAATACCCGAATCTCCGCGAAATTGACCTGTGGATCATGATGGAGCCGGGGATCCGGCGGTACCTCTTTATCTTGAAGCACTCCATCAATCCGCGGAAGGTGATTTTTTTTATTCTTGAGCCTAAGATCGTAAATCCTTGGGGGTGGAAATATCTTCCACTGTACCGGCACTTCCACAAGGTATTTCTCTCATGGTCGTCGGATCTTGCGAAGAAGTATCCCGAACAGTTCGTCGAATTCAAAGTGCCGGTGCCGTTCGATGCTTCGCGTTATCCTGGGTTTTTGGAAAGTAAGAAGAAAAATCTCTGCGTGCTTATGCAATCCAATAAGTACTCGTCGGTGCCGGGCGAACTCTACTCGCTCCGCCGAAAAATCATTCGCTACTTTGAGCATCGCGGCGACCACATCCTTGACCTCTATGGTCCGGGATGGAATACCGAAGACGTCGGCAAAATGGGGAGAAACGTCACGCCGTTCCATGCCGATTGCTACAAAGGATTTGCGTCGGACAAGTGGCAGACATTTTCCGAATACTGGTTCGCATTCTGTATCCAGAATTCCATCCCCGCCGGCGACTTTGAATACGACCCTTTCATGGCGATGGCGACCGGCACGGTTCCCATCTTTCTCCCGCCGCCGAACGCGGACGAATATATCCCGCGCGATACCTATGTGAATTTCGCCGACTTCCCCGATTGGGATGACCTTGTGAAATATCTACAATCCTTCAAGGGTACGAAGGAGTATGAGGCGATGCGGAAGCGGGGGTGGGAGTATCTGAATTCCGAGAAGTACCGTCCCTTCACCACGGAGAAATTTTGCGAGAACGTGCATCACGCGATAATGAAGGCCTTGGCATGAAGGGCGTTTCAGTTGTCTTGGGTGGAGAGCGGCGATACACTTCATAGGAAGTGTTTTACGATATTCACGGCATTGTAAAAGTGAAGGTGGTCTCTCGCTCTCCCGCGATGAAGGAGGGTTACGACCACTATTTTCGCGCATTCAAAACCACCCCATTCCAAGGCGAGGCGGATTACGAGGTATACGATTTTTCCGATTTCAAACGGCCTCTAGACACTACGGATCTCGTGGGCGGATGGCGCGGATTCGCCGGCGGAGCGTTTTCTCCGCGCGAGCGATACGCGTTTACGTGGAAGAACGGAAAGGTGAAGGAATTCGCTTCATATGCGAACCGCGCAACAAACTTTTGGCTCCAACTTCTCCTTGTGCCGCGAGGCATGAGTTTGGTGCATGCGGCGGCGCTTGAGATAAAAGGGAAGGGCGTTCTTTTCCCGGGAATGGGAGGAGTAGGAAAAACACTGCTCATTGCGGCGATGCGCGACCGTGCCGATGTAAAATTTTTCGGCGATGATCTTGTCATGGTAAGCCGAGAAGGGAATTGCTATTCTTATCCGAGTGATTTCTCCATCTACCGATATCACCTTACCGCGTTTTCCGAACTCAACGGTTCTCCCGCGGCCTGGTATCTCAAAAGGAGAAAAATATTCGCGCCGTACTACTTTTTGAAACGAGCACTCAATTTTGTTGCAAAACGAACCGTAGCGCCGGGGAGACCGCTTTTCGAAGGGTGGGGAGCTCCGTACGTGAAAGTTCCCGCGGAGTCGCTCATTCCCAAAGAGCGGGAAGGAATAACGACGAATTTGGGGATAAGCGCTTTTTTGAAGCGGGGAAGCGGAGAGGAAATCGTTACATCGCGCATGGACGCAAAAGAACTTACCGCGCGACTTCTTCGCATTCTCCACCTGGAACTCGGCGAAGGGATGAATTTCCTACGTTTACTCGCAAGGATCGGATCGGTCAATGAGAACGCATTTATACGGGATGAGGAGGGCATTCTGGGGAGTTGTGCTGGGAAGCTCGCCTGCTATGAGGTCAATATTCCCGAGCGAATGGATCCCCGGACATACCGCGCTCGTATAACCGAAACGATATCGAATCTCATCACATGACACACATACCATCCATCTCCGTTATCCTCGCGGTCTATAATGGCGCTAGATTTGTCCGGGATTCTATTACGAGCGTTCTTGCCCAAACATTCCGCGATTTCGAGCTTATTATCGTGAACGACGGTTCCACGGACGGAACTGCAGATATTTTGGACGGATTTCGGGATGAACGCATTGTGCGACTCACGAACGAGAAAAATATTGGACTCGTGCGGTCATTGAACCGGGGACTTGAAGTTGCACGGGGAACCTATATTGCGCGTGCGGACGCGGACGATTGGAGCGATACAAGCAGGTTTGAGAAACAAATAAAGTATTTGGAATCCCACCCGGAGATAGGAGTGGTGGGAACGCATGTGGCACAGGTTGATGCGCGCGGAAGAGGACTCTCCGTTCTACGTCCGCCCGAAACGCACGCCGCGATATTTTGGGAGCTCATTTTTGGACTCCCTCTGGTACATCCATCGGTTATGATGCGACGGAATGTAGTAGCCGCCGCGGAGGGATACGACCCCGCATTCATCCATATTGAAGACACGGAGCTTTGGAGCCGACTCATCGCGAAGACGCGCTTTGCAAACATCCCGGAAGTGCTTTGCACCAAACGGGTACACAGCGCGTCCATAGGGAGTACACAGTCGGATATTCAATACCAGTCGGGAATCATCATTCGGAAAAGGATTTTTAAGGAGATTCTAAGACGTGAGGTTTCGGATGTGGTTGTTGGGTGGGTTATGCAACCCGAACGGGTATTGACGGTTGCAGAGGCGGAAGAAGCGACCAAGCTCCTCAAAGAACTTCTCACATATTTCCTGCATCTTCCTGGTATTACGTCCGAAGCGCAAGAATTTTTTCGGAACGAAGCGGAGAAGAGACTAAGTTTGGCACGGACGGCGGATTGTCGGAAGCTCCGTAAATGGCTAAAAACGTGGCTCCGAAGAGTGCTCCCATCGTCCTTCCGCCATAAATTACGTACCTCCTTTTTAGGAAGGTATTTTGAGCGCTCACTATGAAAATCGCACTCTCCATACTCGGACGGTTCCACTTTTTTAATCTCGCGGAGCAACTTGAGAAAAGGGGGAACCTTTCCCAGCTCATTACCTCGTACCCCAAATTTGTGGTGACTCGATTTGGCATCCCGCGCGAGAAGATAAGTTCCCGACCAATGAAAGAGGTGCTCCAGCGGACGTGGGGAGTACTCCCGTCTTTTCTGAAAGAACTCTACAACCCACAGTATTTTTTCCATAACGTTTTTGACCGCGATTCCTGTCATGCGCTCCGTACCGCGGACATTCTCGTCGCGGGCCCCTCGGTGTATCGCTACACCATGCGAGAGGCGAAGCGCCGGGGGATGACGGTGATAGTGGAGAACGGGAGTTCACATAGTCGCTACGCAACTCAAATTATTTGTGAAGAATACGATCGATTTGGCATTGCGCCTCCTCCTATACTCGTTTCCGATCCACGCGCGATCGAGGATGATCTCCGTGCGTATGAAGAGATGGACTATATTTCGGTACCATCCCTCTTTGCAAAACGCTCATTCCTCAATGAGGGGGTTCCGGAGCGGAAACTCATCCACGTTCCCTACGGCATCGATCTCAAGGAGTTCTATCCAAAGCCGAAAAAGGATAATGTGTTTAGGGTGATATATGTGGGCGCAATGACGCTATCGAAAGGAGTGCACTATCTTCTCCGTGCGTTCGCTGAGCTCAACCTCTCGAATTCCGAGCTTCTTTTGGTAGGGTCCTCTCGTTCCGGCGACATAGAGCCGTTTTTCAAAAAATATGAGGGGAAGTTCCACTGGATAGGGCACGTTCCTCAGCGCGAGCTTCAACATCACTATTCGCAAAGTTCGGTCTTTGCCATCTGCTCTATCCAAGAAGGACTCGCGATGGTACAGCTTCAGGCGATGGCATGTGGACTTCCTATCATTGCTACCACGAATACCGGTGCGGAGGATGTGGTACGCGAGGGTGTGGACGGATTCATCATTCCCATACGGGACGTGGAAGCGTTGAAATCCAAAATCCTCTTTTTCTACGAGAATCCGGAAGCATGCACGAGAATGGGAGAGGCGGCGCGGGAGCGTGTATCGTCGGGATTCACGTGGGATGATTATGGAGACCGGATAGTAGCGGAATATCGAAGAGTGCTGGGAAAATGACAATGAGGGTTTGAGGAGGTACATCCTTCCGCGTTACAATAAATCACTCATTGTGCTATTCATGGGAGTTACGAACCTATTCAAGCGGGCACACATCCTCGTTCGAGAGAAAGGATGGGGTGTCTTTATCGCGCGCGTGTGGAAAAGGATTTTCAGACCATTCGAACGACCATTCTTTTTTCTCTGCTCGCCGCTCGCAATAATGTGGGTGAAATGGTTTGGAAGGGAGATGGAAGCGGAGAAGCTTCTTCGTTTTTCGGAGCGTTTATTTCTTGGAATAATTCGGCCAATCCAGATTCGGTTAGAAATTCTCGGTTTTCTCCGCATGGTGCAAAAAGAACGGCCCCGCACGGTGCTGGAAATCGGGACGGATCGCGGGGGCGTGCTCTTTCTCCTCACGAAACTTTCCGCGCCTAATGCGACACTCATAAGTTTGGACCTTCCTGCGGCGCGTGGAGGATACGCGAACTGGCGGAGACTGCTCTACCGTTCCTTCGCGAGTCCCTCCCAGCGCATGCATTTCCTAAAATACGATTCCCACGATCCCGCGGCGCTCCACGCGGTCTCGAAGATCCTTGCCGGACGCACGCTGGATCTCCTTTTCATTGATGGGGACCACACATATGAAGGTGTCAAGAAGGATTTCCTTATGTATAGCCCGCTCGTGAAAAATGGTGGGTTGGTCGCATTCCACGATGTGGCGTATCATCCTTTTGCCGGGCCCGATTGTGAAGTAGAAAAGTTTTGGAACGAAATAAAAGGGAAGTACGAACACGTGGAGCTTATCGAAGATAAGGATCAAGGATGGGGCGGCATCGGTGTACTTTCCCTCAAATAATCAAAATGCCAAAAGTTTCCGTTATTATTCCGGCCTATAACAGGGAGAAATTATTGCCCCGCGCGATTCTAAGTGTATTAAGTCAAACTTATAAGGATTTTGAATTGATCATCGTTGATGATTATTCCACAGATAAAACCAGAGAAGTAATAAAGAAATTTGAGGAGAAAGATACAAGAGTAAGACCCGTATTTTTAAAAGATAATTCCGGTGGACCAGCTTATCCTAAAAATGCCGGTTTGCCGTTCGCCAAAGGCGAATACATAGCTTATCTGGATTCCGACGATCAGTGGCTGCCGGAGAAATTAGAGAGACAGATGAAACTTTTTGAAATCGTTAAAGACGAAAACATCGGCCTTGTCAGCTGTAACAGTTACGAGATAAATGAAAGAGGGCCGGCTAAAGGAATTTCCGCTACTCCAAAAATATCCAAATCATTGACTGACGCTAGACGGCATGGCATCACCATTGCCAGTTTAGATGAAAAATCATTCCCCACTTTCAAGCGAGTTTTTTATAGATCGCTACGTGATGTTTTTATGTATCCGGAATTTTACGGCAGTAATAACAGTGGGATGATCTTTCCTAGAAAAGTCATTGACGCTATTGGTCCTCGCGATGTGGCGCTGACTGAATTTGAGGATACGGATGTGTTATTCAGGCTTGCGGAAGCGTCTTATAATTTCTATTTTATTGACGAGCCGCTTTTCAAAGTTTATATGCATGGAGAAAACACCGGAAAAGCGCATGAACAATACAGTCGCAAGCACGCCCTCAAAAGGGGGAACGAGTTTGCTCTTCTCTTAGAAAGACACAGTTTTCATGAGAATATTCCGGCGCTTTATAGTGGAAAATTAAGGGGGGTCGGCGAATTGTATATGATTGGCGGAGCTTCGGCTTCGGCCAGGAAATATTTTCTGAAAGCTGCAAGAGTTGATCCCTTCGATTTTAAGAATTATGTCCATTTCATTTTGTCTTTTTTTGGCGCTGATCTTTATAGGAGTCTCTTCGTGTTAAGAAATAAAATTTTTTAAAAATGAAGATATTGTACGTAAAAAATTTACCCTTGCCTGACGTGAAATTGATAGGTTTTTCCAGATTCCGCGACGAACGAGGTTATTTCACGGAACACTTTCGAAAAAGCGACCTTTTTAACCACCACGATTTACCCGGCATGAAAGGCATAAATTTTGTTCAGGCAAATCAAAGTTATTCAAAGAAGGGCGTAGTCAGGGGTTTGCATTTTCAATGGAACCCTTTCATGGGAAAACTAGTACGAACGATTTCTGGGCACATGCTTGATCTCCTCCTTGATATTAGGAAGGGCTCTGATACTTTTGGTAAAGCGATGACATATGATTTGCCGGCGTCGCAGGAGTCCGATCTCGACGAATGGATTTGGGTACCGCCAGGCTTTGCGCATGGCAATTACTTCAAATTAGATACGGTAATAGAATATTTCTGTTCCGGAGAATATAGTCAGGGCTGTGAGGCCGGTATTTCTCCTCTTGCCAGCGACATTGATTGGTCTTTATGTGATAATGACACGCTTCGTTCTCTTAGGGGCGATTTAAAGAATTCAATAATCACTGAAAAAGACAGAAATGGATTATCACTAAAAACGTGGGTTGAAGATGAACGATCCAACAACTTCATCTATGACGACATGAAAAAACTCGGTTTATTCTAATATGATTCACCAAAAAGAAACCATTTTTACTGGAGGGTCGGGACTTCTTGGTTCTGAAATGGAAAAATTATTTCCCGACATAATTTTCCCCCCGCATGAAGAATTTGACGTCACAAATTATGATCAAATGGAGGAATACGTTGGTAACGGTAGTTATCGTATGGTAATCCATGCGGCAGCATTCATTTCTCCACCAAAAATCGAACAAGAACCCTTAAAAGCAGTAGAAGTGAATGTAATAGGAACTGCAAATATCGTGAAACTATGCATGCGTCATAATCTCAAGTTGGTCTATATATCTACGGATTACGTCTTTAAGGGGGACGCGGGCGGTTATTCAGAAGAAGATCCGATGTTCCCTGTGAATAAGTACGCCTGGTCGAAGTTGGGCGGCGAATGCGCCGTACGGCTATATGATAATTCGGTAATTATCCGAACGAGTTTCGGTCCAAATAAATTCCCCTATAAGGAGGCTTTTATCGACCAATGGACCAGCCGGGAATCCGTGAGTGAGGTTGCCAAAAAGATAGCAAGGATAGTAAACTCAGACTTTAGAGGAGTAATCCACGTGGGAGGGAGAAAGAAGACCGTCTATGAATACGCGAAAGGTCTTGACCCTCAGAAAGAGGTGGGCGAATTATCAATAGAAGACGTCCCATTCGAAGCTCCCTCGGATACTTCCCTGAATTGCGATAAATATAACGATTTATTTAAAGAAGCATGAAAATATTATTGGCAGGCGGCGGAGGTTATATTGGTTCATCTTTAGCTCCCGCACTTTTGGAAAAGGGATACGAGGTTGACGTAATCGATCTCTTTTGGTTTGGAAACCATCTGCCGGAAAGAGTAAAAGCCATCAAAAAAAACCTTTTTGATTGTATCGAAAAGGACTTGGAGGGGTACGACAGCGTGGTGTTTTTGGGAGGACTTTCGAATGATCCAATGGCCGAGTTCAATCCCGCCCAAAACTTCGTTTATAACGCCGCTCACCCGGTCTACCTTGCCTACATAGCGAAGAAGGCGGGAGCGAAAAGATTTGTTTACGCCTCTTCTTGCTCAGTTTACGGGTATACACAGGACAGATTATATGACGAAGACCCGGGGGCAACGTGCGGTTACCCTTATGGGATTTCGAAACTCCAAGGAGAACTAGGTTGTTCCCAGCTCCGAGACGATGACTTTTCGGTTATAGGATTGAGGCAGGGGACTGTTTGCGGTTGGAGTTCTCGGATGAGGTTTGACCTGATTGTGAACACAATGTACAAATCCGCCATGACCGAAGGGAAAATAACCGTTAACAACCCCGCTATATGGCGACCCATCCTTGATATACGTGACGCAATCCATGCATTTATACTCGCAATAGAAGCACCCCCCGCAATAACCGGAACATTTAACGTCGCTTCTGGTAATTACACCGTGGGAGAAGTGGCAAATTCGGTAAAAGAAGAAATAAAAGCATTAACGGGAAAAGAAATCGGTTTGGTTATAAAAAACATACCGGATTTAAGAAATTACAGAGCATCCACCGACAAAGCCCAAAATGTTCTCGGTTTTATGCCCAAACACAGCATCGCGGACACCGTAAGGCATTTACACAATAATCTTGGTCAGTTTGACGACTTTGAGAACGAAGCATACTACAACATCCGAGTCTTCAAAAATCTAAGTTTTTAGCACAATCCTATGGAAAAACATTTCTCGGCAGGGACCAAGGAATTCTATAAAAAACACGGTTACACTTGGCAGACAAATGTTGATGAGCTTTTCGAGTTTACCTGGACAGTGACTTTCGGGAGTGTGTTGGATAAACTCGCCGGTATAAAAGAAAATGACGCTCTGCTGGATATTGGTTGCGGCGTGGGGCAATTACTCGATTACAGTCCCAAAGGAAAGTATATCGGTATCGATATCTCGGAGGAAAATATTTTGAGGGCGAGGGAACTGCATCCACGCGAAGAGTTTTTGGAAATGGATGCGACTAAAATGGACTTTCCCGATGACACTTTTCAATACATAGTCTGTGTGGAGACGATTGAACACCTGACAATTGATGAATTACACGATCTCCTAGAGGAGATTAAAAGAGTTGGAAAAAAAGGAGCAAAAATCATCATAACCACGCCTAACCTTTATTATCTTTGGAGAACAATCCCTTGGCGCCTTTTCCCTATAAAGCGCCGCATGACCTTCAGAAAACTTTTTCAAGGGATAAGAAAAGGCTATGTCAATGAGGACTATAATCTTCCGGTGCACCATTATTGTTTCCGGCCATCGTTTTTGCGCGCTCTTTTTGAAGGGTATTTTACGGTAAAGAGCATCGGGTCCAATTATTGGTATAACAACCGGGCTATCCACGGGCTTTGGCCGAATTTCCAGATGAGAATTTTGAAATTCAGCGCCATGCACACCCTCCTCGGTCTAAAGTTGGGCATGCAACTTATCATTGAACTCGTGAATGACAAAAAAAATTCTTAGGACGCTAAAAAGTTCTAGGATTTACACGTTAGAGAAGGAGGATGAAATCTTAACATGAACATCCTCCATATTATTCCTAGCTATCTCCCGGGATATCGTGCAAGTGGGCCTATCGTACCAACTCACCTTCTGAACCGTTCGCTCGTACAGAAGGGAGCGCAGGTGACGGTGTACACCACGAACCGCGATGGAAGAGAGACGCTCAATGTCCCTTGCTGCGAGCCAGTTTACCTCGATGGTGTGCGGGTGCGGTATTTCCCCGCATCGTTCCCTAAACGGTGGGACTATTCGTGGGGGCTTCACAGGGCCCTTGCCGACACCACTAAAGAGTTTGATTGTGTCCATATCACTTCGGTATTCCTCGCCGCATCAACGCTCGGCGCCTACTACGCAAGAAAATTCGAGAAGCCATACATCATTTCTCCACACGGGAGTCTCAGGAAAGAGCCGCTTTTGATGCATAAACCGCTCGTGAAAGGCGTTTATCTCGCGGCAATAGAGAGGAGAAATCTTGCGCATGCCGCCGCGATTCACTTTACCGTGCCGCAAGAGCAAGAAGAATATGTAGCCGGAGGATTCCCGCTCACGCAGGCGCTTGTGATACCTAATAGTTTTGACTGCGATTCGATGCCGGAAGCTACCGGTGGGGTTGCCGCGTTTTTAAAACGTTTTGATATCCCCGCAGGCGCGGAGATAGTACTTAGTTTGGGACGTATCAACTGGAAAAAGGGTTTTGATACGCTTATACCTGCGTTCGCGCACTTTCTTGCAAAGCGCCCTCGCGCAATCCTCGCGATAGCGGGGGAAGACGACGGAAATTATAAAAAAGAAGTCCAGCGCCTCATTCATGCGTATCGCATAGTCCGATCCGTGGTTTTCGTCGGACGCGTGCAGGGAACGGAAAGAACCGCGGTGTTTCAAGCGGCTCGCGTGTTCGTATTGCCATCGTATTCTGAGAATTTTGGGATGGCGGTGGTGGAAGCAATGGCGTGCGGTGTCCCGGTGGTAGTGAGCGATAGAGTTGGTATCGCGCCCTACGTTTCTCGGTCGGGAGCGGGAATTGTGACGAAAAAGGACGAAGAAGAAGTCGCGCGCGCGATTGCGGAGATCATTCGTGACCCTGCCGCAGCGCGAAAGTTCGGGGAAAGAGGAAAGCGGTTAGCGCGAGACGAATTCTCCGCGGGGAAAATTGCGGAGCGGTTTCTCACCGAGTACAATAAATTGATATCTCTTCAATAAACCATGGATACCCGGCAGGGCATTTTCGGCACATTTGAAGTCCCCGACCCGATTCGCATACGGAAAGTGGCGCGGTTTATGCGCGGCTACTTTCCGTCGCTTAAAGGAAGGCGGCTCCTTGAATGTGGGTACGCGAAGGGAGGGCTCACCGACATTCTGCGGCAGGAAGGCGTGACCGCGGTATGTGTGGATATGAATCCCCGCGCGGACATGGACGGTGTACATATGATTCAGCGCGACCTGAACAACGGCCTTCCTTCGCTCAAGGAGCGGTTTGATATCGTCTTTGCGGGGGAGGTAATGGAACATCTCTACGATGATGAAGGGTTTTTGCGTGGTGTGCGCGAACTCTTGAAACCAGACGGTATACTCGCGCTTACCGTGCCGAACCTCGTATTTAGTGTGAATCGTCTCCGAATGCTCTTTGGTATGACCCCTGCGTTCGCGTATGCACGCTATCACTACCATATGTACACCGCGAAGACTTTGCGAGCGCTTATCGAAGAGGCGGGGTTCGAAGTGGCGTACCTTGCCTCTTCTCATTTTCTTTTCTCCACGCGGAGGAATCCAATCGGAAAAGTGTTCGAAGTGGCGGGAGATTGGCTGCCTTCGTGGGGTGCTCACCTCATAATTTTCGCACGGCCTAAACCCTAGTTCTTATGAAAATTGACGTTATTATCCTCACAAGAAATGAAGAGCTAAACCTTTCCAGCTGTCTTCAGAGCATAAAATTACTCGGGGCGAAGACGTGGGTGGTGGATAGCGGTTCCGTGGACAAGACGTCGGACGTTGCAAAAACCGGAGGCGCCGAGTTTGTTGTGCACAAGGAATACATGCATCAAGCGCAACAATTCAACTGGGCGCTTGATCATTTACCACTGAGGGGAGAATGGATTTTGCGATTAGATGCCGATGAGTGGCTCACGCCGGAACTTATTGAGGAAATAAAAAAGAGGCTAACCTCCGAACCCCAAGACGTGAGTGGATTTTATCTCAAACGCCGCGTTTACTTCATGGGACGATGGATTCGACATGGAGGATATTACCCGACATGGATGTTGCGACTTTTCCGGCGGGGGAAAGCGCGGTGCGAGGAACGAGAAATGGATGAACACATTGCGGTGTCAGAAGGACGCGTTGAGCGTATGAGATACGATTTTGTGGACGAGAATCGGAAAGGGCTTGCGGCATGGACCGAGAAACACAACGATTTTTCCACACGTGAAGCAAGGGCGCGGTCGGCGGAAACGCAAAGTGAAACTATCTTGGGAGGCCAAGCAGGAAGAAAACGGTGGTTCAAGCAAAATTTTTACGGGCGTTTACCGCTTTTTTGCCGCGCATTCATCTACTTCTGCTACCGTTATTTTTTCCGGCTTGGATTTTTGGACGGCATCCCCGGACTTATTTTCCACTTCCTCCAAGGGTTCTGGCATCAATTCTTGACCGACGCCAAGGAATACGAGATGAGGGGAAACCCGAATTATAAAGGACATGAGAGACGAAGTTAGTGGTTTTTGGAATAAAAAACCCTGCGGCACCTTCGGGCTGATTCCGGAGAATCCCCGAGCCGATTATTTTAGGAAGATAAAGGAAAGGCGTTACAAGCTTGAGCCGTTCGTTTTGGATTTTATAGACGAGCTGGACGTCAGATCCAAGAAAATATTGGAAATAGGTTGCGGCGTGGGTACGGACGGAGTGGAAATCGCCTGGCGCGGCGCCGACTACACCGCCATCGATGCCTCGCGCGTGTCTTTGGGGCTGGCAGAAAAGAACTTCAAATTGTGCGGTCTTTCTGGAGTCTTTTTAAACGCCAGTGCGGAGGACATGCCTTTCCCGGAGAGCAGCTTTGACGCCGTCTATTCCTGGGGAGTGCTTCATCATACTCCGGACATGGAGAAGGCCGTCCGAGAGGTGAGAAGGGTCATGAAGCCGGGCGGGGAATTTTGCATAATGCTGTACAATCGGTTTTCTTTGGTCGGGCTCCAATTGTACGCGCTCTTCGGTTTATTGCATCTGGATCCTTCCGCTTCTCTTAAAAAGCTTTTCGCAGAACACCACGAAAGCCCAGGCACAAAGGCCCTTACCGATTCGGAGGCCTTCGACCTGTTTGGGAGTTTTAAGAATGTTTCGGTACAAAATATCGTTACCCCGTATGACCTGAGAATCGCGAGGGGTATCTATATGCCTCGATGGTTTGGTGCCGTTGTCCCCGCACGATTCGGTTTTTTTAAGGTGATCAAAGGCAGCAAATAAAAGGTTTACACTCACCGAAACCGCAGTTACAATGAGGGCGATTGGAAGCAATGAAACAAGTATTCCAAAACCCTAAAACAGGGGGAACAGTCCTTGAAGAGGTATCTCCTCCGCCGGTTCGCGCCGGCGGCGTGCTCGTGAAAAATTCATTCTCTGTTATAAGCGCGGGGACCGAACGCGGCATCATCGAACTTTCCAAAAAAAGCATTGTAGAGAAAGCGAAGGAACGCCCCGACTACGTACAAAAGTTCTTCATGCTTATGAAGACGAAAGGCATCGGTGCGGCGTGGCGTGTGGCACAGTCAAAGCTTGGCACGGAGATCGCGCTCGGATATTCTTCGGCGGGGCGTGTTGTAGAAGTTGGTGCCGAAGTGGTGGGCATCAAGGTGGGCGACAAGGTGGCGTGCGCAGGTCAGAACTATGCCTCGCATGCCGAGTGGGTGTTCGTGCCGAAAAATCTTATTGCGAAAATCCCCGCGGGCGTGAATGAGGAAGAAGCTGCCTTTAGCACGCTCGGCGCCATCGCCTTGCAGGGCATCCGCCAAGCAAACCTTACGCCAGGAGAGCGCGTGGGGGTGGTGGGGTTGGGGCTTTTGGGCCAGCTCGCGGTAAAAATGCTCTCTGGGTATGGCCATCCGGTCATTGGATTCGACGTGAATGAATCACAGGTCGCGTTCGCCTTAAAGGAAGGAATGGACGAAGGCGTTACGATCGGAAAGGGAGACCATTCCTCTACGGTGAAGAAATTTACGGAAGGGAAAGGGTTGGACGCGGTTTTTATATATGCGAGCGCGAAGACAAATGCTCCATTGAAACTTGCGGTTGAGCTCGCGCGCGACCGAGGCCGCGTGGTGCAGATAGGGAACGTGCCCGCGGAGATTCCCTGGCGCGATTTCTATGCGAAGGAGCTATCGTTTATCTCGTCCCGCTCGTACGGCCCTGGCCGCTACGACCCTTCCTTTGAGGAGAAAGGACAGGACTACCCGTTCGGCTATGTACGGTGGACCGAGAAGGGGAACATTGAGGAATTTCTTCGCCTCCTTGAAGAGAAGAAAATAACGATTCGTTCGCTTATCTCGAAAACATTCCCCATAGATGAAGCGCTGCGCGCGTACGACCTTGTGTTCAAGCCAAAAGGGTTGGTGCATGGGATTGTGCTTTCCTACCCCGCGAAAGGAAATGCAGAGACCGTCCTCTCACTTCCGAGCGTTTCGCGCCCCACGACCGAGAAAAAGGCAACAGTGAAGATTGGACTTGTGGGTCTCGGCTCCTTCATGAATTCCACCATCATCCCTCACCTCAAGGAGATAAAAGACGCGGAGGTGAGAGCGGTGTGTCACCCGAAGGGGCTCCCCGCGAAGAAGGTCGGCGTTGCGGCGGGAGCCTCGTATGTCACCGCCGAATACGAGAAACTTTTGGGAGACAAAGAAATTGACCTCATCATCTGCGCGACGCGCCACCGGAACCATGCGATGATGGCGGTACAAGCGCTTGAAGCCGGGAAAAATATTTACATTGAGAAGCCGCTTGCGCTTAATGAAGAAGAATTAAACCTCGTGATAAAAGTCGCGGAGCGCTCAAAAGGACGGCTTCTTGTGGGATTCAATCGGCGATTCTCATATCACCTCAGGGAAGCGCGGCGCGAATTCAAGGATTCCAAGACCCCACTTAGCATCCTCTATCGGGTGAATGTGGGACCTTTGGAGCCAAACCACTGGTCATACGACCCGGAAGAGGGCGGACGGCTCATTGGGGAAGGATGTCACTTTGTGGATGCGCTCCAGTTTCTCTCCGGATCGAAGCCTCGCCGGATTTCCTCCGCTGGCGTGCCTGTGGGGGGCGCCGTACCGCACGAGGATAACTTTACGATTTCCATTGAGTTCGAGAATGGCTCGCTTGGCACCATCGTGTACACGGCGCTCGGCAGCTTCCGTTTTCCCAAGGAATATCTGGAAATTTATGGTGACGGAAAGATAATGGTGATAGATAACTTCAAGGGCGGGAAGGTCATTGAAGCGGGGCGCACGAGAGATCTCTCGCGGTGGCACCAGAATAAGGGCTATACGGAGGAGATGGTAGCGATGGTGGAAGCGATACAAAGCGGTGGTCCTTCGCCCATATCGCTTGAAGAGCTCTACCTCTCCCATCTCGCCACGTTCAAGGCCGCGGAAGCGCTTCGCACCGCGAGTGTAGTAGAGTTCGGGAGATGATTAGGGGTCGACTGAACTATTTCCGGCGCATCCTGAAGGTCTACCTTACGAAGGACAAGGGGTATCTTTCTTTTTGGCACGAGCGGCCAGCCGCCGCCGATTTTGATCCTGCGAAACTTGGCCCGTATTACATGACGTTCGCCGACAAGGCGGCGTACGAAGGACCGAAGGACAATGATGGAGTGATACTTTTCGACTATTTCTTTGATATTGGCCGACAATACAATCCGCTCGCCATCGGGCAGTATGGGTTGGGAAATTGGAACCGTTATCTTTCAACCCGCAATCCAAGGAATCTCGCGGAAGCAAAGGCGCAGGCGGAGTGGCTCGTAAATAATCTCACACAGAACGAGAAGGGCGTGAAGGTGTGGAAACATGAGTTTCCGTGGCACTACAAGTATCCGCTCGCGGCGGGTTGGTTCTCTTCACACGCGCAAGGGACGGGCATTTCGCTCCTCGCGCGCCTCTATAAAGAAACGAATGACGGGCGATATCTTAAAACCGCAAAAGAGGCATTTCCTGCGCTCGCCACGGAGATTAAAAATGGGGGAGTGCAGTACCATGACGCGGAGGGGGGTGTGTGGCTTGAGGAATATATCGTTCCCGAGCCCACACGGATTTTGAACGGATACCTATGGGCGCTATGGGGCGTGTGGGACTACTGGCTTCTTACGAAGGAGGAGAGTGCACACGAGCTCTTTCATGCGTGCATCGCAACTATTGTTCGGAATCTTCCGAAGTACGATCTTGGATTTTGGTCGCGCTACGATCTTTCGCGCCAGCTTCTTCCTATGATCGCGAGCCCGTACTATCATTCGCTTCACATCGTTCAGCTTCGAGTGACCGAGCGGATATCGGGGGATACAACCTTTGGAAACTATGCAAGGAAGTGGGAGAAGTATGCAAGGAACCCGCTGTATCACGCGCTCGCACTCACCCTTAAGGCGGCCTTTAAAGTATTTTATTTCTAACAATGAAGATATTGATGTTCTCACAATTTTTCCCGCCGGAGGCAAACGCGCCCGCACACCGGATGGGGTATTTCGCGCGGTTTTTCACCGAGCGCCATCATGACGAGGTTACTGTGGTGTGTGAAACGCCCAACTATCCGAAGAGTGAAATATTCAAAGGGTATAGGAACGTGTGGTTTCAAAAGAGCGAGGAGCATGGTTTCGTGGCACTCCGTTCATGGGTGTGGGTCACGAAGCGGCGAGACGTATTGAGCTATCTCCTCATCTACGCTTCGTTCTGCTTTTCAAGCTTTTTTGCTGGCTTGCGCGCAGGGCCCGCGGACGTAATATTTGCGACCTCACCTCCTCTCCCTACGCTTTTTTCTGCGCTTTTACTCTCCATTTTAAGGAGAACTCCGCTTGTCGTGGATATTAGGGACATTTGGCCGGAATCGGCGCTTGCGGTGGGAGTATTGAAAAAAAACTTTTTCTATCGCGCGATGGAAGCGCTTGAACGGTACGTATATCGGAAAGCAAAAATGGTGACGGTAAATGCCGAAGGAATAGGGAGACGGCTCCATGAGGGACGCGGGGTTCCTGAGGAAAAGATACGATTTTTTCCGAACGGCGCCGACCTAAAGCTTTTTGGAAATTCTTCCGATTTTTCGGTGTTTGACCGCGAGTACGGCACGAAGGGGAAATTCGTGGTGCTCTTTGCGGGAATCTTAGGGCGTGCGCAGGACCCCCTTGTCATCATTGAAGCGGCACATCTTCTTCGTGGCGAGAAGAATATCACATTCCTTCTTGTGGGGAGTGGGGCGCTTAAAGAAGCGTGCGAGAAGCGCGCTGTCGAGCTTGATCTTTCCAATGTGGTATTTGCGGGCGAGCTATCTCGGGAGGAAATGCCCCGGTATTTCGGACGGGCGAACGTAGGTTTAAACACGCTTTCCACCGACCCGCTCTTTGCGGATGTGATATCTTCCAAGATTTTCGACTATATGGCCGCCGGAATCCCCACTGTGGTGAATCATGAAGGGGAAGGCGCACGCATCGTTCAAAAAGCCAAATGCGGTATTGTGGCTGAAGGAGGGAACCCTCGTTCGCTCGCGGATTGTGTTTTGGAACTTTACAAAGACCGAGCCCTCACGCGGGCGATGGGAGAGCGTGGGAGGGTGTACGCCGCCACACATTACGACAAATGTGTCATCGCGGAGAATCTCCACAGCCTTCTTAAGAAGGTGGTGGGTTAGGTCCTTCTATCCCCCGAACCACTCGTCGTACCAGAGCGAGAGCGTCACGAGGTTCCAGAGTCGGAAATTGTGGTCCGCCTTGTTTGTTTGATGCGCATCAACCAGATAGCGGACATAGTCGTAGTTCAGGAGTCTGCGTTCCCTGAGCTTGGAATTGAAGATCGTTCCGATGAGTTCCTTTGATATTTCATATTCCGGTTTCAGCCATTCCCCGATGGTATTGGAGAATCCTTGTTTTTTTCTCCAGATTATCTCCTTCTGGATATCTTTCGGAATGATCTTCTCCGCGACTTTTTTTAGTATGTACTTCGGCTCGCCTCCTTTTATCTTTATCCCGGTCGGCATGTTGAATGCGAGCTCCACGAGGCGCGTATCAAGGAACGGCACCCGCCCTTCAAGGGAGTGCGCCATCGCCATTTTGTCAGCGCGGGCAAGAAGCAATTCTGGCAGGCGGTTTTGTATCTCAACGTAGGTCATCTGCTGTAGCAAATCCGAAGCCGGATTGGTTTCGCCTATCTCACTGTAGAGTTTTTTAATATAATTAGAACTCCTATCAAAATTATTTTTGAAATTTGGGCTAAGAAGATCAAACTCTTTTGTGTGGTCGTCGAACGCGGTCGCCAGTCCCCAAAAAGGTATTTCACCTCCTATCAATCTCATGGCGAATTCTTTTCCAGAGGCCCCTATCGCCTTCTCAATTATTTTCCAAAATCCGATTTTCTTAAGAAATAATTCGTTCCAATTTTCTGGGGACAATTTAGTTTTAATTAATTCATATTTTTTTTGTATTCCTAAAATTTTTAGATACGAGCTGTAGCCGGAAAATATCTCGTCCGAGCCCTCGCCAATCTGGATGACCGTAACGCCATTTCGCTTTGTGAGTTCCGAGAGCCAAAAGAGCGGGAAGCACACCTGGTCTCCATTCGGATCGTCGGCATACCGTGCATATTTCAGCAGGAATGCGCGCATATGGGATTCGTCCAGCAGCACTTCGTGGTTCTTCGCCCCGAGCGATTTCGCGACCATGCGGGAGTATTGGAACTCGTTCTTCTCTTCAAAATTCCTGTAGCCGACCGAGAATGTTTCCACGGGCCTACCTAAGGCGCGGCTCATGAGGGTCGCGTTCAGTGACGAATCAATGCCTCCAGATAGGAAGCAGCCGAACGGCACGTCCGAAACCATCTGGCTCTTAATGGAATCCTCTAAAAGAGACTGAACCTCGATTACGTACTCCGCTTCGGTGTGCGCGACTTGCACAGAGCTTTGCGAGGGATTCCAATAGCGCTTCTGGCGGATGGAGCCGCTTTTTCCGATGATCAGGTAGTGGGCGGCGGGGAGCTTCCAAACGTCCTTAAAAAGAGTGAATGGCGCCGGCGCCGCCGAAAAAGTCAGGTAATGGGAAACGCCGGCCTCATCCAAGTCTTTTTTAAAATCCGGGTGCGCCAATATCGCCTTTATCTCGGAGCCAAAATAGAACGTGCCGTTCTGGAGTGCATAATAGAAGGGCTTGATGCCCATGTGATCTCTCGCGG
>JAZDNP010000004.1:0-57816 GCA_043799565.1 Candidatus Brennerbacteria bacterium | reverse complement strand
ATAACACTTTCCTTAAAATCGCCGCCAAATTTCTTATACACCTCACAACAAGACCCTCTGATTTGATAGCTTAGATCTTTATAAATGAGGTGTCCTGGCATTGATGTAATTATAAACCAACCGGACAAGTCAAAACTCGTCCGTTTGTCTGCGTTTATCCGCGTACAATTCCGCGTTATCAGCTTCTACTATTCAACTATCATCGTGCCAACCCAACCGCGAGTTTCATACCCCGGAATGTCACAGAAGAACTGGTACCTCCCTTTTATCTCCGGAGCGTTGAAAGGCACTACCCTCGTCTCGCCGGGACCAACACCCACTCCGATGGCGCTCAAAGCCGCGTCCTGGAAACGAAAACTGCAACCACTTTGCGCCGTCACCGAAAGCACGACCGCTCTCCCCGCATTCACGGTGAACTGGGACGGCGAGAAGCTATTGGATAATTGCTCTATCTGTATGACCGAATCCGGCAACTCTTCTTTGTTCACCAACGCGGACTGCTGGGGCGCCTCGGCGGAACCGTACGGAGCGTCCGACTGCACCTCCACCCCCTGTTCGTTCACTACCACGCCCTCGTCAGATACTGGGTTCGTTCCCGGCACCACCACCGTGCCTTGCTCGGTTTGCACGCCTTCATATGATGGTGTTCCCGAGAGGTCAACACCGCCCGAGACCGCGAAGTAGATGACCACCACGCCGAGTATCACGCCGCCCACGATCCACCACACTACTTTTTTATTTTCATCCATAGCGTATTGAATAATTAGCAACGACCTTTACGACTGTAATTCCATTGTACCACATCATTTAATGTAGAGACCCGCGCGCTCGGTTTGGTCCTTTGCAAGCGTTGGCCAATCACGCCAGTCAAAACGGTTGCCGATGAGCCGGAAGGAAAATTCTGCCGGTTTATCTCCCCGAAGCACAAGCTTATTGTCCTGAATAAGATAGTAGAGATTTGCGGACTGACCGTACGGCGTCATCAAAACCTGCACGGTGTCTTTCCCGAACTCAACCGTTTTCCTCCACACCCAGAGCGAAGAGCCGTCGTTTATGGCGTCAAAGTCGATCGTATATTCATATGCGTCCGCTTTTTTATTGAACCTCGCGAGGGTCGCACTCCCGACATATTCTTCCTTCACGCCGCCCGCGATGGATGCGGCATACGTTGCATACTTCACGGCCCCGATTTGATAGAGCGGGTCGATGGTAGTTACGGTGAGCTTGTCTACTCCCAAAATGTCTCCTCCTTGGAGATTTGCACCGTTCATCTCGCAGGTAGCGTCTATATCGCATGCGCCGGAACTCGTCGCGTAAGCGGTGGCGGTAGAGCTACTGACCGCACCTATCGCCAAGTCCACGTAGTCCTTCCGCGCGGCGTCGGTGGAAGAGGCGGGGTACCCGATGGTGATGGGATCGCTGAAGATGGCGGAGTTCGCCCCGCCGGACTCGACATGCAGTTTCTTGGCAGGCGTGGTGGTGCCGATGCCGACGTTGCCGGAAGTGTCTATCAACATCGAAATCGCTGAGCCGGAACGGCCGAGAGCCAAAGCGCCCTGCGAGCGGATACCAAACGTTGTGATGGGTTGCGCGGTAAACAGGGTTGAGCCGTACCCCACATAGCCACGAGTGGTTCCCGAGGCGTTGTCATAGAATGACTGATACCCACCTGTTACCGCAGTCCCCGCTAAGCGGGAAATGTCATTGGAAGACGAAAGAACATTGAGGGCGGCTACTGGCGTCGAGGTCCCAATCCCCACATTCCAGCTCGTGCTGGAGGCGTAGAGGTTGGAGCCGGAGAGTTGCCACACCCCACTTGCGCCGCCGATGGGGGCGAAATTGTTGTCTACGTAGTCCTTGCGGGCCGCGTCGGTGGAGGCAAAGGTGTACCCGATGGTGATGGGATCGCTGAAGATGGCGGAGTTCGCTCCGCCGGACTCGACGTGCAGTTTCTTAGAGGGGGTGGTGGTGCCGATGCCGACATTACCGGTATTGGTAATGGTTAATGCTTCCTCATTTGCATTATGACCATAAGTCAAGCTTAATTTATCATTATTCCTTAACAATCTCATAGATTCTGTATAAGCGGAATCAGATTCAAAGAACCTTATTTGAGGAACTCCGGCAATAGTATTGTTAATTTCTATATTCCCCACTATTGTGAGCTTTTGTGATGGCGTCGAGGTCCCGATACCGACATTACCATTTTCATCAAATCGCACTCTTTCATTCCCATTTGTATAAAACCTTATCGGGTTAGAGCCCGTAACGGCTAAAACAAAATCCTGACCGGTATTTGTAGTAAGATATGAATAATCGGCGCTACTATCATCCTGCAATCTGATCTCAGGAACATTTGTGCTGTAAAGGTGTAATTGTGCGGAAGGTGTCGTCGTCCCAATCCCCACGTTCCAGCTCGTGCTGGAGGGGTAGAGGTTGCTTCCGGACTGTATCCAATAATTACCCCCGCCCGCGCCCACGATGCCGGACCAGGAGGTTTGACAATCCGCGTCGCCGAAGCATAAGCGATTGCCTTTCACATCCCCTTCTACCGCGAGCGAAGCGGTGCCCGCGCCAGTACCGTAGGTAAAACTGCCGCTGTTATAGTTACCAATCAAAAGCGTGGTCGCGGCGGCCGAATCCAACCGGAGAGATTTGCTGTCGGTCAAGTAAATATCATCGGTAATGGTACTGGAGCCGATTACGGTAAGGCGCGAAGCGGGCGTGGTGGTGCCGATGCCGACGTTGCCGCTTTCTGCGATGCGTACTCTTTCTGTACTTGATGTATAAAACCGAAGATTCATGGACGAACCGGAACTATATCCCACAATATAAGCCGTCGACGCGCCCCAAGTTACACTCCCTCCGCTAGCAACCAAGTAAGTGCCGGCCCTAAAAGCTCCATCAACGTACAAACCATTGTTTCCCATCCAAGATGGGTAACCGGTGGTACCTATTGCAACGCCGTTATTCCCGCTTGAGACTATTTGCAGGGTTGTAGCCGGTGTGGTCGTCCCGATGCCGACCGAGCCGCTAAAATACCCGCCGCCGTATACAGAGAGAACTTGGGGCAAATTAGCGATCGTAGAAGTACCAACTGCAAGAGAGGCGGCCCCTCCGCCAGGGCCGGGGAATGCGTACACCGCATTCTGAAAAAATCCGCCGGAAATCGAGAGGGGAGAAACGCCGGTGAGATTCGCCGCGTTCCCGATGAACGAGCTACTTGCTATAACATTTTCAGCTGCTTTTATACTGCCACCCACAAAAAGTCGGGCCGGCACTCCCACTCCGGTAGACGTCGCCTTTTGCCCAATCGCAACGTCACCATATGGGTTTATATCAAAGATAGCGAAGCCAGGGAGGTTCGAGGCCTCGCGGTAGAGTTGGAGATTGCCGAAATCACGCACCGACCATATGTACTGCACATACCCAAAACCAGTGGCACTGGTTTTCTTAACGGCGATACCGGGGTTTGAAGTGGACGCCACCGTGAACACGTACCCGAAATTGGATGGCCCGCTCTCTGTGGATGTCGGGTTGAATGTGGAAACGGGCGTTGAGGATGAAGTCCCGAACCCGATGTTCCTGTTTGGGTCAACGTAGAAAAGTCCGCCACCAGAACCCGGGGATTGCGTGCCGGGGCCGATGAACGCGTGCGCAGTAGTAGCAGCACCAAACACGAGAAATACGGTAAGTGCCGCACGCAATATAGAGAGAGGAACTTTCATGTGGCTCATTCGGAAATTACGATAAGCGTTCCCTTTATTTTGTCGCCCGGCGGACAGTGATCGCGGCATTCAAAAAGAAATGTCCCTCCGGTACCGGCCTTAAAACTCACCTTCCCTGGCGCATTGGGCGCCGCACTCGCATAAAATCCAGCGCTTGAAGAAAACATGTCATAGGATTCCCCATCGGCATTGAGGTTGATTTCAACCGTATCTCCTCTATTAACCGTGAGCGACGAGGGAGTGTATCCGTTCCTATTCGCCACGATCTGGAAAATACGAAATTTCACCCCTGGACGTTCGCCCGGCTGATTCACGATCTCAATAGTCTGCGTTGGAGTGGTCAAAACCGCGCTCTCCGGCACTTCTGACGTGAAGATTTGCCCGCCATTGAGAGCACCTTCTATTGTTCCTGGAGCTTCATCTCCTCCGGAGGGGACAAGGACTCCGGGCATCATTTCGTTCCCCGAGATAAATCCGAACACCACCACGAGGACGATGAATCCTCCAAGCGAGGCGAGAATAATGAGTTGTTTCCGGGACATCGGCTCTATCAATCAATTATATCAAAGATGGCGAAGGATGTGCGGCAAAAACCTCCTCAACGGCGTACAGCGCCATATTAGTGTCATGCCAGCGTCATAACAGCGCCGTAACAGTGCATAATAGACCATGACAATGCCATAAGTACTCACTTTCCCGCATATGTTACGAAGTGAATACATCTCCATTATTTCTCCCCCGCATCCTCTTTGTGCCTTTATGCGTTTTAAGCGAGTGGTAGCTTAAAATTTCTCCGAAGTTCCTCGTCACCCTCAATGATTTCCACCACCATTGCCTTACAAAACGGCTGAAGATTCTCATCCACCACCGCATGCCAAAAGAGTCCTTCCACCGCATAGGGACTTGCCCACACACTTTTATGGAGTGGGTAGAAGCCGAACTCAATGAGAAGCACGCGGAGTTGATGACGCGCGCGGTTTTGCACCACTGGCACGTCAAAACTGACCAACCGCCATTTTCCATCCCACTTGCCGTGCGCCTTTTCAACCGCTTCACGACGCGCGTACCGCTCCGAAAACTTCTTTCCTTCACGCGAGAGCGCAAAACGGTTTCCTTTTTTTACCACAAACCCTCTCTGCTCAAGACGCTTTAAACTCTGGCGTACATACCGCGCCTGTTTCGAGGCGACAACAACTTCCTTCACCATCTCCTCGGTTGCCGTCCCCACATCATAAAAGAAGTCAATCCACATTTGGGCATGCCGATATCCATCACGTGCCGTTTTTGCCATGTATTCAGTTTATCACATATGTTACGAAGTGAGTACTCCTGTATTCGCCTGCGTGCCTTGCGTTATAATGAAACTGATGAGACCGCTCAAAATCGCGCTGTGGATACTTGTCGGGATCACTCTTCTCCTCGCGCTTTTTGCTGCGCTTCGAGTAGACGCCACAACCAACACTTCCGCAACCTCTACCGAACATCTGGCATGGGACGACGTGAATGGATGGTGGGATTTCTATAACACGGACTCGGTAACGGTGTTCGGCACACGCATTGAGGGATACGCGAGCTCAACGGTGGGCGATATGTCTCTTGACTGCGCCACTACTGCATCGGGAAATATCTGCGGTTCTTCAAACTACGGCATTTGCAACGGTCCAGGACCAAAGGATCCACTAAATCTCGACGGCACATGTGACTCAGGAGACGGCACCGGCGAACTCACCGGATACGCGTGGAATGACACTATTGGATGGATCAGTTTCAACTGCGACAACTCTTCGCATGAAGGAGGCACCGACACCTGCGTTGGTCCTAACGACTACGCAGTCACGATAGATGCGAATGGCGAATTATCGGGCTACGCATGGAATGACACCGTCGGGTGGATAAGCTTCAACTGCGGCAACACCGGCGGCGGCGACTGCAACGACTCCGACTACAAGGTTGCAACTTCCTGGCGCGCGACTTCCACCTATGCATTTCTTGAATCCTCGGTCTTTGACACTCAACTCACGAGCGGCAGCGTGCTCCAAAGTATTGTCTGGCAAGGTTCGCAACCCTCGGGCACGTCCGTTGATTTTCAAATCGCCACATCTTCTTCGTCTTCAGGTCCTTGGACCTTCCGAGGTCCTGGCGCAAGCACCAGCGGGTACTATGGCGTGGAGTGCCCGCTTGTCGGCATTTCTTCGTCTGCCGCCGGTCCCGACAAAGCAATCTGTGTAGACAAGAAAATCGGCTCCGCGCGCTACCTTCGCTACAAGGTGCGGCTCCGCACGAACACGCTCCAAACGGACACGCCGACCATCGAGGACATCGTGCTGATTTGGTCAAAGTAACGGGATGAAAATTTTCAACACCCTCACGCGGCGAAAGGAAACGTTCCGGCCTCTCCATAAAAAAACGGTAGGACTCTATACCTGCGGCCCGACGGTCTACAACTACGCCCACATCGGCAACCTTCGCACCTACCTTTTTGAAGACGTGCTAAAGCGCGTGCTCTTGCGAGAACATTTCAAGGTAACGCACGTGATGAACATCACGGACGTTGAGGACAAGATAATCGCGCGCGCGCGTCGTGAGAATAAAAATATTCGCGCCGTCACCGCTCCTTTCACAAAAGCGTTCCATAAGGACTTGAAAAAACTCAATATTGGGCGCGCCAACCATTACCCAGCGGCTACGAGCCATATCAAACCCATCATTACTCTCATTACCAAGCTCGCGGCTCGTGGAATCGCATATCGTGGAGAGGACGGCTCTGTGTATTTCAATATACGGAAATTCAAGTCCTATGGAGCACTTTCACGACTTGCCCTGCGGACCATAAAGCAGGGCGCGCGGGTAAGTTCCGATGAGTATGCGAAAGAGGACGCGCAGGATTTTGTGCTGTGGAAAGCGGCGAAGCCGGGAGAACCCTCATGGCCAAGTCCATGGGGACGCGGGCGACCGGGATGGCACATTGAGTGTTCGGCGATGAGCATGAAATACCTCGGGACAACCGTGGACATCCACGCGGGCGCCGTAGACCTTATATTCCCCCACCACGAGAACGAAATTGCACAATCGGAAGCCGCGACGGGGAAACCTTTCGTAAAATACTTTGTTCACGGCGAACACTTGCTCGTGGACGGAAAGAAAATGTCCAAGTCGCTCGGAAATATTTACACGCTCCGCGATCTCGCCGCGCGCGGCGAGGATCCGCTCGCGTATCGCTACTTCGTTCTCGGCGCCCACTACCGCACACAACTTAACTTCACGTGGGATGCGCTCCACGCGGCAGCACAAGCGTTCGGAAAATTGCGCCGCGCAGTCGCGGCGCTGAAAGGGAGCGGCACACACACGCCACACACTATGAGCACGCAAGTGCGTTCATACACAAAACGTTTTAATAACGCGCTCGCCGACGACCTCAACACCGCACGCGCGCTTGCCTGCCTCTGGGACACGGTGAACAGCACCAAACTCGCGCCACGGGAAAAACTCTCGCTCCTCCTTTCCTACGACGAGGTTCTGGGGTTGGGGCTCAAGGATGTGAAAAAACCGCGTACAATCCCCGCAGAAATCAGGAAACTTGCCTCCGAGCGCGAGTTATGCAGACGTAATAAACAGTTTGCGCTCTCCGACACCTTGCGGACACGTATCGGTGCGTTAGGATACACGGTAGACGATACGCCGCAAGGACCCATCATCACCCCTCATGCCACCGGAAAAAAGAATAAAACTTCCTCCGCAAGATCTTGAAGCCGAACGCTCGGTACTCGGCGCATTGATGTTGGACAAAACCGCGATAGTAAAAATCGCGGATTCGCTTTCGCCCGAGGACTTTTACCATCCGGGACACCAAAAAATCTATGCGAGCATCTTAGGGCTTTTTGAACGCGGCAAGCCCATCGATCTTCTCACCGTCTCTCACGACCTCAAAGATAAAAAGTTCGTGCAGGAGGTGGGAGGCGCGGACTACTTGACCGAGCTTGTGGAGAAAGTACCAACCGCCGCGCACGTGGAACACTATGCGGAAATGGTGAAAGAAAAACGCGTGCGCCGCGACCTTATTGAAGCATCGTCCATTATCAACGAGCTCTCGCTGGATTCCGATGATTTTGAAACACTTTTGGACAAGGTGGAATCAAAGGTGTTCGGCATTTCGGAGCGCTCGCGGCCGCAGAAATTCATTCCCGTGCAAAGCGAACTCCCCGGTGCCTATGAACGACTGGAAAAGCTCCACCGCGGCGAACATGGAGGTTACCGAGGCATCCCCACAGGATTCACAGGACTGGACAATATTCTTTCAGGCCTTCAACGCTCCGACCTTATAATTGTGGGGGCACGGCCCTCATACGGAAAAACCACGCTTGCATTGGACGTTGCGCGACACGTCGCGCTCCAAGGAAAATCCGTCGGTATTTTTTCGCTCGAGATGTCTAAGGACCAGATCGTGGACCGGCTTATCGCAAGCCAGGCACAGATTCCGCTCTGGCGCCTCCGTACCGGCAAACTCACCGACGACCTTGAATTCGCACTGGTACAGCAAGCATTGGACGAGCTTTCCAAAGCAAAACTTTTCATTGACGACTCGGCATCCCCTACCGTGCTCCAGATGCGTTCCATGGCGCGGCGGCTCCAAATAGAGCACGGGTTGGATCTCGTCATTGTGGACTATCTCCAACTCGTCCAGTCGCGCACCAATTCGGACAATATGGTGACTCAAGTGACCGAGATATCGCACGGACTGAAAGCGCTCGCGCGAGAACTTTCTATTCCCGTCATCGCGGTTTCCCAGCTCTCGCGCGCCGTTGACCAGCGTGAGGTAAAGATTCCCCGCCTTTCCGACCTCCGCGAATCCGGCTCGCTCGAGCAGGATGCGGACGTGGTGCTCTTTATATACCGTAAGGACCGCGAACGAGGTGACGTGCCGGCGGAGGACCAAAATCGCGTAGAGATCATTATCGCAAAACACCGGAACGGTCCTTTGGGTTCCGTGGAACTTCACTTTGACCAGGAGAAGGTGAGCTTCAAAAATGTGGATACGCGCCACATAGAAGAGTAGGCACTAGGCGTTAGGCTCTAGGCATTAGCACAACATGAAAACCCATACTTACCGGGATCTTACCGTATGGCAGAAAGGAGTAACGCTCACCGTTGAAATGTACAAACTCACAGAAAAATTTCCCAAGGAGGAGCTGTACGGACTCACTTCACAGATGAGACGAGCGGCAATTTCAATTCCCTCTAATATCGCCGAGGGAAAACTAAGGGGTTCAGACAAGGAGTTGCGCAAGTTTCTCCTCATTGCGTTTGGTTCAGGGGGAGAATTAGAAACTCAACTTGAGGCCTCAAAGAAACTCGGCTTGGTAAATGAAGAAAACTGTGCCAAAGTTTCATTGTTATTAGACGGAGTTATGAGAATGCTGAATACCATGATTTCTCAGCTAACGCCTAATGCCTAGCGCCTAATGCCTATTTTATGATCCCGGACGCGATACAAAAATTCGTTGCAGCATTCGAAAAACTTCCTTCTTTCGGGCCGCGTACCGCAACGCGCCTCGCGTTCCATATGGTGGGATTGGACAAAAGCACGTTTGAAACTCTTGTTACAGGACTTTCGGGGCTCAAGGACTTGGACCGATGCCCGCGCTGTTTTTTCCTCAAGGAACGCCGAGAAAAAGCGTGCGCCATTTGTTCCGCGCCCGGAAGAAATGCGAAGACCATCGCGGTGGTGGAAAAGGATACCGACGTTCTTTCTCTGGAGCGCACCGGGCGTTTCAAGGGTCACTATCTTGTCTTCGGCGAGCTTCCCGAGCGGGGAATATTGGAAACCGCACACAAGCTCCGCCTTGCGACGCTCATGAAGCGCATTGACGCCGAGCTCGGCGGGAAGGTGGACGAATTGATACTCGCACTCAACCCCACGACCTTCGGCGACTTCGTGGCAGGCCTCATCACAGAAGGATTTAAGAGCAAAGCGACTAGAATATCGCGTTTGGGGAGGGGTATCCCCACGGGAGGCGAGATAGAGTTCGCGGACGAGGAAACATTAGGGAGTGCGTTGGATGGGAGAAACTAAAACCCCATTTATTGGGGTTTTATATCTTCGTAATTTCCACTTTCGTGAACTGCTGGCGGTGGGTCTTCATCTTCCGATAACGCGTCTTCGCGTGGTAACGGAACACAATTTTCTTATCTCCCCTCCCTTCGTCCACCACGCGCCCCTCCACATCCGCACCATTCACGTAGGGTGCACCCACTTCCACTTTTTCCCCGTCCGCAACAAGGAGCACCTTTTCAAACTTCACGCCATTCCCCTTCCCTTCAGGAAGTCTTTCAACGGTAAGCACGGTACCTTGCGCCGCAAGATACTGCTTTCCTCCTGTTTCGATAATCGCAAATTTCATAGCCAGTCCATTAAAGCGGAGGAGGAAACAATAGTCAAATTATGGAACGAAACCCGCCCCGATTTGAGTCGGGGCGGGGTCAGAGTCAAAGAACTCTCGTATTAGCGCTGCTCCGTGTGTTCGCGAAGGCGATTCACAAGCGACGCGGCGTAATCCTTGCCGCCCAAGCCGAAGGCGATGCCTCCCGCAAGTGCGAGCATGGCTACAAAGCCGGTGACGATAGAGTTCACAATCGCCGTCGCAATCCCGAGCTGGGACAGCGAGGCGAGGAACCCAAATACCACCACCGCCCACCACGTGAGCGAACCCAAAAAGTTCGACGCGTGAAGCTGGGCGCCCTTTACGGATGCGCGTACCACATGCCGAAGAGCGTTCCCGATGACCACCGCGGCGAGCATGATAAGCACCGCTACGATGACGTTCGGAATGTAGAGCAACACTTCCCGAAGGAAGGAGGAAAGCGAGTAGAAGCCCAAGATGTCGCTTGCCGCTAGCAAGAACACAACCACCAAGAACCAGTACACGAGTTTCCCGAAAAACCGCGCGCTATTCAACTGCATCCCTGCGCGGTCAAAATACTGCTTTACCCCCAAACTCACGAGGCCACGATCGAGCTTTATAAGCGCAATCACCCGTTCGACGAGCGTTCCCAATCCAGAAGCCACGATGAGCCCAATGATAAGCACGATGAGCGCGCCCACGATGTTCGCGATAACGCCCAACGTGCCGCCCCACAAACTCTGGAGCGAAGCTACGATGACCGAAGTCCAATCTTGAAGAACCATTGGTATATAATAAATGGAATTTGAATCGACCTTTGAAGCCTTACGCGAACCAGTATACCACATGGCAACCGGCACACCCATATTAGTTATCCTCACCCTTTTCCTTCTTGCGCTTTATGGAATTGGCTCGTTTTTCTCGCTTTACACACAATTTTCGTGGTTCGACATGGTTCTCCACGCGCTTGGCGGAGCATGGCTTGCTTCAATATTCGCGGCACTTGGCCCCCTACGATACCCATCGTTTTTTATTGGGTTTCCCCCCTTCCGGTACGTGCTTCGTATCGTCTTTCTTGTCCTCATCGCTGGAGGACTTTGGGAAATTTACGAGTATGGATTTGCCCTGTGGGCCACGGCGCGTTTCGGCGACCTCAATTTCTTCCAACCGACAATTGACACGCTCTCCGACCTCGCTCTGGACGCTGTGGGCGCTGCCGTTGTTGTGTTATTCCTTTTTCGCGAGGAGCGAGAGGTCGCGTGATTTGAGCTCGGAGAGCACCTTCATCTCCGGATCAAGACCTAGTGTACGGCCAAAATATTGACCCGCAGTGAAGTGCGGGAGAAGCACATAGTCCGCCTGCGCGGCATAAAGAATACGCGCCTCTTCCTCCGTTTCCGCGCGCACCACGAGCTTCGGCCGAACCGTTTGCTTCGTGAGCTCCTCAAGAAGAGTGAGATTGTCCTCAAGGTCTGGACTTGTGGAGATGAGAAGTCGCGCCGCAGCCACATCCGCGGTTTCCATGATCTCACGGTCGCGCGCGTCTCCGAAAAGGCATGCGTATCCCCGCCCAGCCATTCGTCTCACAACCGCCGGGTCAAAGTCCACAATGAGCACGTCGTCGCGCGGCAAACTCATTGCGATAACTTCACCCGTGCGATGCCCGCCGATTAAAACGATGGGTTTGTGAAACCCGGATTCTGGAATGTGAGCTTCCGTCGTGTGCTTCCTCTCAAAAATAGAAAGGAATGGCGCAAGTCGCCGATAAAACCCGTCCGCGTGCACAATGGCGTAAACCGATATCGCTATTGTGATAACACCAACCGCGGTAGTGACCGCAACCACGTCCTGCCCCACATGCCCCACCGTCACCCCCATTGCAACCAATATCAAACTGAACTCCGATATCTGCGCAACGGTAATGCCTGAAAAAAAGCTCGTACGCTTCCGATATCCCATGAGCCCCATAACAATGAGGACAATTAAAGGATTCCCGATAAGTACGAAAAGCGAGAGTACAATGATTGGAACGACGAGTCCGGCGATACTTGAGAAGGCAACCGACGAGCCGAGAATAACGAAGAAGATGAGGATAAAGAAATCACGCAATGGCGCAATACGACTTGCAATCTGAAAACGTTCGGATGAGTTTGCGAGCGCAAGACCTGCCATGAACCCCGCGATCTCTATGGAAAACCCGAGCTTGGAAACCGCAACCACGACCGCGAACAACCACGCGAGCGAGATGAGAAAGAGAAGCTCCTCCGAGCGAGCGACCCGGTCAAAAAGAGGCGGAAGGACCTTCCTCCCGAGCCACAGCATGACCGCAAAAAGGAGAATCCCCTCCGCGATGGTAAGCACGGCGGCGAGGAGAGGATTTATCCCCGCATCTCCCGACCCCATTCCCGAACCTGCTCCCGCAAGGAAAAGCAGGATGAGGATGGCAACCGCGTCCTGCACTAAGAGAAATCCCACGCTGATGCGCCCATACAAGCTTTGGAGATCCTTCCGGTCGGAGAGAAGTTTCACGACGATGATGGTGGAGGAAAAGGTAAGCGCGATTGCGAGATAGAGCGCGGGGAGCGTTTCGAATCCGAGAAGCGTGGCAAGACCATACCCAATGAGCGCCGTGAATACGATCTGCCCAAGTCCCACGAAAATGGACTCCTTCCCCACGAGACGGAGCGAAGTGTAGTTTATTTCCAGCCCCACCATGAAGAGGAGGAGCATGATACCCAAGCTGGAGAACACACGGAACGTTTCCTGTGTAATAAGGTCGGTGAAACCGAGGGCGCCGATCACCACCCCCGTCGCGAGGTACGCGAGGATGACCGGCTGCTTCAAAAGCTTCATCGCTATCCCGATGATTGCCGCGAGCATCACGACCGCCGCAAGTTCAATGATCCCTGTTGCCATTGCTCTTAATTGTACAAAAAAGACGCGCCTCACGCGCGCGTCTTTGGTGGACCTGGGGAGAATCGGACTCCCGACTCGGCAATGCGAATGCCGCGTAATGCCACTTTACTACAGGCCCGTCGGGGAGCCGGGAATCGAACCCGGACTACGGAGTCCCGAACCCCGCGTACTGCCACTATACTACTCCCCGTTCCGCTCTCCATTAAACCCCGACACCTCAAAAAAATCCACTACGCCCTGGTATGTGAGCGTCGCGAGCGATGGAAAAAGTTGTGTACGGAGATTCGGCTCCATGAAGTGAGGTTCATAAATGTAACCGTACTCAATGAGGAGTGACGCGGGATAGAGCGAGCCGTAAGAGCCCACCGCGATGAGCTCTTGGTCTTCCACGACCCCGGCCGCCTCCTGCGGATAGTTACTTATCGGAAGCGCGGTCCGAAGCCGCTCCACAACCTTTTCCGCGATTACCCGACTTGCCCGCGCGTTCGGAAATTGCGACTCTGGAATATAGATACTGAACCCTTTATACTTCCCCGCCCTCGCTTGCCGCGCGCGTGGATAATCATTGAAGTGTACGTGGAGTACCACGTCTACGCGGTGGTCGTTCGCCCACATATTCACTCCGTAGAGCCGCCGCGCGATTTCGCTGGAAGCGAATCCGTGAAAATTCTCGGTCTTCGGGACCACATCACCACGCAACACCGCGCTCGCGAAAACCGTGCGCGCATAGTCGCGGAACTCCCATATGAGCGAGGAATAAACATCGAAATGCCCCACGAACTCCTCCGTATACCCACCTCCCTCCCGTGTGATGGTGACCGAAAAACGCGGGTCTCCCGCAAAACTGTCCCTTACCATTCCCGCGAGCTCCAAAGTGATATCCGCCTCACGGAGCCCCCGATACTCCGTACCCCAGAATTCATCGTCATGTCCCGGCACCACGAGGACATTGATGGGAGCTTGCATCTCATACTTTGCATGGAGCGTTTCGGGCGTCACGCGTTCGGGAACCACGAGCGCGGCGAAAAAACTGCCTGCCTCTTGAAAAGCGCTCGGCTGCCATAGGACCGCGAGAAGCGCGAGGCACACGCCTACCGCTCCAACAAGAATCTCTCGTAGACCCACGCTCATTTCACGTAGTATCTCCTTTTCATCTCATCCTCCACTCCACTCTCAAATTCCTCTTTTTTCTCTCGTGCCGCGCGGGCAAGCGTTTCCAATTCATCATCTTTCAGGTTCGCAAGCTCCCGCACGCGCGGTTCCAAATATCCGCGGGTGTTCCGCTTCGGGTCATCCAACACCTCCTCTAAAAGCACTCCGAGGATCTTGCCGATCTTAGGACCCGCGGGGATGCCGAGAATCTTCATAACGTCATCGCCTTTGAGCGCCAACATCTTGGGATGAATGGGGTCCTTCTTCACCTTCTCCATCATAAAGAGGAGATGGCGAAGTTTGTACGGGAATGCCTTCGGCACGCCGGAACCAATACGGTCTCCCTCGCGAACCTTCAGGAGGTCACCGATGTATCCCGGCCCCACACGCGCGATGAAGCGGCGCACACCCGCCTCCGAAACCTCGCCCACGTTGTAGTAGAAAAGGTGATGCCGCACGAGGTGCACCACACGTTCCGTGACATCCTTCCCGAACCGCAAACGGTCCATGATAATTGCCGCCATCTTCGCACCAACGACCTCGTGGTTATAGAAGGTGGAGTCGGGCCCGTCGCCGTGCTTTGTTTTCGGCTTTCCCACGTCATGAAGGAGCGAGGCGAGGCGAACCTCAAACGAGTATTCCTTCTCCGCCGCATAATTCAAAGCACGCACATTGTGGTCAAAGACGGTGTAGATATGATGCTTGTTCTGGCCACACCCAATTCCTTCGCGGAGTTCGGGAACAACGAACTTTAGGAGTCCGAGGTCTTCCATCGCGACAACACCTTCCGCCGCACGCGGGCTCTCTATCAATTTCACGAACTCATCACGGATGCGCTCCTTTGCGATGGCTTCAAGAAGACCGGCGTGGTGGGCTATGGCTTCTTTCGTATTTTTCTCCATCTCAAACCCAAGCTCCGCCGCGAGCCGTACCGCGCGCATGAGCCGGAGCGCATCCTCTTCAAAACGCCTTTTGGGGTCCCCCACCGCGCGGATGAGCTTCGCCTTGAGGTCCGCGGCACCTTCGTGCGGATCTGTGAGCTCGCCTTCCAGGTTCGCGGCGATTGCATTCACCGTAAAATCGCGACGGGAGAGGTCCTCATCTATCGTTTTCGCGAACTTCACCTCATCGGGGTGGCGAAGGTCGGTGTAGTGGCCTTCAATGCGGAACGTCGTTACTTCCACCACTTTGAGCTTCTGGTCGTCGGATTCCGTCTTCACACCCACGGTGCCGAACGTGTTCTCGTAGACGCTCTCCGGGAATAATTTCTGGATCTCCTCGGGACGCGCGTCCGTCGCGATATCCCAGTCCTTCGGTTCACGCTTAAGGAGAAGATCACGCAGGCACCCGCCCACCAGATACGCCTGGTGGCCATTCTTTTGGAGCGTTTCCGAAACGGTCTTCACTTCCTTCGGAACATTGAACTTCATCCCGTTAGAAATAGTAGGGCATGCTCGACTGCTTGATGTTCGCAGGATATAGTATTGAATAGTTCATGCGTATAGGATGAATAGCACCACAATTTCTAACGGGATTCATCATTTCTCATTGTACATTGAATGCGGAACAAGGAAACGTCTCGTTCGCCCTCGTGGTGAAACGGATATCACGGCTGCCTTCGAAGCAGCTATTCCCCGTTCGAATCGGGGCGAGGGCACTATAAATTTATGACCGGCATTTTCTTTGCGCTCGGAGCACTTTTCGCATGGGGGTTCGGCGATTTTTTTATCCAACGTTCCAGCCGCGCAGTCGGCATATGGAAAGCGCTGTTTTTCATTGGCGTCGCCGGGATTGTCACCATCTTCCCGTTCATCATTGGGGAACTCGACGATCTTTTCGGTTCTCCCAAACACCTCGCCCTTCTCTCGCTCGCGGGTATAGTGGTACTTTTCACCGCTCTGTTTGAATTCGAATCGCTACGTCGCGGCAAGCTCGCGATAGTGGAACCGGTCCTTGGATTCGAACTTGTCATCACTGTTGGCCTTTCCACGCTCATCTGGGGCGAGAATATCACCCTCGTGCAACTACTCCTCGCGCTCGCGACGCTCATCGGCATCGTGCTTGCGGTCACCGAGCACCATACTCACCTTCACTACCACCGCCGCATCAGGATAGAGAAAGGGGTGGTATTCGCAGGCCTCGGAGCGATCGGAATGGGGCTTTTCAATTTTCTCGTCGGCGTCGGGAGTCAGGAGACCTCGCCTCTCCTCACGGTATGGTTCACCAACCTTCTCTTTACCGCAGTCTGCCTTGTCTATCTCGCGCGTCACCATAAGCTCCGCGAACTCGTGGCAGACATCCGAGCTCACACCGTTCCTATCCTCGGCGTCTGTGTTTTAGACAACCTTGCGTGGATATCATTCGCAGTTGCTACCACCTACATCCCTATTGCCATTGCCACCACCATAAGTGAGAGCTACATCGTGCTTGCCGTACTCCTCGGCGTTTTTATGAACAAGGAACGCCTTAAGTGGCACCAAGTTGTGGGCGTCGTGGTCACCATCGCGAGCGTCATTTTCCTCTCGGCAATAAGTTCATAAAAATAGGAAAGGCCGCACATCGTGCAGCCTTTCATGAGGTCAATCACCAGCACAGGTACCAGCACGTTCCACTTGTGTGGAAAGCACCCACTTTCTAATCTTTCCACGCGCGAGAGCGTCCCCAAATTCCCTAACCTGTTTCTTCTCGGACTTCGAGAGAAGACGGAGCCAGGGTTTTGTACTGTGAAAGAACTTTGAACATGCCATACGGGCCTCCGTGGAGATTAGGCGGTCGTGGAATAATTATGTGCGCCTGGCGCGTTCACAAAAAATCGCCGACGCACCACATTTTCGCTCTGCCGCTCATGAAACGCCGATGTCTGCGATCAAGGCGTTTCTTCTGGCCTTTCGTGAGAAGCGACCGGAAATTTCTGACATTCCTAATCTTTTCTCTGATCTTACCAATTCTATCCATTCTTTCCTGCAAACTGACCCTTGCAGATTTCCGCGATTTCCGGTTGCGCGCGCTCTTTTGCCTCGCCATGGTCTTTCTCCCTGTAAATGAAGTTGTGGTTGAACTGATTCCAGCATATCGGATATACTGTTTTTTGTCCCGCCAGTTCATATCATTGCCCCCATAGCTTAATGGTAAAGCACCCGCCTCTTAAGCGGTGTATCTAGGTCCGATTCCTAGTGGGGGCACAATAGAAAATCCAGAAAAAATCGGCTATAACCCCGTTCAAAGTTTTGGGTTTGGGTTCTGAAGCTTCGTATAAACACACGCTATACAACCGCGAGTAAATTTTTCCGTTGAACTACTACTTTGAACGGGGTATAATATGCCGACTTTATGGGTGGAATCGCGCTTGAGACGTCTCTCGCAGACATCCACGGCATCGCGCCGCGCTATCTTGCGTCATTAAAACGCCTTAACATCACCACCGTCCGCAATCTCCTCTACCATTTTCCTTCGCGGTATGAGGACTATTCACACGTGTACCGCATCGCGGAACTGGAGCCGCGCCAGGACGCGACCATTCAAGGCGAGATCTATGAGATAACGGGCCGAAAAACATGGCGCCGCACCTACTACGTTACGGAAGCCGTCATCACGGACGGCGAGGACTTCATCCGCGCGGTGTGGTTCAACCAACCATACCTCTCGAACACGCTCCGTCCCGGCATCAGGGCGAACTTCTCCGGCAAAGTGTCGGAGGGCGAGAACGGCGAACTTTACTTCTCCAATCCCGCGTTCGAGTTCGTGCGCGAGCACGAACGCCACGACCCTTGGGCGACCGAGCGCCGGGCTAGCCCCACCCACACCGCGCGCATCGTCCCCATTTATCCAGAAACGCGCGGGCTCACATCCAAAGGTATCCGCTATATCCTTCGCCCAATCCTCGAATCTGCCGATGCGGAGGAATTTCTCCCGCACGAGATACGCAAAAAGGAAGGACTCCCTCCGCTCGACGTTGCGCTTCGCCACGCGCATTTCCCTGATGAACTCACAGAGGCCGAAGAAGCGAGGCGGCGTTTTGCATTTGAAGACCTTTTTCTTCTTGAGTTCGTGAACGCCCGCGAACGCGCGCGCATAAAACAGCAGAACGCGAATCCAATTCGTTTTCCTAAAAAACGTTTAGAAGAGGTGATTGCGAAACTTCCCTTCACGCTTACCGATACACAAGTGGTAGCGCTCCACGAGATACTGGACGATATAACCGCTCCTCACCCGATGAACCGGCTTCTCCAAGGAGACGTGGGGTCGGGGAAAACCGTGGTAGCGGCCATCGCGGCGCGCGCAGTCGCGGGAGCGGGGTACCAAACGGCTTTTATGGCGCCGACCGAGATACTCGCACTCCAGCACTACGCGACGCTCAAAAAATTCTTCCCCGACTTTGAGGAAGGTATCGCTCTTTTCACCGGAAGCGAAACATATATTTTTCTCGGCGAGGGATTGGAGCGAGAGATAAAAAAAGAGGAACTTCGCGCGTTACTGAAAGCAGGGAAGGTTGCTATTACCATAGGCACCCACGCACTCATCGAGAAGGGGGTAAGCTTCCATCGCCTCGCGTTTGTGGTGGTGGATGAACAACACCGTTTCGGCGTGGCGCAGCGAGCCGCGCTCGCAAAGGACGGCGCCGCTCCCCACTTCCTCTCCATGTCCGCAACTCCTATTCCCCGCACGCTCGCTCTTACTCTCTTCGGCAACCTTACCGTTTCACAGATCACCGAGCTCCCGAAGGACAGGAAAGAGATCCTCACAAAGGTGGTGGCTCCAGAGAATCGCATGAAGGCCTACTCGTTCATTAAGGAATTCGTGAAAAAGGGGAGGCAGGCGTTCGTCATCTGCCCACGCATTCAACCTACCAACATTGAGACCGGGGAAACGCTCGACCCTTTAACGCTCGCACGGCTCGAAATGAAAAACGTGACGGAGGAATACGAGAAGCTCTCAAAAAAAATATTTCCCGACCTAAAAGTTGAGATGCTCCACGGAAAGCTGAAGGCAAAAGAAAAAGCGGAGATCATGCGGCGGTTTGCGGAAGGCACGACCGACATTCTCGTCGCCACCTCCGTCGTGGAGGTGGGCGTGGACGTGCCAAACGCGACCGTGATGATAGTGGAAAGTGCCGAGCGCTTCGGCCTCGCCCAACTCTACCAGTTTCGCGGGCGCGTGGGCAGAAGCTTCCACCAGTCGTTCTGCTTTCTCTTCACCGAATCCTCCACAAAAGCCACGCGTGAGCGCCTGGAGGCGGTTGTGTGCGCGAAGAACGGCTTTGAGCTTGCGGAAAAAGACCTGAAGCTCCGAGGACCGGGAGAATTCCTAGGTACCGTGCAGACCGGAATGCCCGATATTGCGATGAAGGCCTTGGCGCATCCCACGCTCGTGCCAAAAGCCCGCCTGGCGGCCGAAGCTATTCTCAAAAAGGATCCGGAACTCGCTCGGGAGCCGAATTTACGTGCCCGGCTTACGGAATTCGCCAAGCGCGTACACTTCGAGTAAAATAGCGCCAGTCATTCACATCCGAGGAGGAAGAAATGAAACATAGCGCGGTGGTGCTTTTCCTGTCGCTCATTGTCGCGACCATCGGTACCGCACAGCGTACTGCCAAAGCATCAGAAACCGTTCATCGGACCGTCTACGAGGCAGAATGGGACGTTGCATGGTATGAACGGATTCTGGGAGGAATTGCGGGGCTTTTGCCTTCACAGTTCGAGCTTCTCGCAACCCGCTGGAAGTCTGGCAATCGAGAAGAGTTCTTCATGGAACTCAAGGACGGGAACGGGAAGGTGTGGGCACAATTCCATTCCGATACCGCCCATTACCGTTCCGCAGTATGGATTCCGAGAAAACTGAAGAAGACGCTCGGCCCTGATGTCATTCGCTTCATACGCGAGTGCGAACGGCTCTTTAAGGACGATGCGCGAAATGCATTTTATGGAACTTTTGCATTCGGCGGAAAACCGCTCGCGGCGCACGCGTTCCGCATTCCTTATGGAATGCTGCCTCCTGATCGAACGCGCTTTGCGGTGCAGGCAGTGGACGCGGCGGGCAAAACAGAGGTGAGCGGCACGATAGAGGTCTCTTCAAATCCCCATCCGTTCCATTATCCATTCATCTCCGTCTATCTTGCGGACGATGAAGTCGGCATCACGCTCAAAGAAGCGGTTCAAAAACAATAAAGGGTCTCCTTGAAATCGGGGGCCCTTTCTATTTTTTCATTTCTTCCAATCGCTTCTCTATCCTGTCCAGTTGGACCTTTAATCCTTTTAATCGCACCGCCTCTTCTTCAACTTCCTCCTCGGTTTTCTCAGTAACCTTCTTTTCGTGACGCAATCCCGAGATGAGGATGTGATCCCCAATAAAACCCGCGACAAAGAGGCCTGTCGCAAGAAGTATCGCCACACCGATAATGAGCGACGCAAGGCCATCCCAAAGCACGGGGTAGTTCATGGTACCAAGGACTCCTTCGGTGCCGTTCTGGAAGTAATGGGTCGAAATGAAATCCGTCGTATGCCAAATACCACGCCACGCGAGCACCGTACCGATGCCGCCAATGATACCGTAGAGGATCGGATAGTGGGAAAGCCATCCGCGTACCTTGTCCTCAAGTTTGTCGAAAAATTTAATGATGGGCGTCATATCAGCGTACTTGCGCATTGAACCGCTTTTTTGTTTCTTTGGTTATGTCCTCCTGTATCGGAGTGATTTCCTCCACGGTAAGCGTCCGCTCGTTCGAACGATACACCGTTCGGTAGGTGTAGCTTATCTTACCACTTCCAAACTTTTTCTCATCTTCATACTTATCCAAAAGTGTTACTTCTTCCACGATGTCGCCACCGATGTCCCGGATAAGGTCAAAATAATCGTTCGGCACAAAACCTGTATCAACCACAAATGAGATGTCGCGCGTGATGGGAGGGAATTTGCTCACCTCTTTATACTCGTTTCCGAGTTTGAGCTGACGCTTCACGCGTTCGTCCTCGGACCAAAGAAGCCGGATGTCGGGAAGGCTCATGCTCACAATTGCCAAACGCTCCAACCCGAAACCAAACGCCCATCCGGTATAGTTCGACGAGTCAACGCCCATTTTTTCGAGCACACTCCCTTTTACCACGCCACAGCCGACGACCTCAACCCATTCTCCGTTTATCTCAACCTCCATTTCAAGCGAAGGGTCGGTGTATGGAAACGTGTCTTTGTTCAAACGAAAATTCACCTTTGGCCCGAATACCGCGGTCGCGATAGCGCCAAGCGCCTCTTCCAATTCCTTAATCCCTATCGTCTTTAAAGATTTTGGCGCAAGATACCAGCCGTCAATCTGATGGAACACGTTCATGTGATTCCTGTCTATCTCGTCCCTACGGTACACCTTCCCGAAGCTGAAACAGCCCACCGGTTCGCTCACCGCGATACGCGCCTTCACGTCTTCATTTAAAAGGTAGTAATACCACATGATGGTGGTGTGGGTGCGTAAAATGTTCCCATCATTCACATAATATGTGTCCGATGGGCTACGTGCGGGATGGTCGGAAGGAAAATCAAAGAGATCGAAACTCACGTCCGCCGGCACGATTTCGGGGGTTCTGATAATGTCGAGATCTTTGAAATACGGGCTCGCCAATATGCGTGCGACGATTTCCGCAATAGGACTGCCTTCTCGTCGCGAGAGGTCCGGCATATTGAGAAACCGCGCCATACGGAGTCCATTGGGGTCCGTCCGTTTCTCCAATTCTGCGCGTAATTTTTTTTCTTCCGCTGAGTCAATGACGATTTCTTTCATATATCAGTACCAGGGGGGAGGATCGAACTCCCGACCTAGGGCTTATGAGTCCCTCGCTCTACCACTGAGCTACCCTGGCGCTACAAAAACAGCATAAACTGAACTAAGTGAGACGGCAAGATTTATTTACCAATCGTTTGCAGAACCTCCATCGACCCTATGATTCGGCGGTGAAGGTTGGTGCTCTTTTTTACGTTCAAACGCAATGTGCCGTAATGAGTAGCAAAATTTTTGTACAATCGGCGTTGCCTAGTGTTTACAAAACTGGTTTGGGAAAATTGTGAGGACGATACACGTACGAGGCCCGACCAAAATCTTAACACTTCGCGAATGCGCGGTTCGTGTATTCTGTTTATGGTAACACGCAGTTTTAAATGTTTTCTTGAAATTCCATAAAATTTTTTAAGCCATCGCACGACAAACATAATACTCGTAGGCTCTGAATTGGTGAACTCGACTCCCGCTTTTCCTCCTTTTCCTCCCTCTCCCCAATACAACGCTAGGCCGGCAATGAAAAAATCCCTATCACTTAATGCGCCGACCTCCTTTTTTCCGTTCGCGCGAACTTTTTTTATTTCAGCGGATTTTTCCTCCTTTTTTATTTCCGCGGCACGTCGGAGTGTAGCAATACTTATAGCTCGCCGGCGTGTGTCAAGTTTTTTCCTTTGTGCGATAGATAATGTTATGCCCCGAGACCACCGGCTTATTGAGGCCTTACTGACTTGGAGTTTCTTTGCAATTTCTCCCATACTCATTCCTTTTTTTCGCATAAGAACGGCCTGGGTTTTTTCCTTTACGCGCATGTTTGATACCTACGTTACATAGGTAATTGTACCATTTCCGCTGGTATTTTTTCTCGCTTGCGTTTCAAAGGCGAACTGCTATACTTTTTCCGCGGGGAAGTGTAACGGTTGCACGCCTGGCTCAATTTGGGCTCATGATTCCGAAAGGATTCATGGAACACTCGTCAAACTCGGTGAAGCCTTCTTTTCAATTCGAGAAATGGTAATACCGAGCCAAGGTCGCCTCGCGCGACAAGGTGTAGAGACTAGACGGCGAGCACCCTTAGGGGTGAAGGTATAGTCCAGACCGCAAACTCACGACTTTATGTCGGAGGCGGCGAAAGCCGTAGCGAGATGCATAACCAGAAGGCAGCGGGTTCAATTCCCGCCCCCGCAACATATCGGTAAGGGAATTGAAATGAAAACGAGCGAGAATTTTTCTCGCTCGTTCCGGTTGATAAAGCCTTCGTCATGTGAAACTGACATGCCACCAATGGAGCGTCCGTCCTTTCATCTGCCCTTCTGATACGACGGAAAAAATCGGAGATTTATGATCCCTGCGTTGGTCAAATCCGACGACCTTCGCGCGGACAAGTTCGCTACTGTTCTCGGTCTTCACGATAACGCTGTCGACCTCTTCGAGCCGATAGGCTCGTTCGGCGGGGTTAATTGGCCGTGTCATACTAACCTCCCTTAAGGTTGGTAGGGAATGTGGAAATGCTCTTTCCCCAGTATGAAAGCGGCTCGAGGTGAATGTCAATAAAACTGGTACAATACGAGCAAATGACCGAGACACAAAAAGAAAAGCTTATTTCGCTCGCGCGCGGCCTTGTAGGAAAACCGTATGAATACGGTGCAAAACCGGAAGATGCGCCGAATGTTTTCGATTGCTCTTCCTTTATCCAGTATATTTTCAAAAATATAGACATTGAACTGCCACGCTCCTCGATCCTACAAGCGGCCGATCAAAAGGGAAAAACGATCGTTCCCGCGCCGGACCTCTCGAGCCTTGAGCCGGGAGATCTACTCTTCATGACCGGCGTCGCCGGCCACTACGACGACGAGCTTTTCGACGGTGTACGCCATTACATCGGCCATGTGGCGCTCTATCTCGGCAACGGGTCGATTATTCAGGCAAAGAAAAGCTACGGCGAGGTTCGTGAAGGCACGCTTTCCGAATTCATCAAAGACCCCCACTACCGCATAGAGCTTATAAAACGCTTCTGATGCGCTTCAACGTCCCCGCGTATTCCCAGTATCTAGACGTGAAAAACCGCGCGTGGAAGCGGCGGAGCTGCGGCATCGTGGCGCTCAAAATGGTCTTGGATTTTCTCAAACCAAAACACACGGTCACGCGAACGTTCCCTCGCCTCATCAAAGCACGAATCCGCGCGCACGCTTACATTCGAAACGTAGGATGGTCGCACGCCGGACTCGCACGCGTCGCAATGCGTTATGGGTTTAAAGGCAAAAAATATAACTGGTCCTCAAAAACACCAAAATCTGCCTCCATTACGATGCTTCGTGCGCTGAAGCGCGGGCCTGTTATCGCTTCCATATATCGAAACCTCAAGTACGGATCTTCAGGACATTTGGTGGTCGTCACCGGATTCGAAAAAAATATTGTTTTTTATAACGACCCTGATTCAAAAACCCGACATGCCATCCCTCGAAAAGTTCCGCTCACGAAATTCCTTAAAGGGTGGAAACAGCGCATAATCGTGGTTAGAATTTGATAAACATCCGCGGTTAAGGTAGATTGGTTTTGTTGCGGGCGTAGCTCAGCCTGGTTAGAGTGTCCCCCTGTCACGGGGAAGGTCGTGGGTTCAAATCCCATCGCCCGCGCAAATAATACGTTCAACTATGGAAAATTTTGAACAGAGAAATGAGCTATCGGGGGATACCCCTCTTAGTGAAATTGAGCCGATCGAAGAGGGTGGGGTGATAGTTGGAGATAAAGAGGATTTAAAATTTTTCGTTGAGGCACCGCTACTTGAGGCTTGCCAGCAATTCTTTGATAAAGGGATAAAAACAATATTTTCTTCAGCAAATAAAAAAGATGTAGGAATAGGGTACGCCCATATAGCTTTGGACTTCGATTCACTAAGTCCGGTTAATAAGGAAATTGCCCTTAGCATCGGAAAGGAAGGGATGATTCACGGCTCAGTTCCAAAAAAAGGCGTTTAGCTTGAAATTCCGATTGATGAAAATACAACATTAGGACAAATCAGAACCGAGGCTTTGGTTTTGGTAGATAAATTTGAAAGCCAGGCAGAAGGAACTTAGTTCTGTGTTGCCTGAAATACTGTGCAAATCAAGATACTCCCTGGCGGAGTATTTTTACTTAATTTGAATTTGGACAAACCCTTTATTTTCTATATGCCTCGTCGTACTTCTTGCCGAGGGTGAAAAGGTCGGCGTCGTGGAAACGCGGCGCCATAAGCTGAAACCCAATAGGGAGCTTCCCCGAACCCGCTTCGTATTTTTCAACCGGGATGGATATGGCGGGAATGCCCGCGAGGTTCGCGGGGATGGTAAAAATATCGGAAAGATACATCTGCACCGGATCCTGCGTCTTTTCTCCGAACTTGAAAGCGGGGGTAGGCGTGGTGGGCGCAAGAAGCACATCCACATCTTTGAAAACATTCTCAAAATCACGTGAGATGAGCGTCCGCACCTTCTGTGCTTTCGCGTAATAGGCATCGTAGTAGCCTGCAGAGAGTATGAATGTGCCAAGAAGCACGCGGCGGCGCACCTCCATACCAAACCCTTTCCCACGCTGGATATCGTAAATATCACGAAGCGTTCCAGTGTCTGCTGCTTCTGGAATGCGCCCAAAGCGGATACCATCAAACCGCGCGAGATTCGCCGAAACCTCTGCAGGCATCACAAGGTAATAGACCGAAAGTGCGAATTTCGTGTGAGGAAGCGAAACCTCCTTTGTTTTATATCCCAGTTCGTTAAAGCGCGCGATGACGACACCAATCGCTTTCGCCACGTCTTTATCCAATCCCTCTCCGAAATATTCTTTTGGAATGCCGATAGTGAATGATTTTTTCTCTTCACGTCCGCCGCTTTCCTTCGCACCTGCCTGTCCGGTAGGCAGGCTTGTTGCATCGAATGGATCCCCGCCACGGATCACGTTAAAAAGTATTTCCGCGTCCTCAACCGTTCTCGCGAACGGACCAATCTGGTCCAAACTGGACGCCATCGCAATCAAACCATGGCGTGAAACCGCCCCGTACGTCGGCTTCATCCCCACCACACCACAGAACGCCGCTGGCTGACGTATGGAACCGCCAGTGTCGCTTCCGAGCGCCGCAAGTGCCATGCCGCCTGCGACCGCCGCCGCGGAACCGCCCGAAGAACCGCCTGGCACACGTGAAACATCGTGTGGATTCTTTGTGGGACCGAATGCCGAATTCTCGGTGGACGAGCCCATCGCGAATTCATCTAAGTTGGTCTTCCCGATGATTATGGCCCCCGCATCACGCAATTTCTTCACGACCGTCGCATCGTAACTTGCCGTGTAATTCTCCAATATCTTTGAACCCGCGGTGGCGCGATGCCCCGAAACCAGCATATTGTCTTTCAGCGCCACCGGAACGCCGAGAAGCGGCTTTGTACTGCTCCCTTCCCGGATTTCGGCGTCCGCATGTGCCGCAAGAGAAAGGGCTTCTCCGCCGTACGTTTCAAGGTATGCATGAATGTCCCCGTCCTGCGATTTGATTGCATCAAGGTGATTCTTTATCACGTCCACCGCGGAATAAGTTCCGGCGCGAAGGCCTTCAATGAACGACTTGATAGTAAACGTTTTTGTATCCATACCTATTCAAATACCGGCGGAACTTTCAAAAATCCTCCCTTCTCTTCGGGGAATGCGCCACGAGCCACGTCACCCGCGAGACGCTCGTCGCCTTCGTCTGCACGCACTCCGTTCGTGAGCGCGGTCCCACCCGCCATCGGCGGTATTCCGTCCGTTTCCACCTCTTTCAATTCGGCAACGTGCGCAAGTATCTTCTCCAAATCATAGAGGGCATGCTCCTTTTCTGATTCCGTAAGGCGTATCCGCGCAAGTTCGGCTAAATTTTCCACGTCCTTTTCATTCAGCATTATTCGGTATTATGCCCGTTATTTCATTTTCCGCCAATCATCGCGAGAAATTTACGCTCGGAAAGTATCCGGACGCCGAGCTTTTTCGCATTATCCAATTTCGAACCCGGCTCCGCGCCCGCTACCACATAACTCGTCTTCCGTGATACCGACTCTGCAACTTCGCCCCCCAACTCACGTATTCTTTGCTTTGCATCATCACGCGAGAGCGACGAGAGCGTACCGGTAAGCACGAATGTGAGGCCATTAAATTTCTTGTTTTTCACCCTTCCCTCGCGGCTTTCCAGTATCACGCCGGCCGCGTTGAGTTTTCTGAGAAGTGATGTATTCCTTGGGTCTCGAAACCACTGATATACACTTGCCGCCACCACCGGACCGATGTCGGGGACCGAACGAAGATTTTCCAAAGAAAGCTCCGCGAACTTTGTGTGAAACCTTACAACGCCATGCGTGCCTGTCCCGAGCGGGAAGTGTTTATCAAGCGCGCGTGCGGTTTCTTCCCCCACATGGAGGATGCCTAAGCTGTAGATGAAACGCGCAAGCGTAACATTCTTCTTCTCTCCCACTTCACGCACGATGTTCTCCGCCGATTTTTCACCGAAGCGCGAGAGCGCCATAATATCCCCTTTCTGAAGCGTGAAAATATCAGCCGCATCACCTATGAGGCCCTCGTCAAGAAATTTATCAATAATCTTCGTCCCCAATCCTCGTATGTCGAACCCGGTGCGCGATACAAAGTGGTAGAGCGATTCACGGTGGCGCGCCACACATTTCGGGTTTCCACACTTGACCGCAACCCCTTCCTTCACAAGCGCGGATCCGTCCACCGGACACTTGGTCGGCGTTTTGAACGCCTTTTCCTTCCCCGTGCGGAGCTTTACCAATACCTCGCTCACCTGCGGGATAACGTCCCCCGCGCGGCTTACCACGACCGTATCACCAACTTTCACGCCCAAGCGGGCGATTTCGTCAAAATTATGCAGCGTGGCGTGCGTGATGGTCACGCCCCCCACATTGACCGGCTTCAATACGGCGACGGGGGTAAGCGCTCCGGTACGTCCCACTTGCACTTTGATGTCTTCTACCGTCGTCGCGGCTTCACGCGGGGAAAACTTGTATGCAATTCCTCCGCGCGGCGCCTTGCCGATGATTCCCGCCTCACGGAACACACGGTTGTCGTTCACGGAGATGACAATGCCGTCTATCTCGTATGAAAGCTTTTCACGCTCCTTTATCCACTTCGTATGGAATGCGAGCGCTTCATCAAGTGATTTTGACACTATGCCATTCGGATTCGTTTTAATGCCCCACCCGCGAAGTGCGCGATACTCCGCATTATGGGTCGGATATTCTTTGAAATAATCCTCGCTGTTGCCCGGAATGCTATAGGCATAAAAATCAAGTTTCCGCGACGCGGTAACGCGAGGGTCCAATTGGCGGAGCGACCCCGCAGCCACGTTCCGTGGGTTGGCATACAATTTTCCTCCTTGCTTCTCCTGCTCACGATTCAGACGCGCAAATTCCTTTTTGGAAAGAAATACCTCTCCCCGTACCGCAACTACTTTCGGATAGTTCCCGTGTAACCGAAGCGGTATTGCCTCAATGGTCTTCAAATTCTCTGTGATATCTTCCCCTACCAGTCCGTCCCCGCGCGTCGCACCTTCCGTAAAAACACCGTCACGGTAGGTAAGCTCCACCGCAAGCCCGTCCATCTTAAGGTCGCAGTAAAATCCCTTTTCGTACTGACGTCCTAAATAACTCTCCAACCGCTCTGCCCACGCACGCACATCTTCCTCGCTAAAAGCGTCGTTCAGCGAATTCATCCGAAGCTTCTCCCCGCCGAAATGCGTAACCTTCCGAAACTTTGAGAGCGGGCGCCCGCCCACCCGCTGGGTCGGCGAATCGGGCGTTATAAGCTCGGGATATTTTTCCTCAAGCGCGGAGAGCTCCGCTTTCAGTGAATCCAAAACCGCGGGAGAAAGAATGTCGCGGTCTAGAACGTGGTAGGCATAGCGCGCTTTCTCTATCTCCTCGCGTAGTTTTGCGACACGTATGCGCGCATCTTTAAGTTCCATATGCTCACAAACCTATATAAAAGTTCGTCTCGAGCGAACGGATGGTGCGCCCGCCCGCGTCCATTCCGTTTGCAGACACCGAAACCGGCTCCCCGAGTGCACTCTGTGGAGGAATCACGATTGTGGTTGATGCCGATGCGCCGTTCGTGAACACGACCGGAGGAATAACCGGCGTTTCCTTAGTACACTCTGCCACAGGGTCGCACGATGACGGGTCGTATTCATAGAAATAGTAATAGAGCCCACGTTCCAACCCTGCATCGGCCGCAAAAATAGCGACGGTGGAATTTGCCGCATCATTCGCATGCTCAACCTGGTAATACATAAGAAGCCCCGCGACTGCGGTCACAAGGAAAAGAACACCGCCCATCATTACAACGACGAGAAGAAGTGCCTGGCCTCTTCGGCTTTTTTTGTCCGTTATTGCTGACATATTTCAATTATGCTTTGGGATGCGCCCGGCGCTTCCACCGGAAACACGCGCGAGCTTACGGTGGTTTGAAGCTTCACCTCGTCGCCTCCGAGCACGTCGTTCTTCGGCTTCACCCCCATCGCAACCGTTATGCGCCATGGATTGCATGCGTCGTTCACTCCGTCCCCGTATTGCCTCACAACGAAGGCGAGGTATGTCACGATCGTATCTGGTGCGGTAAGTTCGAACGCGGGGGCTCCTCCCGCAGAACGCGTTACCGCTCCTTCGGTGGTACGCGCATACGTGACCTCGTCTCCCACGTGGTTTTCAAATGTAAGCGTTTCCCCACTCGGAATATCGCACGGCGCATCGGGATCCTGAACACCGCAAAAACGGTATCCGGTGCGTATCTCGCGCGCCATTTGTTCCAGCGCGCCTGCCGCATTGTTATTCACCGCCATAAGTTCAGTAAGGCGGCGCTGGCTTTTCACCGCATTCACGAACACTCCGACCGCGATAGTTACGATGATCACGAACACACCCATCGCAACGATAAGCTCCGTCACTGTGAAACCTTGTCGGAAATCGTTTTTCATGGGCGCCAATTATAGAAATGGTCCTCAATGTTTACCGATTTTGTTCCCCCATGGTCGGCCCATGCCACGGTGGACGTCACGGAAATCTCGTCGGGAGAGAGAAATGATATGGAAACGGTGCGCGAAAAACCGGTCGGCGTACTCACTCTCGGTATCTGACGTATATAAGCCCACCATGACGCGTCGCTCCCTATCATATGAAGAGGGGCACTCGGCGGAGGGAGCGCCACCGCATCATTGGTAACGCTTGTATAATCTGGACCGTAATCTCCTTCATCCAAAAAAGCCGCGAAGCCCGCGCGCTCCGCGATATGAATATCAATCACGTTTTTTACTATCTCAACCCCTTCGGCGGCGAGCCCCGCCGCGATGGTCCGGTTCACCACGTCGCGGTTCAGTGCGAACGAACGCGTATAAAGGACCACAATACCGACAAGGCCCATCATCACGAGACCGAGCGCCACCATGGCCTCTGCAAGCGAACTGCCGTTTTCTTTATGCCTGGTTTGTCTGGTGTTCATGGTCTTATGGAGTACCAATAGCGCCGCCTTCGCCTACCACAATGTCACGCGTATCGCCGGTCGCGGTAAGTTCCAATGTAATCGTCCCCGCGCCTACCGTTTCGAGATATGGGGACCGGACAAAAATATCGAAAGATGTGGCGGTAGGGTCTTCGCTATACGAATAAATTGCCACACGAGGATTCAGAACCACTTCTTCAATTTCTTCCCCGGGTACATAGGCATTATCGCTCGCAGCACAATTTTCTCCCGGCGAGGGAATATCCCCGTAGAGAATGAGACGGCCTCCCGTTTTTTCAAAATGCACGCCGAACCCGCACGCTTCCGTAGCCCCTCTCTGCACATTTTTCTGAAGTGCAAACGACTTTGCGCGGAACAAGACCCCCGCCACCCGCGCTTGCTCGGCCGCCAACACCACTTGGTTGTCGGTGGAACGATTGTATGAGAGAAGCATGCCGGAGAGAAAAAGCGTGATTGCAACCACGATAAGCGTTTCCACCAGCGTGAACCCGTTTCTCATCTCTATTAGTATACCCGCAGTTCACTAAAAATTCAGCAGTTTGAAATACCACGAGAGAATCGGAAAACCGAGCGTAACGGTGATAAGAAACCCGAGCACCAGAAACGGTGCGAAGGGGATTCTGTCACCCATTTTTTTTCTTCCGATCGCCATGAGCACGCCTCCCCATATTCCCCCTAACACGAATGCGATGCCCGCCCCCACAATGATATCAGGGAATCCGAGCACGAGCCCCGACACGAACGCGAGCTTCACATCCCCAAACCCCATCGCCGCACCGCGCTGGATGAGCGAGAGGAGCCAAAAGAACGCGCCTCCGATAAGCGCTCCCGCAATATGGGACGCCCACACACTTTCAAGAAAACCGGGAGTAAAAATGAGCGCGTAATGTTTGAGAAATGAGAAGCGGAACACGGGGAGCGAGCTCTCGTGAAGCGCAATGAGTACCACAAGCCCTATCCCCACGCCCGCGAGCACCACATTCAGTTCATCGGGCACAATATAATGCTTTGCATCCACGATAACGATGGCAAGCCACACCAGCGCAACCACAAACCACAATAATAGGTACCCGTAGTACCACAGCGGCGCTTCAAGCGTTGCCACACCGCGCATACCGTGCCATGCGCCGAAAAAAAGCGGGATGCCGACGGCAAAGGCCGCAACCACGAATTCCACAATAGGATATTGTCGCGACAAACGTGCACCGCACGAGCGACACTTCCCTCTCTGCACTACGAAGCTCAGGAGCGGCACGAGTTCGTACCACTTGAGCGTTGCATTGCACCGCATGCACCGTGAACGGCCGCCCAATGACGCACGTGAAAAAAAACTCCGCTCCGGCTTGTACCGGAGCGTGAGCACGTTCAAAAAACTGCCTACCGCAAGTCCGAACACCGCACTACACACATAGAACAGTACGGGCATTTCTTAACTCTTCACGCAATACACTTGATTGTCTTCGTCGTCACAATTACACCCCTCGCCGTAATTCGTAATACCGTTCCGGATGTTTTCGTTGATATGGCTCACCCCCGTCTGGCGCTCCCCTTCAAGGCACGCGCCCAAGATATAACTTTGCGGCGAGAGCCGCTCATACCCGTATGGCATCACTGCCCCCGTGAGCGGATCCAGTACCGGATCATAGGGAGCGGTTTGGAGCGACTCGTATGCATCCTGCGGATACGAGTCGTTCGTGGAGTAGTAAATCTCAAGCGCATTTTGGAGCTGGCGGATGTCCGCAAGGCGGCGGGTATCACGCGCGTCCTTCCTCACGTCCCCAAGCCCCACCAAAATAATGGAGGAGAGAAGCCCGATGATGGCAACCACCACGAGCATCTCTATCAGGGTAAAACCAGAAGTTGAACGCGCTTTCATAAGAACGCTTACTCGTTTGATACGCAATATGCATCAGTCGCTGAACAGGTAACCCCCGCCGGCGCGCACAATCCCGTAACGTCCGTAATACCGCCCGTGGGGCGATTGTCTGGGTTCTCCAGATCCGCACCGAGCACATAAGACAAATCGCTGTTGGCCGTACAGAAGAAGTATGCGGTTCCCGTGCTTGGGTCTGTGGCAAGTGAAGTGGGCCAGGTTACTTGCGCAGGATAACCGTTGTCGTATTCCGCTTCAAGATAGGTCTGGATCTGACGGATGTCCGCCACACGCTTTGCATCACGCGCTTTTTCACGCGCGCCGCCTACCCCGACCACTACGACCGAGGACAAAAGCCCAACGATCGCTACCACTACGAGCATTTCAATGAGCGTAAAGCCTTTTTGGTTGTTTTTCATGTTTGTTGAATCTTTTTCCTCGACCTTTCAGGACGTTTTCATTATATCAGAACGCTTTCGTAAGGTTGTAGAGAGGCAAAAGTATCGCGGCAAAGAGCCCTGCAACCATAAGCCCGATGACCACAAGGAGCGCGGGCTGAATGAGCTCCACCAAATTGGATACCGTGTCGTCCACCTGACGGTTGTAGAACGCGGATACACGCTCCAACATTGATTCCAATCTGCCGGTGGATTCGCCCACCGAAACCAGTTGGTAGACCAAAGGCGGGAAATAGGGAGCGCCTTTCAGGGCCTGCGAAAGAAGGAGCCCTTTCCGGATGGATTGTGCCACTTCGTGCAAAATATCCTCGTACACATAGTTTCCTATGGTATGCGAGGAGATTTCTATCGCTTGTGGGATGGTAAGACCTCCCTTAATGAGTACCCGCGCGGACTCCGCAAAACGCGCAATATAAACCTTTTGGAGTAGTTTCCCCACGAACGGAATTCTCAAACTCACTTCGTTCACTACCGCCTTTCCTTCCGTGGTTTGAAGGTAGTCAATGACCAGCGCCACGAGCACTCCGATGAGAATAAGGAGTACCCACCAATAGTTGGACATAAAAGTACCCGTCGCAAGAAGAACACGCGTGAAAAATGGGAGGTCCACCGATACTTCTGCAAAAATAGGGGCAATTTGCGGAAGCACCATGGTGACCATGATGATGACGACGAGCACGAAAAGCCCGACGACGAACGCGGGGTAGACCAATGCGTTCCGCAGTTTCCCGATGAGGATGGATTGTTTCTCCTGATAGTCCGCAAGGAAGTCCAGCACTTCGGAGAGGCGGCCGGTGACTTCGGCGGACTTCACCATATTCACATAAAATTCGTTGAATACGCCGGGGTGCCGCGCGAGCGCCTGCGAAAGCGAGAAACCCGATTCAATGTCGGAAGTGACCTCCGCAATGACCTCTTTCAGGACCGGCTTCGTGATCTGTTCGTAGAGCGAGCGGAGCGAGTCGCCGATAGGCACCTGCGAAGCAATCAAGGTCGCGAACTGCCGGGTGAATATCATAAGGTCCGCGACCTTCACGCGCTCGAAGAAATCCGTAATGCGGTTCCACCACTTGTCCTCCTTCACCGGCTCAATGGTCAAAACGTAGAGGCCGTGCGTGAGAAGGATATTCACCGCCGCTTCGCGCGATGACGATTCCACGTCTCCCACCTGGAGTTCGCCTTGTGCGGTACGTGCCTTATAGTTGAACTTCATCCCGTTAGAGACAGGAAGCGCTTCAAGCGATTCTTCAAGTAGCGCTTGCCCATGCCTGATTTGAAATACTTCTCTCGCGACCTTGCATCAGTGATGTTTTTACACATTTCGTAGTAGATGAGCTCGAATGGGCCACGTCCGTTTGTCCACCCAACATGTCCGGCATTGTGTTCCTTGAAGCGCTTCCGTAGGTCATCGGTAAGTCCAGTATACCAGCGTTTATCTTTAGTGCTACGCAAGACGTAAACATAATAAGTTTTGTTGTCTCTAACGGGATTCATGACCTCACGTCCTTTCAAGTAAAATGCGGAGTTCAGCGGGATTCAGTGAGAACGATTCCGCCGCTTCAAGTGATATTTCCTTCCGTTTCAACAGATTCACAAGCGAGCGGTTCAGGGAAATCATCCCTTCCTGCACGCTGGTTTCTATCACGAGGTCAATTTGGTAGATTTTCCGCTCCCTGATAAGGTTCCGGATCGCCGAGTTGGTAAGCATGATCTCTGCCGCGGGCATTCTGCCGCCGCCAATCCGCGGCACCAAACGCTGGGAAATAATACCCACGAGCGTGGAGGCGAGCTGAGACACCACCTGGCCCTGTTGTTCCGGAGGAAAACTGTCGATGATGCGGTCAATTGTCTGCGAAGCGGAATTTGTGTGGAGCGTGGAAAAAACCAAGTGTCCCGTTTCCGCCGCGGTCATCGCAGTGGCGATGGTCTCGGGGTCGCGCATTTCACCGATCATGATAACGCCCGGGTCCTGCCGAAGGACCGCGCGGAGCGCCTCGTGGAACGACACGGCGTCACTCCCCACTTCACGTTGAGAGATAATGCAACGGTCCTGCGAGAAAAGATATTCTATAGGGTCTTCCACCGTGATGATGTGCTCGGTACGCGTGTGGTTGACCTCATCGCATATTCCCGCGAGCGTGGTGGACTTCCCATGCCCCGCCGGACCCACCACGAGCACAAATCCTTGATGGAGTTTCGAAAAATCATGGAGAAGCGGGGGGAGATTCAACTCATCCACGGTGCGTATCTGTGCGGGGATGAGACGTAGCGCCGCCGCGAGAAAACCGCGCTGGAGATACACGTTCACCCGGAAGCGCGCCTTGTCCTCATAATTGAACGAGAAGTCCAGTTGTTTCAGTTTGGAAAATTTGTCCTTCTGCTCGGGAGTAAGCAGTGCGTTCACTAATCCCTCCGCATCTTCTTTGGTAAGAATGGGCTCTTTCTCCAAAGGCACCAAAACGCTGTCCACGCGGATGGTGGGTTTCCGCCCAACCGCGATGTGGAGGTCCGACGCGCCTTGCCGCGCGGTTATGAGAAGTAATTCGTTGAGCTTGCTTGGATAATCCATTTTATTTATGTGGTTTCGCGCATCACTTCTTCCATTGATACCATGCCTCGGAGTGCCTTCAGCACTCCATCCTGACGTAAGGTTACCATACCCTGCCGCTTTGCCTCGTCCACGAGCGCCCCTTCGGTGAACGCGCGCGCAATGAGGTCTCCGACTTCGCGCGTCATTTGAAAAAGTTCAAAGAGCGCCACGCGGCCCGCAGTACCCTTCCCTTTGCACACCGGACAACTTTCTTTCGGTTCCGCGGTCCATATGGTGTAGGGTGTTTTTATTTTTGCTCCCGTCTTTACTGCCGCGGGAAGCGAAGAGAGCGCTTCGTCTATCACGTCGGCCACTTCTTTCGGCGCTTTGGTCTCTTTCTTACACTCCGGACAAAGCCGGAGCACAAGACGCTGGGCCATCATTAAGTTCAACGAAGAGGAAAGGAGAAATGGAGGAACACCAAGATCAATGAGGCGCGGAATGACGCCCACCGCATTATTCGTATGGATGGTGGAGAGCATCACGTGGCCCGTGAGTGCGGCGTTCACGGCCAAGTTCGCGGTTTCCGCGTCGCGTATTTCACCGACCATAATGACATCCGGATCCTGCCGAAGTATCTGGCGGAGGCCAGAAGCGAACGTGTAGCCGATTTCTGGGCGCACCTGCGATTGATTCATTCCTTCCACGAAATATTCAACCGGGTCCTCGAGCGAAACCATATTGACCGACTCGCGGTTTAGGCGCTGCATCATGCCGTAAAGCGTAGTGGTCTTCCCTGAACCGGTGGGGCCGGAGATAAGGAGCATGCCGAAGGGTCGCGCGAGCGCGCGCTCCACAATCGGCGCGTGGTACGACTCAAGCCCTATCTGGTCCAATCCTTTCATCCCGGTCGCAGGGTCAAGCACGCGGATGGCAACTTTCTCGCCCGAAGGCGTCGGAAATGTGGCAACGCGGTAGTCAATGTCGCGCCCTTGAATGAGCGTACGGAATCTTCCGTCCTGCGGAATACGGGTTTCGTCCAACTTCAATCTCGCCAAAACTTTCACGCGCGAAACGATGGGTTGAGCGAGCGAGGGAGGCAACGTGCTTATCTCCTCCAACTTTCCATCAATGCGCATACGGATGCGAACCCTTGAGCGCTGGGGTTCAATATGAATATCGGAAGCGCCGCCTTCCACCGCGTGGCGGAGCGTGGACGCGACGATTTTAATAATGGGGGCGTCCTCCCCCGCAGTCGCCTCTTCAAGGAGCACGCGGTCCTCCGCGTCGTCTTTGGTACGACCGATTTCCTTCACTGCGGATTCCACCTCGGTGCGATACGGCGCGTACCTGCGCCATGCGGCGTTCAGCGCCGAAGGAGTGACAAGGTAGACGCCCAAACTTACCCCTTCACGTTTTGCAATAAAACGAAGTGCTTCCTGTGCGCGGGGATCGTCGGGCCGAAGCATGCCGACTACGAGCATCCCCTTCGCGCGTTCAATGGGCATCACGCGGTATGTGAGCGACGTTTCGCGCGGTATTACTTTGAAAAGCTCTTCGGGAACAGCGGCCACATCCACGGCACGATAGGGCACTCCCAAAAGTTCCGCCTTCACGCTCGCGATATCCTCTTCCGAAACAGAACGACGCGCGTAGAGCGCGTCTTCCAGCGAGGTGCTTCCAAAACGCGTGGCTTTCTCAAGCTCTACGCGGTCGGCGTCACGAAGAACCCCTTTGGTAACGAGTGCTTGTGCGAGTTCTTGATCGGTCATGGAGAGTCATGGTCGCTCACCTGGGCTAGAGCGCAAATGGATTTGCCTTGCCGGTGCGGGGTATGGTGCTGGTGCCGGAAAAATCACGGAGTGCTTTGAACGTGGGCGCATCCACCACTTCGCGGGGGTTGAACTTCACGGATGATATCGCACTCAACCGCTCCAATTCTGCCGGTGCGACCAAATCAATAAGCTCCGGCTGTTTGAAAAACAGATAGTATGCACCGAAAAACACGACCGCGAGAAACACCACGACTGAGATGATGGTCATCCAGTTCGCCTTCTTCTTTTCTTCTTCAACAACGATGGCCATAAATTATTCTTGATAGTACATATCGACCTCCAACGAAAGGGAGTCGCCCGAGCTTGCGATGCCTCCCGGCGCATAATTCAGCCGCGTAACGTTCGCTACCCGCACGCTCGTTTCCAATAACTTCGTGAATTGTTTGAGGTTTTCATAGGGACCTTCTGCACGCACTTTTACCTCAAGCGTACGGAGCCGCTTCACTACCGACGTCGCGCCCGGCGCTCCGCGTGAGCTGGGAGTGGGAGTGGAGAAATCCAATTTTGTGATAACGGCGCCTGCCGTACGCCCTACCGCTTCCAACTGACGGAGTGCGGAAATGGTGGATGCGCCGTTCGGTACCGCGCGGCTCACCGTTTCTTCAAGTCGCGCGAAATTCTTGAACTCATTCAAGAGATCCTTCACCTGATTCACGGCACGTTCCTGGTTCGCGAAAAGAGCTTCTTTGGATGCAAGGAGCCCGCGCACCCTCTCAGCTTCCGTCATCTCCCCGCGAATGAGCCCGAGGTACACGAAGAACGCGCCCATAAGGAACGCAAGGCCCACAAGGATGGAAAGAATTCGTTTAGTGGATACGCGCATGGTGATTAAAGTAATGGGCGGTCAAAGAACGCTTCAGTGAACACAATGGTGAATGAAAATGTAGCACGCCCTTCCGTATTCACGTCCCTCAAAAGCACCTTCGCAACTCCGGGCGCCGTTTCGAGCGCCGCGAGCTGCTGGCCAACGATATTAACCGATACACCGCTTCCGCGAAGCGAGAGTGTAAATTCTTCCGCATTCAACTCACCTTCCGTGAACTGAATCTCGGGAAGAGTGTATTTTTCCAAAAACGTGAAGATGTTCGCACCATATTCATGCCACTCCAACACCGACTTCAAATTCACAATCTGCGAATAGAAACCCACGAACTGCTCCTGGTCGGCGGAGGTGACCTCGCTCGTAAGCGCGGTAAGGGCGGCATCTACCTCCACGATGCGATCTTCCAAATACGCGGAGTATCCGACCCGAATCCCAAAATATACCAGGATGGAAAAAGCGAAGAGCGCGATGGAAAAAACAAGAAGGCGCCATGGCCATCCGACCGGCAACCGCTCTTGCGCAAATTGCTCCGCGACTACGTTTTCGGGAGCTCCGTTGGTTGTATTGATACCGTTCATAGTTGAGGGGTTAGGTAGACCTTCAAAGCGAGCCCGGTTGCAACCGCAAGGTCGTGATTCAAGGTCCTCATCGCGGGCTCCAACCCGGCGTCATATCTCACCTTGGAAAATGGGCGCGCCGGCTCATGTGAAATGCCGAGCGCTTCCGCAAAGTACCGCTCAATGCCGAGCAGATTTGCGCCGCCGCCGACCAATGTGAAACGCTCGATTGGGTGAGCAAACGTGCGCTCATAACTTGCGCGCACCCTTTCGCACTCTCGTATTATAACATCCAAAAAAGGAAGAAGTGAGGTGGATAACTCGTATTCTCCCTCACCCACCATGAGACCTCGCCGCTTCTTCAGCTCTTCCGCACGCGTTTCGGACACCCCAAGATTTCGCGCGAGCGCTTGGGTTAAAGTGACCGCACCGTAGTCCGCCTGTCCCACCGCACGCACCGTCGTTCCTTCCGTAACTATGATGGAGGTGGATTCGGCCCCGATATCCACGAGCATCGTGTGGCGCGAGGACGGCGAGGTTATTGCACGCGCGAGCGCCGTATGTTCCACCTCCAATGCGGAAAGGGTGAGTCCCGCCGCGTGAAAAAGTTCGCGATAGGTCTTCACGATCTCGTTCGGTACCGCAACAAGGAGAATGCGCTGGAACTTCCGTCCTTCCGCACTTTCGTATTCCCCCACCTTTTCCCATTCAAATGAAACTTCGGTGACCGGCATAGGGATAAAGCGCTGCGCCTGGAACCCGATGGACTTCTCGGTATCCTCACGGCTCATAAGCGGCATTTCTATCGGCACCGCGAACGACGCGAACGCGGGCACGGAGGCGATGACCTTCTTCGCTTTCGGCTTTACTTCGTCCACCAATGTTTTGAGAAGTGGGGCGGCATCGCGCGCGGAGAGTTTGAGCGAGCTCGATTGGACGACTGCATTCGGACGCTTCAGGTATTCCTTAGAGGTAACCATGCCGTAATTCTCGAGAGAAACGACATCCCCTTTCCGCGCGAGTTCCACGAGTTTTATGGACACCGTGCCAATATCCACTCCGAGTACGCGCCCGAAGGAGAAGAAATTCCTGATGTCGGTGAAAAAATCCTTAACAAAACCGAGATTCATCCCGTTAGAAACAGGTCGCCTGCAGGCGACCGTGTATGTTACACGAGACCTTTAGAAACAATCGGAGGTGTTTTTCGGTATGCATAACCATTAAATTTGGTTGTTTCTAACGGGATTCATTACACCCATTCTAACACGTGCGCGCTACTATATATATGTATGTATTCGTGGTGGCACGTAATGCTTGAAACGCTTTTTCCTTCGCTCTGTGTCGCATGCGGCGATTTTCTTGATGCCGGAGGCGAAACGCTCTGTGCCTCGTGCATCTCACGAATTCCGCGTTTTGGATTATGCCTCCACAACCCTAAACTTCCCTACACGCTCATTGCGGCAACTTTGTATGGGTCACCCGAAGCGCAGGCGTTGATAAAAGCCCTCAAATACGGCGGCAACAAAAGAGCTGCATCCACGCTCGCGCTTATTACTGCGGCGGCAACTCGTGACGCGTTGGAACATGAATTTCTCACCAATAACGACTGGCGTATGGCGCCGATACCACTCCATCCGAAGCGTGAACGGGAACGCGGATTCAATCAAAGCGTGCTTTTTGCGGAGGCATTGCAGCACCATGAACCATTCCGACACGTTCCGCTCGTTTCGGCGTTGCAACGAGTCCGCCAGACGGAAACACAGACGGAGAGACCCGACTATGAGGCGCGGAAGAAAAACGTGGCGAACTGTTTTGAGGTTTCGGACATACAATCCGTCCGCGGGAACAATATCCTCCTTGTAGACGACGTCACAACCTCGGGCGCCACGCTTGCGGAAGCCACACGTGTACTGAAATCCTCAGGCGCCCGCCACATCACCGCCCTCGTCTTCGCAAAGGCGTAGCGCGAGAAGCTTAGTTCGCGAACTGGAGATCGTGGAGACGTTTATAGGTGGGGCTCTTTTTTAAAAGTTCCGCGTGCGTTCCCATTGCCTCGATACTTCCATTGTCGAACACAAGGATGAGGTCGGCGTGGAGCACGGTCGAAAGACGGTGCGCGATGATGAAGGAAGTCCGGTTCTTAATGAGGGCATCGGTCGCCTCGCGGATGAGGCGCTCACTCTCGGTGTCCAAGTGGCTCGTCGCCTCGTCGAGGATGAGAATGTGCGGGTCGCGGAGAACCGCCCGGGCGATACCGATTCGCTGGCGCTCACCGCCGGAAAGCTTGATGCCGCGTTCCCCCACCATCGTTCGGTAGCCACGCTCCGCTTTCATGATGAAATCGTGTGCGAGCGCGGTCCGCGCCGCCGTTTTGATCTGCGCATGAGAAACTCGCCGGCGCCCGTAGGAGATGTTCTTCGCAATGGTCCGCGAGAAAAGGTCCACCTCCTGCGGCACCACAGCGATCTGCTCCCGCAAGCTCCTCTGCGTCGCGTCTCTAAGGTCATGCCCATCAATCGCGATCGAGCCCCGCACCGGGTCGAATGAACGCATAAGGAGGTTTGCAAATGTGGTCTTGCCGCTTCCCGAACGCCCCACGAGCGCCACCGTCGTCCGCACTGGAACGGTCAGGTTGATGTCCTTGAGCGCCCAACTCCTTCCCTCGCCGTAGCGAAACCACACGTGGCGGAAAGAGATTTCGTGCGAGAGCGGTGAAAGGGGTTCGGCATTCGGCGCGTCGGTCACCTGCACGGGTTCGTCAAGAATCTGGAAAATTCGCTCGGCGCGCGCGGTGTTCCTGCGGAGGCGCGGAAAAAGCACGGCGAGCCGACCTAGGGGGTCATAGGCCATGTTTTGAAGCGAGATGAAGAGCACAAGTTCGCCGATGGTGCTTTTCCCTTGGAGCACGAGGAACCCACCAAGGAGAATGACCGCAGTGCGGCCGATGGTCGCGATGGCCGTTTGCGTGTTCTCAATCAATGTCCAGATGCGCTCGGCGCGGTACTGCGTTTCGCGTGCCTTCGTCTGAAGCCGGACCTGGGTCTTCGTTTCAGCACTTTCCTGTGAAAACTTTTTCACGGTGAGCACGTTCGACGCCGCGTCGTACGATTCCTTCGCGACCGCCTCGAATTCCCGATTCGCCCGCTTCTCCACCTCGTAAATCCGATTCGAGAGCCGCTTCACAAGGAACACATAGATGGGGAGGGGGAGAAATACAATGAGCGCGATCAGGGGATTCTTGAAGAGGAGCACGATAATGACGCCCGTGAAAACCATAAGCGGTCGGAGGAGGTTATGCCCCACGACATCGTGGAGAATGGAGTAGACCGCGGATGCGCCGCGTTCCAACCTCCCGATCATCTGACCGCTCGAAGACCCGTGGTGGAAGAGCGCGTGGAGGGTAAGGTATTTTTCGAACGCGCGGTGCTTCAGGGCGTCCTCCGTCTTCGTCACTGTCTTGAAAAGTTGGTAGTTGTATGTCGAGGAAACGGCGCGACCCGCGATGGTGGCGGCGAGGATGCCCGCGACCGCGAGGAAGAGGGCGCGCGTGGGAGGAGTGCCTCCATTCTGGAAAAAGCCGATGAGTGTGTCGATAAGCCGTTGTGAGATGATGGGAACCACGAGGTCGAGCGCGGTCACGACGATAATGAGAAACAGCAAAACCGCGACCATTTTCCCCTGGCCTTTCATGAGGACGAGTATGCGTTTCACCGGGCTTTTATTTTTCCCCATAGACATAAAAAAGCGGCCCTCCGCCGATGTTTCCACTAGTTATAACGGAAAACAAGGCGCGTGCGCAACAAAAAGCCCCGCATTACTGCACGGGGCTTTTGAAACATGAATAATGAATCTACTACTTCATGAGCGACTTGTCCGTCCGCGTTAGCGGAGCAGGACCATCTTCCTCGTCGCAACGAAGTTTTTGGCTTCAATGCGGGCGAAGTGGACGCCGCTCGGAAGTTCGGAAGCATTCCACGTTGCTTGGTGGGTGCCGGCCGAAACTTCCTCGTTGACCAGCGTCGCGACTTCCTGTCCGAGAAGATTCATCACTGTGAGAGTGATGAGCGCTCTTTCGGGAAGCGTGAACTCAATGGTCGTAGAAGGATTGAAGGGGTTCGGATAATTCTCTAGAAGCGCGAACGCACTTGGGACATCGCTCACCTCCTCCACTTTCGTGACGAGGTTGAGATCAATCCTCCAGACACCGTCTTGGTGTGTCCCCACAAAGAGACAGCTGGAATCGGCAGAGAACGCGAGCGCCCAAATAATTCCCATGCCTTTCATTCCGATATAACGCCATGAATTCCCGCGATCAAGAGAGAGATACACCCCTCCTTTACCGGGCCACGCATTGTCAAATCCCGCGAAGACATATCCTTCACGCGACACGTGAAGCGCCGTGGGATATCGTTCGGCGTTGTCACCGTTCGACTCCTGCCACGATTCACCGTAGTCGGTGGAGCGATAGATGCCCTTCGTCAGCACTCCGACATATCGGTAACCGCTCTGACCGGTTGCCACGGGCCAGATAGGAATCTGTCCGCTCACCACCGGAAGACCATTGTTGATGACCCTCCATGTCGCGCCGTTGTCGGTGGAAAGGAACATGCCTTCGCCTCGTTCATAAGGAAGTGTCGGCATAAAGCCTCCTGCGCCAAAATAGAGCCAACCTTCCTGCGAGATGCAGAGTCCCTGAACGCGGGAGCTGTCGAGAATTCCTTCCGCAAGCAGGGTCCATGTCCTCCCCTCGTCCGTTGAACGATAGAGGGGCTTTGCGGCATTTCCGGTACCCACGAAAATATCGCCATTCCGATTCTTTACAAACTCGGAGGAAATGTCTTCATCAAGTACCACGCCTTTCCAGTGATCGCCGTTGTCGGTGGAACGATAGACGCCGTCGGGATTTCCCGCGAGAATGCTTCCCGAATCGGTTTCAATGAGTTCGCTCACCATAGCCCACCCGCCGATACCGCTCGTAAGCTTCTTCCAGGTATTTCCGAAATCGGACGAGCGCCATACGTAGCCGCCTGGTCCCGCGCCTGCGAACATATATCCCCGGGACGTGAAGATGATACTGCCGATGCCGACCCTCACTGACTCGGGGAACACTTTCCTCACGCTGGTGACCACTGCAGCCTTTGATATTTCCTGCGCCCGCACAGAAAAGGCGGGCACGATGCTTGCGAATGCAAGCCAAAGCACCACGAGCCTTTTCATGACCGTACTCCTTCAATTGTTTAGTGGATGTTAAATCTCAACGCTGGATATATTATACCACGAAATTGGGGTGAAAGTCAATATTACGACAGCGAATAAACCGCGTGTCAAGTTTGACCGACAAAAAGCCGCTCTTGGAGCGGCTTTTTAAACTTATTGCTCCTCAAAGAATTGGCGGGTGGTACCGACATTCCTACAGTCCGCGTTCGTATTGCATTGGTTTGTAGGAGAAATAAAACCTACTCCAGGCTGGAAAACTTTCGTCCCCTCGATAGATCCGCAGAGGTTGTTGCGGATGCAGACGAGAACCGAGATCGGTTGGGCAGGCGGACCAACGCTTTCTCTCAACGTCTTCGCGGCGCCTTCATTCGTATATGAGGTCTCTCCCCTCGCCGTATCCGTGTACGTTGCTTTTGCGCGATAGAGGTAGACCGAGTTCGGTACAAGATTGTTGTCGCGATAGACGCCGGGATTCGTTCCAAATGAGAGCACTCCCCCGGTCCCCGCACGGAACTGTCCAAAATAAAGGTTCAGGTTTACCTCCGCACCGTCCACGATCGTCACGAACTTCTCCGGCACCTTCTGCGCTAATACCCTGTCCGCGATGCGAGAGATGGCCTGCGTCATTCTCCACGCGATATTACTCACCATATCCTTCGCGGCACCAATGAACGATGCAACCCGTCCGGAAGGCGCGGAGACCGCAGAAGCCACTGCACCTTCTCCTTGTGGGTATCCTTCGGTGCACACATCGTCCAGCGAACCGTTCCCGTCGTAATCCACCTTGATAAGCGAACACGCTCTCACGAGATAATACACAGGACTCGCGGGCGGAGCCGCATCGGGCCATTGATATGTAGTCTTCTTCGTTGCCGCATTGTAGTTCCTGTCCTCGGAGAACGCTACGTCAAATGTGCGATAGCTCCCATCATCCGCAGTGAAACGCGAGGTAGGATTTATGTCTGTGCTCCGCTCTATTTTGTGGTAATAGGGGCTCCGGAACGTCTGATCGTTTGTAGTATTTCTCCACGAAAGATCTACGCGATTTCCATTCCTCGTCGCCGTTACATCGGTTGAGACCGCCGGCGTTACTTTGATGCGCTCCAACACAAAGTTGTGAGGCCGGGTCGCGTTGTCTTTCCATGTTACATAGAGCGAGGATGGACCAAGCGGTGTTACCTGAAGCCCTTCGGGGTTTTGTGGTATCTGAGCAAGTGTGGTGCATGAAATGGGACCGTCGCGCGGCACGCGCACGTCGAGCCCGGTCTGGTAATCCACCTCAAGCTGGTAGTAACGCGTGGCGTTCGCAGACACCGCTACGTTCATGGAGCCGCTCCCGGGATTCGGGGTTGCAAGCGCGCCGAGCGTGCTTGAGCTCGCCCCATGCAAGATTGAAAGTCCACGCACATTTTCGGTCGGCCCAACCCACAAAAGGAGCGTGGAGGTGGTGCCGTTCGCGCGGCAGATGAAGGTATATCCGGCCGCCTGACCTGGCGCGAGCGTGGAACCGGACGCAATATTCGAAACGGAGGTTTCACTCCCCTTCGTCCCCCTCAAAAAGAAATCATAGGAAGTATTGGATGTAAGGTCAGGTACAATGAATCTTTTGTTTTGGCCTTGGGAGACAAGAGAGGACTCCGTAATGTCGCTTCCTGGCAAGGAACCGAAATTTGTTACGTTCGAACGCTTATAACTGACCGCCACTTTTTCATAATCCACAGGATTATCCCATTCCAAGGTAAGTGAAGTTTCGGTTGGCGATGTCACGCGCAATATTGGCGCCGGGAGAGGCGGCACGTAGTCACCGAAGGAGAGCCAACCCGTTACTTCACCGCCCCACGCTTGCCCGGTTAATACTCTCGTCGTTGGGCTCCAGTCGGTCATCACATATATGAGTCCGTACGCGGGCTCTCCCGACTTCGCGGACAAACTGACCCATCCATCCGATGAACCCCATCCTATAAACTTCGCCCACCCGGAAACCGCCCCCGTGACAAGATTTATGCGTGCCTCACATGGCGCTTCCGCGCCGGGAATCTGCGGACATCCTTCCAATTCGGCGTTATTGAATGAGAGCCACCCGCCATTCGGAGTCCACGCGTGGCCGGAAATTTTCCCGCTCCCATCTACCGCAACGCCATAAGACTGGCTGTCTGGAGGTTCCGCGGAAATGCCCCACGCCGACTTCACCGCGTCGTAGGCGGACCGTATCCATCCGATGCCAAGATAACCGACAACGGACTCTTCCTGTCCTACTACCACATCGCGCCGAACCTCGGTCACATATTCGCCGATAGAGCCCACGTAATCGCTTGCGGGCGAATAATCCCGCGATGCGTCATTGGAAGGAAAAATCCTCGGGCTCAGTAAAGAGCGGTCGCTCGTAATATAGATGCACTTGCCCGCATCGGGGGGGTTGCTCCGCCCCGGCGTAAGGTCTCTCACGCGAGGAAGTTCCCCGCCTGGGCTCCACTGGCCCGTCCTCGCAAGCCACGCCTCGCAACTTTCTCTCGGATTGCCGGCACTCGTAACGCCCACCCACTGCATTTCAGTAATGGGAGTGCTCGCGCGAACATCACCCACGTTCGCCCATCCCCACTGATTGAGAAAAGTGAGGTTTAAGTTTGCCGACTCGGTTTTTGACGGCTCACTTTCCTCAGTGGCGGCGGGGAGTACGAGAAATTTGACCTGATACTCATAGGTTCGGTTTCCGAGGGAAAGGTTTGCGTCGGTATACGAAACGGGGTAAGAATCACACGTTATTGGACTACCAAAACAGCCTGAACCGGGAAGTTCCGCAAGTGGAATCGCGGGAAAATTCGCCTCGGTGGAAAGTTTCCGATAGATGCGCGTACGGTGATAGTAATCAGCGAAGTCGCGCCATGAAAGCCTGACATCTGCAGCGCTCGCGCCATGCGGCACTACGGAAGCGGACAATTCACTCGGACCAACGAATCCACTCACGTACGGCTCTATACTCCTGCGATATTCCGAACATCCCACGGCGGTGCAGGCGCGTATACGATAGTGGAGCGCCTTTCGCGCTTGAACCGTGAAAAAACCGGTTTGCAAAACGTTTTGATTTTTCACGATGGGCTGCCCATTCGGCGTTGCCAGTGTTCTAAAATCCTCAAACTCGGACATTTCGAACTGAAAAGCGTTTTCTCCCTCCACGTTGCTCCATTCAAAATTCACCCTCGTCCGATCGTTGCTGGCCTCTTTTACTGAAACCGATGCGGGCCGTGGGGGCACAACAAAATCCGGGGAGAGCGGAGAGAACCGCACATATGCCGGCACCGGTCCCGCCACGATATTTTCGTCAGGCGTATCGCTCGTAACGGGAGCACATGAGGCATCGGTCTGATACGTTGCAATTTTGTAAATATGGAATACGTCGGTGGAAACCGCATCGCGAAACTCACTCCGATTGTCTTGAAAACTTTTCAGCGGAATAGTCCCGTTTGTGACGAGAACAAAGGTGTTTCCGCCGTCATCCGAACGGAAAATTCGGAAACCGGAGTTTGGAGGCGTTGCGGAGGGCGTCCAAGTAAGCACCGCCGCACTGCCGTTTGACTCCCACCGCGCAACGCGAAGGTCGGTCGGGGTCGCGGGAGGTTCCGCGATTGCGAGGGTTGAAATGGTCTGTGTATTTGAAAATGCGCTGCAGTTTCCGCCCGTGCCGCCCACTATCCGGCACGCCTGCACTTTATAGACATAGCTCCGCGCGGGAAGAAGCTGAGTTTGTGTGAACGATTTTGCTCCATCGCCCGTAACGTTCGGGACGAGGGAAGAGTTTGAATTGTTCCTTGAGTAATTGAAATAATCTGCACTGTCTGGCTGGTTCCAGCGAAGCTCTACCGCGCAGGCCGAAATGGCATTTGCGCTTTGGAGATCGGGCACTGCAGGCAACGTCTGCGCCTTTACTAAATACCCTCCCAACCACACGCTGGCGCCCGCCACCCCCGCGAGAATAGTGAGGAGAAAAAGATGACGTATTCCTTTCATCAGCTCCATTATATCAAATCTTGCGAGGCGTTACGGAAAAACAAAAGCCGCCCTCGAGGGCGGCTTTTAAAATCTCTATGGCTCGTAGCTTGAAAAAGCGAACGGAGCGCCCTCTAAACTCCAGGTCACCCATATATCTCTTTCGCCTTCGGTGGCATCAATCTGGTAAGACATAAAGTTTTCATTCGACTGGTCGCCGATGGTCACGTATTTGCAAGTCGTCCAAAAACCGATACCGTCATTGTCATATTCAACGCAAATTTTCATTGCGCCGTTCGAGACGTTTTCCCATTTCCACGTGGGGGTCTTTATTGCAGGCGAGTAAGAGCAATTATTCATCCATTCGCCTCCGGGCCCTCTTCCTCCCAGCTCGAGATAAGCCCTCGTGCCATCGTTCACTAGGCGGACGGAGGCGGTATCATCAACGCAAACGGTTCGCCTACCTCCCGTCCATGGATAGGACATTACCCTCCCTTTAATGACCCCGCCCGTCACATAGGTAACCGCCGGCGAGGTTATTTTGTTATATACCTTCGCGTAATATTTGCTGCCACATTGATAGTTTCCTATTAGGTTACCTGTACACACGCGTGCAAGATAGTTATCATATGCAACGTTCGGAGAGCTTGCAGTGACATTATCGCTATACACATCCGGACATTCTGAAGTCTGAATCACTCCGCCGTCGCACAAGAGTCTCGGAGTCCACCCTTGAGGGTGGTCGGAGGACGACGAAGGCCCCACTATGGTTCCGGAATAAATGTACGCATAGGTAGTGTCGATTTTTGTGACGACTGACTCGGCCACTAAATTTTTCGCCCGCGCAGTTTCGCCATCGTACTTAATCCCATCGCTTACCGTCTGCCAAAACGCGCCGCCCGAGCCAAGTTCTTTGAACCCTTCGCCGGCGTTGCGAAACATGAGCTTCCCTGTCGTGCCATCAAGTTTGATCGCCGCATTGTTTGCGCCCTCCGTGAAAAAAAGCTCTCTTACTCCCGAAGCTGCCTTTAAAAGGAGGTTCTCGTTCCCGTTCCCGACGCCGAACGATCCCAACTTGTACTGTAGGCTCACGCCTGTGTTGAGTGGCTGTGCAACGTTTGCTGTGGGCGGCACATCAGTAGGCCCCACCCAGTTGGTTTGCGCCGACACGATGCCGTACACTTGAAACCCGAGCGCGAGCGAAAACACGATACTCACATAGAAAAACGGGTTCCGTGCCAAGGGATTTTTCATTGCTTTTATTATATCACAGCACATTCTCCGTAAACCCGATTATCCACAAGCCTCCCAACCGCTCCGCTACTTCTTCGTGTGGTATAATCCAATCAATGGAGACCAATCGGAATGTACTCGCCACCGTAGGGATTATAGGGCTTATTGTCGGACTCGCGGGGGGATATTTTATCGGCGCGGCGCGCGGCGGCGCGGCGGTTGAGCAAAGACTTGCCCCATTTCTTGAACTCGCGTTCCCTAAACCATCTCTAAATATTCAGTCGCTCGGCGGCACCGTTACTAACGCCTACGGTGCGTCGTTTACGCTTGAAATTGACAACATTGACGACTATCTCCCTCACCTTGACGGTTCCCCGCGCACTAAGGAATCGCGGACGGTCAATGTGACGGCGAATACTATGTTTACGCTCATCGATTATTCCTCGCTTGACGCCCGAGGAAACCCCTCTCGCACCCCACAAACCTTTTCAAGCCTGAAAGTAGGAGACACAGTTATGGTACGGAGCGATGAAAACGTTCGTAATGTAGGAACATTTGACGCGAGAGAGGTGGAATGGGTAAGGTACTAGGGATGAACCTTATACCTACCGTTATCGAAAAAACTGGATACGGTGAGCGCGCGTACGACATCTATTCGCGCCTATTGAAGGACCGCATCATTTTCCTCGGCGGCCCTATCAACGACGTGGTCGCGAACGCGGTTATCGCACAACTCCTCTTCTTGGAACATGAGGACCAGAAAAAGGACATTAAAATATATGTGAACACACCGGGCGGTTCTGTAACCGCGGGCCTCGCCATCTACGACGCGATGCAATATGTGAAGAACCCGGTGTCCACCATCTGCGTCGGCATGGCGGCATCCATGGGCGCGGTTCTGCTCGCCGCAGGGAAAAAAGGCAAGCGCCTCGCGCTTCCGAACTGCGAAATACTTCTCCACCAGGTGATGGGCGGTGCCGAGGGTCAGGCAATCGAGATAGAGATTACCGCAAAGCACATCGTAAAAATCAAGGACAAACTGAACCAGATTCTCGCGAAGCACACGGGGCAAAAACTCTCGAGCATTGAGCGCGACACCGACCGCGACTTCTACCTTACCGCAGAAGAAGCAAAGCAGTACGGCCTCATAGACGAGATTATCAAAACGAAGAAGTGAATTTGAGCTCCGCTAAAATTCATCCCGAGCGTAGCGAGGGATAGCGCCTGGGAGGGCGTTTTTGTTTTGGTAAAGCTTCTATATAATGGAGCTAACATGGACGCGCTCAACAATCTTCTGACTCGTTCGGTTGATACCATATACCCTTCGCGCGAGGCGTTTGAAAAAGCGCTCTCGTCGGGAAAAAAACTGACTGTCTACCTCGGTGTGGACCCGACCGGCCCCCACCTCCACTTGGGCCACGCGACAAACCTTCTCGTGCTCCGGAGATTCCAGGCGCTTGGACATAAAGTTATTCTCCTCATCGGCGACTTCACCGCACGCATCGGCGACCCTACCGACAAACTTGCGGCACGCAAGCCGCTCACCGCAAGCGAGGTAAAGCAAAACCTCAAGACGTTTAAAAAGCAGGCAGCGAAAATAATTAACTTTTCGGGGACCAACGCCGCAAAACTCGCATTCAACTCCAAATGGCACGCGAAGATGACGTTTGAGAAACTTATTGAACTCGCTTCACACTTCACCGAGCAGCAAATGGTGGAGCGGGACATGTTCCAAGAGAGAAAAAGAAACGATAAGCCCATCGGTCTCCACGAATTCCTATATCCCTTGATGCAAGGGTACGATTCCGTCGCGCTTGACGTGGACGTGGAAATTGGCGGCACCGACCAAACCTTCAATATGCTCGCCGGACGCAAGCTCCTCCGTGAATACAAAAACAAGGAAAAATTCGTTGTCACTACCAAGCTTTTGGAAAATCCGAGGACGGGAAAGAAACTTATGAACAAGAGTGAGGGTGGGCTCATCAGCTTGGACGACAAGCCAAATGATATGTTCGGTAAATTGATGGCGCTCCCCGATGAAGGAATCAGGCCAGTTGCAGAATTTTGCACCGAGATGGCGATAGAAGACATTGAAAAAATGATGGAGCGGGACGGCAATCCGCGCGACGCGAAGCTTTCGCTCGCGTACGAAGTGGTGAAGCTTTATCACAATCAGAAAGCCGCCGCGAAGGCACGCGAGGAGTGGATACGAACGTTCTCAAAAAAAGAAACGCCGAACAATGTTGATACGGTAAAGGTGAAACAGGGTGCGACACTCTTGGAGGCCGTCCGTGCAGCCGGCGTGGGTTCCAACAGTGAAGCCGTACGCCTCTTCTCACAAAGTGCAATTAAGCGAAATGGTGAAACGGCACGCGACCCAAAGATAGAGATTCGGGATGGCGACATATTAAAGATAGGGAAGAAAAAATTCGTAAAGGTTAGGATATCGTAACCAGAAAGGGTACTATAATTAATTATAGTACCCTTTCTGGTAGTTTTTGCTTTGTGCGGCCATCGGGAATCGAACCCGAGTCTCAACCTTGGCAAGGTCGTATTCTGCCACTAAACCATGGCCGCTTCTTTATCTAAGTCACTTTCTATCCGCTTCTTAATGTAACCCCTTCCAAAGCCTGTTTTCAACTGCAGCTCCCGCTTTTTTGCGTCCTTTTTGTTCCTGCATGCCTCATAATACACTAACGATACCTTGCTAAAGCTTTTTGTAGTTTTCACATTCCCCGATTCATGTTCTCGGAGACGGGCGTGTAAATCATCGGTCGAACCGACATAAAGTTTTCGCCGACCTCGCGCGCTGTCTTCACATAGCAAAACGTACGTGTAAAACATTATTAGTTCATCCTGCCACTATCCGCCGAAAGCCGCCGAAGGCGGACATTCAGGCGGACCCGCCACAATACTTCGTTTTGGGCGGGAACCATGGCCGCATTCTTAATTTTCCGGCGGAGGAGGGATAGGGCCATTCACAAACGGATCCCCTACCGGTCCGCGGGGAGCGCTGATTCCCTCCACCTCGCCAGTTGCCGGGCTACGGCCGATGGGCGCGAGCGAGGAGAGCAGTACATACAAAAGAACCGCAATTATCAAGAGCCCCACGAGTGCAGTGATTACCTTTCCCTGCATGCATGATATGCTACCCCACAGAAAAAAAATCTTCAAACTTTTGTGTCCGGGGTGGGAGTCGAACCCACAAACCCTTTCGGGTCAGGGATTTTAAGTCCCCTGCGTAAACCATTCCGCCACCCGGACCCGTGCTTACTTTAGCAAGTTATTGATAAATTTCTCAAGAGGTGTACGCCAATCACGTTCAAGTTGAGAGTATAAAAACTTTATAAGTTCCTCTTCTCTTAGAGAGAGTTTGTGAAATTTAAACTTTCCCAGCTTCCGAAATATTCTTCTGTCCTGTGTATTATCGAGAATATACGCATCCTTCTTTTTCGGTGGGAATTTCATATTTGAGGCCACGATGGGATTTGCACCCATGAATAGCGGTTTTGCAGACCGCCGCGTTTGCTACTTCGCCACGTGGCCATTGCCTATGAATTGTAGTACGGCTTTCACCTCCCCATCAATCCGCTGTGGTCGCAATTTAAAATATCTGGAAAACGTATCGTATTTTCTCCGGAGGAATACATCGGATTTAACCCCTCCATACATAAACTTGAACAGCGACACGCTATCTCCGGTGGACAACCGGAGCTGAAACGATCGTTGCCCCCGATAAATGTTTTTCTGGTTTAATGGCAATTCTTTCTTTAATTGTGCGAGTAATCCTATGAGAAAACGTTTGCTTCCGCTCGTAAATATGATCGAGAGCTTACGAAGAATTAGCAGTTGAGAAATTCCAGCTGATCGGTACAAGTATACGCATCCATCGCCATCGAAATAACCTCGAACGAAGTCTTTTAGAAATTTACGTGGAATAGTCGGTATTTTAATGGTAAGGGATTTGTTTGGGTAAAGTCCGCGCAACTTCAATGCCTCATAAAGCGCGGCGTTTCCTATCCTGAGTATGTATCGTTTCTTGCCGTTCGCCCATGTCGAAGATTCTTCACGGACCGTATGATGGGAGTGGAGCCATTTTTTGATCTTCAAGATAGTAGAGCGATCTATACTCGTTACCACGATGTATTTGCCTCGTACAGACGGATACATACTCCCATCGGCATAGAAATACCCCAACACGTAGGCCATGATAGGACTCCATCCGTCAAAGAATTTTTCGTCCACGTGGTATTTAATCCCCACATCCGAATTATAAGTGGTAATGAAATACCCTGCAACTACAAAACCAAAAAAGAGCTGGACAGCTCTTATAGAGAAGCGCGCGGAGTTATTCCTTCTTCGTATCGAGTGAAAAAGAGAGGCGCGGCATCGGCTTCACGTTCATTTTTCGTACTAATGCGTGACGCAGTGCCGGCAACTTCTTTTCCACCGTGAGAAAACCCTCCAATTCCTTCGCTTTAGGGATGATACCAAGCTTCACCTTTGCCTGCAATAAATCGGGCGTAATGAACACGTCGGTAATGGTGATAAGCGCGCCTTCCACATATACCTCGCGCGTGATGAGCTTGCCCAATTCCTCTTCAATCAGGTCCTCCATTTTTAGATTGCGATAGGGGCGCATAGAAACGTTATGAAGCGAAGTTCAACACATCGCCTTTTTCAATAGTTGCAGAGCTTTCAACCAAAAGTCCCACTTCAATTCCCGCGCCCGCCTCGGATACGTTCTTTTTCTTGGATTGAAGGTTTGTAACCTGCCCCTCGCCCACCTTCCGCCCACCCCGAAGCACCGTAAAAAGCGTGCGGTTCTTCACCGTCCCTTCTGCGATGCGACCACCCACAATCTGTTCTTCGCCCTTGCCAACCCCAAATACCGCGAGTATCTCAAGTTTTGCGAGCTCCTCTTTCTTCTCGCCGACGAGCCGCTCGCGCAGGAATTTCTCAAGTTCGTAAATGATCGTAGCGATCTCAATCATCACTTTCTTCCCTTCCGCAAGATTTTCCGCCGCGCGGTCCGCTTTGATACCAAACCCAAGAATGGTCGCCCCCGTGCTCTCCGCCAACTTCACGTCGCCTTCATAGATATTGCCCACGCTTTTCTCCACGATGCGGCAAGGAAATTCACGGGATATTTTTTGGACCACCGCCACGAGCGCTTCCAGTGAACCGGATTCGTCGGCCTTCAAAATCAGCGGCATTCCTTCCGCAACTTTCGCAGATATTTCGCCTGCGCGAAGCTGAACTTTTGCGGGCAACGCTCCTTTATAGAGCTCACCTGCTCCCGCACCGCTTCCCGCAACGAATACTTCGCCGACTTGGGGTGCCGTTTCAAAACCGCCAATAAGCGCGGGGGCGGAAGGTGACAATTCTTTCACGCGCTTCCCCATAAAATCCTCAAATGCCTTCACCTTCCCCTTCGCGGTTTCGGTGGTGATAAGTTCTCCCTGCGCGAGCACGCCATTCTTCAACACCACGCCGACCAACACCCCGCGGCGCGCATCAATCCGGCTTGAGAGCACGATGCCAGACGCAGGCGCACTTTTGTCCCATGTGAGATCTAGCATGTCCGTAGCGAGAAGAATGAGGTCCAAAAGCTCGGAAACCCCCTCACCGGTCTTTGCTGATACCGCCTGCCAGGTAACGGAACCTCCGTACCCCTCCAACTGCACGCCATTGGCCGAGAGTTCCTGTTTCACCTTTTCCACGTTCGCGCTCGGCTTGTCCACTTTATTCACCGCGATGATGTAGGGCGTCTCGGCCACAGTAATCGCGGAGAGTGCGTCCTTCGTTTGCGGCCTCACACCGTCGTCCGCCGCAACCACAAGGACGCAAAGATCGGCCACTTTTGCGCCGTGACTCCGCATAGAGGAAAACGCCTCGTGGCCGGGCGTATCAATGAACGTTATCTTTTTGCCGTTGTGGGCGATTTCGTAAGCACCGACCGACTGGGTGATGCCGCCCGCCTCCCGTGCCGCTACGTTCGCCTTACGGATGAAGTCGAGGAGAGTGGTTTTCCCATGGTCTACGTGTCCCAAGATCGCCACAACGGGAGGTCGTTTCTCCGTCATGGTGAAGTAAGAATGTTGTAACCGTAACAGAGAAATGTTATAAACACAACACGTTCTGTGCGAAGGAGGCGTGGCCGAGTGGTTTAAGGCAGCATCCTGCTAAGATGTTAGGGGAGCAATCCCCTCGAAGGTTCGAATCCTTCCGCCTCCGCAAAATAATCCGCCGAAAGGCGGATTTGATTTTACGAGAGGCGAGCGGCACAATTGATTGTGACGCGGGAAAGATTCGAACAGGGAAGGGGCCGGGAAACCGCAGAGGAGAGGTTTCCCGTACCGGAAGTACTGAAACCGAAGGGTTTCGGAGAGCGAGTGGATACGAGCGATGTTCGAGTGCCTTCCGCCTCCGCAGAATTTTAAAGGCCCCATCGTCTAGTGGTTAGGACAATTCCCTTTCACGGAATAAACAGGAGTTCGATTCTCCTTGGGGCTACAAGAACCAAAGCGAGCCAACTGCTTGGCTCGCGTGGAGAATCGAGCGCCGGAGCTTGTGCCGTTTGGCAGAACGGTACGCGAGGCGGTGGCTAGACCGATTATGCGTGACGACGCATAATTGAGTTAAAGCCGATCTCTCCTTGGGGCTACAAGTACATGAAAGAAAAAACAGAAAAGGAAATACACGTACCGAAAGAGCTCTCATGGAGTGCGGCAGAGCACGAGTACGTGGAAAAGGATGTCGTGTGGTACCTCACGATCGGGGGGCTCGCACTCCTTCTTTTCATCATCGCGCTCTGGCAAGCAAACTATTTCTTTGCGATTTTTGTGGCGCTTGCGGGCATTATCCTCGCAAACTTCGGCAAGCGCCGTCCAAAAGTTTTTGAATTCAGGATAACCGCCGAAGGCGTTGGTATCGGAGAAAAATTCTTCGCATTTGAGCGCCTGGAATCGTTCTCGCTTCGAGAACGGAAGGATGCGCTCCATGAACTTATCGTGAAACAAAACGCATATGTGAACCCCTATCTCCGCATCCCCGCGGATCGAGAAACCGCGAAACGTGCGCGCGCTCTCCTTGCGGAAAGGCTTCCTGAGGAAGAATACCAGGAATCGCTTTTGGACATATTTGCGGACTGGCTCGGATTGTAAGACGCCCTCGGGCCGTTCGAAGTAGTAGAGTTATCTTCTTATGTATCCCGCAAGGAAGTTGCGTTAGGTTACGCAATACGTTACTTTTATAGCGCGTAACTTCGAACGGCCCTCGTCGTTCAACGGATAGGACGCAAGATTGCGGATCTTGTAATAGAGGTTCGATTCCTCTCGAGGGCACCATAGTAGAATTTGGAGTATCAATTAGCTGTTTAAGCGTGTAAATATGGGCTGTTTTTGTGGTTCCAAATGCTGAATAGTCGTATAAAACGCCTTCTGGAAAAATCATCTCTTGAAACTTGATCTTGTCGGTCAGTTTTACCTCGTACCAAAGCTTGTAAATATTGACCATAAAGTACAGGCAGTAGTTGACGCAGGATTCTACGTCGAACTCCTCGATTTGTAAGTCGTTTCTGTTTAATCGGAGTACGGTTATTTTCTCTTTGATCCGGTCTAGCTCCTCCTTGGCGGTCTCGGCATCAAAGACTCCTTGCTTGGTGAGGTCGACAACTCGCACTTTCTCCTCCTCGACTTTCTCGATATTCCGGTCGATGGTAGCTATGTCGGTATTGAGTTCAGTGTGCTTGCCTTCCCAATAATCAATAATTAAAGATCTGAACATTCCCATTTCCTCTTTCTTGGGAGCAAGCCGGGTAAGAAATTCCATGAAATGTTCCTCGAACACTTCTTTCTTGACGCTTTTCTTGTGGCATTTAGCACAGTGGTAATAGGCATAGCGTCCACCCAGCTGGCCTCGTGACCAGCTTCCGGTAAACCTGCCACCGCACACGCACCGGGCAGTGACTCGCAGAGGAAAGTCCGGATTGAGCGCACGTTTCGGATGGTTAGTGAGTCGGCCGCTTTTAGTGCGTATATAAAACTGGACCCGTTCAAATAGTTCGGTAGTGATCAGTGGTTCAAACACACCCTGGTTTTCTTTACCTTTATGCATAAATGTTCCGGTATAGATTTTGCTTCGGAGCATCTTATGGATTACCTGTTGTCTTATCTTATTGCCTTTGATAGTGGTGAATCCTAATTTATTTGCCATTCGAGTAATTTCCGACTCTTTATAAATACCTTTCGCGTATTCCTCAAAAAGTTTTTTCACCATCGGCGCACGTTCCGGATCAGGTACGATGGTTTTGTATCCGCCCGGCTTCATGACATTGTTGTAGCCAACCGGAGCGACCCAGGAGATCTCGCCCTTGCTCACTCTTTTATTTATGCCGTCTTTGGTGCGCTCGCTTTTAGCATCGTTATCAAACTGAGCAAATGAGGCCATGACATTTTCCAAAAGTTTGCTGGTGGAATTGTCACCACCGATCGGTTCGGTCACCGAGTAAATTCTTACGCCGTACTGGCTAAGGAGGGACCGGATCGCAACATGGTCTGCCATGTTTCGGGCAATGCGGTCTATTTTATAAATCAGAACAGCATCTACTTTACCTTTATGTGTCCGGCAGTATTCCAAAAGTCTGACCAGAGCTTTACGATTCATAGTCTTGGCTGACTCACCAGCATCGACGAATGGTTCACAGGCCAATTTGAAGTGGTGGTCGGTGACCCATTTTCTAGATAGATCGACTTGCGACTCCAAGCTGAAGTTATGCTTGGCCTGTTCCTCGGTAGAGACACGAGCATAAATTACGGCTCGCATT
>JAZDNP010000003.1:0-47136 GCA_043799565.1 Candidatus Brennerbacteria bacterium | reverse complement strand
GAATTGGATCTTCAAAGTCACTATCTCCACTCCAAAGTATGAAGTTATCTAATCCGTCAGTATCATAGTCACGAAGCATATCCCGCCCAATTTCTACATCAAAGTTTGATTTCAGGTCTTCTATGTAGGTTATGCCTTGCTGATTAAGGAGTCGCAGTTCATTGTTTAATGTCTCTATCGTTTCTACTCGAAGTTTTTTAAGCAAGGGCTTGCGAATAAAATCTTTAAGGAGATCCAAGGAGTTTGCTGGAATGCTTGAAGCGTCAATGGAAAGTCGCATTATTTTGACTGGCTTAGTCTTTACCACATAGCCCAAGCTAGTGGCCTCCGCAATCATGGTTTCTGAATTCTCATTCCCAACGAAAGTGCCGTGATAAAACTTCACATCGCGAACAGTATCAAATGATGATAGTAGTTGTTTAAGGCGTTTAAGGTCAACATGCCAACCCAGCTTCTGCGCCCAAGGTCGTACATTTGCATAATCAATATAGACATTAGTTTTCTTATCAAAGATGCGTTCAAGCTCTTCAAGTTTACCTGGATATGTGCTAGCCAATTTTTTAATTCTTTCGGTCTTGGGCGTGAACATGTTTTAATGGTAGCACAAAATCCCCCGTGAAAAAATTTTAAGGTCAGTTTTCAACTGTGGTTCGATGTCCTAGACCCATCGCCATTTACACCCCCAAAGTGTCCTTGTTTAAGGCCGTTTTAAATACCTCGTTACGCAACTGCCGGACCTGGATTCGAACCAAGATTCACGGCTTCAAAGGCCGCTGTCCTACCATTAGACGACCTCCCAGCAGTGCGCACGAGTACAATTTTCAAGAAGTGCTTTTCAATTTCCGAGCGAGTGCCGGAAGTATGGCGAAGCCATACCATTAGTCGACCTCCCAATTAACTGCTTTCTTAAGGAATCTGCGACCTGCTGCTGACTTTAAATACTTTTCTCTCTTTCTCGCAGTCTCCCTGTCCACTTCCGTTTCAGTGTATACCACTTTCCAAGGCAGGTAACGTTTGGTATACGGGTGTTTTCCTGAATTGTGTTCGCTAAGCCTCCGCGTCAAATCGCTTGTTATACCGACATAACTTTTGCTTGCTCTTGTGCTTTTTAGCACATAGACCAAATATTCCATCGCTCTATACACCTCATTGAGACGACCAGCCTCGACTAGACTCGCCTTGCTGAAGCTTCGGCGAAGTGGGCATCGAGTCTAGGCGGGCCTCCCAAAATATTGAGGGCGACCCCTCAAGTAGCCCATTTATACTATAATTGAAGTGAACTTTCCACCAATCACGTGGTTGCCATTACGTCTCTCAAAACTTCAATAGAAAAGGAGCTCGCGAAGGGGCCTAACGATGTCTCCATCATTGAACTCGTGGACCTCATCATGGAGTATGGGTACTCGTCACGCGCGTCGGACGTTCACATTGACCCCGCCGAAGATAAGGTAATGGTGAGGCTCCGTATTGACGGCATTCTCCACGACACATTTACGTTCTCCGGCGAGCTCCAATCGGAGGTGGTGACCCGCATTAAGGTGCTTTCGGGACTCAAAACCGACGTGCACCACGCGCCGCAGGATGGCCGTTTCAAGGCGCAGGTGGAGGGGGAGAAGGATATTGATATCCGGGTTTCCATCACTCCCACCTACTATGGCGAGAACGTGGTGATGCGGCTCCTCGTGGATACCGTGCAGGTGTTTTCACTTGCTGACCTCGGGTTCACTCCCGACCAGCTTGTACTCGTCGAAAAGGCCATCCAAAAGCCGTTCGGCATGATACTCGCGAACGGACCCACTGGGAGCGGGAAGACCACCACACTCTATACGATTTTAAAAAAGCTCAACACCCGCGAGGTGTCCATCATCACCATTGAGGACCCCATTGAGTATTCCATCCCCGGCGTAACCCAGATTCCCGTGAGCCTGCAGGCGGGGCTCACATTCGCGAACGGGCTCCGCTCCATTCTCCGGCAGGACCCGAACATCATTATGGTCGGCGAGATACGAGATTCGGAAACCGCGAATATCGCGGTCAACGCCGCGCTTACCGGTCACCTTGTGCTTTCCACACTCCACACGAATGATGCGGCGACCACCTTTCCGCGCCTCGTGGATATGGGCGTGCCGCACTTCCTTGTGGCATCCACCGTAAACGTCGTGGTCGGCCAACGTCTCGTGCGGAAGGTGTGTATGACGTGCCGTCAGTCGCGGACATTGAACGTCGCGGAACTGAAAAGTTTAGGCAGCATTTCAAAGGACGTGCTCGTAGACAAAGTGTACGCCGCGGGCCCCGGATGCAAGGACTGCAACAACGAGGGGTACCAAGGGCGCATCGGCATCTACGAGGTTTTGGAGGTGAACGACGAGATACGCACCATGATTGCGGGGCAGGCGGATGCGGCACAGATACGGCAAACGGCGGTGAAGCAGGGGATGAGAACGATGATAGAGAACGGCCTTGCAAAGGCGCATGAGGGTGTTACCACCATTGAGGAAATACTTCGCATCATTCATGAATAAAACACCGAGGAAATCAGCTGATATCGGTTCGCTTTTTTCTACCGTATCGCTCCAGGAGAAGGTGAACTTCGCGCGCCACCTTTCGGTGACCATCCGGAGCGGCATTCCGCTCATTGAGGGGCTTAAGCTTATCCAGGGTCAGGCGAAGTCCAAAAAGTTCGGGGCGATTATCGGCGGCATTGTGGACGACATAAGTGGCGGGACTACGCTCGCGGAGGGGCTTGAGCGAAGGAGAGGCGTGTTCGGCGATTTTTTCATCAGTTTGGTGAAGGTAGGGGAGACATCCGGCAACCTTGCGGACACCCTACTCTACATCTCACAGGAACTAAAAAAGCAGCGCGATGTGAATAATCGGGTGCGCGGGGCGCTCATCTATCCGCTTGTCATCCTCGTCGTCACCGTTGCCATCACCATCTTCCTCACCGTTTTTATCTTTCCGAAGATATTGCCCATCTTCGTAAGTTTGAAGGTACAGCTTCCTGTGACGACGCGGTTTATCATTCAGCTCCTCACGTTCTTCAGCGAGTACGGCCTTTACGCGCTCATAGGGCTCGCCGCGTTCGTGGTTGGAGTGAAACTCATCCTTATGGTAAAGAAGGTCCATTTCTGGTTTGATGCGCTCCTTCTCCAGCTTCCTTTCATCTCGCGGATTTTAATTGCCGTCACGATGACGAACTTTATGCGCTCACTCTCGGTGCTCCTTAAAAGCAGTATGGCGCTCGTTGATGCCTTGGAGGTCGCGAAAGGAACGTTCCATAACCTCTACTACCGCGCGCTCGTTGACGATATGGTGGCACGCGTGAGACGCGGCGAGGAGATGGGTCGCGCGCTCGTAGGGCACCCGAAACTTTTCCCCTCTATGGTGGTGGGCATGATACAGGTAGGGGAGCGGACGGGGACGCTTGAAGAAAATCTTCTTTACCTCTCCGACTACTATGAGGGCGAAGTGGATGACATCGTGAAAAATCTCACCACCACACTGGAACCCTTCCTCCTCCTCCTCATGGGGTTCATTGTGGGGTTCGTCGCGCTCTCCATCATCACCCCTATCTATAAAATCACGCAGGAGGTGCGCATCAGGTAGCCATGCGAGGAGGTTTCACTTTGGTTGAGATTGTCATCGTGATGGCGCTCATGACCGGCATTATGCTTCTCGGGATTCCCTTTGGCGCCGAGACATACCGCGACTATGTGCTCACCTCCACCACGCGCGATATCGTCTCCGTGCTTCGTAGAGCAGAGACCCTCGCGCTCGCGAACGCATCTTCGTCATACTATGGAGTGACGTTTCGGATGGACCGCGTCGTGCTTTTCAAAGGAATGACGTATGGTAGCCGCGAAACCGCGCACGACGAGGAACACATACTTGTACCCTCCGTGACGGTGATTGCGCCGAGCGAAGTCGTGTTCTCGCCACTTTCCGGGATGCCGAGAATTATAGCCACCATCACCGTAGGGAACGGATTCCGGTCGCAGAGTATTGATGTAAATGCCCATGGCGTTATTTTGTGGTAAAGTCGGCCGCCTTTGCAGGCGGCACCGTGGCGACTGTACTGGTGAGGTACGCCCCCCCCGGCGCGCGTGTTTATTCGCGGTCTTTCGACCGCGCACCAGTAATCACCGGACTGGACAGAGCTTGATTGATATCATGCTCGGGCTCGCTTTGGTCACGCTCGCGATAGGGCTCGCAACAATACTTGTTTATGGCGGACAAGACATTCTCCTTGACCGTGAGAATACGGCCCGTGCCCGCACGCTTGCGGAGGAGGGAATTTATGCGGCGCGCGCAATTCTTTCGGAAAACTGGGCGGGAGTAATGGACGGCGTCCACGGCATATCGTTTACAGTCGGTACATGGGCGTTCGTGGGGACCTCTACCGTGACGGACATTTTTATTCGCGCGGTCTATGTGACCACTACCTCTTCGGACCTCCGTGTGGTGCGGAGCGTGGTCACATGGGATCCTACCCCATCGCGTTCGCGGAACGTGGAGCTCGTGACGCTTGCCGCGAACTGGGAGATTGTGGAAGAAACGGGAGGCGACACGGGAGGAGGGAATCCATCAGGCGATTGGCAGAACCCGCGCACGTTAGGTTCGATAGACCTCGGACCCGGGAACTCCGCAACCGACCTCGATGTGAAAAATAAGATCGTTTACCTTACCGCGGAGGCGTCGGACAGCAAAAAGCCAGACTTCTTCGTGGTGGATTCAACGAACGGCCAGTCGCCGTTCATCGCAGGGAGCGTGAATACGGGCCCCGGGCTCCTCGCGGTAGATGCGGCAGGTACCTACGCCTATGTGGGGAACAAAGCGACGAATGCGCAGCTCCAGGTGATTGAAATCGCGAATCAGGGAGCGCCTATCGTCCGCGCCTCACTCAAGCTCCAAGGGGTCTCGGGAAGCGGTGCCGTGGGGCAAAGCGTATTCTACTTTAACCAGACGGTCTACGTTGGCACGAAGCGTGCGACGGGTCCCGAGTTCCATATTGTGGACGTCTCGGACCCGCTCAACCCTCTCGAGCGGGGGAATCTCGAGGTCAATGCGGACGTGAATGCCATTTACGTACGGGACGGTGTCGCATACCTCGCGACCTCGGACGAGGAAGAATTGAAGATTGTAGATATCACAGACCCTACTACTCCAGTATCAATAGGAGGGTACGATGCACCAGGGAGTAGCGAGGATGGAAAAGCGATCGATCTCGCCGGCACCACCCTCTACTTTGGGCGTCTCCTTGGCGGAAGCCATTCGGATCACCATGAGCTCCACGTGCTCAATGTTGCATCTTCGTCCGCGGTCGTGAACCTTGGTTCGCAAAATTTCACGACGGATATTAACGATCTTAGGGTACGGAGCACCCTCGCGTTTCTCGGCACCTCCGACGCGAACCGCGAGTTCCAAGTATGGAATGTATCGAACCCTACCGCGGTGTTACTTTTGAGCTCATTCAACTTCCCCCAGGTGGCGACCGGCGTGGACTACGAGGATAACCTCGTCTATATTTCGGTACGGTCGAACGACGGGCTTCGCATCATCACCTCATCGCCATGATCTCTCGTTTAAAGAGTGCACGCGGTGCGACGCTCATAGAGACGATTATTTACGCGGCGCTCCTTGCGATGTTCATTGGCGCAACATTCGCGTTCGTCGCGAGCATTCTCGGCTCCACCGACACGCTCCTTGAGCGGAATGAAATAGTGGCCGCGGCAGAGTTTGTGGAATTGAAACTGGCGTGGCTCATGGGTCAGGCAAACGGGGTGAATGTTCCCGTGCCCAGCGCTTCCTCCACCGCTCTTACAATTGTCGGCACCGACGGATTACTTTTCCCCGCGATGTTTGCAAAAACGACCACTACCATCACCCTTGCACTCCCCGGCACTCCCGCTTCGGCGCTTACGAACACGCGGGTCACCGTTCCAACATTTCTCGTAGAACATTTTTCCACAAACCAAGGGTCAAGTACGCTCCGTGTCACCATTGAGGTGAGAAGCGCACTCTACCCGCACCTCGTTACGAGTTCCACATCATATTATGCGATCCCAGAGTAAACGCGATCTCGCCGGACGCGGTGCCGTGCCTAACGGCAGGCAGGGCTACATCGCCATCGTCGCCTCCATCGTGGTTACCACCATCGTAGGAGTGGTCGCGCTCGTATTCTCAAGCAGTAATTTTCTCGGGCGCTATGACACTCTCGCGCTGGAGGAAAAGGGAGCCTCGCGCGCGCTCGCGGAAGGGTGCCTAGAGTACGCGCGGCTCGCGCTTGCCGTAAATCCCTCGTACGCCGGAGGGAATACCGTCCCCATTGCATCTTCCACATGTCGGGTGGTCTCGGTTGTGACCGTAGGGCAGGAAAAACGCATCACTACTTCCGCAACAATAGGCACGAAGACCACAAACCTCATTACCACCGTGCGCGCGAGCGATCTCGCCATCACAGGACGGGGCGAGGAAATTTTGCTCTAAGCGCGCTATGTGGCATGTGGATAACTCATTACCCTTCATAACGTATAATTGAGAGGTATAACTTCAAGGTCGAAACAAATTCAATAGAAACATCATGAAAAATAGACAGGGCTTTACGCTCATTGAGCTTCTTGTAGTCATCGGGATCATCGCGGTTCTCGCGGGTGTGGTCATTGTGGCGTTGAACCCCGCTCGGCAGTTCGCGCAGGCGAGAGACACACAGCGCTGGGCGAATGCGAATGCCATTTTGAACGCAGTTGGCCAACGGATCGCCGATAACCGCGGCGTCTTTGAGACAAACTGTGCGGCTGGTGCGGTCCCAACGACCGCGACAGTGATGGGGACGAGCACGTATGACATCGCGCCGTGCCTCGTGCCGACGTACCTCTCCATCTTGCCGTACGATCCGAGCGCCGCAGGGGCCTCGTACACGAGCACATCAAGCTACAACACGGCTTACACCATCCAAAAGGATGCGACGACTGGCCGCATTACGGTTGCAGCGCCAGCGGCAGAGATTGATACCGCGATCTCCGTAAGTAGGTAGTACGTAGGTGATATACTGAAAACGGATTAGCATTTTGCTAATCCGTTTTTGGTTTATGACGCTCGAAACGATCTCATTCTTTCTTGTTGCGCTGGAGTGGGGGTTGGGAGCTTTCGCGCTCCTTTGGTATCTTACCCGCGCCCGCCGCACACCCGAACGTAATACACTTCTCCTCAGACGAGTTATTGGTGCGGGCGTTGTGTTGTTCCTTCTCTTCGCACTTGTTACGACTTTTTTCCAATACGCCGCGTGGGAAGGGGATCCGCTTTCCTCGAATCTCCTTCCTCCCCACCAGTCTATTCTCTACTTTATAAAATATGCCGGGACGCACTTTTGGCTCACGCCTACATTCTCGCTTATCGTAAGCGTTGCATTCTACGGATTTCTTGTACTGTTAAAACGTAGGAACGAGCGATTTTTTGAAGAAGGGGAAATGGAACTCGGCGCGCTCTCCGCGTTCCTTGTCGGGTGGCCGCGCGTCGTGGTATTCATTCCGGTCGCGTTCCTTGCGGTCGTCGTTATCTCGGGGATAAAGCTCGCGCTCCGGAAAAACGCGTATACCACGCTCGGCACCCCATTCCTCATTGGGCTTCTTATCACACTCGTGTGCGGCTACGCGGTACTCCAATCACTCGGATTAGAATCTATCGCGGTTATCCCCGGTGCCCGTTAGCGCCGCGAGCTTTTCAACTCAATGTTACAGTTACGCTATCGTTGAAATGTAACATTTGGACAAAGAACTATTTTTTCTCTTTCAGTCCTTCGATTACCGCTATCTCAAGCGGAATTAAAGGAAACTGGCTGTAGCGCATCTGGCTGTAGGCGCGAATGAAGGTTTTGAGGAGCTCTAAGTGGTCCGGTTTGAAAAGCTTGGCGTGTGAAACGAGCGTTTTAAGGTGTTCGTCGGTCAGTTCCGCAGCAAACTTTTTTTCCATTGCGGGCTGGTAGGAAAGTACCGCGACGCGCCGTAGGTATTGGATAACGTCCTTGGTAAACTGGACCAAGCTGTAGCCGCCGTCCTGTATCTCCTCAACGTGCGCGAGAGCTTCATTTAGGCCGCCCTTGAGGAGCAATTCCGCGAACATGCTGAGCTTCACAAACGCCACTTTGCCTATCATCCGTTCCACATCCTCTACAGAGAGCTCCTTGCCGCGGAACGTAATGAGCTGGTCAAATAGCGACTCTGCGTCGCGGAAGCTCCCTTCAGCCGCGACCGCAATGAGGTCTAACGCTTCCTCACTCGCCTTCACGCCCTCTGCTTTCGCAACCATCGCCAGTTTTTCCGCTATTTCATCGCGGGTGACGGAGCGGAAGTGAAATACCTGTGTGCGCGAGGTAATGGTGGGGGGCACTTTCTCCACTTCGGTGGTCGCGAGGATAAGAATGACCTGTGCGGGCGGTTCCTCAAGCGTTTTCAAAAGCGCGTTCCACGCGTCTTTGGAAAGCTGGTGTGCTTCGTCAAAAATAATGACCTTGAAGCGCCCCATGGAAGGCGCGGCGCGGAGGTTCGCTTTCAAGTCGCGGATGTCGTCAATGCCGCGGTTGGACGCCGCATCTATCTCTATCACGTCCAAAAAGCGACCTTCGTCTATCTCGCGGCACGCGGTACATTTATTGCACGGTTCGCCGGTCGCCCTGAATTTCTCTTCCTTCGCGCGCGTCTCGCAGTTCGCAATTTTCGCGATGAGGCGGGCGGTGGTGGTCTTCCCGGTGCCGCGGGGACCCGCAAAGAGATACGCGTGTGCGAGGTGATCGGTTTTCGCCGATTCTTTTAATATGCGAACCGTGAGTTCTTGCCCGAGAAGCTCGTCAAATGTCGCTGGTCGGTATTTCCTGTATATCGCGATTCCCATTTATTCCATTATACGCACGTTAAACGCGCCTGTGCATAGGTTGACGCGTGATAGTTTATATTGTATGAAAATAGAGGTTCATTCACTTAACCTAGGGAGGCTCCATTATGGGAAAAGCTGTTTTTGCTCCATCGTTGTCTCTCGTCCAAAGTATGGCACTCGAGGTAGATTACACACTCCCCATTGAGGGATACCTCCAAGCAGGGAGATACGAGCAAGTGCCAACACTCTGGAAGGAGCGCATTCCGTCCAAACTGTTTGGTGACGGGAAGATGGTACGAGCCATTATGTTGATGCAATGCCGCGTGCCTGCGCCTACGGAAGAAAACCCAGATGCGGTCACGGGAGGAACGACGGATGTGATATGTGCAACGTTGAGGCAAGCAGGACTTCGTCCAGCTGGTTCGCATGAACTACTTGCGATTGGGGCCGACGACCCAATGCTCCAGCGCCGGTTTCCGATCGTCGCACTGAACGCGATATGGGACGAGCCCCTGAAAGGAGGGCCGTTCGCACTCGCACTCACCTTTGATTTCAAGATACGGAAGGTGGATTTTGTGTGGCCGCACTATATCGCAAATTTCGAATGGGACCCGAAGAGGGTTTTCGCCGCGCTCCCTTTGGAATAAGGGGGCAATGCATAGCCGCATTCTCGATTTAGGGGATGCGGCGTTTTATTTTTCCCTTTCATTACGGCTATAATGAATCCATGAGCGAAACAGTTTTCACGCTGAAAAGCACCGCGTTTAAGGACGGTACTCCCATTCCCGCAAAATATACGTGCGACGGAGATGATGTGAATCCGTTTTTGGAGATAAAGAATCCACCGGAGGGAACCATTTCGTTCGCGCTAATCGTGGACGATTCGGATGCCACGCGCGGTATTCCTTTTGACCACTGGCTTATTTGGAACATTCCTGCGAATACGCAGTATATTTCTGAAGACAACATTCCCCAGGGAGCGGTGCAGGGAACGAACGATTTTGGAACCGCAAAATGGGGAGGGCCTTGCCCGCCGACCGGGAATACGCCGCATCACTATATTTTTACGCTCTACGCGCTTGATACTCCAATTGCGCTTTCACTTGGCGCCACCAAAGAAGAGCTGATTCGTCTTATGGAAGGGCACATACTCGGCAAAGCGGAACTCGTAGGCGTGTACGGGAGATAATTTTGGAATATGCGGATGCCGAAGAACGATGCGCGGTATGCGTGGACACACCACGCGGTTGGGAAGATGCAGCAATATGGTATCGGAGAAGGGCGCGTGAAGCGCATCATCCGCTATCCGAAACGGACGGAGGAGGGGATTGCGAATAATACGGTGGCGGTGATGCAGCCCGCGGGCACGAAACGGTATCAGGAGCTCTGGGTAATGTATCGCCTCACGGAGCCGGAGAAGAAAGGCGCGAAACCGCAGCTTCTCATCATCACGGCGTGGCGGTATCCGGGCGAAAGTCCTGCGCGCGACCCTGTACCGAAGGAAATCATGGACGAGGTCCGCACCTTACTGTGATTCCATTTTATGTAAAACAAAAAGGAGCGCCGATATTGAACGCTCCCTTTCTGAATTCGCGAAGAATTCAGATTGCTAATCGAAAGATGGGGCAGTCGAAGAGCAGCTCGATGAAAATGCAAGGAAACCACCCGATCGTCATCAGAGCGCGCGCGAATCTCAGCGCGGATCTCTCGGTGCTTTCCCGTTCCTTCCGCTCTTCCGACAGCTCCTGGTCCCTTATGTTGTTCTCGGACGCCAACCGTTTTACCTCCGGGACATACCACGTTTCCGTGAATATGAACCCGATGGTAAGATAGGCGACGATCCAAATTGCGGCTTCAAGCATAGGTCCTCCCTGGATGAGTGTCGAAGTTCTGCTTTTAGAATACAATAGTTTTATAAAAAGTCAATGTGCATGGCGGTGCTGACGGGGCGAAAATTCCAATGTACTATGGAACTAAATGAAACTCTCTATCGGCATTGTGGGGCTACCGAACGTGGGGAAATCTACGCTTTTTAAGTTGCTCACCAAGCAGGAAATCCATATTGCGAACTATCCATTCGCGACCATAGACCCTAATGTCGGCGTGGTCGTGGTGCCTGACGAGCGGGTGGAAAAACTCTCCGAACTCTCACACTCGAAGAAAAAAGTCCCGGCAGTCGTGGAATTCTACGACATCGCGGGGCTTGTGAAGGGTGCAAACAAGGGCGAAGGGCTCGGCAACCAATTTCTCGCGAATATCCGCGAGTGCAAAGCCATCGTGCAGGTAGTGCGTTGTTTTCCCGACCCGACTATTATCCATGTGGATGCTTCCGTAGACCCCATCCGCGATCTTGAGACCATTAAAATCGAGCTTGCGTTCAAAGATGTGGAAACGGTGGACAAGCGGCTTTCTTCACTTGAAGCGGAGACGCGCGGCGGTGCCACAACCGCGAAAGCGAATTTGGAAGTTCTGGAAAGCGCGAAGAAAGCGCTCCTCGCGAACCAATATCTAACCGCATACGCGCACGAACAGGTTGTGCAGGAGCTTCAACTTCTTACCGCAAAGAAGCAGGTGGTACTTTTGAACGGCGCGGAGGGCGACGTGACGGAAGGTCTCCGCGATTACATCCGTGCGCTCGGCGCTGAGTTCCTGGTGATGGATCTTTCAAAAGAAAATTCGGTGGCGCCGCTCATCAAAAAATCATACGAGGTATTGGACCTCATTAGTTTTCTCACCACAGGGGAAGATGAAACGCGTGCGTGGACCATTGAACGCGGATGGAGAGCACCGCAAGCGGCGGGCACCATTCACACCGATTTTGAACACAACTTCATCCGCGCCGAGGTGGTAACCTACGAAAAGTTGGTGGAGGCCGCCCGTTCGGCGAGCTCAGGGCACGCGAACGCGTGGGCGGTGGCAAAGCAAAAAGGATGGATACGGTTGGAAGGGAAGGACTACGTCGTCCAAAATGGAGATGTTATGGTGATTAGGCATGGATAATGCCTGGTATTGACATATTTGTGTAAGCATGCTACACTCCAACTAGCATTACTGATCGTTGGGGATGTCCGTTCCTCCGCGGGATATTCTCAAGTTGCAAAAAACAGTGGGGGCCTCCCAAAGCTATCACTCGTATGGGAAGGTTTAAAGAGTGAGGAATAAGCCTCCGGTGCATGCATCGGGGGTTTTTATTCGTTCGGTGCCGGAGAGTATTTTCCGATATTCAATGCAACAAACGCGAGGGTAGCAAAGAAGAGGCCAATGTCGCGGAAGGTGACGAGGTCAATGCCATAGAAAACGAGGATGGCAGCCAGATCCAATGTCGCGACCGCCGATGCGAACTTCGGGAGCACGCCAACAAGGAGCGCCGCGCCGAGAAGCACCTGAAACACACCGTGCGCGATGGCGAATTGCTCTAGCGGGAGAAGCGATTCTACCCACGCCGGCATGTACCCAAGCCATGGAGTAGGGTCTGCAAATGAACACACGCCCGCATAGAGGAATGTAATCCCCAGTCCGAATCCTAATATACGTGCGGGAGAAAATTGCCGAAGAGAAAATTTCACCGTATTGTTACTATATCATACCGTGACTACTCCGCTTGCCTACGAACTCAAAACCGCGTGCTACCAAGGGCCTATCGCAAAACTGGTTGAGCTTATCGAGGAAAAGCAACTTGCTATTCTAGAGTTCAGCCTGGCCGAGGTGACCACCGACTTCCTCTCATACGTAGAAACCCTTGAAGCGGAAGAAGAAGGGAACGCCGCACTTTCCGGGCTCCTTGCGGATTTTTTGGTGGTCGCGTCAAAGCTCATTCTTATCAAATCAAAGGCACTTATCCCTTCGCTCGTTTTGACCGGCGAAGAAGAGGAAGATATCCGCGACCTTGAAGCGCGGGTTCGTTTGTATCGCGAGCTGAAGAACCTCCAGCCGCTCATTCGTGAAGGGTGGGGAGATATGCCGAAGATGGCAACGCGTGAATTCCTACTTTCCGAAGAGGCGATATTCTATCCTCCTCCAAAACTCGTCCTTTCCGATCTCCATAATGCGGTGGGGCGTCTTGCGGGCGAGCTGGAGCGCATCGCGCGTCCGCTCCAGAAGATAACAGGCACCATTATTCACCTCAAAGAGAAGATTGAAGAAATATTCGCGCGAGTAAAGACGCAGGCGCTTTCATTTGGCGAACTTCAAAAAGGACGTTCGCGCGGCGAGGCGGTGGTGCTGTTCCTTGCGATGCTCCACCTCATCAAGTCGCAACTCGTGCGAGTGACCCAGGCCGACCATTTTTCCGATATCAACATTGCGAAGAGGGGACATGAGGGCGATAATGAGTCATCATGAAAAATATTGAGGCCGCGTGCGAGGCAACCCTGTTCTATTACGGCGCACCCATCTCCATTTCAAAGCTTGCAAAAATTCTTGGCGTCACACCGAAGGAGTGCCACGAGACACTTTCCATTATTTCCGAAAAACTTGCCGCCACTCCCGAACGAGGACTTACACTCCTTATGAACGGGGACGAAGTGACGCTCGCGACGAAGCCGGAGCTCAAAGACCTTTTGGAGTCGCTCATGAAGGAGGAGTTCCAGGAATCGCTCACGCCCGCGGCGCTTGAGACGCTGTCACTTGTTGCATATCTCGGTCCCGTACCGCGTTCGTCCGTTGATTACATCCGCGGTGTAAACTCCAGTTTCACGCTTCGGGGCTTACTTCTTAGGGGCCTTATTGAACGTGCGCCTGCGCCGAAAGGCGGTGGATACGTGTATGCCGCGAGTATGGAATTTTTGAAACATATGGGGGTTATGAAGGCGGAAGAGCTTCCGGAATACGAGAAATACCGCACGTTTTACCACGATTTTGAACTCTCCGTGGTCCAGACTGAGGCTCCGCAAAGCGAGGGCGGAGCAGTACCGGAATCCATTCCTCAAACATGAGTGCACGCGTTTCCGCACTTCTTCTTTCAGCGCTCATCATTGTCTCCGTTGCAATCACAAAGAGCGGTGCCGTAGAAGCGGTGTTACCGTCCCCTGAACCAGAATTGGCACTGGTGGCAACACCGCCTCCTTATTTCGCGTTCCAAGCGAATTCACTCTCCGCCGCCACGAATGTGGGGAACGGACCTGCGCGTGACTGGAATGTGCTTGACCCGAAAGTGGACGCGGCCGCGGCGCTCGTGTATTCGTTGGACGATTCCGCTATTCTTCTTGGCGCCCGTACGTACGCGCTCTGGCCCACCGCATCGCTCGTTAAACTTCTTACTGCAATCGTGGTCGCGGAAGATATCGGATATCACAAACGCATCATAATGACGGAGTCCGCCATTGCAACAGATGGGAATGGCGTTACATTCAACCCGAACGAAGAATTTGCCGCACGCGACCTCGCGCGCATTATGGTGATGACCTCATCGAACGATGCCGCCGCGGCATTTGAAGAATATGCGGGCGGGCGGGAGGAACTTTTAAAACTTCTGCGTGCGACCGCAACAAAAGTAGGAATGATTCAGACCATACTCGCCGATGCCGCAGGACTTTCCCTCGCCAACGAATCTTCGGCAAGCGACATGGTGAAACTTTTGAAATACCTTGCCGCAACGCGCCCTGAAATATTGGAATGGACCCGCCGTACCACATTCCTTTTCCAGCCTACGAACGATCCCACGAGCCGCACCGCGACGAACATCGTGCCGTTTGCGGACGATGTTCGTTTCTTGGGCGGAAAGACCGGAACGCTTCCGGCGGCGCGCGAGAACTTTGCAGGAATCTTTACCCTCGGCGGGCGGCGCGTGGCCATCGTGATATTGGGAAGCCGCGACCGCGTAAGCGAAGTGAACGAACTTTTGAACTGGACCACACAGGCGTATCATTTCAAGTAACATGGAGATTTTTGAAGCTATCCGCATACTCATACTCTTCGCCCTCGCGTTCGTCGTGGCGCTTCTCCTCACTCCTTTTGTGCTCCACAAGTTGAAGGATTGGAACGTGAAGAAGAAAAACATTCGAGATGCGTCATCCGCGCCGGTCTTCTACAGTTTGCACAAGAACAAGGGGGAAACGCCGACGATGGGTGGCGTCATCATTTGGGTGACGGTGTTAGGACTCGCAGCACTTTTCTTTGTGGCGAATCAACTCTTTGACGGATTCGCTTCATATTTTGACTTCGTGAACCGGGCCGAAACCTACCTCCCGCTTGCGGCGCTCGCGTTCGCGGCCATCGTGGGCCTCGTGGATGACCTCTTTGGAATATTAGGCAAGGGACCGCACGGCGGGGGACTCACCGTACCGCAAAAACTCATACTCTACACGGTGGTGTCCGCGATTGGCGCATGGTGGTTCTTTGTGCGTCTCGGATGGGACACCATTTTTGTACCGTTCATTGGTCACATGACGGTAGGATGGTGGTACGTGCCCATCTTTATGTTCATCATCATCGCTTCCGCGTTTTCCACGAACGAGACGGACGGTTTGGACGGTCTCGCGGCGGGCGTTCTGTTTTTCGCGTTCGGCGCGCTCGCGGTCGTATCTTTTGTTCTTCACCGATACGACCTTGCGGCGATGAATGCGGTTATCCTGGGGGCGCTCCTCGCGTTCCTATGGTTCAATATCTACCCGGCGAGGTTTTTTATGGGCGATACGGGCTCCATGGCGCTCGGCATCACCTTAGGTGTGATGGCGATGCTCACGAACACCGTCTTTTTTCTCCCGTTTTTCGGTGCGATCCTCGTGTTTGAATCGCTTTCGGTTATTGTCCAGCTCATTAGTAAGAAGGTAAGAGGAAAGAAGATATTCCTTTCTACACCCATTCACCATCATTTTGAAGCGCTCGGGTGGCCCGAAACGCAGGTCACGATGCGTTTTTGGTTCGTTTCTGCGGTGGCAACCATTCTCGGTCTCGTGCTGTTCTTCTTGGCGCGCTTTATCTAGCGCTAATCCTGAGTATCACCGAAGGGCTCGGCAGATTTATTTAGTTTGCAACACGTTATAATAGAAGCGTTATGACCACGCTTATTAAAGGCGGCATGGTATACGACGGTACGGGAGATGCGCCGCGCGAAGCGGACGTGCTTATTCATCACGGCATTATCGCGCGCCTCGCTCCGCGCTTAAATGTGAGCGCACAAGAGGTAGTGGAAGTGCGAGGAACGCTTATCACTCCCGGATTCGTGGACATCGCGAACTATGCGGACCACTATGGAACTTTTTTTTCCGATCCTGCCGGCACCGAACCGCTCATACGCGGTATTACATCGGTGGTAATAGGCCAAGGTGGGGCATCACAAGCACCTCTTTTTGCGCACGGAGCGGCGCCTGAGATGTGGTGGGGAAATACGATGGTAGGAGCGGCGCATGCCACAACGGTGAGAGAATTCTTTTCGCTTGTGAAAGAAAGGATGGGAGTGAATGTTGGAGCGCTCGTGGGATATGCCACCGTACGCGACGGAATTCTCCGGGGAACGTCACGCGACCTCACCGATACGGAATTCGAGCGAATGGAAACGGTGCTCACCGAGGCGCTTCGCGACGGGGCGCTCGGCGTTTCACTGAATCTTGAACATCCGCACACCGCGCGCGTGCCTCGGCATGAAGTGCGCGCCGCGGCACGTATCGCCACCGAGGCGGGGGGTATCTTTGCGCTTCGTCTTCGCGACCGTGAGGCAGAGTTAAAGGAAAGTTTTTCCGAAGCGCTCACAATATCCGAAGAGGTGAAAGCAAATCTGCTCATTACCGATCTTGAACCGTACGCACGCGAAAGCGATGCATATCGCGCACTCCTCACGCAGATTACGCGGGGTTCCGCGGAACACAACATCCATTTTTCAACCTCCGGGAGCGACAGCGCGGCGATCCCTCTTACCCTTCTGCTTCCGCCGCATCTTCGCGAGTCGGAATGGCACGCGATGCGCGCGCGGCTTGAGGACCCTTCGGTGAAAGATGAACTTCGTTCCTATCTCGCGCGGTACCGGGATATCTCGTTTTTTATCGGCGCGGTTGCAGACGCCTCACTCAAACTCTTTGAGGGAACTCCGTTTTCAAAATGGTCGCTTCATGAACACCTTCCGCTTGAAGACGCGCTCATGCGTCTTATGGCGATTACGAATTTCCGTGCGGTCCTTACTGCGCAAGTAGGGGAACGTGAACTTTCCCGTGAATTCGCAGAGCACGACCGTGCGTTCATCGCTTCCGGCGAGGTCGCGACTCCTTCATTGGAAGCGTCGGCACATCTAACTTTTCTCGCCGACAAAGGCGTCCGCACGCTTCCGATGGAGCAAAAAGTGGCGCGTATGACCGGAGGGCCCGCGAAGAAGCTGGGCTTGGTGCGCCGCGGGTTTCTGCGCGAGGGATATCACGCAGACGTACTGGTCATAGAAAAAAAGGCGATACAGGAAGCCTTTGTGAACGGTGTTCGCGCCATTCGGGAAGGGGCTCCGACGGGTCATCGGGGAGGACAGATCCTCGCTCGTAAATGACAGGGGGATTTTTTATTCGCGCGCGGCCTCGGGGGCTTCCGGACCTCGCGTTTCTCGGTGCAGCGGTTGCGCTCGTTATTTTCGGGCTCGTCATGCTCGCCTCCGCCTCGTCAGATCTCGCACAGAAAGAATACGGCGACAGTTACTACATTCTCATACACCAACTTACGAATGGGCTCCTCGTGGGCATCGCGGGGTTCCTTGTCGGCACGTTCGTGTATTACCGGACATGGGAGAAATTTTCCATACCCATTCTTGCAATCGGCATCATCGCACTTCTTCTCATATTCACGCCGCTCATGGTTGCGCAGAAGGGAGGGGAGCGGTGGGTATCGCTTGGCTTTTTCACTTTCCAGCCGGGCGAGCTCATTAAACTCGCGCTTATCGTCTACCTTGCAAGCTGGCTTGCGCGAACACCGCTCCGTGCGAAAAACTTTGTGGAAGGTTTTTTGCCGTTCCTCGTGCTTCTTGGGGCGGTCGTCACGCTGCTCCTTATGCAGCCAGCGACGTCTACGGCGATCATCGTTACCGTCGGTGCGCTGGTGCTCTATTTTATGGGCGGCGCACGTTTCAGATTTTTTGCACTTGCAGCACTCGCGGTCGTAATTGCTTTCTCAGTACTTTTTTTGACGGCCGATCAGAACGATTACCGCATGCAACGGATAAAGACATTCATCGGGCAAACCGAAGATCCTCTTGATTCCGGCTATCACATTTCACAAGCGAAACTCGCCATCGGTTCTGGAGGGCTCACCGGCGTCGGTTTCGGGCAATCCACCACGAAGCTTTACTATCTTCCAGAACCGTTGGGTGATTCCATATTCGCTATTGTGGGAGAGGAATTCGGTTTTGTGGGTTCCATTCTTCTTCTCGCATTTTTCACGGTGTTCGTCGTGCGCGGATTTGCTATCGCAAAGAAAGCGCCGGACCCGTTTGGACGTCTTGTGACCATCGGGTTCGTGTCTATTATTGGCTTCCAAACATTTGTGAACGTCGCTGCAATTTCTGGTCTTATCCCTTTAACCGGGGTACCGCTTCCGTTCATTTCCTATGGTGGCACGGCGCTTGCGGTCGTTTTGACCATGACGGGAATCATCGTTAACATTTCAAGACACACGCGATGAGCAACATTCGAATTGCACTCACGGGAGGAGGGACAGGCGGCCATATATTTCCACTCACTGCGGTCGCGGACGCGCTTTTTGCACTCAGCAAAGGGGAGATAGAACTCCAATATTTCGGGCCTAAGAGCGAATGGAACGAAGCGCTTATGGCGCGCGATATTTCTGTTTCAAGCATCGCGGGCGCGAAACTACGCCGTTATGCATCCATTCAGAATATCGTGGACATACCAAAGTTTTTTTTCGCGCTTCTTCAGGCATTCATAAAGCTATATTTTTTTATGCCGGACGCCGTGTTTTCCAAAGGCGGTCCGGGGGCGCTTCCGGTGGTGCTCGCCGCCGCGTGGTATCGGATCCCCGTCGTAATTCACGAGTCCGACGCGATGCCAGGTCTCACCAATCGCATTTCGTCAAAGTTTGCGAAACGCATAGGGATATCATTCAGAAACGCTACATCCTATTTTTCAGAGAAGAAAGTTTTTATGGCGGGGAATCCCGTGCGGGCGGCGTTCACTACCACCATGCTGGAAAAGCGAGCCGCAAAATCCCAACTTGGAGTTGATATTGATGTGCCGCTTCTTCTCGTGCTCGGCGGTTCGCAGGGCGCGAAGATACTGAATGATTTTATTGACGGAGCACTTCCCATGCTCACGGCGATCGGGCAGGTAGTGCATCAAACCGGAAGGGGGAATGTGGCGGAACGAACCATGCCGCGCTACCGTGCTGTGGAATTCATGAACGAAACGGAAATGGCGACTGCGCTACACGCCGCGGACCTTGTCCTTTCTCGCGCTGGCGCGGGTGCAATTTACGAATGTGCGGCCGTGGGCGTACCCGCAATCCTTGTGCCCTTGGCGCTCGGTGCGAACGACCATCAAAGGGTAAATGCAGCGGAATATGCCGCGAGTGGTGCGGCGCTTGTCCTTGAAGAAGCCAATCTCACACCGAATCTTGCGGCGGGAGAAATAAAAAAACTCCTCGCGGACGAGGAGAGAAGAAAAACGATGGGGGAGCGGGCGAAGGCATTCTATAAGGCGGATGCCGCGAACACAATTGCCCGAGAAGTCATCACCGCAACCGGCGCTAAGGTAAAGTAGCAAAAGACCTAAAAACTCAACAAATTCAGCAAATCGGGGTATAATAGGGCGGTATGGTAAGGGTTAGATTTGCCCCATCACCTACGGGGCCGTTCAGCATAGGAAACGCCCGTACGGCGCTCTATAACTGGCTATTTGCCCGCCACGAAGGCGGGGAATTCTTCTTGCGCATTGAGGACACCGACAAAGAGCGTTCCAAACCCGAGTACGAAGAAGATGTCCTCGCGGGGCTCACGTGGCTCGGGTTCACGTGGGACAACAAGGAAATCATGCGCCAGAGCGAACGCGGGAAGGTGTATGAAGAGGCGCTCACAAAGCTTTTGAACGAGGGGCGCGCCTACTACTGTTTCTGTACGCCGGATGAACTGGAGGCGGACCGACAGGCGCAGATGAGCCAGGGAATATCGCCAAAGTATGGGGGAAAATGCCGCCACATGCCGAAGGAAGAGGCGGCAAAGAAGCTCGCAACCACGCCCGCGGTTATCCGGTTCGCGATGCCTCTCCGAGAAGTTGGATTTGAAGACCTTGTACGCGGAAAGGTGCGTATGAATACGGACCTTATTGGAGACATCGTTATCGCAAAGGACATCCGCTCGCCGCTTTACAATTTTTCGGTCGTCGTGGACGACGCCGCGATGGAAATCACGCATGTTATCCGCGGTGAGGATCATCTTTCCAACACGCCGAAACAGATGATGATTGCGGAAGCGCTTGGCGTCGCAGTGCCGACCTATGCCCACCTCCCGCTTATTCTCGGCCCCGACAAAAAGAAGCTTTCCAAACGGAACCTGGAAGGGTCCTTGAACGATTATCGCCGGCAGGGCTATCTCCCCGAAGCGGTCCTGAATTTCCTTGTGCTGCTCGGTTGGCACCCGGTCAAAGACCGTGAAGTTTTGACGCGCGAGGAAATGGTAGCGGAATTTGCACTGAAACGGGTGCAAAAAGGCGGTGCGGTGTTCAACGACGAAAAACTCTTGTGGCTAAACCGCGAACACCTGAAATCGCTTCCCATTGAAACGGTATTGGAACATCTCTCGACGTTCGTTCCTGCCGAATGGAAGAAGCGCCCTGCATTCCTAAAAAAGGTGGTGGAAGTGGAACGGGGAAGGATCAAAACCCTCCACGAATTCACCGAGATTGCCGATCCGTTCTTCACACTTCCCGAATATCCCGCATCGCTCCTTATTTGGAAAGAAACGCCGAAAGATCAGGTGGTGAAGAATTTAGAGGACGCGGAGGGCTTGATCTCCACGACGTCGGAAAAAAGGTTTGTTTCTGCCGAACTTGAGCCACAACTCTTTGAACTTGCGAATCGCACCGGACGCGGCGAGTTTTTGTGGCCACTTCGAGTCGCGCTTTCGGGACGAGAAATGAGCCCGGGACCTCTTGAACTTATGGAAGTGCTCGGTAAAGAAGAGGCGCTCCGCCGCATACGTCATGCGCTTGAGCTTTTGACCGGCGGTACGCTTGCGCCTGCCCGTCCGGCAGGCGGGCCTGCCCACGCATAATGTCATCTTTTTTAAACATGCGCATTTTCGCACTATTCATTTTGGTTGTCCTACTTATGGCGTCTGCACCCTTCGTGGGCGCAGAAGAGGCAGGTGGGGATCTGAAGGCAAAGATAAACGAGAAAGCGACCATTCTTGAGGCAATAGAAACGCAAAAAGCCGTCATCCAGCAGAATCTTGAAGAAATAGAAGGTTCCGCGAATACGCTGAAAAGCGAGGTAAAAACTATTGATACGAACATCCGTCAGCTTGATCTCACCATTCAATCCAACGGGGTGCTCATTGAGAAATTGAAACTGGAAAAGGACTTCCTTGGGGAGGAGATCCCACGCATTGAGGAAAATATCGGGAACGCAAAACTCACGATGAAAAAACTGTTTGTGGAACTCCAGGAGCGCGAACGTGAGAACCTTCTTTTCCTTTTCCTTCGGAACTGGAGTTTGTCGGATAGTGTGGGTGAGCTCCAAACCATTACCGCGGTCCAGAACCGGCTCACCGTGCAGATTGCGGAGTTTCGCGAACTCCAGGACATTCTCGCCAATCGCATTGACGAGACGGTGCGCACCAAATCGCGCACGGAAGCCGCGCAGGTAAATCTCACAAACCGTCAGGCAATTGCCGCAGAAGTAAAATCCGAGAAGGAGCGGCTTCTTGAGGTGACCAAGAGCCAGGAAGAACTCTACCAGCGCCAGCTGGACCAATTGAAAGTGCTCCAGTCCGAAATATCAAAGGAAATCGACGAATACGAAACGGAACTCCGCCGAACCATTGATAAAAATCTTCTTCCTATTCCTCGACCCGGCGTGCTTTTGTGGCCCGTGAACGGCGGACATCTTACGCAAGAATACGGTTATACCAAGTTCGCCGCACGGAACTACGGAAGTAAATTTCATAATGGTGCAGACATTGGCGCGCCTATCGGCACCGAAGTGTTCGCGGCGGAGAAAGGAACCGTCATTAATATGGGAAACCAAGATGCCTACCGCGGTTGCTACCGCGCGGGATACGGAAAATTTATCGTGGTGAAACACGAAAACGGGCTTACCACACTCTATGCCCACCTTTCGCGCCAAATTGTGAAAGTGGGGGACGCGGTGGAGCGTGGGCAGGTTATTGGCTATGTGGGACGCACGGGATGGGCAACAGGACCACATCTCCACTTCACGGCGTTCGCGACACAGACCATCACCCCTGCGCGCGGTTCACTGCCGGAAGGAGCTATTCAATCGCGCTCGTGCGGGCCGATGCCGGTCGGTGGCGATATGAGCCCTCTCCAATTCCTAGACATATAAAATGGGGAGAAACGAGTGGAACCAGGAAATAACAAGCCGTGGTGGAACATTTCTCCAATCATGGGAATGGGGAAAGCTTCAAGAATCACTAGGCCGGGACGCGCATTGTGCGCCGGAAACGCACACGCTTCTCGTGTCTATGCCGCTTCTGTTCGGACTCGCGTATGATTATGCGCCGCATGGGCCATCGGGCACGCATCTGAACGGCGAGATTCTTCACGATATTGCGGACCACACGCGTTCTACTCGCACTATATTTTTACGCGTAGAACCGAGAGTGGGGGATACGCCCGAGGCGCGCGGCGCTCTTCTCCACGCAGGATTCAGAAAAGTTGCGGATGTGCAACCGAGCGAAACCCGTTTCATAGATCTTACGCTTCGCGAGGACGAGCTTCTCTCCGCGATGGAGCACGATACGCGTTATGCAATACGCACGGCGGAAAAGAGGGGAGTGACTATTGAAACGGCGCAAGGAGCAAAAAAAGGCGCGGCATTCGCAAAGTTTTGGGAGCTTTTTGAGGCAACGAACGCGCGTCATAGCCTCCACGCGTACGGCAAGCGTTACTACGAGGCGGTTGAGGGACTGAACGGCGATCCTTCGGTGAGCTCAGGGCCTGTCAGTTGTTCCACCGAAATATTTTTGGCGAATAGGGAAGGGAAAACCATCGCGAGTGCCATCACCGCATACTTCGGAACGCAGGCGTATTACCTCTATGCCGCGTCGCGCGCGGGGCAAGGCAAATACAATGCCCCCTCGCTCCTACTGTGGGAGATCATCCGGAGTGCAAAAGCACGCGGATATAAAACATTGGATCTTTGGGGCATATCGGAAACTAAAAAGGAATGGCGAGGGGTCACCTCGTTCAAGAAAAGTTTCGGAGGCGCCTCGGTACAATTCGTTGGCACGTGGGATTATGTGTATCGGCCTCTATGGTATTTTGCATATCGGATATTTTCATATGTGAGATAAGAAACAGCCGCTCAATGAGCGGCTGTCCGATGACAAAGTCAGTGGGGCTTCGCGATGCGTTTTGGTTCTTCGCCGCTTATCACGGCAAAAGAAGAAAGGAGGATGAACCCCAATGCCATCCCTGCTACGGGCGCCTCAAGGAGACCCGCAACACAGGTGTTCTCCACAAGGAGCAATCCGGTGCCTATGCTCAAATGTTCGTGGTAACACTGAAAGAACATCCGGCCGCACGCCCATTTCGTGAGCGGGACGAACACTGCAAAGAAAATGCCGAGCGTGAGCACTTCGCGCCACAATACGATGTCCATAGCATACTCCTTCTTCATGAGTGAAGGATTCCGTAGATTACTAATCTTTTTCTACACCCAAAACAGCGCTACTGTCAATCTAACATCTCCTGTATACTAGTGGCATATGGCGGTCCTTCCGCAGAATCCCGAGGAACTCTTGGAGGTCATTAAGACCCCGCTTTCTCTTTTGGAGAAGGTTGGCATCAATATTGACCTTGAAACGACAGTGGCCGGCATCGCGAACCAGTTGCCGACGGATACGAGCGGTGTGTTCCCGTGGCTTCAGGCATTGTGGGAAAAAGCGCAGGGGATGGTTTCGGGAGGGGATATACTCGGCGGGCTCTGGGAACTCATCAAAGAACTTCTGAATGTTGCGGTGGGACTTCTCGGCGCACTCGTGGACCTTCTTCGCTCACTCATTTCATCGTTCTAAACCGCAGTTTCACAGCTTGCATTTTATTGACACGAGAGGGGAGTGCGTGTTATTTTGTTTCCAGCATAATCAAAACTCATCACTCTCAAAGAGGACGCCACAATGGATATACTTGTTGCTCGACACGGCGAAAGCGTCATGAATACGGACGGACGCTGCGCGGGATGGTTTAATGACGAACTTACGGAGACCGGAAGGGCCCAAGCAAAAAAGCTCGCCACACACATTCCGGAAGGTCTGACAGTCATTTTCAGTTCGCCTTTGAGCCGTGCCTTGGAAACCGCCCGCATCATTGCCGACCACCACAAGGTGCCAAAAGAGCGCATTCGCGGCGACGGAAAGCTTATGGAGAGAAACTTCGGCGTGAAGTTCCAGAAACACACGTGGGAGGAGTTCGCAGCGATTGCAGGCCATGACTTGAAACCGGCTGACCGCGCGCTCCGGTATGATTACACTCGCTTCGGCGGCGAGTCGGTGGATCGTGTCAAAGCACGCGTGCAGGAAATTCTCCCAGAGATACGGCGGGAGGAAGGGAAGAAGGTGCTTGTGGTGACCCACGGCGGCATCATCAGAATTTTGAAATCCATGTTCCCATACGAAGTCGCCCACGGGGTGGACGAGGAGGGCGAGATGAAACCCGCCACGTTGTATCGTTTCACTATCTAGCGGTCACACATCTACGCACCGCAGGACGCTCGAACATCGGGCGTCTTTATTTTTCTCTGAATTGTGGTAGGGTGGTGATAGAACGTTTTGCGAGGGCTCGTGCCGAAGAAAGACACAGCGCAGGGAACCGACCCCGGCGCCGCAGCACGATGAAAAACTAGCTCCCTGTAGGGGAAGCGAATCCGGGAATCGTTTAGTGAAGTATTCCGAAGTGCCGTTGTATGACACAGGTTATGCGTTCCCGAAGGCACTAGAGTGAGCACGCGCCATGAGTTTTTCTGTCCGGAACGCTGGAAGCGTACGGAAGAACGTGACGTGCAAGACCGCGAAGAGCTCCAAATAAGGAGGGTAAATTCACAGCCCTTGGAAGGCTGTGGGTGGTAGGTCTCGACCAAACTTCCTCCCTCGCTGATTCATGAGCGTTCATCGGCTCCGACGTTGACCCACGTCGGAGCTTTTTTATTTTCTAGCGCTAATTTTAAAGTTCATTTCACGATAGTAGACGTACTGTTGTGAAATGGACGCAACCTTTTGTGAGTAGATACCCCACAGGCATCTGTCACAAAAGGTATATTGTGCGACAGATACTACCTTAGAAACCTTAGAAACAGGCCTCTAATACCACTCCCCTAGAGGGATTTGGGGCATCCCGAACCATCCTCATAAGGATGGTTTTATAGGGGTCTTCATGTGCGCCGAAGTTCTACGCCTGGGACATAGAAACGCCCCTGTAGACCCATTTTAGAGGGTATTCCGAAGGCCCTAAAACCCGCTCTACTCCCCTCTTTTTGGCTAGAAAGGGGAGGCTAAAACCGCTATTATGGGGTGGCGTATGAATTTCTATAAAACAGTTGAAGGGTTCAAGGAACAGTCCGGATATGAAATTGACGGAGTATGGTACCCCCGCGTCACAAAGATCGTTGAGATAAAGGCAAAGCCCGCACTTTACCGGTTCTACGGCCGGATGGGCAGCTTCGCGGCGGCCGAACAGGTGAAGAAGAATTCCGCGACCGAAGGCACACTCATACACGAAACGGTTGAAAAAATATTGACCGGAGAAAAACCGGGAATCCCTCCGTCGGTGGAACCTTCCATCCGCGCGTTCTTGGAATTTTTGGTGAAAAACAATATTCATGTGGATCCCGCATATGTGGAACACCGCCTCGTGAACTACGAGCACCGGTACGCGGGTACCTTGGACGCCATTGCGATGATAGGAGGAAAGCTCGGCATCCTGGACATCAAAACCTCGCAGGAAATCTACCGCGACTACAACCTTCAGACCTCGGCCTATCTCGCCGCGATGAAAGATGTGGTGAAGGACTTGGAAACGCGCTGGATACTTCGCATAGACCAAAGCAAGCCGTGCATTCACTGTGGCGCGTTCCTTCGTTCAAAAGGAGGCCGCGACCAGATAAAAACGGTGTGGGGCAACCCATTCATGCAAGCATGTAATCACGAATGGGGACCTATGGAGGGCCGCATTGAACTCAAAGAATTCCCCTACTGGCACGAGGATTTCGCCGCATTTCTCGGTGCAAAAAAACTGTGGGAGTGGGAGAACGAAGACTGGCTGAAGAAAGCAGGATATATACAATAAAACCGCCAGTGAGGCGGTTTTATTTAAGCTCAAGCGCGATGATGCCGTGCTTTTTTATTTTCTCCCGGTAGCCGGGAAATGAAAAATACATTGCCTCAAGTTCTTTGATGGTTCGGCAGGCGGGGTTTATGGATTGTGGGTTATAAACGCGCGTAAGACCGCGGACGGATTTGAATATCCTGACCTTGCTGATTTTCTTCGTAAACCGCGACGAGCCACACACAAGCACTACTCTATCCCCTACTTCAATTTTTCGATACCGCGATGTAGCGGCGCGCGTCTCAACTTTCTTTTTCCCGCTCTTGATTGCGGTCCAGATATCTCGGTTCGTCGCACGAAAACGAAGTGTGTGTGCCATTATTAAAGTTCTTGCAAATTGTGTTCGAGCACTACATCCGATTCATCAAAAAGGAATGGCTCCCTCTTCAAACCATGCGGCTTCATCTCCTCGCTTTCTATGGGAGTTCCCACAAACTCAGTTGCGCGGAAAATATGAACCTCAAGCACTTCGTCGGGCTTATGACGAAATCGAAAATCTATTACCGCCATTTCCTCCGGATCAACTGGGGCAATGCCGGCCTCTTCTTTTACTTCGCGCATAAGCGCCTGCGCTATTGTTTCACCCGGCAGAAGTTTACCCCCAAAACCATTCCAACGTCCTGCTCCAAACCCACGCTTCTTCATACCAAGAAGTATTCTCGGAGGCTGATGCACAATGCAAAGCGTAAGAGGAGTACGTTTCTCAACGTTATTTTCCATATCTACGACTCGTCCAAAATTATTCGCTCTTTGAATTTTCCGCGTTCCTCCGCTTTCTTCGCTCGTATCTTTGCAACTTCGTCCGGGTCAAATTCCTTATACTCCGCGATGGCCGCGATAACTTCCAGAAGGTCCGCGAATTCCTCGGCGCTTTCGTCCTTGTTGAATTCCGCCATTTCTTCCAAAAGCTTCTCCTTCAACTTCGCCCAGTATTCCGCCTCGTCCGCAATGTGCGTGACGGGGGTGCCGCCCTTCTTCCTTATTACATACGGAATTTTGTCACGGACAAGTTTGTTGTATTTCATATCTCCATTATATAAGGACAGGGTGGTATACTTAAGTGCACCACCCTACGCTCCCCTCTCCATGCCACGCACCACCAAAAAACACATCGGTCGGTCGCTACGAAAAAAGATTTGGAATCAGTTCTTCAGCGAGATAGCGGGTTTCAAAAATCATAACAGTGATGAGAGTTTCCTTAACAAATTCCTTACCGAGGACGAACGGCTAGTGCTGGAAAAACGTTTGGCAGTCCGTTACTTCCTAAACCAAGGAAAAAGTTTGCGGGAGACAAGCCGCGCCGCTGATGTTTCCCGGCGAACGGTGATCTTTGTGAAACGCGGCCTCATAAAATCCACGCGAAAGCCGCGCTCATACGACACGCTTCCTCCACCACGCACAAATAAGGAGCACTGGATCGAAAGAAGGAAGCGAGGCAAGAAGCAATACTACATGGGCGCTAAAGTAGCGTAAGGAGGGTGGTTTACTTATGTAAACCACCCAGGTTTTTTAATTGTATTTATTTGCCGTGACAGTGCCTATACTTTTCCACGCTTCCGCACAAACCTGTATAAATCCTGCAATATTTGTTTGTAGCTCTCCAATATTTTAGGCTCATTAGTAGCTTCTTCTTCGTTTAAAAATTTCCCATATTCTCCTTCAAGCACTGTTACTTTTTGTTCAAAATTCTCATCAACTTCTGAGACAAAAATATGCTTCGCACTTTTTGAAGATTCATACAAACCGAGTTTTTCATAAGCGCCTAATGTAAAATTTAATTCTTCTTTAATCTCACGCCGTAGCCCTTCCTCTACGCCCTCTCCCTCCTCAACTTTTCCTCCAAAAAAGCCGAATAAATCGGGAATCCGTTTAGCATCTCTTGTGCGTTTCTGAAAATAAACCAAAATCTTACCGTCCACAATTTTATAGGGTATGAATAGTGCCACTAATGGCTTATTTTCCATGGCAACGCTTGAATTTCTTTCCCGAACCGCACCAACAGGGATCATTGCGGCCGATATCCTTCACTTCCGGAGGCGCGGCGCGTTGTTCCTGCACCATCTTCGCTTTGCCCAAATCCACCTCCAATATTTGGAAAGCACTTCCCGCGACCATCGTCTCAAAATGGCTTTCCAATTGCTTGAAAAGCATGTGCGCCTCGCGGCGATACTCCACCAATGGCTCGTGCTGCGCATAGGCGCGAATGTTCACTGTTTCGCGGAGCCCTTCCAGATTTTCAAGGTGATCCACCCACAGCATATCCAAAAGGCGCACGAGATGCTGTGCCATGAACGCGGCGCGCTCCGGGTCCAATGTTTCCGGGAGTTTTGAGAGTTTTTCTTCCAGCGCCGCGAACGATTTTTCCGCCTCGGCACTTTCCTGTCCCTTTCCTCCATTCGCCAATTCGCGCGAATTGGCGAATGCCTTCCTCCCCTCCCCCACGAAGCGGGCGATGAGATCTTTTACAGAGGCGATAAGTGCTGCGCCGTCCGCACTCAAGAATTTGTCACGTTTCGTGTAGAACGCGGTGCGTTGTTTATTCAACACGTCATCAAAATCCAGCAAATGTTTCCGGATATCGAAGTTCATCCCCTCCACCTTCTCCTGCGCTTGGTTCACCGCCTTCGTCACCAGCCCCGACTCTATCGGCGTATCGTCCGGCACATTCAAACTCCCCATCATCTTCCCCAATCGTTCGCCGCCGAAGATGCGGAGAAGGTCATCTTCAAGAGAGAGAAAGAACTGGGTGGAGCCGGGGTCGCCTTGGCGCCCAGAACGGCCACGAAGCTGGTTATCAATGCGCCGCGCTTCGTGCCGCTCCGTACCGATAACATGGAGACCGCCCAAATCCTTCGTCAGCTGGGCCTCTTCGGGGTTCGGAGGATTGCCGCCGAGGACTATGTCCACACCACGGCCTGCCATATTCGTCGCAACCGTCACTGCACCTTTGCGCCCCGCTTGCGCGATGATGGCACCTTCACGCTCATTGTTCTTTGCGTTCAAGACCTCATGCGGTATGCCAGCGCGCGCAAGACGGCCAGCGATTTCCTCGTTCTGCACGATGGAAGCGGTGCCCAAAAGTACCGGTTGGCCCTTTTCTTGTCTGGCCTTCACTTCTGCGACCACCGCCGCATACTTTGCATCTTTCGTTTTATAAATGATGTCGGAAGCGTCTTTCCGCACGAGCGGACGGTTTGGCGGGATGGAAACCACTTCAAGGTTATACACTTTGTGAAATTCCTCTGCGGAGGTTGCGGCGGTCCCAGTCATACCGCCGATTTTTGTGTAGAGGCGGAAATAATTTTGTATGGTCACCTGCGCATACGTGCGGTTCTCTTCACGGACCGTCACGTTCTCCCTCGCCTCTATTGCCTGGTGAAGACCGCCCGAATAGCGGCGGCCATGGAGAATGCGCCCCGTGAATTGGTCCACGATGAGAACCTCGCCTCCCTTCACCACGTAGTCACGGTCCAGCTTAAAGAGCGCCTTGGCTTTGAGCGATTCCTGGAGAAAGTGGACGAGGCGGCCGTGCTCCGGAGAAAAAAGATTATCCAGATTCAACACCTTCTCCACCTTCCCTATTCCTTCGTTCGTAATGTTCACGCTCCGCTGTTTCTCGTCCACGATGTAATCGGTTTCCGCCGAAAGTCCCTCCACCACTTTTGAAAACACCCTATAGTATTCGCTGGATTGCACGTCGGGCGCCGCGATGATGAGTGGCGTTCGCGCCTCATCAATGAGAATGGAATCCACCTCGTCGATGATGGCGTAATGGTGGCCGCGCTGAACGCGGTCCGTGAGCCGAAGCGTGAGATTGTCGCGGAGAAAGTCAAAACCGAATTCATGGTTCGTGCCGTACGTGATGTCCGCAGCATACGCCTCCCTCCGCGACACGGGCCGCAAAAATTCTTCAAACACCTTGAAGCTCCCGAGTGTGTCCCGCTCTTTATCCAATTCGTTCTTCTCGCCTGTGTATGCCTGGTCGTAGATGAAACCGGCGTCGTGAACAATGCATGCGACGCTTACGCCAAGTGCGTTATAAATCTGCCCCATCCACACCGCATCACGTTTTGCGAGGTAGTCGTTCACCGTGACCACGTGCGTCCCCTTCCCCGCAAGCGCATTCAGATACACCGGCGCGGTTGCGGCGAGCGTTTTACCTTCTCCAGTCATCATCTCGGCGATCTTCCCTTCGTGAAGCGCTACGCCGCCCATGAGCTGGACATCGTAGTGGCGCTGGCCAAGCGTGCGTTTTGCCGCTTCGCGTACGAGCGCAAAGGCTTTGGGAAGCATACGGGATAGTGCATCGGGACTCCCCTCTTCTTTTGCAATCGCCTCGCGAATGGTCCGCGACTCATTTTTCAAGCCCTCGTCCGAAAGCGAAGAAACCGCCGATTCCTCGGCGTTGATAGCTTCTACGGTCCGGCGGAGGCGACCGTAAATGCGGTTCTCGAATATTTTAGAAAATAATGACACAGCCCGTGTTTCTTGGGTTTTTCCTCGTTTTTTTGTGTGGGTAGCGGTGGTTGACTCCGATTTTTATTGTTGTTAAACGAGTGCGCAAGCCGCTACCCAATGAAAGGATAGGGCAGACGAGCCCAAAAAGAAACCCACCCCTTGCGGGGTGGGAATCGGGCTTTTCATAGGATTTCCTCGCCTCGCGACTTGCGCCGGAGTTGAGGACTATGAAAACACTCTCGTTTAACAATAGAAGCGTAGCATACCTTTTCGGAAATGTAAAGAGCCTACTCTTCTTCCCCTACCTCCGCGACGTCGCGGGGACTTTCTATCTCCATCGGCTTGATGCCGGCGGCGTCTCCGGTAATGCGGAGAACGTCCTTATCAATTTTCCCGAGCTCCTTTGAGGCCTTGTTATATGAGGACACGGTTATGCCGAGATTCTTCCCAACTTTTCCGATGTGTTCCTGATACGCGAGGAGATGCTTCCCCAGCTTTTCCACCTGACCGATTATTTCGTTCGCCTGCTCCGATATCTTCTGATAGCGAAGCCCCTGGAGCACGGTTTGAAGATAAGCCAAGAACGACGTAGGCGACACAATGATAACTTTCTTCGTTCCCGCGTAGGTGATCAAAGTGTTCGTATCGTCGGTAACCGCGCCAACTTTGTTTATGAGAAGGTCATAATAGACCGCCTCCGAAGGTATAAACATAAAAGCAAAGTCCATTGTCCCCTCTTCCGGCTTCACATATTTTGATGTTTCATCAATGCGATTCTTAAGGTCTTGAACGAAAGCGGCCTCGTAACGCTTCCGTTCAGCGGGATCATGCGCTTCCAAAATGCGGTTGTAGTTTTCCAGTGAAAACTTGGAGTCCACCGGAATGATCCGCTTATCCACTTTCACAATGGCGTCTACAATAAGATCCTTCCCCGTCTTTTCATCTATCCCCAACGGATACTGCATCTCATAACTCCCCGGCGGGAGCACATTCTTCAATACCGTTTCAAGGTAATACTCGCCCAATATCCCCCGCTGTTTCGGGTTCTTGAGAATATCCTGCAAACTTTTCAGCTGATCCGCGAAACCCACCACCTGCTTGTTTGTCTCCTGCAGGCGCGTGAGATTTTCGGTAACGTCCTTGATTATCTTCGCGCTTTCACCGAACTGCTCACGTATCGCTCGCGTGGATTCGCCCAACTTCATATCCAGCGTGCGCGTTATCTCGTTCATCTGGTTTTGAATAAGCACGAGCGATTGGGCATCGTCCGGCTTCTTCTGCTCTTGTATCATTTTCCAAATCGCATAAAATCCGCCTGCAAATACAAGCGCAAGGACCGCGAGGAGTATTTCTGAGAGATTCATATCAATTAACCGACACTATGGTCCCTATCGCGATAAGAAGGATGAGCATTAAAAACACGTTCACGCCACCGAAGAGAAGCGAGAGCTCGCGGGAGCGGTCATAAAAGATATGCGCAAGAAATACATTTACTACAGCGACCGCGGCACCTAGTATCCAAAGCGTGAGCACATCCGCGCGAGTCCCAAAGAGGTCAGCGCCCTCGAGCGGCGCGAAGTGGAGCACAACGCGGGGGGAAAAATCGCTCCAGTGGAGAACAAACATAAGGCCCGCGATAACCAAAAAAACTGCGCTAATCGCCGTCAATGTAACGAGCGGCCTGGAAGCCAAAAATGCTTTCACGCCGACATTATATACGAAAATTGAACCTTCTTGTAGGTTATGGTATATTCGTTTTTGCACGGTCATGCGCGGGTGCCCGCCCGAGGCGGGTAAAGCGAAACGAGCACAGGCGGACTTGGTCGCCTCAGGCGACCGCACTACGATGGTTTGGGTCTATGTGATATGTGGCAAAAATAAATTCCGCTACGTCGGGATTACAAAAAATCTCGAGGAACGGTTCAGGCGTCATAATCACGGACGAACTCCAAGCACAAAACCTTATAAGCCATTCCGACTATTTTATAAGGAGGAATTCCTTGACTATAAAGCGGCAAGAATAAGAGAAAAATTTCTAAAAAGCGGTACTGGACGTAATTTTCTAGATAATTTAAAGTCTGTGTAAGCGCGGGTGGCGAAACTGGCAGACGCACTACCTTGAGGTGGTAGCGCCCACAAGGGCTTGGAGGTTCGAATCCTCTCCCGCGCACAAATAAAATGTCCGATATTCTAGTTCTATCGGATATTTTATTTTGTGGCAAGGATTCGAATCAGCTTACTTCACCATTAGCTCATTCAGTTTTACTCTCGTTCTAGGCCCAACCGCACCCCACCCAGTGGTACCTCTCGAGCCGGCACAAATTATATTGTTCTTACATTGAAATTTTTTGACGGCCCGCTCCGTGGCTGGTCCATAGGTACCATTCACGATACCTTGAGGGTAAGTTTCTTTGTCCTTAGCTAGAAACTCCTGAAGCGCTCTTACTTCATTTCCCTGCGAGCCGCGGCTAAGATTTCCACCACTCATCACTGATTTCGTTGATGGAGATGGAGATGAAGATGGAGCTCCCGCAAATGTTCCCCGTGCGAGAAGCTCGTTTAGTTTCGCGATGGTTTTCTCGTTCAACTTCCCCCAACCCGAGGTTTGGGCGGTTCCCTCACACACCAAATTGAAACGACACTGGAAATTCTTGACTGCACGCTCGGTGGCAGGACCGAAAACTCCGTTTACCGTTCCTTGGGGATACAGAGCTTTGTCTTGTGATAGGAAAAGTTGCAACTGCCTCACCGAATCGCCTTGCATACCTCGGACCAAAGGTTGAGTAAAGATGAAATTTCTTGCGTCTCGCACGGGCAAAGCAAATTCCCCTTGGTTCAAAAGTGAAACGGTTGACGTCGAATCATAGATCGTCAGCGTAGCCATCGCTGGCGCATTAAAACTCGCCCCTCCCCCGCCGCCGCCACCCCCGCCTGTCGCCCCTACCGCATGGAACCCGAAAGAAATGTGCTCGGGGTCGGAATAACTCCCCATATCATCGGTCGTAAAGAGCGTGTAATAGTAGGTGGTACCCTGACTAATGTTGGTATCGACAAATCGGTTTGAAGGCGTCTCGGCTATTTGATATTCCACTTGAGGGTTCTGAAGATAACTGTCCGTCGTTTTCAAGACGACGACCCTGCTGAAATATTCGTAGATGGGGTTCGTCCACGTGAGGATGACCGAGCCCGCCGCGGCGCTCACGTTCGTCACATTTGGTGGCTTTGGTAAGCGTGCAGGGGTAGTGAAAACTTGGTCCACTGACCGCGCTTTATTCCCCGCCGCGTCGGCGGAAACGACCCGATAGTGGTATATGGTGTTGCGTGTCAGATTTGCTAGGGAAACCGCATGGTTCATAGTCAGGTTGGAATCAAGTGAGGTCGTCAAGCCATAGCCAACCGTTGTACCATACTCAACCTGACTGTCCGATGGTTCGCTCGTAGCCCACAAAATGGCGGTCGCGATAGCGGTGGTACTACTCGTTTGAACATTACCAATTGCCGGCGGAACCGTGTCAGGCACGACAGTAATCTGAAAAGTCACCGGAATGGTCGCGGGACTTCCGGTAGCACCCATCGCGCTCACCATTAACGTACTGGTCGCTATTCCCACATTAAGACCCGCCGGACTCACGGAAATAGCGACGGTTCGATTGTCGATTCCTGCAGAAGGATTTGCAGTCAACCAACTTGCACCGGTTTGGATATTCCAGTTCATCCCAGAAGCGCCCGTGTTGGAAATCGTAAGACTTTCCGCCACCGGCGCCGATCCTCCCTGAGCTGCGGAAAATGCAAAGTTGAGCGGAGAAACAGAGAGGATAGGGGTGGGTGACTGATTTGCAACCACCACAGACACATTTGAAGAAATACTCGTATTACCCGCACCATCCCGTGCGACCGCGCTCACCGTATAACTACCGTTTGAAACCGACGTGGTATCCCAATTCACACCGTAGGGTGCTGCGGTATCTTCGGGCCCGAGATTCAATCCATTCAACCTGAACTGGACGCCCGCGACACCTACATTGTCCGAGACATTTGCGGAAACCACCACCATGCTTGAGACCGTCACACCGTTCAATGGGCTGGTGATTGAAACGGAAGGCGGCGATGTGTCGGTGAAATTATTCACCGTCACATTTACCGCTCCAGAAATCGTTTGATTGCCGGCCGCATCGCGCACGATGGCAATCAAACTGTGCAAACCATTTACCGAAGTAATAGTGTTCCAGCTGATTGAGTATGGACCAGCGGTCAATTCAGAGCCAATGTTCACCCCATCAAGTTTGAACTGGACGCCCGCGACACCTACATTGTCCGAGACATTTGCGGAAACCACCACCATGCTTGAGACCGTCACACCGTTCAATGGGCTGGTGATTGAAACGGAAGGCGGCGATGTGTCGGGTGCCGGCGTAGAAGTAGAAATAGTTGTGAAAGCGGAGCTTTTCACCGCTTGAAGAAGTTCATCGCGCGGACCAACTACACTTGGAAAATAATTTGTTCCAAGGTAACCGGAGCCGATGTGCCACAAGATCATACCGCCCAAATTCATATTTTTAATTTTGTTCACAACCGCAATGGTCGAACTAGCATCTTCGTAAGTAACGTACAAGTCTTCCGTTGTGCCCACTTTGTCCCAGCTAATGTAAGGAACATTACTTAGACTGTCACGCTTGAACGCCTCCGGAGGTAATTGCGGGAAAAGCGTCCGCTTCAAATCCCAGTAGGCGGTTTCTACCCCACCTTGAAGGATCGTGCCGTTCAAAACTCTCCATTGCACCGGAGCGGTTTGCCACCGCTCGCGCGGATTCAACATCCCGTTCGTGCCCGCCTGATTCAAACCACCTTTCCATAGATAAGCTCCGAAGCTAACTCCGCCGCCTAGCTTATTAAGGGGTGTTGCCGGTGAACTTAAGGCGAATTGATTCACCTTGCTCTCAACCGTGTTCATACACGTATTGCCATTCCCTTCGGCAATATCGACGATATTGCAGGTACCATCGGGATTTTTCACGTTCTGCGGAGCATTGTTGTGCCACATTTCTCCCCACCAGCTTCCGAAAAGATCGTAAGACATTATATTCAACTGATCGTAGTAAGAAGCAACCCCGGCCCAAGAAGTCGGGAAGTTGTAAATCGCGGTGGTGAGAATTGGTTTCTTCGAAGAATCATAATATGCTTGTTTCGCTTGGAGTGTCGCCCGCAGTTCCTGACTGAACACAGGAAGGTAGGGTGTGACCGTGGCGTCGAGCGGCTCGATGTCAATATCAATCCCGTCAAATCTCCACGTATCCATAAAACTGACTAAGTTATTTATGAAATTTTGCCGCGGCGTCGTGTTGCCCAAAACCGTTGCCCACGTGGCTGAAGAACCGCCGGCGCCGCCGACGCTGAAAAGGACCGGTTTCCCGTGATTATGGGCCGCCGTCACGATATCGTTCAATCTCGTCGCGTTCCAGTTGTAATTGTCCGGTTGGACAGTGCAACATCCGCCGTTCGTATCCGTAAGCCCGGTCGCGAAAAAAATGAGATGAGTGAAGGCATCCCAATCGATCTCGGCCGCGGTGTAACTTCCCCAGTTCACGGCAGTACCAGGCACCCTTAACTCCCATGACGGAAGATAAGCGCTGATCCAAAGTGTTGTTGTCGCAGTCGAAGCATTGCTCACTATAACCGTCGCCGCATTCGAGGCCGCTTGGTTCCCCGCCGCATCTCGTGCAATTGCAGTGATTACATGGCTGCCATTCGGAGTGCCCGCCGTGCTCCAGCTCACGCTATACGGCGAAACTATGTCTTCCGCATCAAGATTATTTCCGTCCAACTTAAATTGGACTCCGGTAATGCCGACATTGTCTGAGACGCTGGCCGACACCGTAATTATTCCTGAAACAGTGGAGTTATCGCTTGGAGATGAGAGAGAAACAGAAGGAGCCTGCGTGTCGGTAGCTATCGCGCTCACAACAGCCGGATACCAGGCGTTGGCCATCTTCAGATACCCAGTCACGCTAGGATGGACGCCATCCTCAAAATCACTTGGGAGAGTGAGAGCGCTGTAGTTATCAACAAGGGTAATATATCTTCCTAATTGTTGCTTTTCCGAGACCAACCCGGGCCAAAGAGCGTTCGTTTGCTGAATAATAGTCAGGAGAGCGGCGTTCGCGGTTTCATACGGAATATTACTCAAAACAATCTTAATGTTCTGATTGACAGTCCAAATCTGGTCCAGGAAAGAACTCATATTGGCCCGAATTTGGGAGGCAGTACGGACCGTGGAGAAGACGTCGTTAGTACCGAGCATCAAGAGAATGATATCGGGAGGGTTTGCGGCGAGAGCGTTCCCGATATTCTGATTCCAAATATAGGTGGAGCCGGCATTGTCTATGGTCGCGGAACCATAACCTTCGTGGTTCTTGTGAGTAGAAGGCCAGACAAAGCCGAGATTGGCATCATTGCCGTTAGCGGTATTGCGGCCGGCAAAAACAAAGTTATTTCCATACCCCCCGTTTGCAAGAAGATTGTATAGCTGGGCGCGGTATCCGCCCTGCCAATTGCCCAAAGTAATGGAATCGCCGAGGGGCATGACCTTCCTCGTGCTGACGAAAAAAGTGTTTGCTACCGTCACCGTGACCGCCGCGGCAGTAACGTTATTACCGGCGGCATCTCGAGCTGTGGCCGCGAGAGCGTGACTTCCATTTGAGGCAGTGGTAGTGTCCCAAGAGACGGAGTACGGAGCGGTCGTATCTTCACTCCCAAGATTCACGCCGTCCAACTTGAATTGGACGCCGATAACACCAATGTTATCGGAGGCGCTTGCGGAAATTACCGTGGAGGCGCCGGAGACTGTTGAACCTGGAGTCGGTGCGGTGATAGACACGCTGGGTGGAACCGTGTCACCGCTTCCACCATCCGCAACCACGAAACGAATGTTATCCACCCAAAACACTCTTCCTGTTCCATTATTTTGAATATTCGCACGATTCACCGCCGCACCGCTCATAGAAAGAGGGGCTCCGGAGTTCGTGAAAGAACTTAAAGGAATTGAAATTGTCGTCCACTGATTAGCAACTGCGGTAGGATAGGGGGTGGAAATAGAATAAGAAATGGTGGTTGTCGAGCCGGGATTTATTGCTTGGAAAGATACGACTACTGGAAAAGAGCTTGTGGTGTAAACGGAAAATTCAAAATTAGAATAACTGGAAACGCCTTGAGGATTATTCCATGTCTGCTGGCTTACCACCCCCCACGCACTACTACTGGCTTTAATCGAATAGGTGCCGATATATACTTGTTCGGTGTTGGCCGAATCGTAGGTTCCACCGTAAGAAGCATTGGTCCACGGTGAAATATACGCATCATCATAAACAATCATCGGCGTTGAACTCGTTGCTACACCTCCACCATTTGAGACCAGTGCCGGAACCGAAGGAGAAGTGGCGCTGTTACCTGCCGCATCACGCGCGATCGCAGTCAATGTGTGGAAACCATTTGAGGCGCTCGTCGTATCCCACGTAGTCGCGTAAGGGGCTATGACATCTTCGGCGCCCAAGTTTGAGCCATCCAAGCGAAATTGCACCCCGACCACGCCGATATTATCCGAAGCGCTTGCCGAAACCGTGACCGATGAACCCAAGACGGTCGCGCCGGCTATCGGAACAGTTATGGAAACTGAAGGCAGTGTAATGTCAGGATTGGAAACCGTTACCGTGACTGAAGCGGAAGTGGTTTGGTTGCCGGCCGCATCGCGCGCCACGGCAGTCAAAACATGAGAGCTGTTCGAAGCCGAGGTTGTATCCCAGCTTACTGAGTAAGGCGCGCTCGTTACCTCCGCACCAAGATTCGTTCCGTCTAGTTTTAACTGAACACCGGCTACACCAACATCATCCGAAGCGGATGCTAAAAGGGATATAGTGCTCGACACCGTAGCACCGCCTACTGGCGCGGTAATTGAAATGTTCGGAGCGGCGGTATCTGCTCCCCCGCCACCACTCGGAGGCGGGCCACTTCCACCAGCCGCGGTGAAACGAACACTATCCACCCAGAATACATGCGGTGTTCCATTATTCTGAATGTTCAGCCGATAGAGAAGGAAGCTGCCGCCCCCAAGGTTATAGGTTGATGATGCAAACGATGTTAGAGGAATTGAAATTGTCGTCCACTGATCCGCAACAACGTTCTGGTTCGGCGCCTTAAATGTCCCACTCGTTGCGGTTTGAAAATTGACTCCCCCCGTTGTGAATGAACTGGTGGAGAAAATCGCAAACTCGAAATTTTCATATCCCGAAACACTCACGTACGGCGAGTTTGCAGCGATACTCACCGCTCCCCACACATTTGCACTTGCCTTGATCGCGTTCGTACCCGTATATACTTGTTCAATATTCGCATTATCATAAGCCCCACCATAGTGAGCGCTGTACCACGGCGAAACAATCGAATCTGTGTAAAGATCGAGTGTTGCAACCTGAGCAAGGGCAGTACGAGACTGGAGAAATACGCTTATTTTGAGTGTGAGTTCTCTGACTTGCTGCTCAAGAACGCTAATCAGTGAGGCAAGTTGAGCATTGGTTTGAAAGTTGTTTGAGGAATTCAACTCTTGTGCTACCACAGCACCTGGCGACACCAAAAGCAACGCAATAAAAATGACCGCAATAAAAAGCTTTTTACTCATTGTGTCCCGTCGAGTCCGACGCGGTCGATATCCCACATTTCCTTTCCGATATATTTCTCCGCCCACTCAAGGTCCTTCAAGAGCTGCACTTCCTTCGCGCGCTCTTCTTCCTTAAGTTCCCTCCCAAGCTTTGCTTTGCGCACCACCGCAAGTTCCGCCTCAATGTCGCGGCGCAGAACCGCGAAACCGCGCTTGATGGATTCTTCCGCCTCCCGCACCTCATTCTCCACCAACTTCCTCTTCTCGCGTGCATGGAGCCCGTGGTACACGATGTACCCAACGAGCCCGGCAACCACGAAGAGAAGCACGAGGAGAAACACGAGATACAGGGCCTCATAGCTCAAGCGCGAGGCGCCGAAGTGGAGCGCCGTCGGCCGCACGGAAAGCTCAACCTGCGGTCCCGGCGGACTTGATGCGTCCGCGAAACGCGCTTGCGCCCATAGGAGATAGTTTCCCGCTCCAAGGAACGTGCTGTGCCGATAGAACCAGTCGCCGCGTTTGTCGGCCACCACCACCTGGCTCTCGGTCTCTCCCGTGCGAAGGTTCTGGAGATAGAGGACGACCTCCGCGTTCGCCACATCCACCTTGCCCCCTGCGTAGAATATCTCCTCGTCTGAGATGTCACGTGAGATTGAGGTAATAAATGGCGGTGAAAGCTCCGTAGTTTGGGCTTGCACAACATGCGAACCAAAAATGATTGGAAATACGAGAAGAAAAAGCATAAGGGCTTTCCCATACCGTTTTCTGAACTCTCGCAATTCCTCCAACTGGCGTCTGAGATGGCTTGGGAGATGCTTTCCTGTGATATCAAGGTTGTGCTCGTCATGCCTCCTCCGCACGGCGTGGGCAACGAACACGAGAACGCCAAGGAGCACGAGTGCGAGGGTCCATACCCATACCCACGGCACGATGAAAATGCCTCCCCGTATCTCAAACCCTTTATCGCCGACAAACCTAAAGAGCGCGGTCACTACTTCAAGTCGCTCCGTTACTTCACGTATATTCCCCGCTTTGTCGTATGCACGGACAATGACGTCGTAATTGCCGAGAGAAAGCTCCGAAGCTACATAGGGGCTTTGCGCCTCTACAAAAAGCTCCTGGTTGCCGTTTGCCGCTTTTGCCTCCGGAATAGTGCTCAAGGAGACGACCTTCAGCTCGTAATGATCAATTCCGGAGAGTGCGTCCGTCGTGTAAAACTGAATCACCGGTTGGCGCCGCGTGGTGCGGGAGTCGGGAATGATTTCCAAAGGAAACTCGGCCGGCGGCGTGCTGTCAATATTCAGCGCGTAGTGAGTGGTCCCGCCCCATGCGCCCTCGCGATATGCTCTGATGTGGAAATACCGAACTCCGTCCTCCATATTCTTGTAAATAACGCTCGTGCGGACCCCTTCCGAAATATTGTCCGGCACGTCTATCGGCTCACCGTTCGTGAGATAGCTGAAACCCTCCGCGATGCTCCCTGGAAGCGCCCATTCAAGCGCTACACTTTTCGTGCTGTACCACTTTGACTGGTCGGGATGTGTACGCGAAACCGTGATCGGCCCCTGCGGAGGCGGAAGGATAAGCTGGTAGACGCCGTTTCCGGTCCTGTTGAGTACATCGGTGCCGAGTCCGTCGTTTAAGAGCACCCGCGAGCCGTCCATAAACCGAACGGCGGCGGCACCCACCGATTTCACGCGGAACGTAAGGGTGGTCACGAGGCCATTTGAAACGTTGATGCCCCCCGGCATCCCTCCTTCCAAATCCACACGGCCGGTTGAATTATTGAAGCGCGGTTGGCCCGTCCACACGCTGATAATGGACTGGCCCGCGGTAGGAGAAACCAATTGAAGTTTGTCCTGCGGGAACGATATCGCCACATCAAGCGCGTTCACATGCTCCTTCTCGGTGTCCAAAAAAACGGACACCTCAAAGGTGCTCCCCACGGTAAACGTTCCTGCGGCAGGGCTCATTGAAAGCGAGGCCGCATTTGCACGTGAAGGTGCATAAAAAATTACCCATGTAAATAGCGCGACAAGGAAAAAAGTAAGAAGCAATGAACGTTGCATCTTCATAAAGAATGGGGTTGTTTCAATCTATTATACACGATGCCCACTGCTCGTGCGGCAAAAAAGAGGGCGCCTATGAGCCCCACCCAACGGATTATCGTCTTCCACAAATAGACCGTTTGCGTGGCTTCCAATCCCGCACCGTTTATGGCAATAAGTTCCGCACTCCACACGCTTCGCGGAATGAGGACTGGATTCATTGCCGGTCGCCATTCGCTCCACGAAAACCGCTCCCGCGTGCGCACAAGCGTCGCGGTAATCCCGGAATCCGTATCGCGCACGTCAAAAGCAAGGAGCACCACGCGGTCTTCGGTTTCTGTAAGCACAGCATCAAGCACAGGCGCGGTCGTGTCCGCGAGAGGCATCGCAAGCACTACGAGGGGCGCACCCTCCACAATCGCAATGTCCGCTACGCGAGCGTCCGCCGTGCCCGCGAGCTCGGTACCTTCCCCATCTGCAGTATAAAAACGCACTTGGTTGAAGACGAACCGCACCTCCCCTTCCTTTACTGCGCGAAACTCAATGCCCACCAACCGCCCCGAGCTCCCCCGAAACGGCGTACGCATTCCTCCCACGAGTTCCACAGTGCGGTCGGGGCGCACGCGGGGACCCCCCTGCCATAGGTCCACGAGCGACCCTGCAGTATCAAAACCAATAAGCTCAAGCTCTGAGGTGTATGTGAGCGAGATATCAAATGCATTCACTGGGGTCTCACCTGAAACTGTCACCCACGCCACGAATTCCGAACCGGGGGCAAGACGCATTCCTGAAGGGAAGGAAAGCGCGACGATCGGCGCCTCTGCTCCCTCTACTAAGGTAGTGCCGAAGGACATTGCGACCCCCATAACCAAGGTCAGAATAATCAGAAAAAATTTCATACGAATGACTCCCAGTAGTAGAAAAGTATGGAGATGTCTGGGAAGTCCACCGTTTCGTTTTTATTGAGATCGTACTTGGCCACCGAAGGTCCCGATCTCTCATAGTAGTAGAGAAGGATGCTGAAATCCGCAATACCGCACACACCGTCCTCATTAAAATCGCACGCGGCAGACAAAGGAACCACGCGGGAAGGAATGAAAACAAAAGGACCATAATCCACAGGATGAGGGGCCGCAGCACTTTCGGGCGGGGTACTTGTTGCTGAAGCGGGCGCGGGGAAATAGAGAAAGCCGCCTTTCAACGTGAAGGTGCCGCCCGCTGAAATACCTATCGCTGGCTCGCCGATGACCGACCACAACTGAAATGCAGAAGAGGTGGCAAAACCACTTCCCGGCGCTATGACCGGATCCTTTACTACGAAATTCGTTGATGAATAATCGGTTGCCAAAACGGAAGCGCCCGCGAACAAACTCGCGAGCGCACCCGCTGCCACGATTGTTTCTGTAATGCTCTTCATTCAACCAGGTGCCGCATGTACGTTACTCGCCCGTGGTTTTCAATTGCTCTATGGCCGTAACCACGCGGGAATCGTCACGCAAATCCTCCACGAAAAGTATCTGGTCGCGGTTTATGCGCATCTCGTCCTCGGGACCGTGTAGTTCTCCACCAAGTTTCACCACGTTCACATTCGCGGGCGGCGTCTGACCCTCCTGAATTGGCTGCGGCGATTGAGTCACCTGTAGGTAGTAAATGTCGCGGAGTACCGCGTACTGGCTCCTCGCATGATAGAGCTTTCCGAAGTACACCTGCCCATTAGACAAGAACACAGCCTGATATCCGCCGTTTACGCGCGGCATCCAGTTCGCCGGGAACACACCCACTGCACCTAAAATGATGAAAAGTACCACCACACCGAGTATCGTCCAACCTACCATTACTGCTTTTCTGTCCATATACGATAATGTTGCTTTGCTAAGTTTATTCGACCATTTATTGTTTCGTGGTTAAGTATACACGATTTCCCCTCACCGTCCGAGGTAGCTCACAATTGCGCTTAAAAGATTTTTCATAGCGATTGACACGTTCGCATAGAACGGGGAGATGTTAAGCGGCACGAACGCGCTCCCTTCTTCGCCGCCGCGCGGAGTCCCGCCGCCTTGCCCCCCATTATCGGGCGGCGTATCTCCATCGCTCCCTCCCCAGCCGCCTGGCGGTGTCCCGCCGCTTTGCCCGGCGCCGCCAGCAGGAGAACTTTCTCCCCCACCGAAGCTCCGTCGCGGCTTCCCATGATTGATTTTCACAACCGTACCACTCGGCGTCACGGTCTCGAGGGTGGTCACACCCTTGCTTTGAATATTTAAGGTGGTGACACTAAATTCAATATTATCGCCATCGTCGATGGAAGAAACGTTGGCTTGAAGAATCACATCAATGGTGGTGGAAGCCGCTCGTGCGGTCCACGTGCCGCTGAACACGATAGTGCCGGTGGCGCCGGTTACCGACACGGTCCCCGCGTTCAGAATCGCCGAATCATTCCCGTCAACCGTGCCGTTTGAATTCTCGTCATAGTACAGCTGTGCGTTCGTGATGTTCCCCGCCGCGATGCCCGATATACTCGTGATATCCACCGTGGTGGTAGTTACCGTCATGTCCTCACCGAGCGGCGCAACCCGGAACAGGAAGAACGCGGCGCTCGTAAGCGAAGTTCCATCGATGTCGAATTTGTTGGAAGATTGCCCCCCGCCGTGGTCTGTTGCGGTAAGCTTCCCCTTGATGGTTTTCACGCGCGTGTCGGTCGCGTCATCGCCGTTCGGGTCGGACGAACCGTCTACCCGCAGCCGGTTCGTGGTCGTCGCGCTTTGTACGGCCGTGAAGTTCCCCATCTTGAGGCCCGCGATCTGGACCCACTCACTGGAAGTAAGGTTCTGGAGAACGTTCACGACGGCAATCTTATTGGAAGATTCGTAGGTGACCCCCGACGTTAAGATCTTGTCGCAGGCATTGCCGTCCTCACAGGTGATGGACGTCACCGAACTGTCCCAAATCGCCGGAAATGCCGAGGGGATCCTGGCTCTGATGTCGCTCGATGACGTAATCCTCCCGCCAGGGCTTCCCGTACCACTCTTGAAGTTTATGTTGGAAATGGTGGTAGAGACACCGTTTATCTCAAACACATCGTCCATGGTGGAGCTTACGAAGGGCGACGTAATGACGAAATCCCAGTTGGTGTTGCCGCCGGAATTCAAGTTGGTGGTGTCCGCTGCGGGGATCGTATCTCCGAGCGATGCGTCAGAATCTCTCACGTCAACGTAGGTTACCGTCGCGTTCGCGGTGGAAGGCATTATAAGAAGCCACGGCGTCCCCGAAGCCGAGGAGCGGAGCATGACTCTATTAGTAGCGTTACCGGCCCAGTTGATATTGGTGAAGGTGTACGTGGCGCCCGCAAGGAAACTGACGCTCGACGATGCGGTGGCGGCGGTAGAGGTCGCGGCAGTTGTGGTGGCGTTCAAGACCACGCTCGGCGTCGCCTCGCTCCCAGAGTTGTTGGTGACAGTTAGGTTATTGAGCGCGGAGGAACCGTCCATCGTGCCAGAGAGCGTCTGCTGCGCGGCACCATTCAGGACGACCGTGCCGGAATTGTGAGTGAAAGTGCCGCCCGTATTCGTATAATTGCCTGCGAGATTTAAGGCGCCTGCAGGAGCCGTGAAAGAACCTCCCGAGATATCCAAGTCGCCGCTCAAGGTCCACGGGGCGGACGAAAGTGTGATGGTTTCCGCACCGCCTCCGGCCGTGTAACTCACATTCCCCGCGATGGTGCCGGTCGCATTATTGGTTGAGCCGTCGAGCGCCAAACTGCCGCCGCCCGCACCATTCAGGTTCAACGTCGACGCGAACGTGTAGGTGCCGGACGCCATCGTGACGGTCCGCGCCGAGCCGCTCCCGCTGTAGACCTCGAGCGCGCCGCCGTACGTGCGGGCGGATGCGGTCTGCGCGTTATTCGTCGCGTCAAATCGGAGAGTGGATGAGACAGCGCCTCCCGACGGAAACGCGACCGCTGATTGGTATGCGAGGCGCCCAGAACCCTGGATTACGCCGTCAAGAGTAAGCGCGCTTACGCCCGTATGTGTGAGCGTACGGCCTGAATCAATCGTCAGAATATCATCCGCGCCGACAGAGAGTGCGTCCGACACGGTAAGGTCGGAGGTTGCAATGGTGGTGGAGGCCGCGGTGCCATTGATGGCGAGATTCGGGAGCGTGTTGCCGGCACCAACAAGGTTCTTCCCCTGCCCCGTCATAGTGAGCGTCACGCCGGTCAAGGTGGTGTTCGCCGCGAATGTCATGGTACCGGTTGCGGTAAGGTTCCCGGAAATAGTTGGAGTGGTGGCGCTCCCGAGGTTCAGGTTTTCAAACGTCTGGTTGTTCGTAGTTAAGGTCTGCGAGGAGCCGGAGAGCGCAAGCGTGTTTCCCGCGGTCGCAACATAGGTGCCGTCTGTGAAGTTGGTGTTCCCCGAGACGGTCCACGTGCCGGTGCCGGAACGAATGGTTTCCGCACCAGAGCCCGTCCCGGTGAAATCAAGGTTACCGGTAATGTTCACCGTGGGGTTCGTCGTGGTCGCCTGTAAGGTAGTGGAAGCGGTGCCCCCTGCAAATATGTTCAATCCCCCGTTGAAGCCGTAGGTGCCCGCCGCAAGGTTCAGAACACGTGCGGACGTAGAAGATGCATATGCCTCAACCAAGCCCCCATACGTACGGGCATCGAATGTGGTCGCCGCGATATCGGCTGCCGAAGCGTCGTAACGCACCACAGATGAGAGCGTACCATCCGCACCAGGTCCGCCTGAGGCGCTCGTAATAGTAAGCGTCCCCGCGCCAGTGATTGTGCCACCGGTGGGAAGTGTGATGGTACCCGGCGCGGCGAGTGTGCGGCTCGTGCCGATCGTAAGAGTATCGTCGGTACCAATCGCAAGCGTGCCCGAAATGGTAAGGTCAGAGGTCACAATGGTGGTGGATGCCGTAGTGCCGTCCACAGTGAGATTCGGGAGCGTATTCCCGGCGCCCACGAGACGCGCGGACGAGCTCGCCATCGTAAGTGTGACACCCGTCAGCGTCGTTCCTGAGGCCAAAGTAATATTCCCATTCGCGGTAAGATTTCCAGAGATGGTGGGGGTCGTGGCGCCCGAAAGGTCAACACTATTAAATGCCTGGCTCGCGGTGGTAAGCGTGGGCGAGGAGCCGGAGAGCGCGAGCGTGTTCCCTGCTTCGGTCGTAAGGGTGCAGTTTGTGAGATCCACGTTCCCTGATGCGGTCCAAGTTCCCGCTCCGGTCGTGATGGTATTTCCGGTACCTGCGGAACAGGTGAGGTTCCCTGTTATATTGACCGTAGGATCGTTCGTGGCGCCGGTGAGGTTCACATCACCGCTTCCCGATTCGGCAACGTCCAAACCTGCAGAGAATATGATGGTGCCTGCGGCGAGAATGGTTGAACGACTTGAAGCGCCGGAGTTGTCTATCTTCACCGCGCCGCCATACGTGCGCGCAGAAACCGTCTGATCAATTGCAGTTGAGTCAAAGGTAAGAGAGGAAGAAGCGTTGCCGGTCGCGGGGAAGGCGGTGGTGGAACGGTATACCAAAGTGCCCGAGCCGTTGATGGTTGCTGTACTGGGAAGGGTCAATGTCGCGCCGGTGTGCGTGAGCGTTCTTCCTGAAGCTATGGAAAGTACGTCGCCTGCCG
>JAZDNP010000007.1:0-26609 GCA_043799565.1 Candidatus Brennerbacteria bacterium | reverse complement strand
CGCGTGTCTTCCGCATAGACCACGTCCGCAGTTTTCAGCACTTCGAGTGCGCGGAAAGTTATGTCCTTCAAATTCCCTATCGGCGTCGCGATAATATATAAAGTTCCCATATTACCGTTGTGGCCGCTTCGCGTGTTTTCCTTTGAGATACTGGCGATAGCGGAACGACGAGGGCGTCCGATAGGTAGGTCGCCCCGGCCGATTTCCTACCTTCGCGTGCTGTTTCATACCTCCATTCTCGCATCCGCGCAATAAAAAAAGAAGCCCCAAACTACTTCGGGGCTTCGGCGACTTCTTGTGCTTCCACAAGGACGCCTTTGAAACATGAAAGTTGCACGCGTGCTCGTGCGATGTCGTCCGCGGTCGGCGGAAGATATTCCCTTCCGCCGTACGTGGTTTCGAACGACGCGGCGATGCGTTCTTTGGTCCGAATCGCATCTTCAAGCATCCGCGAGAGCTCGCCGAAAACCTCCTCCCACGTTTGCCTCACATGCACGCTTTGGCCATCTACCCACACCACAACGTGACCGTCGGCCTTAAGCAACGTGAGCTGCATACGAGACCCCTTTCTGCGCGAGCATACGCACAAAATCCCAAACCATGTCCTGTTCCTCACCGTCGAGATTCGCAACCCTGAGAGGGTTGTTCTTGTCGAGCGGAAATCTCCAGGCGATCTCCGGCATCACGGTGGAGATGGAGAAGGAAAGTGAAAGTCCATTTTCCTGCGCTTCCCCGCCGTCCAAGATTTCCTTGAGACGGGCTTCAAGCTCGGGGATGCTCTCACGTACGTCATCGCGCCGCTCGGAGCTCAAATACATAATATGATATACAAACTCTTCGCGACTCAAAAGAAAGGACTTGTAAATAAGTAAATGCATGCCGCACCTCCTTCCGAATGCTAGTGAATGAAAACAGCCACCCATAAAATACATCGGGTGGCTGTTTTGGTCAACTAAACGTTATGCGCGGAGGTGTTCGCGCGTGCGCTTGCTCGAAAATCCGCGGAGGTAATAGAGCTTGCTTTTGTGCACCTTCTTCGGGGTCCCGAGGATCTGCACTCTCGCGATGGTCGGTCCGTGGAGCGGAAATACCTTTTCCACCCCCACTTCGTGGAGTACTGCGCGGACGGTAAAGCTTGCCCCCGCCTCGCTACCGTGCTGGCGGGCAAGCACAATACCCTCAAAAGCGCTCTCGCGCTCTTTGTCCCCCTCTTTGATGCGCTCCCACACCCGTACTTTCGCGCCTGGCCTGATTTTGTCGGAAATTGCCTTATCCATAGCCCCATAAAGGTAACGTGGGCGGCATATCGGTGTCAATAGCCAAAACCCCCGATTTTCCGCGCTATTCCTTGCTTTTCCGGCCTTCCCTTGCAATTTTCTGTGGATATGCTATAGTGAACTCATATAAAGGGCACCCTGTCGAGGGCGTTTTTTATTGGAGTAACTAGGATACTAGTTACAAAGTTGAAAATAACACTATAAACTTATGTTTCCATATATTTTTGCGGCGGTATCAACGGCAGTGCTCTTTTTTTCGCCCGGAACGGCTATTAAGCCGAATGAGGTGATGAGGAATGCTACCCTCCCCGTGGAGTTCCCGATTATAGAGATGGCGGAGGCCCTCGGCCGTAGTCCTACGGGCGAGACGATGGTAACCCACGACGTATGGGTTACGGCCTATTCCTCAACACCTGAGGAAACCGACGACAGCCCCTTCGTAACCGCCTCAAATACCGAGACCCGGGACGGCATCGTGGCTGCAAACTTCCTCCCCTTCGGGACGAAGCTTCAAATCCCGGAGCATTTTGGCGATAAGGTTTTCACCGTCGAGGACCGCATGCACCGTCGGAAGACGAACTTCGTTGACATCTGGATGCCCACCAAAGACGATGCCAAGCAGTTCGGCATCAGCTACACGCAGATTCTTATTTTGGAACGCGGCCACGAAGTAATCGCGGCCAGATAACCGAAAGCGCCCTCATGGGCGCTTTTTGTTTTCCATTGCGTCTATCTTCGCCGCGAGTATGAAGTCGTTCTCCGATAATCCATTGATCGCGTGCGTAGAGAGTTCCACCACCACTTTCCCCCATCCAAGCTGAATGTCGGGGTGATGCCCTTCGGCCTCCGCGATGTCCCCTACCTTATTCACGAACGCGAGCGCGCTTTTGAAATCCGGAAAGTGAAATTCTTTCCGTATTTTTTTTCCTTCTGCCACCGCCCACCCCTTCATCTCCTTGAGATAAGGTTCAAGCGCCGCGCCCGTAAGCGGTGGAATACCGCCCTCACATGCCACGCATTTTTTCGCGGTGAGATTCATGGCTACGCTACTTCCGCCTGATAACATTGCTCGCAATACACAATCTCCTTGCGGTCGGGGGCGTAGGAGGTTGCGATTGTCCTATTACACTTATCGCACGTCCTGGAATAGAGTTTTGGAGGATTAGTTCTTGAAAACCGCGCTTTCTGACGACATAAAGGACAACTATGCGGGAGTGGCAGGCTCAATTTTCTCATGAGGCTCAACTCGTTCGCGGTCACCAAAAAAGCTTTGCCGCATTCCGTGCATCTAATGGTTTCTTTGAGTATTGAATCGTCGGTTCCCGTAATAGTATCGGGAACATCATCGCCATTCCTCGTAATCTTGTACTGGCTCCCTTCCCCCTCATACCAACGAAACTTTTGCGCAATCGCCTCTTCTTTGCTTTTGGGGAAAAATTGGTGAGCAACCGTTTCATTGTATGCGAAGGGCGAGAGCTCATATGGGAAAAATTCTCCATATGGCCAGGTTCTTCCCAAAGAATCTGTGAAGGGGGCTCGCGTCATATCGCCACGTATCTGTGCGGCTAATTTTTCATATTCTTCCTTGGAATACTGCTTGTTCAGAATGCAATATTCCTTTCTCTTTAAATTCACACATCCGAGCACGTGCTTCGAGGAAACGGCATAAATGGAGTATTCCGCATCAAGAATATCCGGAAAACACTCGTTGGAAAATCTGACATTGCTCACCCCTTCGCCCGTCACGCTTGATTCGTAGACCTTCTCGGCACCGTTCCCCCACCCGGTATAGTCGTAACAATCTTTGACCGACGGGACGCTAATGAACTGGACATAGCGAGAATTTTCGACTCCAGAAACCATATAAACATCCTTCGCGTTCTTGGACTCGTAAATATAATCGCCGGTAACGTTCAAGTTCAAAGTATTTCCCGTGTACGCCCGCCGCGGATACTTTTTCCAAAACTCCGCGACCCGCATCTTCATTTGTGCAAGCGATTGGAACGAATCCAGCCGTAATTCTTTTAATCTCTTATCGTATTCTTCCTTAGTGTATTTCTCGTTGAACAGGCAGTGGCTTTTATTTCGAAGGTTTGCGCAACCGAAACAGTTGGTACAGCCCGTGCAGTTCCGCGAAAACCAAACGTCAGTACAGGAATCGCACTCATCCGAGAAGAAAGTCCGATAGCATTTATTGCAGCCCACGTCCTCATAGCAAAGCTCACCATCCTTCATGCGGTAACAATCGAGGGAATCTTTCAGCGCGTTCAAAAACGTGGAATAGAGAACATTCTCGCAATAGTCCGCCCAAAAAATGAGGTAGCAATTTTTTACATGAGCGACGGCACTCGTATATTCACTGTTTTCCATGGTGAGGTGCTGACCCTCGGCCGCCTGCCACGGCGTTTTAAGAGTAAGTTCCTTCACCTGCTCCAAAAACGGGCGCGAAGGATCATAGTCCATTGCATGCTCGGTCCCATCCCAGTCGTCCGCCCACCAACAAGGAACGCAGTACACGGTAACGGGCTTGTCGGGAGAATAGATTGTGACTATGCTCTTCCCGCATTTCGCACATTGACGCTTGTACAAATTCCAAAGATTAAGAAACGAGAATCGTCTCATAAAGCGGCACTCCGGACACCATGTGGGCGGCGGCACCTTCATCTTCTCGTAGAACGCGAAATCGTCCGGTTCGATGGTGAACGGGTTCTTACAGTTCTGGCAGACCTTGGTTTGAGCCTCAACCATATTGTTTTTCAACTTCACCCCAATTTACTACATTCCACCAGTTTTCGATATATTCCGCGCGCCTGTTTTGATATTTCAAATAGTATGCGTGCTCCCATAGGTCAAGGCCAAGGAGCGGCATTTGCCCGCTCGCAAGTGGCGTATCTTGGTTTTGCGTCGTGGTAATAAGAAGTTTCCCCTCGTGGTCTTTCACCAGCCAACACCACCCACTCCCGAAGTGGCCCGCGGCCGCAGTGGCGAACGTTTCTCTAAACTTTTCCACACTTCCGAAAGTTTTGGAAAGTGCGTTTATGAGTTCCGCCGAAGGCGTACTACCGCCCGGCATCATCATCCGCCAGAAAAGCGAGTGGTTATAGTGTCCGCCGCCGTGGTTCCGCACCGCGGCGCGAATATCCTCCGGCACCTTCGTAAGATCGGCGAGAAGCGTTTCAAGTGATATTTCGGCAATCTCCGCATGTTTTTCCAATGCCGCGTTCAGCTTTTCCACGTATGCCGCGTGGTGCTTTGCGTGGTGAATCTCCATCGTCATCGCGTCTATGAATGGCCCAAGCGCGTCGTAAGAATACGGAAGTTTAGGAAGTTCATGCATAGGTCTATTGTACCAGCTTAGTAAGCGGACAGTTTTTATGGTCGTGGGCGCGCGCAGGGCAATACCGGCGTCCGTACTCAATCAAAAGATAGGTAAGCTGGAACCAGTCCTTTTTCGGAAAGAGCGCCATGAGGTCGCGCTCCACCTTCACGGGGTCCGCGTGGCGCGAGAACTTGAAGACGCGCGCGAGCCGGAGTACGTGGGTATCCACCGCAATGCCTTCCACCACGCCGTAGGCGTTGCCTAAGACAACATTCACGGTCTTCCTCCCCGCGCCGGGAATGGTCACCATCTCGGCCATGGTATGCGGCACTTTCCCGCCGAAATTCTTCTTTATCATCTTCGCCGCCGCGAGTATGTTCTTTGTTTTTGCACGGTAAAAACCGGTTTGATAGATATTCTTCTCAAATGCGCGGGGCTTCGCGCGAAGATAGTCGTTGAGCGTCCGATACTTCTTAAAAAGCTTCGCGGTCACCTCGTTCACTTTCTTATCGGTGCACTGTGCGGAAAGAATCACGGCAACCAAAAGCCCCCATGGGGAGCCGAACCTCAACACCATCCCCGCCTTCGGGAGAAGTTTTTTCAGCGCTTTCAATATCCGCGCCGCGCGCGCTTTCTTATTCTGTCTCTTGTTTTTCATTCCTCTCACACGCGTCCGAAAGGGTAGTATAATATATTATACTACCAACTTTTTTATGATGCGGGCAACGCGCTCCGCTTTTCTTTCCGCTCTCCGATGAAGAAGAGGTAGATGATGTCCAAAAGCCCCACGGTGTTCACCATAAGAAGTGCGATAAACCAGCCCCTATCATGCCGCCGCGCCGCTTTCCACAGCGCCATCCCTTTCCACGGAATGGACCAAAGAATGCCGAGGATCACCAGCCACTGATTATCGCCGATGAATTGTCCCATATCACGATTATACCCTTATAATAAGGATCATGGAATTCATGGTGGAGAAACCCTCGCGGCTGGATGCATTCCTCGCGAGGGTGCTGGGAGATGAATATTCGCGCCACCGCGTGAAAAAAGGCATTGAAGACGGCGCCGTGATGGTGAACGGCAGAGCAACTCCGAAAGCGAGCGCAAAGGTGAAAATCGGCGATACGGTGGTAGTGACCAAAAAGAAGTTTCCACCTCATGCAAAAGATCTCCGTCCCATACCTGACACCTCGCACGCTTTGAATATTGTGTACGAAGACAAGGACTGCTTGGTGGTGGTAAAGCCCGCCGGAATCCTTACCCACCCCACCCCTACACGCCTTAAAGGCACACTTGCGGGCGCGCTCGTTGCCCGCTACCCCTCGCTCGCATCGGTCGGTGAGGATCCGATGCGCCCAGGTATTATGCATCGTTTGGACGAAGACACGTCTGGGCTTCTGGTGGTCGCAAAGACACAATCCGCATTTGAATTCCTCAAACGCCAATTCATGGGGCGAAGCGTGAGGAAGGTCTACATTGCGCTCGTGGAGGGAAACCCATCTGAAAAAGAAGGCGTTATTGAATATGCCATCCGTCCATCTTCCACCAATCCGGCAAAGCGCGTGGTGGTAAAGCACGTGCCGCCGCGCGGCGCCGGCATTCCGGTAAAATCCTCGGTGCGCGGAGCAGAAACGCGTTATCGCGTTATGGAATCATTCGGCAATCAGTATGCGCTTCTGGAGCTTCATCCGAAGACCGGCCGCACTCATCAGATTCGCGTCCACCTTGCCGCCATCGGCCACCCGGTGGTCGGCGACACGTTGTACGGCTCAAAAACCCGCGGCACACGCCAGTTGCTCCACGCCGCGCGGTTGGAGTTTGTGCGACCAAATCACAAACCACTCTCGGTTGAATCCCCTCTCCCCGAAGATTTTCGGAAATTTCTGAAATCAGCCAAGCGTTGGGATTGATGCATTGACAACTTTATATAATTATGCTTTACTTTATGCAGTAGCACTCATAATTCACTGTAATTTTTATCACTCTCCCTAACCGGAGGTTCATGGGCGGATGCCCAAGGAGGTGTGTATGTCGCTTCTCAGACCAAGAAGCTTCTACCAACGTGAGCGTAAGCGGGAGATGGCAAAGGATGCTCGGCTCATCAATCACGAATTTCCATGGCTTTGGGCCATCAGGAACGTTTGGTGTCCCGGATTCGCCGACATCAAGGTGGCCAATGCCGAGACAGATGCAAATCTCACTGAACTCCTCGGCTTGCCTCACTCATCTCACATTCAAGTGTGGGTCCGGTACGGTGCCGATGGAACGCTCGACACTAGTTGTTCTCATGTTGTGATGGTGAAATACGTGCCGGACTATGCCGCGAATTGGGCGCTTCGCATCCTGGAAACGGTGCCGGTCGGCTATCCCGTAAACAACGTAGTAACAACGAGACCAAGCCACGAAACGAACGCTCCCGATGAAATCAGGATCTATCGAGCCAAGCTTGATCCGCATCAAACATTCAACGAGATGTTGGTCAAAATCGCTCATCCCTAACTTTCATGGGGGCTAGATTTATAGAAGACACGCGATGCCTCATTCAAAACAGCGAATGAGGCATTTCAATATAGAAAAACACCGCCCCCTCACAGGGCAGTGTTTTTGTTTGCACATTTGGAAGTGCGCCTCAGTATACCATACCAATCGAAAAATACAATCTTAGTCCCGGCCCCGTCGCTCCGTCGCGGACCGTGGATGCTCGGTTAGCAAAAGCTAACCGGCACAACATTTGCAACTCTTCCCGAAAAGCATAGTGCCGCCAACAATAATGACCACTATCGGCCAAACCACGGCAACGGCCGCCGAGCTCAATATCACTCCTGGTGCTCAAGCCCGCACGCGGCCTTCCGATACGCACAGTAATCGCAATCGGCACCGGCTTCGGGAATTTCGTCTTTTTCCAAGCACTCGTGGATATCGCGAATGGCGCCCTCCACCCATGAGTCGTCCCCCTCGTACGGAATAAGCTTTATATCAAACTCCAAGCGCGCATCAAACGCCGCGCGGTCCATTTTGCCGTTCACGTAGACAAAATAGCCGGTTTTTGACACCTGAAAGCCGTTCTTCCGGAAAAGCCATTGATACATCTCCATCTGCCGCTTGTACCCTATCTGCCAATCGGCATCCAAAGAAACTTCCGTATCCTTCGCGGTCGCTTTGTAGTCCACGATGATGAGCTCGCCCTTCGGAGACGCCCACAGATCGTCAATGCCGCCCGTAACAATAAGATTCGTCGGCTCGTGGAGATAGGTAATGCCGCCGCCCAAAGAATCCCTCCACTGGTCCATCTTCTCATGTGCCATGGGGATGGCGTCCACGCCGTATGTCTCCATAAGGGGGTGCTTGGTTTTTGCGGCGCGGTGGATATCAAACTCCTTTTTGAGCAGTCGGTCCACGGCGCTGTTCAGGGAAAATGGATACCCAGGCGGCTGGCCTACCCCGAGCCGGCGGTCAAGGTAAAAACAGCGCGGGCAGTTCAAAAAGAGATCGATCTTGGAACGACTGATGCGAAAGGGCTCCTTACTTTTTGGGTCATACAGGTTCCGCGCCCGCTTCGGGTTATAGAATTTGGACATGTGTTTCTGAATTGTATCATGCGAAACAAAAACGGGACACCGCGTGATGCCCGTTTTTGGTCATGAAACCACATGGACGTCTATGCCGAAACTCCCTTCTTCTCCAAGTCGTGTTTTCGCCATGCCGCCGAAACTTCCGGAGCTATCGTATCAAGATCCGCAAGCGTCTTCATCTTAAGCTCCGCGGTCGTAATTTCTTCCACGCCACCCGCAAGCGCAAGAACTCCTTCCGACACCTGCGCCACTATCTCCACTACTTTCGCGTCGTCATGCCCCGCTTCACGCGCCGCATTCGCGATTGCATTCTTCACTTTCTCAGCGTCGAACAGCTGTTTGGAGCCGTCACGCTTAATGACCATGTTCGCCATATTTTTATATTGAGACCGAAATGTTAGGCGACCTTTATCTTCACACTCTCATTATACCCCGTCCTTTCCCAACACAAGCACCGCGGCTGCAACCACCGTGGTCCATAAACCGTTCTTATCTCCTTCCGCGGACTGAGTAATGTTGGTAGTGCGGATAATCTTTCCCGAGGTCTTGTATGCTTGCTCGCGCTCGTCCCATGCAGCGCCGGGGTCAAACTCCACTCCCAACGTTGTCGCGAGCATCGTCGCCGCGAGGTCTTCCGCATATTCGCCACTCTTCTCGTCCGTTTCGCCAAATGCGTGATGCTCTGAGAGATAGCCGTAATTTGAAGGGTCGGCGGGCTGTGCAAGCCCGATGGAGGAAGATACGAGGCGATTTGGTTCGTTCGTCGCATTCCGCGCCATCACGCAGAACACCACCTGTCCCGGCGCGAGCAACTTCTTTCCCTCCTCCCGCGAAATGCGCTTACAGTTCGGAGGAAATATGGAACTCACGTGGACAAGGTTGTACTCCGCGATCCCCGCATCGCGAAGCGCCATTTCGAATGATTGGAGATATTCCTTGTGTCTCCCTACCCCTTTTGTGAAAAACATTTTAGTCGGAACGAAATTATCCATGGACTTCATTGTATCATAGGGCTTCCACAATTTTTCCACGTTCCCGGTTTCGCTATCACCAAGAGTCTTTTGGTGGTATAATGCCACTATGAACAAAACAGGAAAGCATGCGAAGAAAAAGCATGCCAAGCGCGCCGGAAAGAAAGTTTCTATCCGCCACCGCTAAAATAAAACCCCGCCATCCGGCGGGGTTTTATAATGCGCTCTTACCCTCCGCGCGTTCCACCTCGTCCTCGTCCATCCCAAAATGATGGGCGATCTCGTGGCGGATGGTGTCGGTAACCACCTGTGCCACATCTCCCTCGCTCTCCGCCTCTTCCAAAGTCGGCGCCATAAAGATGGTGATGCGGTCGGGAAAATCGCGGTGGGTATGGCCGCCTTCCAGATTGGATACGCCCTCGTAGAGGCCGAGGAGCGTGTCGTCGCTTTTTGGGTCAATACCGACGCTAAGAAGTTGCTCTTCCGAAGGTTCTTCCGCGATGAGAATCGCCACATTCTTCAACTTCTGGTGAAACTCCGCAGGTACGGCATCAATCCCTTGCGCCACCAATTTTTCAAACCGTTCCAATGTCATCGTTTCCATACTAACAAAAAACGCCCGCGACAGGCGTGGCCGTCCGTGGAGAAAAGGGTTATGGGAGATGTGTAAAGGTGTACGTGAAGAACGCGATGCCTACCATAATAAGCGTTGAGGTGAACCCGATAACACTCCAGGCAAAAGTAATGCTTCCTTCCGTTTGTTCTTTGTTGTCCATCAACAAGGATAACGAAGAACTTGCCAAAATGTAACAAAAAAGAGCGGCACGGATACCCGTTACCGCTCTCTGCAAATCTGAAGCAGATGAAATCCCTCGGGCAGGAACACGCGTTGGAGGCCGACGCTAAGAGCTTGTTCATGCTCCCACCGCGCGCCATTGGAGCTCTCCCATCCGTGGATGAAATAGAGCGCTCCGATACGTCCGCTCATGAGGAGAGGAAAATAGAACCCCTCAAGGAGCTCCTTCGGGTCAAAATCCGCCCCTTCACTTTCGGCGATGCGCCACATGTGCGGCTCGAAAGGTAGTTGGCTGAAAAGAGGCGTGCCGAGGATTTGAAGAAGTGAAACGGTTCTCTCAAATGCCTCCATGTTCGCCGCAACACTGCCGAGCCCTCCGTTGGAAATTGGACCGGAGACCATGCCGAGCTTCACCTTCGGGCCATAGATTTTCCCGATCTCGTAAAGCACCTCTCCCCCAATACCCCCAAGATCTCCGAATGATCGAGCTTGTTTCGCTCTCGCCTCAATCTCTGGCGTCCAAAGCTGGTCCATGCGAACCTCCTCGCGCTAATGAATGTGAATGATAAAGAACGTGTGCCCACAATGCCACACAAGCCATACCTACGTCAATTTTTCCACACGCACGCCAATGAGCCGTATCTTTTTGCCGCGGGGATTTTCCCGCCGGTCCATGAACGGGAGGAGGAGTTTCAAGGTCTCAAATTCGATGGCACTCTTCGCACGCTCCGGTTTCGGCAATGTATGGGCGCGGCTTTTGGTCTCAAAATCGGAGAAACGCACGGTGAGCACCACGGTCTTGAATGTTGTAAAATCGCTCGCGGTGAATCGCCGATGGACCTCGCTCGCAAGGAATTTAAGACGTGCGGTGAGCGTATTCATATCTTTGGTGTCTTCTTCAAACGTTTCCTGCTCCCCGATGGATTTCACCTCACCGCCCTCTTCCACCGGTGAATCGTCCTCACCCCGCGCTTTTTCATAAAGCGCGCTCCCCCACTTCCCAAAATCACTCACCAAAACCTCAAGCGGAACCTCGCGCAGACGCGCAATAGTGGAAATGCCCTTCTTCGCGAGCGCGGATTCTGTCTTCGGTCCAATGCCGGGGATGACGCGAATGGGAAGCTCCGCAAGGAATCCGAGAACCTCTTCCGGCTTTACGACCGTAAGCCCGTCCGGCTTTTCTCGGTCAGATGCGATTTTCGCGATAAGCTTGTTCGGCCCTACACCAATAGAACACGTGAGCCGCTCTTTCTTCCTTATCTCCTCCTTCAATGCGCGCGCGAACGTCTCTGCCTTCTTAAAATCCTCTAGGTGACTGACGTCCGCGAACGCCTCGTCCACACTTACCTGCTCCACCACTTTCGCCTTCGCCCTCATAAGCTTCATGATGCGTTCCGAAACTTCCCCGTATTTTTTGAAACTCCCGCCGAGAAAAACCGTCTCCGGTCCGCCCCGCTTCCGCGCTTCTTCCGCACGGCGCCATGCTTCGGAAATGGGCATTGCGGACCGGATGCCGTATTTCCGTGCCGCGTAGTTCGCAGTGGAGACCACGCCGCGACCTTTGCCGCCACGCGGATCCGCGCCGACCACAATAGGCCGCCCCTTGAAACGCGGCTCGTCGCGCTCTTCCACCGCCGCAAAGAACGCGTCCATGTCCAAGTGAAGGATTATTCTCATATCCCAAAAACACAATGGAGCGAAGATGTACCTTGAGAAAAATGTCTCGGAACGCGAACGGGCATGGCTCCGAGCGTGCGCGAGGAGAGTGAGCGCGAGAGTCAGCGGCGATTTTCACGCGGGGAAAATCGACCGCGTGTTTTTCGAAAGGTGCACCTTTGCGACAAACCCTACTCCACCGCGACGGAGCCAAAAACGGTTGCGCGGAGGTGGTCGTGGTATTTCCACGTCCCCACCTCGTTGAATATGAATGACCATGAGCCGCCGGTCGAGATGCCCTGACAAGAATCAAAAATGTTCGCCGCTTCCGCACTGCCGCATTTTGAGATGTCGGAGCCGGGATATACCTTATGGGTCGGGTGCATGGCGGATGCGGGCCACACGTTCCTCCCGCTCTCGTTCACCCATGTCACAATGTCCCCTTTCTTTATGATAAGGCTCGCGGGTTCAAATCCGTTCGCGGTAATGCGCACCGTATGGACGCCTACCGATCCCACCGCGCCGGAAATCTCGTCACTGGGCACCGTGAGCATATCGGAATTCCCATTCGGCGCACCTTCAGATGCAAAAAGGAAAAAGGCGCCTACCACTACCACCACCGCAAGAGCTATGTACCATGCTTTATTCATATGAATGTTATATCCCAAGCGCGTGCGCGAGCGCGTCGCGGTCAAACCCGACAATGATGGTCCCCTGCACATCAATCACCGGTACGCCAAGCTGGCCCGACTTCTGCACCATCTCCGCGCGGGCAGCCATGTCGGTAACCACATCTTTCTCGGTATACGCCACATTCTTCTCGGTGAAGAACGCTTTTGCTATCTTGCAGTACACGCACGAGGACGTCGTGTAAATCGTTACGGTTTTCATATTTTTATAGTATCACACGCGTCAACCCCGTTCGAAGCAGATCGCCCCGGGGCGGTCGTAGCCGCGCCTTCGGCGGGGCGGCTTTGAACGGGGTCAACCCCTACTCGAACACTTTCTTCGCCGCATCCCAAAATGTCGGGTCTCCCTGCGCCTTCCGCCAATACCACCACTCGGCCCCCCAAAGGTAAATTTCGGGAAGCCCCGTGGCGCGCGCAAAAACAATTGTCCGCTCAAACTCTTTGAGGTCAAAGCGCTCGGTTTGTTCTGCAAACGGCACCGCGACGATGCTCCGGTTCCCCGCCGCCCACGGTTCGGCTTGGAGCTCCGCGATAACCACGCGCTCCGTTCCCTTGAAAGTTTTCACAAGACGTTCGCGCATGGCATACCACGACGGAGGGAGGAAATGTGTCCACCACCCCGTGTATTGGTTCCATACCGTGCGATAGAGCGTGGTGCCAACGATCTCTGTGCGCCCCGCTATGTAGCGCCACGTGGAAAATTCTCCGGAGTCGGTGAGCATGATGGGGCGCGAAGGGTCCAGCGCTTTTACGAGCGCAATTTCTTCGTTCAAAAATTCACCGTCGGGCGGCGGACACACGCCGAAAAACGCGAAGAGCGGCTCGTTCTCCACCTGCCAGCGTTCAATAGTAGTTTGCCCGCGGTAATGTTCCACCACGTGCGTGAGGTATCCCTTCACTTCCGCGCGGAATTCCTCCGGCGTTTCACGCTTCACCCACCCGGGCCAGTGGCACTCGGGCCAGCGCGGTACGCGATACCCCATCACGAGCGTCACCGGTATCCCCCGCTTTGCGGCCTCCGCGATCTGGAAATCAAGGTCCGTAAAATCCAATTCATCCGGACGCGGTTCAATATATTGCCAATATGCGATGAGGCGGAGCTTCGCGGGGTTAAGTTCGTTCAGCATATCCATATATGCCGCGCGCCAATTGAGCCCCAATTCTTCGGCCGCATAATACTGGCTGAATGTCGCTCCCCACACCGCGTCGGGATTGTCGTACGTCGGAATCCAGCTCACGCCGTAAAACAGAATAAGCGCGGCAAGAAGCGCAAGAATGATGTTCCGCAATTTCCTCATGTGATAAATATGGCGACAAGACCGATGGCAACGACCGCGATGCCGATGCTTTTCATCCAAATTTCATGCAGGGGAAGCGGCTCTTTCATCACGTTCGGTGCAACGCGCGAAAGAACGATGGTCGCAAGGAAAAGAAAGGCATACTGCACGCCGGAGAGCGCGTTCACGAGCGATACGGGCCCTAACGAGAGCGCATAGTTGAAGAGTAGAAATCCCGTCGCGGCAAATCCCTGTCCGAGAATCACAATACCCTCCGTTTTCACCTCCTTATCCCCGATCTCCGCGAGAATGCGCCGCCGGTTCACCGGAATGAGGAAGAGGAAAAGCGCCGCGGCAGCGCCGCCAAGTCCGCGCCACACGAGCCCGCTTCCGAAAGGGTGGATGAGGTAAACATATTTCACCGCCACATGCGACACCGCAAAAAGTACCGCGGCAAGGACTCCGAGCATCACCGCGTGACCTCCAAGGCGATGTTCTATATTTCCTTCCTCCGCGAGCACCGCGGTCCCAATCACCACCAGCGCAAACCCAACAAGTTGAATCGGCGCGAGCGTCTCGCCCAAAAATAAACTGGCGAGTATAAGCACCGCAATTGGTGTCATGCTTCCCACGAACGGCACGATGCGCGACGCCTCATTCGCTTTGAGCGCGGTGTAATAGAAAAAGAGCGCACCGGTGAATGCGAAGCCGGAAACCATACTTGCGGAAACAACGGCGGACGAAGCGTCTTCCATCACGAACGGCGCCGCAATGACCACCGCCGCTCCCATCAAACTCACGAAGAACGCGTAAACCGCGGGGTGCGGCACGAGTCGTCGGAGCAAAAACTTGTCGGTGACGGAAGCTCCGGCATTTGCGATATACGAAGCTATGGCGACCAAAAACCAGCTCATCGGTTAGGCCACTTCTTTATCATATCCCGATACGCCAACGCACTCGGCCGAACATGGCGTGCAAGTGTTTTATAATCTATTTCCACGAGGCCGAACCGCGGAACGAAACCGTCGGCCCATTCAAAGTTGTCGGTAAGCGCCCAATGAAGATAGCCGCGCACCTCCACCCCCTCGCGCCGCGCATGCGCAATCGCTTCAAGCGCCTCGCAAATATATTCGGCGCGATATCGGTCTGCCGCGTCGGCGAGTCCGTTTTCCGTTACATACATCGGCTTTTTGTATTTGTTGAGATCCTTCAGCGCGTGGAAAATGGTTTCGGGTAAAAGTTCCCACCCCATATCGCTCACCCGTTCGTTCTTGTTCTTATTAAACCACCCGTCAATGCGATTGTGAAAGTAGAAATTCACGCCGATGAAATCCAACGAATCCTTCACGCGGTCAAGAAAGAAAAAGTTCCATCCCCAATCGGCGACGGCTTTCAACGCTTCGTTCCATTGATTCTTCCCTATCGCCTCAAAATATATGTGGTTTTTCGCAATGCCAACCTGCGCCTCGGGCCTAATGCCTTTCAAAACCGCATACGCCGCGCGATGAGCGCGCGCGAGGCACAATAACACCCAAACCATACGGAGAGGATTCCTGGCCGCCGGAGGCCATTTTCCTACCAGATACGCCATAGTGGAGTAAATCTCGGGTTCATTGAGTGGCATCCAAAATTTCACGTCGTCCTTAAGATACGCGGCGACACGCCCTACGTATCGCGCAAAGTGGTGCGCGGTCTTTTCGGACTCCCATCCTCCCTCACGTGCCACCCATTGCGGCAACGTGAAGTGCCAGAGCGTCACAAAGGGCTCCATCCCCCGTTTGCGGAGCGCACGGACGACGTCGCGATAATGTGCGAGCGCTTTTTCGTCAAATCTTCCCTCCTCCGGCTCTATGCGGGACCATTCAATGGAAAAGCGGTGGGCGTTATGCCCGAGTTTTTTTGCGATATCAAAATCCTCCTCGTACCGGCTCCAGTGGTCGGTGGCGCGTCCGGAACGTTCGTGGCCGGTTCTCGCTTCCCATTCCGTCCAATCGTTCGACTGGCCGCCCTCCACCTGGTGAGCGCTGGATGAGGCGCCAAAATAAAACGGCTCTTTATTCATATCACCGTACAATCATTGCGGCTCCAATCGCGCCCGCAAGCGTTCCGAGCTTTGCACGCGCGACCACGCCCTTAAACCCGCGCTTTTTGAGTTCCGCGCGGAACATGGAAATAAATCCCTTCTTTTCCGAAACGCCGCCCCCCGCAACAATAATGCGCGGTTGGTAAATGTTGATGAGCGGCATAAGATGTTCGGCGAGAAATGGCGCAAGTGCGGCGGCTCCCTTCACACGCTGATAACGCTTTTCCCATTTCTCACGGGGCCCGAAGCGTTTCACATTCTTTATATGGCCCCCGATGCCGTACGCGCGCCCCACACCCGTGCCAAACGTAAAAAAGATGGCACGAGAAGCTCCCTTTGCCGCTCCCGCGGCATATTCCGCGCGCGCAAACGTGCGCGCATCATTGTCCACCTTTGCGGAACGCCCAAGCGCCCGCGCCACATCGTAGTTTTTTAAAAAACGGTTATTGGCGCTACTGATAATAATTCCATCCTTCACCGTGCCCGCGAATCCCGTACCCACCTTGAAATGCTTCCCGTCCTCAAGCTTCTCCACCATCCGGCGAAGCGTTTTTGTGAGTGCCGCAACGCTCTGCGGCGTTTTTACGACTGCAAGCTTTTCCACGTGTGCGCCGTTCCAACGCACCGCGCATATTTTTGAGCCGCCCACGTCAATGCCGATGGTTCGCATGATGTCAGGAAAAGAGGTAGGTCGTCGTCACCACCGTGAGGTCGACCGCAAGCCCCAATACTCCGACCGCAAGCAAAACCCATGAGAATGGGCGCGACAGCCGCCCCCGTTTCAACAATCGGATCGCCGCAACCGTTACGATGACAAACGCCACGACACCGAAATTGTCGAAAAACGCAGCGTCTATCATGTTACCTCGGTGGTCGTGCCGTCAAAGTGGTCCGCGACGTCGGCCACCGCATCCGCTTTCGTTTTATGGACGGTACCGTCTTTGTGCTCGGGCGGGGAATAGATGGTGTAGAGCTTCAGGTCCACCGCACCGGCGTTCACCACGTTGTGCAACGCGCCCGCGGGAACCACGATTGCGGTGCCGTCGGCAATCACATGTTCCGTGCCGTTCAGGTAGGCCTTCCCCTCGCCCGCTTCCACGCGGATAAATTGGTCAAGCGTATGCGTCTCCTCCCCTATATCCTCGCCGGGTTTAATACACATGAGCACGAGCTGGCTTCCGGGTGCCGTATAAAGCACGCGGCGAAAATCCGTATTCTCCTTCGTGAGCTTTTCTATGTCCGCGAGATATCCATTCATTGTGGATATTATACCCCAAACACGCGGAGTGTGGCATGCTAAGTGGAATGGAAGAAACGTACGCACCTCCGGTAGAAAAAGATCTTCCGCCGCCACCGCCGCTGAAAAAGGTTTCGGCGTCGGGTTCATTGCGGTCGGCCTCGCGGTCGGCACGGGAGAACTCGTCCTCTGGCCTTATTTGAGCGCACGGCACGGGCTCTCCATCCTTTGGCTCGCGCTTCTCGGCATCACGCTCCAATATTTCATCAATCTTGAGGTGGGACGGCGTGCGCTCGCGACCGGCGAAAGTTTCTATTCCTCTTCCGCAAAAGCGTTCGCATGGTTCGCACCATTCTGGCTTTTCGCGACCGTTCTCCTCTACGTGTGGCCGGGGTGGGCGGGCGCGTTGGGCACCATTCTCGCGGAGCTTCTCGGCGGAAGTTACGTGACATGGGCGCGCGTCTCGCTCCTTCTCATCGTGCTCTTCACGCTTCTCGGCCGCGTGGCATATCCGTTTTTTGAACGGGCGATGAAGGTACTCGTCATCGTGTTCTTCGCGCTCGTCACGACCGTAAGCGTGCTCACGCTCAGTGCAAGCGACATTGTTTCCTTCTTCCGCGGTCTTACGAACCCCGAGTGGCTTACGAACATGCCGGATATACACGTACTCTTCGGCGCGATGGTCTTCGCGGGCGCGGGCGGACTTCTGAATCTTTGTTTTTCGCTGTGGTATCGCGACAAACAGGCAGGCATGGGCGCCTACGCGGGCCGCATCGTAAACCCGCTCACCGGAAAAACGGAGGCAGTCGCTACGCATGGATTCACGTTCCCGCTCTCTGAAAAAAATCTTCGCGAGTGGCGCGGGTGGCTTCGCTACTTACGCATGGACCAGGGCGTGCTGTTCTGGTTTCTTGGCGGGCTCACGCTTCTCCTCCTCAGCATGAACGCGCACGCGGTGCTCGCGCCGCAAGGTATCGTTCCGCAGGGCGTGGATATTGTCGTGATGCAGGCGAATGCGTTCGCCGCGCACTGGGGCGCATGGGGTCACACCTTCTTTCTTGTCGCCGCATTCCTCATTCTTTTCTCCGCACTCTGGACCATTGTGGACGCGGTCGCGCGCACCATCTCCGACATCGCGTTCGTGAACAGCCGCACCGGCCCCTTCGCCAAATGGGCGGACGGTCTTTCGCGTATTTCAGTGCATTACTGGTATTACGGAGTGGTCATCGGCATGGCAATCGTGAATATGGTGCTCCTCTCGTTCCAAACGCCGCTCTTTTTCATCGTCGCAAGCTCGGTTCTGGGCGGTTTCACTATGGCGGTCTACACCCCGCTTCTTATGTATCTCAACAATTGGCGTCTCCCAAAACCTCTGCGGCCCGGGTGGTTCACTAATTTCATGCTCGTGCTCGCCTCGCTTGTCTACGGCGCTTTCACCGTCATCACCATCGTCAATTTCTTCTGATATATGAATAGTGTACAAGCTAGAACGCTGAGATTGGCATTTAGTGAACTTGCAAAAAATTCCGTTGCGGGCGTCCGTGGCGTGTGGGTTGTTCGCTCCCCCGTTCCGGGGCCCATTGTTGGCATCACTCTTATGACGCACGGCAACGAACCAAGCGGACTCGCCGCCTATCATTATTTCCGGCACCTATACCGTCTGGAAGAAAAATTGATGAGGGGCACGGTATATTTTGTCTTAAATAACATCGTGGCGGGAAAACGCTACTTCAGCACACGCACTGTGGCGGCAAAACGAAAAGCTCGGTTTGTGGACATTAATATGAATCGTCTTCCCTCCAACACTTTTTTGTTGAAGCGCGACGGGCGCTATGAAGTCCGGCGTGCGAAGGAGTTGAGGAAAATTTGGAAACAATTCCAATGCGCACTCGACATTCACAGCACGGGGCAGCCGACCAAACCGATGGTTATTAAGCTCGCGCGTAGTAAATCTGGCATGGTATCTCGTTTCCCTATTCCGACCGTGATTTCCAATATTGATGCGGTACAGACAGGAAAGCCCGCAGCATACTTTTACGGGGAACGGCGTGCGGAAACTTACAGTATCGAAACGGGCGGGCACGAACTTGAACCTTCCCGCAAACGCGCCATTGCGTGCGTCCAATCGTTCCTCGCCTCGCAGAGACTCATTGATGGGCCTCGAACTCCTCGCGCTCAGCGGCAAAAGGAGTATCGAGTGTTCAGCTCCGTTTGGTTTCCCAACACATCGTATGAGCTCACTCGGCGTATGAGAAACTTCGAGAAAGTGGGAAGGGGCCAAATTATCGCGCGCGGCGACGGGAAGCCTATTCTCGCACCCGCGGATGCCCACGTGCTTATGGCGCCAAAAGGGAAGAAGAAACCAAGTATTAATGAGGAAGTGATGTTTCTTACGCGTCCATCGAGGCCTTTCCGGGGAAAATAAATACCGCGCGAGGAAATGTTTTCCCTCGCGCGGATAAGTGAACACACTAAGCGCTTTGTGCAACGCGGCAAAGTTCATGGCAATATTTTGCCCACGTTACTATCCGCTCAAGCTCACGCGTCGTCCCAAACATGCGGAACTCAATGGTTCCATGGGCAGAGAGCCGGATAAGATGCCAACACTTGCGGGGATCTGACGCGAAGCCCTTTTCCACTGCCTCACGGTAAAAATGTTCCCAGCTAGGGTAGTGGGGCGGTACGAAGTCCGGCGCCATCTTTGCGTAAATAGCGAGGCGCTCTCCGCTTGAACCATCTCCCATCCTCCCCAGCTCCTCCCAGTGGTGGTGAATGCGGTTGTAGACCGTAAGCGCCGTTTTAGGGTCCGGCATCCCGATATGGACATGGGTTCCTATCACCCTACATGCCGCAAGAAGCACTTCCCGCGGCATGTTCTTGATGATTTTCTGATACCGCCCCGTAGGATCGGGGTACACATCAAGTGGCATATCCGCAGGCCCTACTTCATAGGCGGAGCGGCTGAATCCGAGCGCTTGTTCGGCGGCCGCGATCTCCGCCTCATTCCTTCGGAGCGCACCCAGAAGCTCGCCAATGGGAATGGGCCCCACGCGATCTTCCAATTGGCATGCCGAAAGCTCGTATCCGTACCGCCCATGCTTCGAGAGGGTCCGCAGCACTTCCGGCGCGATAGGCACAATAACACCATGGCGCATGAGAAACGTTTCCCGCTCAATCCCCATATGGAGATTGTGCTCCGGAGAAAACATGAACTGTGCAAGAAATTTCTTGAGCTCTTCCATAACTCCTCCTTATTTGCTTCGCGGTTTCGGCACCAAACCGCGAAAATGTGAATGAACTGGTTACTGTACCGACAGCTTGGCGCTTCGCATCTACCAACTTGTCGACGCATAACAAAAAACCGCCGTAGGGCGGATTCGTGTCGCGTGCGCGGGGAACTCGGCCCTACAGGTTTAGAGATTTTGCCAGGTCCACCAAAAATTGTTGCGAGGAATGCTTTTCATTTGCCTCATCATAATAGCCAAGAATATGCCCTTCGTCAATTTCTTCTAAGTCGGGGGCGGCTATTGCACGTGCCACTGTACGCGGCCGATAGTCCCGTCGGTCAGGCGTACCTTAATGCCACGCGGGTGCGCGCCGCCGGGCGAAAGGATGGCGGAGACGATTCCCTGCGTGTAGTTCGTCGTGCCGTAGTTTTGTTTCTCTATCACCCACACCGCATCCCCCACTTTTATTTCGTTCCGCTTCGGCGGGGTCGGATTGTCGGGCCTCATTCCTCGTTTCATATATCTATTCATATTTTATCCTGCGCAGTGCGTCAAACCGAAGGTTCCGAACTTTTGTGAGGGATAAAAAAACCGCCCTCGCAGTTACGCGAGAGCGGTTTTCCTGTTACGGCGCTTACGCGCGCGAAACGTTCGTAGCAGCGGGACCCTTCTCGTTTTCCACGACATCGAAGGTGACGGTGTCGCCCTCCTTCAATTCGTTAAAGGTCACACCCTTCACTTCCTTGGAATGAAAGAAAAGATCCTTCGCCTCGCCTTCGCGAGAAATGAATCCAAATCCTTTTTCCGTAAGAAGAGTTTTGATTGTTCCGGTCATGTGCTTGTTTTTTTGTTTGTGTTATCGAAAACCCGACCAAGTTTTGATGTCCTGTATTACCTCGTGATTATGTGCTATTTACGCCTCCAAGTCAAGCACTTCATCCATACGGATTTTTGCGACGAATTCCGGCACGTGGGACACGAGAATCATTGCTCCCTTGTATGCGCTGAGTGCCTCGGCAATTTCCGGGATGTGGCGGAAGTTAATGTGGTTCGTCGGCTCGTCAAGGATAAGAAGTCCCGGTCTTTCCAAGACCAAGCGCGCGAATGCGACGAGCCCTTTCTGCCCTTCGGAGAGGCTCCCGATTTTCGTGCGCATTGCCTCCGCGGTGATGAGAAACCCCGCGGCAACGTTCCGCATCTGTTCCTGGTCCGGCACGTCCATTGCCGCCATGAGTGACTCGTAGACCGTATCTTCAAAATTGAGCGTTGAAAAATCCTGCCGGTAATAGCCGATTTTCACGCCTTTCGTCACCGCCGCTCCCTTCGCGGTGCCGCTCGCAATCGCTTCAAGGAGCGTGCTTTTGCCGATGCCGTTCGGCCCGCGCAGCAATACATGGTCACCGCGGCGCAGGGAAATTTTTACCTTCCTCGTCGTAAGTTTGTGGCCTTTCCCAATCGTCGTGAGCGAAGAAATGTTAATAAGCTCACCGCCGATGTCCTCCTGCACGGGAATGACGAAAGGGCGGATGGTTTTGTCTTCTTTCCTCACCTCCACCTTCGCCTCTTCCATCGCCTCGGCTTTTTCCCGCATGCGCTTCGCGACAAGGCGCATCTGCCCGCCCTTGTGCGCGAAAAAGTTCGCTTTGTCCTTGTTCTCCTGTATTTCTTTTGCGAGCTGGGCGTTCTTTTTATTTTCACGCTCCATGCGGGCGGCGATTTCCTGCATCACGTCAAAGTAGTTTCCGGCATACCGTTCAACCTTTCGGGTAAAAACGTCCAGGTAGAGCACGCCGTGAGTGAACGCGTTTAGGAAGCCGGCGTCGTGGGAAATGACGAGTACGGTCTTCGTATATTGGGCGAGGAATTGTGTAAGGTGCTCCACGCCAGCTTTGTCCAAATTGTTGGTCGGCTCGTCCAAAAGCAGAAGGTCGGGATCCTGTATGAGCGCCGAGGCGAGGAGGAGACGCGCCTGCTGGCCGCCGGAAAATGATTTAACAATCCGGTCATGCACTTTCTCGTGGCCTCTTAGGTTCACCACTTCCAGCACCACGTCTATCTTCGGGTCAATGTCATATACTTTTTTCGGAAAACATTTTTCAAAGAACTCGCGCACGGTGAGCTCAAGCTCCGCGCGCGGAATAACCTGGCGTGACAATGCGATTGTCACACCCTCCCCCACATTCGCTTTGCCCGATTCGGGCGTAAGCTCTTTTGTGATGAGGTGGAATATGGTGCTCTTCCCCGCCCCGTTTTGCCCCATGAGCGCCACTTTCATCCCGCGGCGAACCGAAAAATCCACCTCGTGGAGGATGGTTTTGTTGTGTCCGTATTCAAAAGACGCTTTCTCGAATGAGATGATGGTTTCCGCTTTCGCCATGAGGCATCACTCTACCTTCCGTATGCGGAATAGTCCACGCCTGAAATAAAAAGCCCTCACAGCGATGATTGCTATGAGGGCGAGGGGTGCGACGGGCATCGAACCCGTAACCTTCGGTTCCACAGACCGACGCTCTAGCCAGTTGAGCTACGCACCCGGAGGTGTTGCTACACCTCGAGGATCGTTCGGATGTGCGAAAGGAGCTGATTCCGTGATACCTCCACCTGCTTGCGCGCGCGGAGATCTTTCACTTGGACCGCGTTACGCTCCCGTTCATCCGAACCGGCGATGATCACGACAGGAATGTCCGCGTTCAACACGTACGCGAGCTGACCCTTCAGCGTCGCTTCGTTCCCGAGATAGATCTCCGTAGGGATGTTCCCGCGGCGAAGTCCGGCGGCGATGCCTTGAATATACGCGCCGCTTTCCGGGTCGAAATTCAGTATCGCGACCTGCGACACCGATTTCCGCCGTTTGACGAGCCCGAGTTCTTCGAGCGCAGTGAAGAGACGGTCAACGCCTACGGAGGCGCCGGTTGCAGGAACGTTTATCGTGCCAAACCGCTCCACAAGATCGTCATACCGACCTCCGGAAAACACGCTCCCGATGGACGGAAGATCCTTCAGGACCGTTTCGAACACGGGGCCAGTGTAGTATCCGAGACCGCGCGCCACCGAAAGTTCGATGGCCCACACATCGTCGGGCACTCCCATTGCGCGAACGCCTTCCAAGATCTTTTCCAGATCTTGCACACCTTCTTCCACGATCGGTACGCCTTGCATCAGCGTCCGCACCGCTTGAATGGTTGCTTCCTGGTTCTCCCCTCGCACTTCGAGAAACTCCTTGAGCTTCGCGATTGCGTTCTCGGAGAGCGCGAGACCTTCTGGAGAGGTAGCGTCCGAAAGTTCGGCGTACACCGCCTCCCATCCTTGCTTATCGAGCTTGTCGATGGTGCGGAGCACTGCTGCCGTCTTTTCGCTCTGGAATCCCGCGAATGCCGCGAGGCCGTTCAGGATCTTCCGCGTGTTCACGCGAATGAAAAAGTTCGGAACGCCGAGCGCTTTCATCGTCTCATACATGAGCGCGATGATCTCCGCGTCCGCCATCATGCTCGCCGCGCCGACAATATCGGCGTCAAACTGCACGAATTCCCGGAAACGTCCCGCTTGGGGTTTTTCCGCACGCCATACCTTTCCGACCTGATACCGCTTGAACGGACGCTTGATCTCGTTCTGATACTGTGCGATCACGCGCGCCAAGGGTACTGTGAGGTCGAACCGGAGGGCGAGTTTGTCCCACCCTACCTGCACGTCCGTGCGAAAAATGTGCATGCGGAAGTTTTCATCGCCACCCGTGAGGATCTCTTCCTTCTCAAGTCCGGGCGTATCGAGCGGTACAAAACCGAACCGCTCAAAGACCGCACGAATGGTGTCGAACATCTGCTGTCGCGGAATCATGTCTTCAGGGAGGTAGTCCCTGAATCCAGAGGAAAGTTCCGGCACTATTTTCTTTTCCTTTGCCATGGGATTACCCTTTAGTCTACTGGATGATTATAGATGGACTGAAAACAAAATAGCAAACTTTTGAGAAAGTGTCAATGGGTAATAAAAACGGCACCGTGAGATACGATGCCGTCATTCTAGATGACAAAAGACGCTCAGTCGAGCTCACCCTGGGCAATGCGCGAAAGGATATCGCACACGCCTCCAGTGAACGACCGCTCGGACACGAATGTGCTCTGCTCACGATACGGTTTCGACGCGTTCGCGACCGCGTACTGTGCTACCCTGGGATGCCCGATGACATCGGCGATCGAATCCCCCACCATCGCCACCAAAACAGACCGGTTCAGTGAGGCGAGTAGAAATTCAACCGCGGAGCGCTTCTGCGTGCACGCCGCATGGAGTATCACGATACCGTATTCCGGATTGAGATCCCAATCGAGCTTCGTATCGCTTGCGTGCACTGCCACCAGTTCCTCCGCAAGCCCTGAAAAGGATCGCAACGATTTCTCGTCGTTGGTGAACACGGCTTTTTCTCCATCAAACCGCTTCGTGTAAAACGAGAAACTGTGCTTTCGATACTTATTGACGAGTAACAGCGACCGCTCCCCTGGAAGCGCCGTGATACCATTCCGTATCAGCTCTGACGCATCACCAAAGAAAATAGTCGGTGGCTCATTGAGCGACACTACTCGCTTCACGAACTCGCGGGTGAGGCCGGGGAAAAAGCTCGTTTCCTTAGGATGAACGGCGGTCTCAACTCCGGAAATCGGGTCCCATACGACCGCACCTCGTTCCGCGATGATTGGCCCCGTAATTCCCAACCGCGATGCCCACCGTTGGAGCGTGGGAAGTGAAGAATCTGAACAAAGTCCTATGCTAATTCCCTTCTCGGCACACGTCCGAATGACCGGATTAGGGTCGGCGTTCAACCGATACTGGACGTCGATGATCGTCTTATCAAGATCGAGCAATACTAATCGGTGCATGATGCTCTCCTTATCTTACGTTGGATGACGTGAATAATACTGAAATTAAAATACAAAAAGAGCGGCTGTTTGTCAACCGCTCCATTCCATGCCCGCGCCTAGGCGCCCATGATCCGTACTCCCGCTTCGAGTGCTACGTCGATCGCCCGCCGTACACCGTCCTTTGCCTCCGGCGCTGCGGAGAGCTCGTAGACCATTGCAGGATTTTCTTTGATTTTATTGAGCGGCTCCACAGTGTTTACCGCAAGCACGGCGCCCGCGCGAAGACCGCGAAGAAGCGCGATGACAAATACCGCACTGCATTCCATTTCCGAACTCACGAGAGGCAATGATTCCTCTCCCGCCCTTCCGTCGGGATAGAGCTCCAAAAGCTTAAGCATATTCTCCACCGGTTCATAGAACGCATCGTGGGTCCGATTCACCCCCTTCCAATATCGCACTTTTGCCTCACGCGCAGCACCTTCCAAAGTATCGACGATTCCCTTATCGGCGCGCGCCACAAATTCAGGGCCGACGTATTCTTTCGTCGTTCCTTCCGCGCGTAGCGCCTCCGTAGGGATGATAAGATCACCCGCCTGAATCTCTTCTTTCAATCCTCCGCAGGTGCCGATGCGAATGAACGTCTTTACACCAATATTCGCGAGCTCCTCCACCACGATGGCAGCGGAGGGACATCCCATGCCGGTCGAGACCACCGTGACCGGAACCCCCTTATACGTACCGTTCCACACTGGGAGACCGCGATTATTCGCCACTTCTTGTGCGTCCTCAAGACGCTCCGCGACAAGCGCAATACGCCCCGGGTCCCCCACGAGGAACGCGAGTTCGGCGACGTCGCCAGGTTTACATTGTATGTGTGGTTGTCTTCCCCGCATGGCTCCATCATATCAAAGCTCTTCATGTACGACAATAAAAAGAACCCTTCACGTATCATGTGAAGGGTTCACATCTTTGCTAACATCTTCCCGCTCACACTTCCGCGAGTGCGAGTGCGTGGAGACGATCCACAAACCGCGAATCATCGCATGGGATAGGGTGAGGTCTTCGGCTCAGGTCATTACAGAGCACTTTTCTCTTTGAGTATTCCTCAATCGCCACCCATAACACGATGCTCTGCATACGACAGAAATGCGACCATTCCTCGACGTGCTCGAGTGGAACCGACGACCATTCTTTCGCATGCGCCTTATCGGCGAACGGCTGGAAATACGGGAGTCCGCGTTCCGGCACATGTGCGATGCCGTTATTGCCTATGAGACGCCCGGAAAACGGCACGCCCGCGTAGAAATCCCGCTCGCATATTTCGTCAATGACTTCATGCGAGAAGTGAAGCGCGGAAAACATGCTGATCTTCGGATATCTCTCGTGGATCTTTTGCGCGGCACCGTGTGTGGAGATCCCCGCAAAAACCCTCTCGATCTCAATCCCGCTCGTTTGGATCATTCTGATCAAATCGCACACGCTGTCTCCCGAGAACAGAACGTCGTCCACAAGCGTAATCGGGCCTTCTACCGCATTCTTCAGAAAGTTGAGCTGTGCTTCAATTGAATCGGCGTTACGCGAACCCTGGCCCGTCGATTTCATATCCTCCCCTGTAAGGCGCGTCACCTCAAGGTGAAGGCACCCCCGTGGTGCAT
>JAZDNP010000012.1:0-4870 GCA_043799565.1 Candidatus Brennerbacteria bacterium | reverse complement strand
ACAATGGTTGAGGTGCAAAAAATAGTGGGCGATGCGTTTGTGAAGGGGTTGCAATACAAGGATACAAAAACCGGAGAAATGAAAGAGCTTGCGCTCGACGGTGTGTTCGTGGAAATCGGCGCGGTGCCGAACTCGGAGTTTGTAAAAGGACTGGTGAAGCTCAACGATTCTGGAGAAATTATGGTAGACCACAAAACCCAGCGGACCTCCCACCCGCGCATCTGGGCGGTAGGGGATGTCTCGGATGTGCTCTACAAACAGAACAATATCTCGGCGGGCGACGCAGTCAAAGCCGTACTTAATATCTACGAAGAGCTTCAAAATTGACTCCTAGCATATAATTTTGATACCATATAGTTATGACTCAAACGGTGATCATAAAAAAAATGAGCAGGGCGGCAGACGAAATGCAAACTATAATCAAGCAGTCCAAACGCAAGTTGCTTGAATTTGAAGTTTTAATGAGTTTTGCGGAGATTAAGGCAGGGAAGTTTGAAACGGTGAAGAATGCGCGTAGTTTTTTGAAGGGGTTAAAGTAGAATGTTCCGCCTTGTTTTCCCGGCGCGGTTCAAACGGAATCTTCGGGATTTCCTCAAGAAACATCCAGAACTGCGGGATGCGTTGCACGAAAAACTCGCACTCATCCAGCGCAACCCGATGGATGTGCGGTTGCGAACCCATAAACTTACCGGCAAATTCAAGGATTGTTTTGCGGCGTGGATTACCTATGAGTACCGCTTTGTGTTTTCGTTGGATGGAGATTCCGTGTTTCTCCTTGCGATTGGCACTCACGACGAAGTGTATTGACAGGATAGTTTGCTTTTCCACTGGTCTTGTGGTATAAATTGCCCACGTTCTTTGAGGCACCCAACCCCCTCAATCCGGACACCCCATCATCGGGGCGTTTTTTGTTTTTGTACCCGTGCGCGATGCTGTGCCAGCATCTCCGCAGGAGTGCGATAGTGCAAACATGCCATCGGTCTCCGGTTGAGTTTCGCTTCCAGTTCCGGGAAAATAGAGCGTGGGTAACGGGAGATATCGCTGCCTTTTGGGAGGTCTCTGCGGATGATTTTGTTCGTGTGTTCCACACTCCCTTTCTCCCAGGCGTGATAGGGATGGCAGAAGAAGATGCGGATATCGAGAAGGATGGCAAGCCGTGCGTGGTGGCGGAAGAGAATATCGTTGTCCGTCGTGAGCGTACGGAGTTCGGGAAAGCGCTCCCTCACCCGAAGGAATCCTGCCTCCATACGGGGAACGGACACGGGAAGAATGCGTTCGAGAAATACCGCCCGTGTTTTGCGGTCCACGACCACAAGGAGAAGTCCTTTCCCCGATTTCCCTGAAGCGACGAAGTCCGCCTCGGTATCACCCACCCGTCTTCGTGCATTGATGTACAAGGGTCTTTTGTCTATAAAAGTGCGGGCAGGAAAGGCATGGGAGCGGGGGTGATGCCGCCTCCTTCGTTGCCGCCGGATATACCGGTATCCCTCGATCCTTCTTCCGTAGATGCTGGCGATGAAGCGCCTGATGGTGCGGGCGGAGACCTGGGGAAGGTGGGGATAATGACGAAGCCGTCCTGCCACGGCTTCGGGAGATATATCATCCATGAGAAGCTGCTCCACAAACTCCCGCAGGGGAGGATGGTGCACGATGCGCATGCCTTGGTATTTTGCATACTTTCTTCGGACATATGCCTTGTGATGGGCTTTGCGGGGGTCGTACTGTCCCCGCACGCGGTTCCTCACCAGCTCATCCGCGACGGAAGACTTCCCGCGCCCCAATGCCTGCGCAATCGCGCGCGCCGAGTACCCTTTTCCATACAAGTATGCGATCTCCACCCGTTCCGCAGCCGAGAGATGGCCGCGGTTCTTTTTTTCTCATGCTCTCACGATACCAAAGTGTCCGGATTCAAATGGCAAGGTGCGTGAGATGTATTTGCCGTGGCGTTCAGTCCACTAACTGAGCGGGTTGGACGCTGCGGCTAACCAAAAATAAGGATAAAACGCTCCCGCATGGTGCGGGATGCGTCCAAATCCCCGCGGTAAGAAAAAGTATGAAGACTACTATATCGGTAGACCAACGGTTCGGGTCTCTCGCGACCCTCGGTGGAAATACGGCTTGGGATGACCTCACTGTGGATGAGGTGCAACTTATCCATCGTGAACCCGGGGTGGCGAAACGTGCAGGCGCGGACTACACGAGGTTTGTGAAGAACGGCTATTGCGTGCAAATCCAAGTCGTGGACGTGTTCCGCGACACCGGGGAACTCTCGATTCCCATCCCCGCACTCGCGCGCCCGACCCTCGCGGAACTTCGCGCGAAGTTTCCTGGGATTAGGGCGGAGGGCGGCATCGAGCGGGACGACTCGCTTGTCGAAGCAAGAACGCTCAATCTTGGTACGGTGCTTCTGCCGGACGAGGTGGAGGAGAATAAGTCCATTAGCGGGCGAGCGTTCGAGTCCCGACTCCTTCCCAAACGCGATGTTCTCTACGGCTACCAACACGGGGCGTGGATTGTGGAACACCAGGACGAGTTTCCTGCGTTGAAACCCCTTCTTGGGAAAGTGTACATCCTTCTCCCTGGCTTGGTTGTAGTGCACGTGGGCGGCGGCCGGCGCGCGTTCTCTCTCGGCAGCGATGGTGAGCGTTGGTCTCTGCACTGGGACTATCTTGCGTATGCTGTGCTCTCGGGCGTGCGCGTTGCCTTCTCCGGCCAGCTTCGCCGGAGCGACAGCGAGGTGAGCAAGTAGCAGGCACTCGGGTCTTGGGGCATTGGAATTTTTGCCCTTTGACCCTTGGATTTTGGAATTCTGAATCTCGGACTCCTTCGACAAATGTCGCGGGAGTCCGAATCATTTTAATGATATTGTGTTGGTCGGAGTTTCATTACGGGGCTTGACACCTCTCCGCATGCGGCTAGAATACTCTTGTTAGCACTCTTTAGTCGGGAGTGCCAGTCATTAACAAATGACGATAACAATGACTGATGACGGACAAATGCGGATGCCGTCATAGTTACCGTTATGGTCATCGTTAAAGTTCATATTATGAACTTCAAACCATTATCCCATCACGTGTTTTTGGAACCGCTTGACGAGGAGAAAACAACGAAGTCGGGAATCGTGCTTCCCGAGACGGCGGAGAAGGAGAAGCCGATGAGGGGCAAGGTGCTTGCAACAGGTCCGGGAAAGTTGAACGAGAAGGGTGAGCGCGTGCCAATATCGGTCAAGGTCGGCGATGTAGTTCTCTTCAAAAAATACGGTCCCGACGAGATTGAAATCGACGGGAAGAAGTATTTAGTAGGGGATGAGGACGATATTTTGGCAATTATTGAATAATTACGATGGCAAAAAGCATTAAATTTAACGAAGACGCGCGGGTGGCATTGAAGCGCGGCATCGACAAACTTGCGGAAGCAGTCCGGATGACGCTGGGGCCCCGCGGGCGGGCGGTGGTAATTGAGAAAGGATACGGTGCTCCTCAGGTTACATTTGACGGCGTGACGGTCGCGAAAGAAGTGGAGCTCGAGGATAAATATGAAAATCTCGGCGCCGAGTTCATCAAGCAGGCGGCGGATAAGACAAACGATAACGTGGGTGATGGCACGACCACTTCAGTGGTGCTTGCGCACGCAATGATCGACGAAGGCGAGAAAGTGATTCGCGAGAAAGGATTTAATGTAATCCAGCTCGCAGAGGAACTCAAAAAGGTGAGCGAGGCGGTCATAAAGAAACTTGAAGCCCAGCGGGAGGTGTTGAGCGACACAAAAAAAGTGAAGGAAGTGGCGACGCTTTCCGCGAAGGACGGAGAAATCGGCGGGCTTATCGCGACCGTGATGGAGAAAATCGGCAAGGAGGGCGTGGTCACCGTTGAGGATTCGAATACCATAGGCAACTCATTCGAAATCGTTGAAGGGATGCAGTTTGACAAGGGATTCGTATCGCCCTACATGATGACGAATGCCGAGCGGCAGGAGGCGGTGCTTGAAGACCCCTATATCCTCGTAACCGACAAGAAAATTTCCGCAATCAATGACATTCTCTCGCTTCTCGAAAAAATTGTGGCGAGCGGAAAGAAAGAACTCGTGATTATTGCGGACGAGGTGGAGGGCGAAGCGCTCGCAACGCTTGTGGTGAACAAACTGCGCGGTATTTTCACGGTGCTTGCGGTAAAAGCGCCGGGCTTCGGGGACCGCCGGAAGGAAATGCTGCAGGACATCGCGATTGTAACAGGCGCGCAATTCATTTCGGAAGAGGTGGGGAAGAAACTCGAGAATGTGGATGTAAGCGCATTGGGGCACGCGCATCGCGTGGTGGCGAACAAGGACAATACCACTATTGTGGGCGGTAAAGGCGACAAAAAAACGATTGATGAGCGCGTCTTACAGCTCAAGGCTCAAATTAAGAAAACCGACTCCGATTACGACAAGGAGAAGCTTCAGGAACGGCTGGGCAAACTCGCGGGCGGCGTCGCGGTGATTAAAGTGGGTGCGCCGACCGAGTCCGCGCAGAAGGAATTGAAACAGCGCGTGGAAGATGCGGTGTCAGCGACCCGCGCGGCGATGGAAGAGGGAATCGTGCCGGGCGGCGGCATTGCGCTTTTCAACGTGGTGCGTGATGTCGTGGGGCAGGATATGCCCGCCGGCGGGGAGAATATAACATCGGCTGTTGCGGGTGCGCGCGCGATTGTGCGCCGCGCGCTCGAAGCTCCGCTTACGGCGATTGTCTCGAACAGTGGCGAGTCACCCTCCGTGGTACTCCGTGAACTTGCGACGGCGAAGGAAAAAGGCGGTGATGTCTGGCTTGGTTTCAACGGCATTACGAATAAAACAGGAAACTTAAAAGAAGCGGGTATTGTGGACCCTCTGAAAG
>JAZDNP010000011.1:0-25246 GCA_043799565.1 Candidatus Brennerbacteria bacterium | reverse complement strand
TCCCCCCACCATCTCATCGCAGCTGCCGGAGATAGCATTCTAAAAATATAGCGTAGCTTCGGCTACTGTTTCAACCCGAATACTGTCACTATTCACAATCGTGAAACAGTCGCTCGAACTGCGCCCTCAAAAAGGGCGTGGCTCGAAGCGTTTTCACGATGGGCCTGTGACAGGGCTTGGGTTGAGAGCGTTAGAGTTCACGCCTTTTTGCTTTTTGTATCGGTCCAAACAACGCCGGATCACACCGGCATCATTCACTTATCACGATGAAAGGAGACAAGGATATGAAAAACCCTCAGACATTCCTTTTTGGAGCGGTGTTGTTGTCGTGCATCGTCCTCATTCACGGATGCGTTCCGCGGCAAGCCAGGAAACAGGAAGCTCCGCCTTATGTCCCTCCGACATTTGACTTCACGCCTCCCTCGGTGGCCCCATCGGCTTCTGCAGGAGTCACGTTTGCCATCGTCAATTCATCGTACTCGGAGAATAAGGACTGGACGAGAGTGTGGCCGTTCACGGACATATCGAGAAACATGGCACGGGATTTCGTGGAAATCGTCAATGCGCGGGGTTTCACCGTCCGCGGGCCGTTCGGATCATATGATGAAATGATTTTCCCCGATAAACAGGGGTCCGATCTTGTTCTTCAGCCGACCGTCGAAATGACCCTCGAGTTCAGGAATCTTTCCGTGAAGGAAGAGATGGCGCCTCTTCTAAGCTTGGAAACGAGGTCGAAATACTCCCTTAAAGGAGAGGCTGTAATCGGTGGCCGAATTACGCTCTCACTCCTTGAGAGTCTTTCGAAGGAGCGGATGTGGTCAAAGAGTATCGAGATCCCACCTGGTCTCATCCCTTGGGAAGGCGAGAAGCAGTATTGGAACCGTCCAACGCAAGTCGATCTCTCCGACAACGGCGTCGCACGGCCGATAGGGACAACGATGGAGGTCTTGTATGCGAAGGTAATGCAGACTGCGTGGGACTATTTGAATCCGGACGAGATGAGAATGGTCAAGAAGCAAGCCGAGGAAATCAAGAAAAAGAAGGTTTACTAAAATGAGGAGCATCACTTCACACTATTCTGTCGGTACAGTGCGCACCAAGAGAACACTGTCTCAATCCTTTGCAGTCGCGGGGTTCGCGGCGGCCTACACGCTCGTGGTTCTCCCCTTCACCGTGAACTTCTTTAGGGACATTGCCTCCTTGCCCGCGACCGGCGCAACGCTTTTCACTTCGGTTCCTCTCGATCAGGCACACCTCTTCATGTTGCCTCTGTTCCTAGCAGCGCTGGAATTCGCGAGCATTCAGCTTGCCCGGAATTTTTGGCAAATGGCGGATCTGCCGGATAGGATTCTTGTATTTGGGCTCTTCCTCATGTGCCAGTCGTTCACAGTTACATCGGTATACTATGACGTTCGAAACGGGAATCTGGCCGAGGAACGGGACAAAGTTGCCGAGCGCAACCGGACGCAGATCGCTGCTAAGGAAACGCAGCTTCGGGAATTACGGACTCTGCTCGCAACTAAGAAGTCGGAATCTTTCGACAAGAGAGAGGATCAAATCGAGAGGATCACCCAAAGAATCAACGCAATAACTACTGAGCTCGCTGCGCGAAGAGAGGAGCGCACCGGAATGGACCAGGATATTGCCTCCCTGCTTGTCGCCGACACGTCAGCCGCAGCAGCACTTGCCGGAGAAATCAATGAGCGGCGCAGTCTCCGGAAGTTCCGAGAAACCGAACAGCGGTCTCTCATTCAAGAACGCACGAGGCTTCAAGTTGATCTCACGCGACTTGAAGCAGGACTCCATGGCGACTTCTCACGACGTGTCCAGGAGGTTGGTCAATTGGAAGCTAGTGAAAAGGGATTGATCGGAGACGTCGCCGGACTCCAGAAGGAAAACGTCCCCTTGCCATCCTCCACGGTCGAGTACATCATGTCGAATATCTTTACGACCCGCAGTGCCTTCGCGGCTCTCATCGCCCTCCTATTCCCCATCACTATCACTGGCATCGGATTCGTGCTTCAGTCACCCGCCGCCGGGAGAGCGCGGCCGCAATCCCTGAACCTCGAACATGAACTCACGGCGGCATCGGCGTATCCCCCCGAAGGCCAGCAGGCCATGGCAAGGCATGTGGTCGCCATAATTGCCACCTATGTCACGGGTCTGCGAGCTTCGAAGGAGTTGTCCGGTGCTACGACGCGTTTTCATCTGGAGGACGATCTCCGGCAATCAATTCTAGATGAACTTCTCGCGGCGAAAGAGGAAATCAGGAAAAGCAAGCTCTCACAAGAGGCCATCACATACCTCTCCGGGGAGATAGACTCACTGATCGACCAACAACTTATTCAGGAAGGAGTGAAGACAGCATGACCCAGGAGAATCAAAACCTCCCGCAACCCACCAACAGAACCATCGTCAGTCTCTTCAGCGAGGAGGAACTGAAGAAACTAAGCCTTGAGGAGCGCCTCAATTACATCAACAAGCTTCTCGACAAACTCGAGGAACCAAACATTCTTGAGCAGCTCTTTATGGGGCGAAAAAGGGAGGCGAGCGCCATTCAGGAGGCCAAGACCCTTGCAATTAAAGCGCGGAGCGAGATCATCGAAGCTCTGGGGAATTCGCTCCGGATCTCGGTGAAGCAAGAGGAAGGAATGCTCGGCTCGCGATATTCAGCCAATCTTATCGCAACGTCCGAAGTGTTGACGCGAAACATGAATAAGGTCAATGAGCAGGCCATTGATCTGCTTGTTGATGATTATCAGGAAACCGTGGCCAGTCTTGGAACTCGCCAGGGCTTGGAAGACACTTTGAAGGAAGCGCTGCTGACACAAGCGAAGGATCGGCTGTACCAGCGTCAATCGGATACGTATGAGGGGTTTAAGAACCTGCTCGCCCAATATCGGCACTTGGTCGGAGAACTTGTGGGGAGTATCAGAAAAACATCTTAATCCTCTACTCCTCTACCGGCTGCAGGCGCGAGAATTTGTGGAAGCGACGAAACTGATCCGATAATGGTGCGAATATTCAATAAGATCGGGCCTATGTCTTTACTAGCCATTGTATCGCCGTCAATTGTCTGAAATTGCGCATGACAAGGAAACTATAGAGCAATTGGTATCTTTCGAGTTTTGCAATCGACTCATTCAACATTCGGAATGATTCTGAATAGTATCCATCTTCGGACATCAGCGAAGCGATTCTCCTTCGGAAGTTGATGATGAAGTCCTGATTGTTCTCATCTCTTTTGGTCTCATCGTCACTCGACAGTTCTTCCAATGTTCGGAGGAGGTCAAGATTGCCGATTCGCTCCGGCTCACTGCATGCAATTGAGTATGTTCCAGCCTGAATGTAGGTATTGCGTTCATGGGAATCCAAATCGGATGCCCTCTTGAAATTAGATCGATCAAGCAATTGCAGGGCAATATGAGCCTTTACCAAATCGTTGACGTCATGAATTGCCGGAGACGCGTACAGAACCAGTGCGCGAGTCCCGAAGGTCGAATGGATGTGCATTAACAGATCTTGTTGTTTCCTGTAAATGTCGTACCTGTAATACGGCGCATTCCAGTGTCGCCATTCCGCTCCGAGATGGGTCGTAATGTACTCGGGTTTCTTGTACTGAAAGAGGAGATTGGCTTTCATAGTCGGCACATGGTCAATCTCAATGCCTAAGAATTGCTCCATCTCATCCGCGATCTCTTGAAGTTCAATTCCACCGAATGGTGGGAAAAACCAGAAAGGATGACCAAGCCCGCGCCACAACCGGCGGCTCCTGGAAAATGCGGAGGAATCAAACCCTAGATGCCCTTCCTGAACTTGCCCCCACGGAAAGTAGATCTCTGTGCGCCTGTCGAGCTCACTGTTGAAGTAATTCTCGTATGTCTTTTCCTCGAAGGTGGCTCTCACGGTTTTTCTCGAATCGTTCCACGGCAACGAAGGCTTCCAAAACCATTGATTATCATCTCCGATTAGATTATAATCAATTTCATATGACTACCAATCAAACCTTCTATTCGCATCTTTCCGAGCTAAGAGAGCTTTTCCACAAATACGGCCGCTTCGATGATTCAAACGCCAAACTGGAAGAAATCGCCAAATACATAGCGATCCATGTTTACCAACTGCAATCTGCCACCCCCTCGGACCTTTCCATCAGGGAGCTTCTCCGACGCTTTGAAAGCGACGACACCTATCCGCTTGTCCCGCGACTGAAGGAGCTCTTTCACCGGGTCGCCGGGGCCGATGAGTTCCGAACCTCCGACAATTCCTCCATTTTCGGAAACCAACCTTCCCTGCAAATCGACGACAAAGACAATCGGTTTGCATACGCCTTGCTCAAACTTGTGGTGACTTCCGTTGAGAGCGTCTCCAATAAGGAGAAATCGAAGGTTAATTTTGACCTCCTCAACGAGTCTTTCGGCCACTTCGTTCGAGATAATTTTCGAAATCACATCGAAGATGCCCAGTACATGACTCCGCCTGAAGCCGTGGAGTTGATGTGTAGCATCGCCGTCTTCGACCTGAAGAAAGAACGCACGGCCGGACAGGGCAACGAATTTGTCCTCTGCGACCCGTGTTGCGGGGTGGGTTCGTTCCTCTCGGCTTTCTATAAAAAAAACAAAGAAGATGAGTTCATCGACCCCCGCAAACTTACGCTTGTCGGTCAAGATAAGGTTGCCCGCATGGTCCGGCTCGCGCACATAAACATGCTCATGCTAGGGAGCGGCCACCATACGATCTCAAGCGGGAACTCTCTCGTCGGCGATTCGATTCTGAACCATTACCAAGGTAAGGTGGATCTCATTCTGACCAATCCACCCTTCGGCGCGAAATTCGCGAGCACCGAACTCAGGGCAAACGCTAAACTAAACTATCCGTTGCTGCACGATCTCATACTGAATAATGGTTCCAACTTCAGTTCTGAGACGCTCTTTCTCGACCGTTGCTTGTCCTTACTGAAACCGCATGGGAAGCTGCTCATTGTGCTGCCCGACGGGGTGATTTCTTCTGCCGGTTTGAACGCCACGCTGCGTCACCGGCTGGCCATGAATAGACACCTTCGCATCCGCGGTATCGTTGAGTTGCCAGCGGTCGCGTTTGCTCAGGCTGGTACAAGGACGAAAACCAGCATCCTCTATATTGAAAAGATCGATCGAGCCACCAATGACCGCGTCTTCATCGCAAAGAGTGAACAGATCGGCTTCGAAGTGAGTACGCGAAAGGGTGCCACGATCAAGAAAGAAGTGGGAACAAACGACCTTGTGCAAATAGTTGAAGCGTATCGGACCAACAACCACCCACTTGGGGCGAAAGATCACAAGGTCATAAGCGAAACACCGTCTTGCGTGATCATTAGCCCACGGCTTCTCGAAGACAATTCTTGGACTCCCAGCCATTTTCATGCCCAACGCTTTCACGCAATCGATGTTCTGAAGAGCGGTGAGAAAGACGTTGAGCTCGTGCGCCTAATCGACATCGCAGAGTTTAAGACCAAGGAGCGTCGCCTGGAGTACATATCACACAACAGCAAGTGTATCAGTGTCCTCCACGTCGTGAGCGGGGATGACTTGAACTTGGAAGAGCTCTTAACATACAAACCAAAATACCCAGGGATACCGTGTAAACCGGGTGAGTTACTATTTTCGAAAATCAACCCAAGGATCCCGAGGGCGCTGGTCGTTCCCGATTTGGATTTCCCCCTGACCTGTTCGACGGAGTTCGAAATCATCGATTCACGGACCGAAATCAACAACTACGGGGTCAAACTCCTCCTCATGCTGCCATCGGTGCAGGCACAGATAAACCATTTGACCTCCGGCACATCGTCATCGCACAACCGAATCAAGTCAACGGATTTGGCGAACATTCTCGTGCCAGTGCCGAAACGAAACACGAAAGCCTACAAAGAGCTTGTGGCGAAGTCCAAGGAATATGAGAAGAAGCACGGGGCCGTTCACGCCCTTAAATTCGAGATCACGAACCTCAAAAGGAAGATGTTCGAACTCGTGTCCTAATCCGCCTTTGTGCAGGTGCCCCGCTTCAAGACCTCCGGATCGTGCCGAGTGATCTCGTACGTGCCTCTGACCCATTCCGCGGCAAAAAGGAGCGGATAGTTCAAGTTTCCGCAAGTGTTCCTGAACACGTCGGAGTTCTTTCCACGTGGCGGGTGAAGCTGAAAATTATTGCTGATGATCTTCCCTTCGGCTCGTTGCTTGTACCATAACCTGCACATCGACCTGAACTTTTCGTCATGTTGTGTCCTCACAGCCCAAACTCGGCACCGTTCACGATTATTGGCCGGCTCGTTGTCCCATAAAACGAAAAACAGGTAAGGGAGATCATCCAAATACTCCAACTTACCCGCCTTTACGCTTTTCGTACCAGCTTTTATGACACCATTGAATCGCGGGGTATCGATAGCACCCCAAGTATTTGCGGCTTTAACATCTGAACCGTCTGCTAGATCGGCCCCCTTCTCGCGTGCGAGTCCCTTAATGTCAGTGATCAAACTGACGAGAATTTGAGACCATGCCCTCGAATCAGATGGGGCAGGATGTGCTGTTTCGTCTGCGTAAGGCTTAGCGTTGAAGAAGGCCTCGTGATGAAGTTTCAGGAAGTCTAAAACCCTCTGTTTGTTCATAGTGGATATATGGTTCCTTTTTTGATGGTCCCTTTGTGTACGAACCACATTGCCGCCGATATGGTGTTCCGGCGGATCGCACTATCGCGTATGCAATGGTAAAAACCTTTCAGTTAAGACTGTTCTACCATTCGCATTTGATCATAGCTCCAAGCTCCCCAATGTACAAGATCATCCTTGTTCATGAACTTCTTGACCGTCGAACTAACGAAAATGATTGGCTTTGCTTGCATTTCTGAAGAACCCCCTCTAAATGGAAAAAACCCGCAGGCAGATTCAAAATGAATTCTCCGCGGGTTTAGATGTTTCATCTAGTCATCTCTTCTGTCTAGTTCATAAGCAGTCTTCCGCCTCTTTCTCCACCATTGCTACATGAAGGTATCGAAAACGACATAGAATGGCAATTGCCCACTTGCGAGGGCTTCCTTTCGTCAGTGATTCCAGAGCATGAATTGGCACTTTTGCCTTTTAGGGCAAATGTCACCCCCTCCATCGATGACTCTCTGATCACTTATTCTGAGAAAGAGAACTCAATCAAAAGCCCGTATGAACAAGGCCTTCAGCCGGTTTTCTCTACTCGTGACTGTAGGCCCACACTTTCATCCTCAATGACAAATCACGCGCTTGACATTCGCAAGCGGTACGTTAGGGTACCGCGAACAATCTCCCCATGACATCCATTTCTGGAGCAAATGCGCTCATATATTGCCGTGTTTCCACTGACGAGCAGGCTGAGAAGGGATATTCATTGGAAACGCAGGAGAAGCTCTGCCGTGATTTTGCAAAGAGAAGCGGCTTTGCGGTGACTACAGTCTACCGAGACGACGGTAGAAGTGGCACATCCCTTGATCGTCCAGCACTCAAAGCCCTCCTCGCCCATGTGCAAGGGGAACAACCCGTCCAGGCCGTCATCATTCAGGAAACCGACAGACTAGCCAGGAGCACAATCGATCATCTGACTATTAAGGCGCTCCTCCAGAAAGCAAGCGTAAAGCTTATTTCCGTCGCCCAGCCAATGCTCGACGACAGCCCTGAAGGCAATATGATCGACACAATTATTGCAAGCGTGAATCAATTTCAATCCGACATCAATAGCCGCAAAACCAGGAAGGGGCTTCAGGAGAAATTCGAATTGGGATGGTGGCCCGGTTGGGCCCCGCTTGGATATATGAGCGAAGAGAAAGAGGGGAAAAAGATCGTTGTGCCGGATCCACATCGTTGGCATCTTATACGCAAAGGGCTGAAACTCTATCTCACGGGAAACTACTCGGCGATAGAAGTATCCGACGCACTCTTCGAGCAGGGGCTGCAATCCTATTCAAACAAGAAGGTATGCAACAGTATCATGACGAACACGCTAAGAAACCCCTTCTACGCTGGAATGATGAAATGGAACGGGCAAGAAAAACTGGGGAATCACAAGCCGATGATCACCCTCGAGGAACACAGGCAAATTCTCCGGATTCTGGATGCTCATAACTTCCATGCTTCACGACGAAGAAAACACCGTTTTCTTCTTTTGGGGTTTGCTTTTTGTAATCTCTGCGGGGGAAGATTCACAGCTGAGAAACATGGAACTCGGAATCTGGTCTATTACCACTGCGACTTCAGAGGGAGGCGGGGCCAGGAAAAGCCCCACACAAACGAGGGGCAAAATATTGATGCTTCTGTGCTTGAGTGCAAAGTCGAGGAGGCGTTTCAAAATATCCAGTTCAGCGACGAATTCGTGCAAATGCTTCTCGTCGAAACCCGCAAATTACACTCGCAGACAAGACAAGAAACGGAGGCTCAAAAAAGAACGCTTCTCAATCAAAGACTCGGGTTGGAGCAAAAGAGGGATTTGGCAGAGGAAAAACTTCTTTCAGGCACTATCCACGACCACGACTTTAAGCGCTTGAGAGACAAGCTTAATACGGAAGTGAGTCGCATTCAAAATCAGCTGCTCGAACTGGACTCCAAGCACGAGAATGATATGGATGTCGTCCGGGATGTGCTTCAGATAGCAAGGGACATAACTGAGGGGTACAAATCAGCAAACTACGAACTCAAACGAGCATATCTCGGACTGTTCTGGGATCGATTTCTTGTCCAAGACCGCCAAATCGTCAAAGCATTACCCTCCCGGCTAATGCAAGACTTACTTAAGTCTAAGAAGGTTATGGTAAGAGGCAACTGGCTCCCCGGGTAGGATTCGAACCTACAACCTTCGCCTTAACAGGGCGCCGCACTACCATTGTGCTACCGGGGAATACGGCACTTCGAAAAGTGCGCTTCTATTGTGCCTCACTGCCTTCGCCTTTTCAACTTCCCCTTCCGCTTCCCTCTCCGCCTCTCCCCCCAACCTAGCCTACTATAATAAAATATACCGAGCGTGGTATGATGTAATCACTATATGGTCCGCGTGAACAAAAACCGCCTGAAGGGGGAATTGAAGAAAGAAGCGTGGAAACGCTTCTCGCGCCTCGTGGGGAACGCGCACACCGACGATGTCCTCCTCGCGGCGCTCCGCGCAGTCCTCACTCCAGCCGAAATCATCGCGCTTGAGAAACGTCTCGCTATTGCGATACTCCTGGAGCACGGGGAGAGCTATCAAGCCATCGGCCACACACTTGATGTGACGAGCGTTACTATAAGCGCCGTGAAGCGCGGCATCGGCACTCCGCCGAAACATTTCCGCCCCTAATCCCCGACTTCAACTTCCGACCTTAGCCTCCACCACCCCCCCACTCTGCCTACTATATTAGATTATAGTAGGCAGTATCATTATTGGGACAAAAACTTATTCCACTCGTAGACGTTCGCGGGGTTCCATATCATCCACGTGTCCCCCGCTCCCGCATCTATGGTCGCCTGTATCTGTGAGCGCACCGCTGGCGCATCATATGTAGCACCGATGTCAAAATCCTGAAGCCACGGTCGCACGATTGCGGTTGACGATGCGTTCATGAAAATCTTCCCACCGTTCAACGTACGGTATACCACTTCATACGGATGTTCCGCAGGATTCGGAAAGTCAAAGTTTCCTGACGAGAAATGCGAAGGGTAAACCATTGGCGACACCACATCAAAGAATTCCGCAGCGTCCGCGAGGCGCTGGCCAACCCCAAGTCCGTCCGAACGGAGAAATGAATAGGCGAAGAGGTCTATGGAAAGTACCGCGTCGGGATGCGTCCGCTTCACCTCACGTGTGAGATATTCATAGAATTCTCTCATCACGACGTTCGCGGGACGCGTGCCGTCGTACGAAGGAAACACTGCCGCGTTCACATCGCCATCAGAAGGAAAACGAATGTAGTCAAAGTTCACTTCCGAGAACCCGAGGTCCAAAGCGCTCCGCGCGACTTCCACGTTATAGTCCCATACATCACGATTTGCGGGATCCACCCACCGATATTTCCCGCGACCCGATGCCCACAGCGTGCCATCGGCATTCTTCAAGGCAAGGTCCTGCCGCCGCGCGGCAAGCTCATTGTCCTGGAACACCACCACACGCGCGATAGGATAGATGCCGTTTTCGTGGAGCGTTTTTGCCACCTGCCGCATGTTTTCGTCGAGATACACCCCATCACCATCTTTTATGTTTACCACGATAGCGTTCACCTCCGTCGCCTTCGCAAGTGCGGTGAGAGAACCAAAATGACGCGGGGAAGCCGCGACCGCCGCCGTCGCGTAGAGCGCCTTTACATCACGAAACGAGACCGTGGAGAAAGTGAAAGTGTGAACAATCTCTTCCTCACGAACGGGCGGATTGGGGATGGGGATCTCGTAGTGGCTGAACCCCCACCACACAAACCAACTAACCGCTATAATAATGACCGCGAGGGAAAATTTTTCTTTATACGCCATGTACGTTCAATCCTACCTAAACGATTGCGAAAACCGAAATCCGAAGGTACTATAGGAAAAACCAATTGCCTCCTTAGCTCAGTTGGTAGAGCAGCTCCCTTTTAAGGAGACGGTCGCAGGTTCGATCCCTGCAGGAGGCACAACGTGAGGATAAAAGAAAAACCGCCCTCGGGCGGTTTTGCTATCGGTGCGGTCCAAGGGACCGCCTTTAAACGAGTGCGCCCGGTGGGGCGCACTTTATCGATATAACCGCCATGGTGCCGCCACAGGCGGCCGGTTCTATCTTCGTTTCTTCTTCCTCAAAAACGCGGGGATATCCCACTGGTCTTCTTTTGTGGGCGTAGGCGGCAGAGGTTCTTCCTCCGGCTCTTCTTCTTTCTTCGCCTTCGCCGAAGATGCGGGTATGTTTGCAGAACGAGCCGGCGCGACATCCTTCGCAAAAAGCGGCTGGAGCGGCAGACGGCTCCCGCCTGACCAATTACCACTGAAACCTGTCGCAATCACCGTCACCTTAATGCTTTTTTCAGAAAGCGCACGGTCGTAATAAGCTCCGAAGATAACGCGCGCGCCCGAATCCATGTTCCCGGAAACCGCCTTTGCGATATCGTGCACTTCCGTCATTTTAAGGTCGCGCCCGCCCGCAATACTGAAAAGGAGCCCACGCGCACCTTCCATGGAGGTTTCAAGAAGCGGGGAGTTCACCGCAAGCTCCATTGCCTTCGTCCCCCGCTCCGGACCGGACGCCACGCCAATGCCGATAAGCGTCGTTCCCGCGTCTTTCAACGTCGTCTTGATGTCCGCGAAATCAATGTTAATGATGCCTGGCACGTTCACGAGGTCGGCAATGGCCCTTACCGCGCTCTTTAAAATATCGTCAATATGGCCGAACGCTTTCGTCACCGACGTGTCTTTATCGATAATGCTGAAAATGCGGTCATTCGGAATGACCACGAGCGAATCCACTTTGTCCTTCAACCTCGCAAGTCCTTCATGCGCGATATTCATCCGTTGGCCTCCTTCAAAGGAGAATGGCCGCGTGACGACGGCGAGCGTGAGAATCCCCTTCTCGCGTGCGACCTCGGCGATGACCGGCAAAGCGCCGGTACCCGTACCGCCACCGAAACCCGCGGTAAGAAAGACAACGTCGGCGCCGTCCAGCGCCTCGCCGAGTTCTGAGCGGTTTTCTTCGGCCGCCTGTTTCCCTATCTCAGGATTCATGCCCGCACCGAGCCCATGCGTGAGCGCACGTCCTATATAGATCTTCTTGTGCGCGTTCGTGTGGTCTAAGTCCTGTGCATCGGTGTTCACCGCGATGAATTCCACGCCACGAATGCGATCACTCTCCACCATCATGCGCGATACCGCGTTGCCACCGCCACCACCTACGCCCACCACTTTGATACGCGTGAATATTCCCTTCCCTTGCTTCACGCGAGGAACGCTTGTTTTCTTCTTTGACGGGATTTTTTTCTTTGTGCGGCGCTTTGCCATACGTGTTATGAAAAGCGTACTACGGCTTGAGGTATCCAAGCAACTTCTTCGCCCAGTTGCCTCCGGGCACCATTTCCTTCTCCCGCATCGTCCCGCCCCAGAGCACCAAGCCCACCACTGTGGCTGAGCGAGGGTCTTCCAAGAAATCTCTGTGCGCGGAATTCTCGATTTGGAACTCGTGGAGATAAGGAATACCGACCTGCACGGGTATTTTAAGCTCCGCTTTCACGAGTGCGGGGAGTCCCAAAAGCTTCGCTCCGCCGCCTACCAATACCGCGCCTCCGGGAAATTCCATACCGTGCTCCATCGACTTTATCTCCGCCTTCACAAGCCCCAGTATCTCCTCTACCCGCATCTCGATGATCTCGGAGAGAAATCGCTTGGTAATCTCCGTATCCGCCGAAGGGTCGAATTCCCTAAAGGGAATTGTTTCACGCCTATTCACATCCCGCGTCGAGGCGGTTCCAAATTCCAGTTTCAAACGTTCCGCGACATCAATGGAGGTGCGGAGTCCCACCGCGATATCGTTCGTCACGTGCCCCATCCCGATGGGTATACTCTTCACATGTGCCACCTTCCCCTCCTCGTACATCACGAGCGAGGTCGTGCCCATCCCGAAATCAATGAGCATACATCCAAGTTCTTTCTGTCGCTTGGAAAGCGCGCTCTTTGCGGCCGCGAGTGGATTGAAAATAAGTCCTCCCACTTTGAGTCCCACACGGTCCAGTCCTTTTACCAGAAGATTCACGTGCGGTGCAAATGCCTCCACGATGAGCGTGGAAACCTCCAGCCGGCTCCCATTCATACCCAACGGGTCCGCGATATCGCCCACGTCATCCACAAAATATTCGCGCACGATGCTGTGCAACACCGTCGCGTTCGGCGGCAATTTTATGGCACGCGACGCTTCTATAACGCGCTCAATATCCTCGTCCTGTATTTCCTGATCGGCACGCGCCACCGCGACGATGCCGCGAGAAAGGCGCGCGCGGACGTGCTCGCTTGCAACATTCACAAATATATTCTGCATCGCGCGGCGCGATACTTTTTTCAGTTCCAGTGCCACTTCGCGGAGTGCGTGAGTCGCGTCTTCCACATCCACCAATACTCCGCGGCGAAAACCCGCCGCGGGGCGCGCGAATGCGTGGCGTACGAGGAATGTTCCGTCACTTTTCTCCTCGGCGACCACGGCGCGCACCGTCCCGGAACCTACGTCTAACCCTGTTACGGTATAGGCCATGGAGTTCGTCTTCTTTTGATTCCATTTCTATCCTATCACGCACCCTCCCGTGCGTATACCCGAAAAGGTGGAGAAGCCCGTGCACGGCGAGCGCCGTGAGGTCCTCCCCTTTCCGCGCAATGAAGTCCGGCGCGAGAAATATCTCTCCCAACACCTTCACGTTCTTCGGGAGATCGGGGTGGGGTATTACTTCATCCCGACTTTGTCGTGGACCCACGACGGCTCCGCCGTCGGGGAAAGAGAGTACGTTGGTTGGTTTATTTTTCCTTCGTGTTTGCAGGTTGATGCCTTTCATCTCGGCGTCGGAAACCAAAAAAACGCCGAGGTGCACCGGGCGCTTGGTAAGGAGGGGAATACAGGCGAGGAGCGCGCGCCGCACTGAAAGGCCAGCACGAGCGAAACGCGGACGGGATGCCGAAAACGTGAGAAGGTGCGGAGAAACCATGTAATAGGAGCTAACCCACAAGGCCTACCTGCGCAGACAGGCGCGCCTTGACCTTCGCGCCCACAAGAGAAGCATCCACGCGGGCTCCTTTCGCGGCCTTCATTACCGCCCCCATCACCTTCCCTATATCCTTCACGCTTTGTGCGCCAGTCGTGCGGATTGCCTCGTCCACAAGAGCATCCACCTCCGCCTCCGGGAGCGCTGCGGGAAGGTAGCATCCCAGGACGATGAGTTCGGCTTTTTCTTTCGCCGCTTGTTCGGGGCGATTCCCCTTTTCGAAGAACTCCAAGGCCTCCTTTCTCTTTTTTACTTCTCGTTCCACCACGCTCGCCACATCCTCATCGGTAAGCAATTCTTTGTCGCCTTTCCCCCGTTTCTCTATCTCCCGATTGTGAAGCGAGGCAAGGAGAAAACGGAGCGTATCGCGGCGCACCTCATCGCCTCCTTTTGCGGCGAGCGTGGTATCCGCGGTAATCCGTTCGTGTAGTGTCATCGGTCGCGAGTTACTAGTCCGAACTTTCGCTCGCGCACCAACGTTTCCTGTTTCCCTTTCCGATATAGCGCGGAGTCCTTCCGCTTCCTCCGGTTTACATCCCGTTTGCGGAATTGGCGCTTGCGTATCTCGCGCACGAGCCCGCTCTGTTGTACCCGCTTGTTGAAACGGTAGAGAAGCGTATTCACGCTCTCGCCTTCGCGCTTTTTAACTCTGATAGGCATCGTAGTAAGTAATTTGTAACTGGTAACCGCGAACTAGTCAAATTTTCACGCCGGCATCGCATCAATGTCCTCTTGGGTCGTCCATCCGCCGAGAAGATGGAGGTGGAGGTGGTCTACCACCTGTCCGCCTTCGCGCCCGACATTGAATACAAGCTTATACCCCTTGAGTCCCTTTGCTTCCGCCGCCTTTTTTGCCGCAAAGATGAGTGCCCCGGCGAGATTGCGGTCGGTTTCGGAAAGTTCCATAACCGATGCCACGTGCCGCTTCGGCACTACGAGATAGTGCACCGGCGCAGAAGGACGGATGTCGGCAAATACCACGACGGCGTCGTCTTCGTACAGAAAATCGGAGGGAATTTCCTTTGTCGCGATCTTACAAAATATGCAATCCATTACCGTAAGCGCTTTTTTACCATCTCCACAAACCGTTCAAGGAGCGCCGTTTCCTGCGCGCCGGTTACCATGTCGCGCACAATGATAGAACCTTCAAAAACCTCTTTCTGACCAAAAATGAGCGCGAGCGGAACTTTCAAGCGATCCGCAACTTTCAGTTGGCCCTTCAGCGACCTCTTCCCCAACGCCTCAACCACCGGCACTCCGGCGCGGCGAAGCTCTTCCATGCGCTTCAAGCTTGCCTTTTTCGCCTGGTCGCCTACCGCTGCAAAAAATACCCGAGGCCTCTCTTTGATGGGAGGGGTTGGCATCATGGTCTTCAAAAATGCAATCACCCGCTCCATCCCAATCGCAGCGCCAACTCCAGGAATAAGGCGCCCCGCAAGGATTTCACCGAGATAGTCGTATCGTCCCCCGCCCGCAAGCGCCCCCGGCGTATTTGCGCTCCATACCTCAAAAACGGTGCGGTTGTAATAGTCCAAACCCCGCACGAGAAACGGGTCGGGCTCGTAAGGAATGCCGTTTTCTTCCACAAGCTCCAACACGGCTTTGAAGTGTGTGTTACAGCTTTGGCAAAGGTAATCAAGAAAGATGGGAGCTTCACTACGAAGCGCCTTACAGTCCTCCTCATCACAATCCAAAAGGCGGAAGGGATTCTTATCCAACCGGCGCACACAATCCTTACAAAGCTTCTTCTCGCGTGCGCGGTAATAATTCTTCAGTTTTTCCCGATATGAGGAACGGCATACTTTACACCCAATGGAATTTATTTTCACGATGAGCGACGGAGCTCTCAGCTCACGGAAAATCGCGAAGGTGGCGAGAATAACCTCCGCATCATACACGGGGTCCCCATCTCCGATTACCTCAAATCCCCATTGATGAAATTGGCGTTCCCGTCCCGCCTGCGGCCGTTCATAGCGGAACATCGGTCCCTCGTAAAACACCTTCAATGGAGAGGCGAAGTACCCGAGGTGGTGCTCCAAATATGCGCGCATCACCGCCGCGGTTCCTTCTGGCCTAAGGGCCACACGATCGTTGCCTTTCGTGCGGAACGTATACATCTGCTTTTCCACGATATCGGTCGCTGCGCCCACGCCCGCTTCAAAAAGTCCCGCGGGTTCAAGCATCGGCGTTTCAATGCGGTGGAAATCGTGAAGTTCGGCAACCGTGCGTCCCGCCTCGCGGAACGCTTTCCACCATCCCTCCTCCTTCGGGAGTATGTCGGGCATCCCTTTCACGCCCTGGTAAAGGGAAGCGTTCGCCGGTTTTTTCGCGGCTTTCTTTACGACGGACTTCGGGATTTTTTTGGAGATCGGCATGAAAGTTAATACGAAGGAGCGGAAAATGCGAGCGCGGACGAAAACGGCCACAAACGCATACGAACAAGGCCGATCATGTGGTCGTTCGGCAACGGCCCCCAGCTCCGCGAATCAAAACTAAAACCGCGGTTGTCGCCCAAAACGTAATACTCGCTCTCCCCCAACGTCACATCTCCATCACCTGCCATGAGTCCCTTTGCCACGTACGGTTCTGGCAACACAATCGGCACTCCATCCTTCGTAACGGTTACGGCGCCGCTTACGATGGTTACACGTTCCCCGGGAAGCCCTATCACTCTTTTGATGTAGAAAGAGCGGTCGTCGCCAGGATACCGAAAGACCACCACTTCCCCGCGCACCGGTTCGCGAAACCGATACACCAATTCATCCACGAGGAGATAATCCCCATTGGAAAACGTCGGCTCCATGGAAGCGCCTGAAACGAGAAAGGGCTGCGCAATGAACGTGCGCACAAAGAAGACGGCGACCACCGCGATTGCCACCGTCTGAAAAACTTCAAAGAGAGACCAAAGAACCTTTCTCATCCCGTTAGAAATGGTAGAGTTTACTAGACTGTTTGGTGTTCGCTGGACAAAAATTTTGGTAGTTCATAAACATTGTGACTGTGGCACCACGATTTCTAACGGGACTCATGTGTAAATATGCGATAATCTTAATGATAATGGCGTCAGAATTCAAGTTGGAAACAATAAAACTCGTTGTGGGCCTCGGAAACCCCGGCGCAAAGTATGCGCGTACTTACCATAATGCGGGCCGTCTTGTGGTCGTCACGATTGCCGGAATTCCGGAAACAAAGTTCAAATCATCCACTCACTTTCTCTTTCACAAGAGCCCGCATTGCGTATTTGCCGTTCTACGCACGTTTATGAACGAATCGGGACCCGCGATAAAAAGCGCGCTCCGCACACTCCGCGTAAAACCGAAAGAGATCGTCCTCGTTCACGACGATACGGACCTCCCTCTCGGTTCATATCGCCTCGTATGGGCACGCGGCGCGGCGGGCCACCATGGAGTCAAGTCGACAATACAAGCGCTTGGCACCGACGAATTTTGGCGACTGCGCATCGGCATCCGTCCCCCATCACAACCACACACAAAGGCGGATGCGTTCGTGCTCCGCCAAATGTCAAAAACCGCCGAAGCGGCCGTTCTCACGATTGCGGAAATGTTCCGCGAACTCCTTAGTCCTCGAATGTAGGGGTGAACGTCACGGTGAACCCCACCGTATTGTCTTCAAGCGTGGCGATTTGTGCGACTATGAGATTCACATTTGAGAATCCTGGCGTACTCGCAAGCGCGTTCTTGAACGAGAGGAGTCGGTCATTGGAAGGCGCACGAGCGATAAGCGTGGCGCCACCACCCTTTCCGGATATCTCTATGCGGTCAAGCGTTACTCCATATTCCTCCAGCACCCCTTCAAGGGTCCGGAGTGTAGCGTGCCACGGCACCCGCGATTCCGTGACCACGAGCACCGAACGTACCAGCGCGTTGAATTCTTCCGCTTTTTGCGTGAGATCCGTAAGTTCGCTTTGATTGAAACGCGCGGTGAACTCGGAAAGTTGGAGCGCTACGTTTGCTTCCGTTCGGTGGAGAAAATATGCGCTTCCCCCGAAAAAGAGGGCAAAAAGTCCGAGTACCCCCACCGCCACATTCCTCCATAACTTCACAAACCCGAGCGTCTGCTCCTCAAAGAAAAGTTCGCGCGACGAAAGCGGCGCGAGGTTGATGCTTGTATCACGCCCAAGGTCCGTCTTCCCGCGAAGCGCGGCGCCCAAAACCACATACCACGGCGGCGTGAATCCTCCTCCCACTTCAAGCGAGGTTACGGGAAGCTCAAAACGGCTTGTAAGGAGCGCCTTTACTTCCTCTTCCAATCCCTGCGCCATCAAAACTACCTCGCGGGGACGTTCTTTGAATTTCCCCAGCGAGAAATTTATCACCTTTTGCACCTCGTGGGTCACCACTTCGTCAAAAAGCTCGCGCGATATTTCCCGAGCGCCTCCTTGAATGGAGGCCCAAGAGTGAAAATAGCTGAAATGAAGCTTCCCCTTCTTCACGATGAAAAATTCCAATCCATCGGAGGAAAGGTAGAAACCGAGCGTGGCAAACTCGCGGCTTCCTAAGGTCTGTTCCATAAGGCGCGCCAACGCCAAACTGGAAAATTCAAATATGATGGGGGAGAAACCGGCTTCTTCCAAAACCGCGCGGATATCGTCCACAATTCCCTTCTCCACAAAAGCGCTCAACAGCTCATAATGTTCGTCTACTTCTTCCAAAAGTTCGTAGTGCATGTAGGCACCGTCGCGACCCATCGGCGAAACCATCTGCATATTCAACGACGCCGATTCCTGAAGCCGCTCGCGACCCACGTTCGGAATCGTGATGCTTTGCGTATACACCGGTTCAGACGGCATCACCACCACAACGCGCGCCTCTTCTTTCTTCCCCGCTCCTCCATTCACCTGTGCCCGAAGTTCCACAAGCGCCGCAAGCACTTTTCCTCGATCCACCATCTTGCCACCTTGGAACACCCCCGGCTCAACCTTCACGGCAAATGTTTCCGTAGCGCCATCCAACCGAAGATATGAGAAGGTCGTCCCTTGCAAATGAAGTGCCCCCACTTTCGGTGTAGATGAAAGTAGTTCAAGAAAATGGTGAAGCCAGCGTGAAATATTTTTCCCCATAGTGTCCTTAGTCAACACTCTGCTCATAAAGTCCTTGGAGGCGCGCAATACCACTCGTCCTATCCACTACCATGGTTCCGACCAGTTGTCGTTCCCGAGAGAACGCGGTGCCAACCGCGGTGATAGTAAAAACGTACGCGTTCGCATTATTATCCGTAGCACGCGACACCATCACCTCCGCGGTGTCGTCGCCTATCGCGAAAGAGTAGTTCACCGTACTTCCATCGCCATATTCCTTGTTCCTCGCTAACTGTATCTGCGCGTCTTCAAGCCCCGCCCGCGCCGCAGCAAGTGCGCGCGAGGACACCCGTTCTCCATACCCAGAGGCGCTGAAAAAATATGCGACGAACGAGCCCGCAATAGCCACCTCAAGGATGACGCCGGAAACGAGAAGAATGAACGAAAGGGTCGCCTGTCCCGTTCGTAATCGCGCCCACGCGAAGCGCGCCCCAACAGGGCCTTGGGGGCGGGCTATCACGAACGGGACCTGGCCCGCGCACAATGATTGCATGTCCTTCTCTATGATACCAAAAGAACAAAGCCCTTTTCGGGGCTTTGTTCTTGTTTAACGCTTATTCTTCTGAGGGAACTTCTGGGAGTGGAGACGGCGCCTGTTGCGCAGCTGACGGAACGAGGTTAGGGTTCGCGCGGATTACCTGCACTAACTGGCTCTCGTCCGACACGCGTGTCATCCATACTACCTCGTCGCGGTTTATCTTCACAAAATCCTCAGGACTCCAGAACACGTTCGTGAATTTCTGCACGCTCACAGGGTTCTCTTGGTTCGCCGCATTCACTTGAAGAAGGTACACCTTCGTAAGACCGAAGTATGGCACCCTCACGAGCTCACCGAAATAGAGATCACCGGTGCGAAGATATACCGCATACAGTGGAGAGCTACCACCCCACACCTGCCATGCCGCAATCCCGATAAGCGCGACCGCGAGTACCACCACCACCCACACCAAAATTTTATTGTTTTTCATAGATTATGGTTGAATTCGACCGTTTGTTTATACAGACATTATATCATACGAAGCGTTTCATAGATGTGGAGAACCGCTTTTACTGCATCACCCGCCGAAATGTTGTTTTGCCGATATTTCCCGTCCATTACATCTCCCGCAGCCCATATGCCTGCGTGCGATGTTGCGCCTGTCCGCGGGTCAACTACCACTTCGCCACGCTCATTCACATCCACTAAATTTTTTACAAGCGCACTATTTGGGTCAAGTCCTATCTCCACAAACACGCCTTGCACCGCGAGCTCTCGGGCTGCTCCAGAGATTTTATCACGGAAGGAAACGCCTTCCACCCAATCATGCCCCGTAATCACTGTCGTTTCCGCGTTCAACACCACACTCACCTTTTCTTTGTCAGCAAGCGTTCGTTCCTGTGTTGCGGGATCTCCCTTTAATATGCCGCCGTGGTGAATGAGCGTGATGTGACGTGCGTAGGGCAAAAGATCTCCGACCGCTTCAAGCCCCGAGTTACCTCCCCCCACCACCGCGACATCTTTTCCTTGAAAAAGCGGCGCATCACAAATGGAACAGTATGCGACCCCGCGCCCTTCCAGTTCGCGCTCTCCCGGTATGTCCAGACGTTTCCGCGCGCTCCCGGTGGCGAGCAGTATCGCTTTGGTCTCGTACGCGCTTCCCTTTTCAGACATTACCTTAAACCCATTTACACTCGCTTCAATTGTCACTATCCTTTCACCCTCTTTAATATCCAGCCCGCTTTGCGCTTTGAGATGCAATTTGAATGATTCAGCAAGATCAAATCCAGATATTTTCGGCGTGCCAATCCAGTTCTCCACAGACGAGGACACGAGTGACTGACCGCCGAATGTATCGGCGACAATCGCAGTTTTCAGTTTTTTTCGCGCGGCATAGACCGCAGCCGCCACACCGGCGGGTCCTCCGCCTATGATCAAAAGATCGTACATATATTTAAATAGTCGCTACGCCTACCCTCCTCCACCTTCTTCTGCCTCGCCTTCATCGCTTCGTACCATCGTCACATCGCAGGCGGGGCATTTCCCGTTTTCCTCGGAGGCATAGCCACATTCTGGACACGTATACATTTATGTCGTTCAATTTTCAGTCACGCTCGCCCTTTACCGCCAACGAAAGCGCGCCGATTGCGATAAGTCCTCCTATGAGCACGTTGCTCCACCTGCCGAGATTTGCAGACGCGAACCCAAGAACCCACGGGGATACCGCAATCCACACTCCCCCCGCGACCAACGCCCACAATACCTGTTTCATCCCGTTCAAAATGGTTGGTTACTTTATTAGCACGTCTATGATCTGACCCACAAGCTCCGAAGGAAATGCGCCGCTCATTCCCACACGGTCGCTTTCTTCATCAACCACGAACGGCGCCGGTTGTCCCGGATACTGGATTGCAAACTGCTGATTGATCTCCGCAAGAAACGCGAAGTCATTTTCATCCACCTGGCTTTTTGCCACAAACACCGCATAGGGAGTGCCGCGGATACCCATGCCTTCCGCTTCCGCAACCGTCGCCGCGACATCCGTCGACTGCGCTCCGGTCGCAAGACATGTTTCCAGGACATTCTTCGACACGCCAGCAAATTCCCCTATCACCGGAAGCTCCGCGGGATCCAGCCCGTCATTGGAAGGCGTCACTTCAAAAATACGGTCCGCAAAGCGCCAAAACACGTCGTTTCCGCCAAGTTCCGCGGTACATTCCGCTGCCTCCGACTCCTTTACCGCTTTTGCATGAAGTCCTTCAATGGGGTACTGACGATACGCCCATGCAACATCTTCACCGTACGCGGCGAGGGTTCCTTTCATCATGTCATGGAATTTCTTACAGTATGGGCATTCAAAATCCGAGTACTCCACGATCGTCACCTTTGCGTCGCGTGAACCGCGCACGTGGTCGCTCTCATCCACCGCACGCATTGCGGCAATGTTGGGACTGCCCGGCGTATTCAGTCCCGCGGTGAGCACCGGTCCCTCCGCACGTTTCCCTAAACTCCAAATGACCGCTCCCGCAACAAGCACTCCCGCAATGATAATACTCGCCGGGAGTAACACGTCGCGCTTCTTCACCTCGTTTTCTTGCATTGTTTCTTCCATGCCGCAATCGTACAAAAATATCGACAGATAGTCAAAAAGCCATTATGATACGGCAATATGTCAGGGTGGAAGAAAGGGCTCCTTCTTGTAGGAGACGCCGCAATTCTCTATATGGCACTCGCGGGAGCGCTTCTTGTCCGTTATGGAGCAAGTGGGTTCGGAGCAACATTTCCCGACCACAAAGAGTCCTTCATCCCCGTCTTTTTGATTACCATTCTTGTCTTCTATCTTTTTGACCTTTACCATCTCCGCACGTTTCTCACATCCCTCACACTCTTCCGTTCCACCACCATTGCGACCGCAATTGCAGGCATCGTGTCCATGGGAGCTTTTTATCTTTTCCCCGACTATTTTGAACTCACGCCGAAAACAAATCTCGCGCTGTTCGTAGGATTCACGCTCCTTCTCTCCTACGGATGGCGGGCGTTCCTTCGGCTTCGTTTCAAGGCGAGCGCGATACCGGTCGTGTTTGTGGGCGCTTCTCCCCGCATCACAGAACTTGTGGAAGAGGTGGAGCGCTCCCCCCACCTCGGGTACCGCGTGGCGGAACATTACCAAACTCTCGGAGAAAAAAATGGAAATGCACTCCAATCGCTCGCGGATGCAAAAAATCTTGCCCTTCTCGTCATCGACCCCATTCTTGCTCGCGATGCGGAAGTGTCGCGCGAGCTTTACTGCATTATCCCGCGCGAGGTGAACGTCATTTCATTTTCCGCATTCTATGAAGCAATATTCGAGAAAGTGCCGCTGGAAGACCTTTCTGAAGAATGGTTCATTGAGAATATTACGACCCGCCGCCCGGTCTATGACCGCGTGAAACGCATTCTCGATATTGTGCTTGCCGCAACACTTTTTATAGTGCTCCTTCCCCTCTTCGCCCTCGTCGCGCTTCTTATTGTCACAACCTCGCGCGGAAGCGCGCTCTATCGCCCAGAACGCTCCGGGAAGGCAGGACGGCCATTCATATTGAATAAATTCCGCACCATGAAACAGGGTGAAAAAGGACCTTTGTGGACGGAGAAGAACGACGTACGTATCACGCCGGTGGGCAAATTTCTCCGTGCTACTCATGCGGATGAATTCCCTCAACTTTGGAATATCATTCGCGGTGATATTTCTTTTACCGGCCCTCGCCCCGAGAACGTAGGGCTCGTGCGTGAATACGAAAAATTCCCCCACTACGGAATGCGGCATGTGGTAAAACCGGGTGTCACCGGCTGGGCACAAATCAACTACAAACCCTCCACCTCGCTCGAAGAAGCGTACGAAAAGTTGAAATACGACCTTTACTACGTAAAAAATCGTTCGCTCTTTCTTGATTTTCTCATTATTCTCAAGACCATCCGATATTTTTTCATAAACCATCGATAGCATGGTAGAAAAACTAAAGGGGATTTTTCTTCAAAATCGGGGTACGCGTCATACGGTAGTGAAAAATGTTTTTTGGCTCTCGATGAGCCAGATCGTCGGTCGCCTCATCCGCGCCTCCGTTATTGTCTACGCGGCAAGAGTTCTCGGCACGGAAGGGTACGGGATCTTTTCATACGCACTCGGACTCGCGAGCTTCTTCACAATTTTCGCCGACATTGGGGTTGGCACTATCCTCACTCGTGAGGTTTCCCAGAAACCGGCTCAGGCGCCGCAGTATTTCGCTACTGCATTCTGGATAAAAGTAGCGCTTATCAGCATCACGGCACTCGCGGTGGTGTTCATCGCGCCTTACGTTTCGAATGTAGCGGCCGTGTATACGCTCTTGCCGCTCATCGCGCTCCTCATTATCTTCGACAACCTACGCGAGTTCTGCGTCTCGTACTTCAGAGCGCAGGAAAAAATGGAACGGGAGGCGTTCGTAAATCTAATCACCAACGTAGCTATCACTGCGTTCGGGTTCGTTGTTCTCTTTTACTCGAAGACATCGGAAGCGCTTGCGGTTTCCTATGTATCGAGCGCGGGTATCGGGATGCTCGCCTCGATCTACATCTTACGGAAGGAATTCTCCTATGTGGTGGCTAATTTCAGGAAGGAAATGGTAAAGGAAATACTCACGGCCGCATGGCCGGTCGCGCTGTTCGGTATTCTGGGATCGTTCATGATAAATATTGATATCGTCATGCTGGGATGGCTCAAATCCGCACACGATATCGGCCTTTATTCATCGGGACAAAGGATTGTTCAAATACTCTACCTACTTCCCACCATCCTCGGCTCGAGCACATTTCCTTCGGTTTCCCGGTTCGTCGGAAGCGGGGACCACGAGCGGATCGGGATGGTCACGGAGAGGATAATGTCGTTCGTTCTCCTTATGGCGCTTCCCCTCGTCGTCGGCGGGATAGTGCTGGGAGAACCAATCATAGCGTTCCTCTTTGGCTCCGAATACGTCGCAGGCGCCATTTCCTTCAAAATACTCGTAGCTACGACTATGTTCGTATTTCCCACCATTGCGCTTGGAAATTTGGTGATAGTATTCGACCGTCAGAGAAAAATGATGGGATACATCGCGATCACGGCGCTCAGTAACCTTCTCTTAAACGCGTTCCTCATCCCTCCTCTCGGCATTGTAGGCGCTGCGCTCGCCACCCTCACCGTCCAAATAATGTACGCATTCCTAATGTGGCAAACCTCCAAGCGGCTTGTTCCTCTCCACCTATTCCGCTACCTAAAGAAGATCACCGTGGCCTCGCTTGCTATGGGCGTTATGGCGTTCTTTCTTCAAAGGATGGGCCTCCATGTGCTCATCACGATTGCGCTCTCCGGCACGGCTTACTTCGGACTGCTGTATATGATGAAGGAGCGTCTTATTGATGAGATACGAGATATTGGTACCGCCATGAAAAACGCGTAGACCTTATGTGCGGCATTACCGGCGTCTATCATTTCAAAAATTCCAAAACCGTTGATAAACGGACGCTTGTCGCGATGCGCGACACGCTTATCCACCGCGGCCCCGACGGTGGCGCAAACTATTTGTCGCCCGACAAAAAGGTTGGGCTCTCGCAGAGGCGCCTCGCCATCATAGACCTCTCCGAGGAAGCCGCCTGCCCGATGGCGAACGAGGACGGTACTGTTTGGATAACCTACAACGGCGAAATCTACAATTTCCAGCCGCTCCGAGAAGAATTGATACGGCGCGGTCACCGATTGAAAACTCGTGGTGATACCGAGGTGATCCTCCACGGCTACGAAGAATGGGGTTACGACGTCGTAAAAAAATTGAACGGAATGTTCGCGTTCGTAATATGGGACGAGAACAAGAAAATATTTTTTGCCGCGAGAGATCACATGGGCATCAAGCCCTGCTATTATGCACTCCAGAACGGCACGGTCTATTTTGGCTCCGAGA